>CAYGRZ010000025.1:22694-25138 GCA_964352425.1 uncultured Planctomycetia bacterium | reverse complement strand
CGCGAGCGCGGAGCATCGCAAAGGACACCGAGCGGCAGGACCCGCAAAAATTTAATAGCTCGAGGTCATAACGCAGAGAAAGGTAAAAACGCTGCCCAGGCGGTTGTTTTGAGTTGGTTTTTGTGGTAAAATAATCTCCCTAATAGAGGAGTAAGATATGAAGAAGTTGGTGCTGCTGCGCCACGGAGAGAGCACGTGGAATAAGGAGAACCGTTTTACCGGGTGGACCGATGTCGACCTGTCCGGGAAGGGGATCGCCGAGGCCGAGAAGGCCGGCGATGTCCTCAAGAAAGAAGGGTTCATCTTTGACGTCGCCTTCACCTCGGTCCTGAAGAGGGCGATACGCACGCTCTGGATTGCCCTCGACAGGATGGACCTGATGTGGATACCCGTCTACAACTCATGGCGGCTGAACGAGCGCCACTACGGGGCGCTCCAGGGCCTCAATAAGTCCGAGATGGCCGCGAAGTTTGGCGAATCCCAGGTCCTCGTATGGAGGAGGAGCTACGACGTGCCGCCGCCGGCCCTCGAGAAGAACGACCCGAGAAGCCCCCGCAACGACCCCCGGTATAAGGACCTGACCGAGAAGGAGCTGCCGCTGACCGAATGCCTGAAAGATACCGTGGAGAGGTTCCTGCCGTACTGGCACGAGACGATCGCGCCGGTCGTGAAGTCGGGCGAACGCGTGATCATCGCCGCGCACGGCAATAGCCTGCGGGCGCTCGTGAAATACCTGGACAACATACCCGATGAAAGGATAGTCAGCCTCAACATCCCCACGGGGCTGCCGCTCGTCTATGAACTTGATGATAACCTGAAACCGCTCAAGAGCTGCTACCTCGGCGACCCCGAGGAAGTGCGCAGGGCGATGGAGGCCGTAGCGAACCAGGGAAAGGCAAAAAGATGAAGGTAAAAAGAGCGCTGATAAGCGTCTCGGATAAGGCGGGCTTAGAAGGCCTGGTGAAGGCGCTGAATAAATTCGGCGTCGAGATCCTGTCGACCGGCGGCACCGCGAAGGCGATCGCCGCGCTCGGTGTGCCGGTGAGGGACGTTTCGAGCTACACCGGATTTCCCGAGATGCTGGACGGCAGGGTGAAGACCCTCCATCCCAAGATACACGGCGGCCTCCTGGCGCTTCGCGGGAATAAGGAGCACATGGAGACCGTAAAGAAATTTGATATCGGCCTCATCGACATGGTAGTCGTCAACCTCTATCCGTTCGAAAAGACTGTGGCGAAGCCCGGCGTGAAGCTCGAAGAGGCGATCGAGAATATCGACATCGGCGGGCCGTCGATGCTCAGGAGCGCGGCGAAGAACCGCCATTCCGTCTGCGTGATCTGCGACCCGTCAGACTATACGCGCGTGATCGCGGATATGGAAAAAAATGCGGGGCTCGTCTCGGAAAGCCTTCTTACGGAGCTCGGCGTAAAGGTGTTCGAGAGGACATCGGCGTATGACGCGGCGATCTATAATTATCTTAAAGCCAACGCCGCAGGTCAGACCGAAAAATTTCCCGCGTACCTGCACCTCAGGCACAGGAAGATCCAGGATCTGCGATACGGCGAGAACCCGCACCAGGGCGCGGCATTTTATAAGGACGAATTTGCAGACGAGCCGAGCATCTCCAGCGCGACGCAGCTGCACGGCAAAGAGCTTTCGTTCAACAATATCATCGACCTGAACGCGGCGCTCGAGATAGTCAAAGAATATGAAGAGCCTGCCGCCACGATCATAAAGCACACCAACCCCTGCGGCACGGCGACGGCCGCGACCCTGAAGCGGGCCTACGTCGACGCGCTCGACTGCGACCGCCTGAGCGCGTTCGGCGGCATCGTCGGGTTCAACAGGCCGGTCGATCTCGAGACCGCCACCACGATCCTCGCGGAGGCGGATTTTGTCGAGTGCATCATCGCGCCGTCGTATGAGCCGAAGGCGCTCGAGGCGCTGAAGGCCAAGAAGAACCTGAGGCTTCTTGACGTGAAGAACTTCGGCGCGAAGGCCTCAAAAGCGGATGTCGACCTCAAAAAAGTTGTCGGCGGAATGCTCGCCCAGGACAGGGACTTAAAGCACGTCACGGAGGCCGATCTTAAAGTGGTGACTAAGACGAAGCCCACGAAAGAGGAGATAGAGTCGCTCCTCTTCGGCTGGGTCGTCGCCAAACATGTGAAGTCGAACGCCATCGTCCTCTGCCAGGGCACCAGGACCGTCGGTGTCGGAGCAGGCCAGATGTCGAGGGTCGTTTCCGTGAAGATCGCCGCCGACAAGGCCGGCGACCGCGCGAAGGGATCGACGCTCGCCAGCGACGCGTTCTTCCCGAAAGCCGACTCTATCGAGCAGGCGGCCGCGGCCGGCGTCAAGGCGATCATCCAGCCCGGCGGGTCGATCAGGGACGCGGAGGTCATCAAGAAGGCCGACGAGCTCGGTATCGCGATGGTCTTCACCGG
>CAYGRZ010000025.1:272-22594 GCA_964352425.1 uncultured Planctomycetia bacterium | reverse complement strand
ATGACGTACCCAGAAGCCCTCAAGTATCTCAACTGCCTGATCAATTACGAGAAGAGGGACGGCTACGGCTACAAGGCCTCCTTCAAGCTCGACAGGATGAGGAAGCTCTGCTCGCTTCTCGGCGATCCGCAGGATACTATCAACGCCATCCACGTCGCGGGCACGAAAGGGAAGGGCTCGACCTGCTCTATTATCCATTCCATCCTTACGGTGGCCGGATTCAAGACCGGCCTCTACACCTCACCGCACCTGTCGTCATTCCTTGAGCGGATACGGATCGGCGATGCTTTGATAACCGAAGCGGACCTTTCCCGTCTGGCTGACAAGGTCAGAGCCGCTTGTGCAAATTGTGATGACGCGCCAACGTTCTTCGAGGCCTGCACGGCGATCGCGTACCTCTATTTCAGCCAGATGAAGGCCGATTTTGCGGTCTACGAGGTCGGCCTCGGCGGCAGGCTGGACGCCACGAACATTATAGAGCCGCTCGTCTCGGTGATAACGCCCATCAGCTATGAGCACACGCAGATCCTGGGCTCGACACTGGCCGAGATCGCCGGCGAGAAGGCGGGCATAATAAAGCAGGGCGGCATCTGCGTAAGCGCGCCCCAGGATAAGGAGGCGCTCGATGTGATTGAGCGCATCTGCGAGGCAAAGAAGAGCCGGCTCATCCTGGTCGGTAGCGACATCACGTACAGGGAGCTTGAAGGGACGGATACGCGCGAGGTCTTCAGTGTCGACGGCGCGTTCGAGGATTATGGCCGGTTGGAAACGAATCTTTTGGGAACACACCAGGCTCTGAACGCTACCGTGGCGATAGGAGCGGCGGAGGCTCTCGGCCTTCACGGGGTCACGATCAGCGCCGATGCCATCAGGAGAGGCGTGGCTCTGGCGGCCTGGCCGGGCAGGCTCGAGGTCATGCGAAGAAGGCCGCTCATCGTCCTCGACGGCGCCCAGAACAGGGCGAGCGCTCAGGCGCTGGCCGGCGCAGTCAGAAAATTATTTTCCTATAAAAAGCTCATCCTCGTCCTGGGCGTCTCAAAAGATAAGGACGTGCGCGGCATCCTCGATGAGCTATTGCCGATAGCTGACGATGTGGTCCTGACAAGAGCGAAGATCACCGAGCGGGCCCTCGAACCGTCGGCTCTGAGAGAGATGGTCGGGCCC
The DNA here is from genome assembly GCA_964352425.1 of uncultured Planctomycetia bacterium. GTDB lineage: Bacteria > Omnitrophota > Gorgyraeia > 2-01-FULL-45-10 > 2-01-FULL-45-10 > JAMWCX01. Next base: position 21,430 of record CAYGRZ010000025.1, on the reverse strand, counting down.
TCCCGCGCCGGGGTGTCGGTGACTGCGGGCGTTGAAGACGCGATGGCCTCCGCCAGGGCCGCGGCGGGCCCGGACGACCTCGTGCTGGTGGCCGGCTCGCTCTTCGTTGTCGGCGAGGCGCGGGATATATTGCTTGAAGAGAAATCGCAGGCGGGTGTAGGGCCTAGGGTGTAGGGTGAAGGACGAAAAATGAACATTCAAGATGATACGATAGTAGCTGTCTCCACGCCGATCGGCGAAGGCGGGATCGGGATAGTCCGCCTGAGCGGGCCGGAGAGCCTCGCGATCGCGGATGGGATATTCTTCGCGGCGGACGGCGGGAAGCCTTCCGGTTATAGCAGTTACACAGTTCATTATGGTCATATCGTGGCCGGCTTCGCAGCCCAAAAGCCTAAGGCCAAAAACCTAAAACCTAAAGCGACAGACAGCGCTATAGTCGACGAGGTGTTGCTGACCGTTATGCGCGCGCCGCGGAGTTATACGAAAGAGGACATCGTCGAGATCAACTGCCATGGCGGTCTCCAGGCCGTCAAGCGCGTCCTCGAGCTCGCAATGAAACACGGCGCGCGGCTCGCCGAACCGGGCGAGTTCACGAAGCGGGCGTTCCTGAACGGCCGCATCGATCTGGCCCAGGCAGAGGCCGTGCTCGACGTGATACGGGCCAAGACCGAAGGCTCGCTGAAAGTAGCGATGCAGCAGCTCGACGGCGAGCTCTCGAGGACGGTGAGCGGTATCCGCGAGGATATCATCGACATCGCCTCCGAGATCGAGGCGTCGATAGATTTCGTTGATGAGGCCCTTGAGACGGCCGGTACCCGGACCCTGGCAGCGCGCTCGGAGATGGTCATCGCCGCGCTGAAGGCCCTGATCGCCACCTATGACGAGGGCGCGGTGCTCAGGGAAGGCGTGCTCGCGATTATTTGCGGCAAGCCGAACGTCGGCAAGTCGAGCCTGATGAACGAGCTCCTGAAACGGGACCGCGTCATCGTCTCTCCGATACCGGGGACGACCAGGGACGCCGTCGAAGAGATGATCAACCTGCACGGTATCCCGATACGGCTTGTCGACACGGCCGGCATCATAGGAACAAAAGATCTTCTGGAGAAAGAGGGCATAGCCCGGTCAAAGAAGTATCTCGGGATGGCCGATATCGCCATCCTCGTCCTCGACCATTCCACCGGGATAGATGAGGCCGACAGGGCGATCATAGGCCTGCTCGGGGACACGGCAAAGGTCGTGGCGGTGAATAAATGCGATCTCGCCGGCACGCTCGGGTCCCCGGAATTGAAGAAGCTCTTCAAAGGCGCCGAGGTCGTCGAGGTCTCGGTCGCGAAGAAGAAGAATATCGAGCTCCTGGAGAAGGCGATATCGCGGCTGGTCTGGTCGGGCGCCTTTACGCAGGGTGAGGCAGCCATCGTGAGCAACGCGCGCCACAAGGAGTCCCTTGACAAAGCTCTCGCTAATATGGTATCTGTGAAGAAGGCGCTTGAAGAGAAGGCGCCGCCGGAGCTGGTCGCCGTCGATCTGAAAGAGGCGATATTCAACGTGGGGCTGGTCATCGGCACGTCAGTGTCGGAAGACTTACTCGACAGGATATTCGAGAAGTTCTGTGTGGGGAAGTGATAAAGAACAAAGTACAAAGAACAGAATACAGACAAAGTCAAAAGAACAAAGTCTGATTTTTAATTTGTTTTTTGACTTTAGACTTTGTTTGTACTCTGTACTTTGTTCTCTGTTTTTTAAATTATGTTAACATGGAGACAACTATGGACAAAAAACGCATCGAGAAGGCGGTACGAGAGATACTGATCGCGGTCGGCGAAGATATCAGGAGGGCCGATATTAAAGATACCCCGCGGCGCGTCGCGGATATGTACGAAGAGATCTTAAGCGGCACCGGGGTCAACCCCGATAAGGAGCTCGAGGTCGTATTCGAAAAAGAGCATGACGAGATCGTCCTCCTGAAGGGCATCCCGCTCTATTCGGTCTGCGAACACCACCTGCTGCCGTTCTTCGGCAGGGCGCATGTCGCCTACCTGCCGAGCGGTAACCGCGTCACGGGCCTGTCGAAGATCGCGAGGGTCGTCGATACGCTGTCCAGGCGGCTCCAGGTCCAGGAGCGCCTGACCACCGATATCGCGGAACTGATCATGAGGAAGCTGAAGCCCAAAGGCGTCCTCGTCGTGATCGAGGCCGAACACCTCTGCATGAGCATGCGGGGCGTGAAGAAGCCGGGGGTCCTTACCGTGACGAGCGCGGTGCGCGGCGTCTTCAGGAAGAACGAGAAGACGCGCGCCGAAGCGCTCGCGCTGATCAGGAATTAATTCTTTCCCTTCCCGAACGACTTCCATAAAAAGACGCGCGACAGCTTTTCGTATATCAGCGGGATGCTTTCGGCGGGCGTCATCATCCTCTTTATGAAGGTCGAGACCGTGTCTTTCCAGAGAACAGCGCCGGTTTTTGTATCGACCACGGTGAATTCCGCGAACATCTCAACAAAATTTTCGGTCGTCACGGCATCGAGGATGAGGGTCGCGGTGCTCGGGGAAGGCCGTAGCGGGTCTTTCTCAAGGTACTGGTAACTTTTTATCACGCCGGATATCTGGACGTCGCTTTCCGCGGGCGCCGCGGCGATCTGGAATATCACCGACTTCCTGTTCAATAACGCCTTTTCAAATTCCTTCCTGAAATCTTCCGGGCGTATCCCGGCCTGGCCGGATTCGTCCGAGAAAGCGGTCACGAAGACCCTGATTGCTCTCCCCGATTGCGCCATCCCTTCGAGCTCGTTTGCCTTCGCGCAGTACGGATTGATGCACACGGCAGCCGCAATGGCAGCCACTGCGGCGATGCGGAAAAACTTTTCCATCTTCTACCCCCTCCATGGGTTGTCCACTAAATTATCGTTGAAAACCTGACGCGTATATACTATAATATTATCCCGATATACACAACTAAATTATGGACCCATTCGTCGAATTCGGAAAAAATTATATCTTCTGGACATCCGCGGCTGCCTGGATCATCGCGCAGAGCCTGAAGGTCATCCTCGGCATAATGAGGGAGAGGCGTTTCAACTTCAGGTACTTCATGGGGACCGGCGGGATGCCGAGCTCGCACGTGGCCGGCGCGTCGGCGCTGAGCACCTCCATCGGCGTCTCCTACGGGTTCGACTCCGCGCTCTTTGCGGTCGCGCTCACCTTCACGCTGATCGTGATGTTCGACGCCTATACCGTGAGGCTTTCGAGCGGCAAGCAGGCGAAGCTCCTCAATATGATGCTCGAAGACATTTACTGGAAAAAGAAGCTGGACGAACAAAAGCTGAAGGAATTTCTCGGCCACACGCCCGTCGAGGTATATGCGGGCGCGGCGCTCGGGATAGTGGTATCGCTTCTCCTGTATAAATGAGGGCCTTAAGAAAGGAAGGGCGGCGTGAGTAAGAAGATAGTGATAGCCGTATCGGCGGCCGTCATCGTGGTGATGGCCGCTTTTCTGTCTCACCGGATCATCGCAAGGGCGCCGGGCGCGGCGGGAGCCCGCTCTCCCGATGCCGCGTACCTGAAGCTCGCGTCCGTCTACACGGCCAGGGGGGACCTCCCGAAGGCAAAAGAATATTACCAGAAAGTCATTGAGAAGTTCCCTGCGTCGGAGGCTGTGCCGAAGGTCCAGGCGGCCATCGAGGACCTGAACGTGAAGATCCTCTGCTCTCCGGCCGTCACGCCGGATTCGCTGGTATACCAGGTCCAGAAGGGCGACAACCTCGTCAAAATAGCGAAGAAGCACGGCACGACGGTCGAACTGATCACGAAGGCCAACGATCTCCGCGGCGCGAATATCAGGGTCGGCAAAGCCCTCACGGTCACGAAGCTCAAATTCAGCATCGTCATCGATAAATCGCAGAACATCCTGACGCTGAAAGCCGATGGGAACGTCTTTAAGACCTACAGTGCAGCCACCGGCAAGGCTTCCTCTCCGACCCCTGTCGGAACGTTTAGGATAACGAACAAGATAGTCGACCCCCCGTGGTATCCCCCGAACGGCAGGATGATACCTGCCGGCGACCCGAAGAACGTCCTCGGCTCGCGGTGGATGGGCATATCGAAGCCGACGTACGGCATACACGGCACGATCGTCCCGGATTCGATAGGAAAGAGCGTCACCGAGGGGTGCGTGCGGCTGCAGAACTCCGATGTCGAAGAGCTGTTCGCGATAGTCCCCGAAGGCACAGAGGTTGTAATAGTCGATTAAGGCGGGAGTCATATGGCAGCCATGCCCGGGCTTGAGTTCGAAAAGCCCATCATAGACCTGGAACGCAAGATCGAGGACCTGAAGGCCTTCACCTCCCACAAGGATATCAATATATCGGGTGAGGTCAGGCGCCTCGAGGAAAAGCTCGCCCAGATAAAGAAGGACATTTACGATAACCTCACGCCGTGGCAGCGCGTCCAGATAGCCCGCCACCCGAAAAGGCCTTACACGCTCGATTATATCGAGATGATGATGACCGATTTTGTCGAGATACACGGCGACCGCCACTTCTCCGACGACAAGGCGCTCATTTGCGGGCTCGCGAAGCTGAACGGCGAGCGGATAGCCGTGATAGGCCACCAGAAGGGCAGGGATACGAAGGAAAACCTCGAGAGGAACTTCGGCTGCGCCAACCCCGAGGGCTACCGGAAGGCGATGAGGGTGATGTTCATGGCCGAGAAGTTCGGCCTGCCGATCGTGACATTGATAGATACGCCCGGCGCGTATCCGGGCATCGGCGCCGAGGAGAGGGGCCAGGCGGAGGCCATCGCCTATAACCTGCGGGAGATGGCGCGTCTCAAGGTCCCGATCATATGCTTCGTGATAGGCGAGGGAGGCTCCGGCGGCGCGCTCGGCATCGGGGTAGGCGACCGCGTCTACGTCCTCGAGAACGCGTACTATTCGGTCATATCCCCGGAAGGCTGCGCGGCGATACTCTGGAAGGAGCGCTCGAAATCGCCCGACGCTGCCATGGCGCTGAAACTCACCGGCAAAGATTTATTGGAAATGAAAATAATCGATGGTATAATAAAAGAACCTCTCGGCGGCGCGCACCGCGATCCCCACGAGGCCGCCGAAAACATGAAGAAAACGATAAAGAGAGACCTCGCGAGCTTGAAGGCAATCCCCAAAGACAAGCTTGTGGACATGCGATATGATAAGATCAGGGCCATTGGCGTTTTTAAAGAGCAGTAGGGACGGCGCAGGAAAGAACCGGGTAAAAGTCCCGAGCGAGACACGGTATATACGGAAGGTCTCTTCGAGGATCCTTTCGAGCCTGGCGCCGTATGCCGTCGACGAAGGCAAGGCCTTCGATATAAAGCTGTGCATCGAGGAAGCGGTCAGGAACGCGATCGTCCACGGCAACCACTCCGACAGGCGCAAGGCGGTCAAGGTCGCGTACTGGGTACAGGACGGAAGCCTCTATATAGAGGTCGAGGACGAAGGGCCCGGTTTCGACCACTCGAAGGTCGCCGACCCGACGAGCGGCCCTCACATACTGAAGAACTCGGGCAGGGGCGTCTACCTGATCAAGAGGCTGATGGATACGGTCGAATACAGCGGCAATGGCAACAGGATAACGATGCTGAAGAAGCTGCAATAATCAAAAGAAGGGGAGACGGCTATGGCAGTCAAGGTCGAGAACAAGAACGGGTTGGCGGTATGCTGCGTCGAGGGAGAGATCGACATCAATTCGAGCCCGGCTATCAAGAAGTCGTTCGATAAGCTGATCGCGGCGAAGACCCAGAAGATAGTGATCAACCTTTCGAGGGTGACCTACGTCGATTCGTCAGGCCTGGCCACACTCGTCGAGATACTGAAGAACATGAAGTCCTACGGCGGGCGCCTGAGGCTCACGAACCTCTCCTCCAAGATAAAGAGCCTGTTCGAGATAACGAAGCTTGAGAAACTTTTCGAGATAATGGCAGACGAGGCGGACGCCATCTCGACGTTCGTATAACAACCGGTGTGTGTATGAATTTTTTCGCCAGGATCGGCGATGCGGTGCTGGGGACCGCGAGGAGTGTCGTGGAGGTCGCCAGCCTCCTTTTTGATACCGTCTGGTGGCTCATATTCGGGCCGCTTAAGAACAAATTCGTCAAGCGCGACAGCATATTCCACCAGATGGTCTTCGCGGGCGCCGGCTCGCTCGTCATAGCGCTCTTCGTCTCGTTCTTCACCGGCATCGTCATAGCGATGCAGAGCGCCTACCAGCTTAATAAATTCGGGGCCAACATCTATGTCGCGCCGATGGTCGCCGTAAGCCTTGCCCGCGAACTCGGGCCGGTGCTGACCGCGCTCGTTGTCACGGGCCGCGTGGGCGCCGCGATAGCCGCAGAGCTCGGGACGATGAAGGTGAGCGAACAGATCGAGGCGCTCGAGACGATGGCGCTCAATCCGGTCAGGTTCCTCGTCGTGCCGCGTTTCCTGGCGCTCCTGGTCATGCTGCCGTGCCTGACCGTATTCTCGGACCTCGTCGGCATCTTCGGCGGTTTTCTCGTCGGCGTATTCAACCTGAAGCTCGATCCCTACCGCTATATTACGTTCTCGTTCAAGTTCATGCTCTGGAAAGACGTCTGGACCGGCCTCGTGAAGAGCGTCACGTTCGCCATGATCATATCGATGGTCGGCTGTTACATGGGCCTGAATACGAAAGGCGGCGCCGAGGGCGTCGGCAAGGCGACGACGCTCTCCGTCGTCACGAGTTTCATACTGATAATATTCTTCGACTGCGTCCTGACGGGCATATTCTATTTCGCGGGTAAATAGGAAGAGACACCCCTATGGAAAAAGAAGTCGTCATAAAAGCTGAGAATGTCGTGAAGAAGTTCGGTGACCGGACGGTCTTAAACGGCATCAGCCTCGAGATCTGCCGGGGGGAGACGTTCGTGATCATGGGCGGTTCCGGCTGCGGTAAGTCGACATTCCTGCGCCACGTCATCGGGTCGCTCAAGCCGGATTCCGGCAAGGTGTTCCTCCTCGGCAAGGACTTAAGCGCGCTCGGCGAGGACGAGATGGACAAGCTCAGGCGCAGGATAGGCATGAGCTTCCAGTCGTCGGCGCTCTTCGATTCGATGACCGTGGGCGAGAACGTGAGCCTCGGTTTAAAAGAGCACACCAGGCTCGACAAGAGCGTGCGGGATATCGTCGTGAAGATGAAACTCGAGCTCGTGGGCTTAAGGGGCTTCGAAGACCTGATGCCGAGCCAGCTCTCGGGCGGCATGCGGAAGCGCGTCGGCCTTGCCCGCGCGATAGCGATGGACCCGGAGATCGTATTCTACGACGAGCCGACGGCGGGCCTCGACCCGATCGTGGCCGGCGTCATCGATAAGCTCATCATCGACCTTTCCAGGAAGCTGAACATCACCAGCGTCGTCGTGACGCACGATATGAAGAGCGTCTTTTCGATAGCCGACAGGGTCGCGATGCTCTACGAGGGCCGCGTCCTCGAGGTCGGCTCGCCGGACCACATCAGGCATTCGAAGAATGAGATGGTCCAGCAGTTCATAAGCGGCAGCCCCGACGGCCCGATACGGTTCTTCCAGCAGAAGGACGATTATCTGGAGCACCTTGTCGCGTAGATTTGAATGTAGGGCAGGTTTAAACCTGCCCTACTGCTGCGGGTCGCGTGCTACGAACGAAAAAATTAAAAGTGGAATATAGTAGGTCACCCTTAAGGGTGACCTACGCTGTGGATAACTATAAGGAGAATGCGAGATGAAGGTGACGAATGAAGTGAAGACAGGAATGATCGTCGTCGCGGCGATAGCGGCGACGGCGCTCTTCTACGTGAAGACGACCGATTTCAAAGCGGCCCCCTACAGGGTCAAAGCCTTTTTCACGTATGCCGACGGCGTAAAGCAGGACTCGATCGTGAAGCTCTCCGGCATAGAGGTCGGCCGCGTCACCGGCATCAAATTCTCGTATGACCCCGAGACGAAAGTCGAGGTCGAGCTCACCTTAAGCCAGCGCGCGAAGCTCCACGAGGACACGATAGCGTTCATATCGACCTCCGGGATGATAGGCGACGCCTACATAGGACTGACGCCCGGTTCGGGCGATAAACCGGTAGTCAAGAACGGCGCCACCATTGTGAGCGAGGACCCGATCGAGATGCGGAAGTTCTGGAAGAAGGCGGACGCGATCGCCTCGAACCTCGACAAGACGCTCCTGGAGATAAAGGACCTCGCCGCCAACGTAAACGGCGTCGTGAAGGACAACAGGCCCCGCATCGACAGCATCGTCCTGAACATAGAAGCCACCGCGGTCAACTTCAAGGATTTCAGCCAGGACCTTAAAGCCCACCCGTGGAAGCTTCTGATGAAGGGAAATGACTAATACCCTGCAGCGCCGATGAAGACGGATGCACTGAAGAAGGTCACGGGCCGCATTATCCTGCCGTTCATCGCGGCCGCCGTGCTCGCCGGCTCCTATTTCCACATCCTCGACAGCTATGAGCTCATAACGCTCGACCTCAGGTTTCGCCTGCGGCCGCAGATCCCCGTTACCGACACAATCGCCATCGTCGAGATAAGCGACGACACGATCGAGAAGATCGGCCGTTTCCCGTTCGACCGGAGCTACCACGCGATCCTCACGAAGGCGCTTAGCGCTGCCGGCGCCAGGGCCGTCGTGTTCGATATATTCTTCAGCGAACCGTCAAAGGACGACAGCGACTTTATCGACGCGGCCGCGCGAGCCGGCAATGTCTATTTCCCCGTCGTCTTCGAGCTCGACTACAAGCGGCGAAAGGTGCCGATGGCTCTGGGATGCCTGGCCAAGAATCTTGAGGCATTCAACAGCGCTTCCAAAGGGGCCGGCCACATCAATGTCATCCCCGATGTTGACGGAAAATTCCGCCGCGCGCCTGCCTATATACAATACGAGAACTATCTGTTCCAGCCGTACCTGTCGCTCCTTTTTGCCTGCGACTATCTCGGCATCCCGCAGAAAGACGTGAAGTTCGTGCCGGGAAAATATGTTGACCTGGGTAACGGCACGCGGATCCCGCTCGACGAGCACTCGAACATCATCGTAAACTTCTCCGCGCCGTGGGGCCTCTCGTACAGGCATTATTCCTTCGTCGACATCATCCAGTCGCACCTGGCAAAGATGACCGGCGAGACACCCAATATAGACCTCAAGGCCCTGAAGGGGAAGGTCTGCATCATCGGCCTCACCGCGGTCGGTACCGTCGACCTCCACCCGAGCCCCTTTGACACGCTCTATCCTGCCGTGGGTATGCACGCGGAGGTCTTCAATTCCATCATTACAAAAAACTTTATTCGGCGCGCGTCGCGCGGCACAAGCTTGGGCCTTCTCGCCTTCCTTTCCGTGCTGATATCGGCGCTTGTCCTGAAGACCAAGCCGCTACGCGGATTCTTCATACTCTTCGCCGTGATCACGACGTTCGTGCTCGTCGGCATACTGGTCTTTAACTATTTTGGGCTCTGGGTCGACCTGATATACCCGATACTCGTCGTGGCGATGCTGCACCTGTCGCTGACCCTGTATAAGTACGTGTCCGAGTGGAAGAGAAGGCTCCTGATGGAGAATGAGCTCCAGATCGCCAGGAAGATACAGGAGAGCTTCCTTCCGACGGCGATGCCCTCGGTCGAAGGCGTCGATGTCGCGGCGTCGATGTTCACGGCGCGGCAGGTGGGCGGCGACCTGTATGATTTCACCTCGTTCGGCGCTGATCGGTTCGGCGTCATGATAGGCGACGTCTCGGGCAAGGGCGTCCCGGCGGCGCTCTTCATGGCGATGGTCGTCGGCGCGTTCCGCTCGTTTGCCCTTCCCGGCGCCGGTCCCCATGACGTGCTCGCAAACTTAAACGCGAAACTCGTAAAAGAATCGGCGTCGAACCTCTTCGTCACCGTCTATTATTCTATATTTGACGTCACCACCGGCCGTATGGTATATGGTAATGGGGGCCACCTTCCGGCCCTGTATCTGGCCAAAGACGGAACATCGCAATTCCTGGACGTTCAGGACGGCGCGCCGCTGGGCCTGATGGACGGGGCGTATTCGGGCGGTGAGATGCGATTCGGCAAGGGCGGCACGTTCATATTCTACACCGACGGTATCACCGAGGCGATGAACCCGAAGTCCGACATGTACGGCAAGGAGCGCCTCCTGGCGGTTGCCGAGAAGAACAGGAAACTTCCGTCGAAGGAACTCCTCGACGCGATCGAAAAAGACGTCCGCAAGTTCGAACCGAAGCAGAGCCAGCACGACGACATGACGTTCATTGTGGTCAAAATAACATGATCGAAAAAAATCACAAATACGAAGCCGCGAAGATACTCCTGCAGGTGAGCCGCGCCGTAAGCTCGTCGCTCGACCTCGACAGGGTGAGCGACCTCATCCTCGAGGAGTCGTCGAACGCGCTCGGCGCCGACCACGCGTCGCTCTTCCTGATCGACGATACCGTGAAGAGGCTGATGCTGACCAAGGCCAGGGGCTTCAGTTCGGACGAGCTCGACAATATCAACCTGCTCGGAAGCTGGGAGATGATAAACGAGTACGTCGTGAAGCGCAAGGAGCCGCTGATCGTCAACGACGTGCGCGACAATCCCGCGTTCAGGGACAGGCAGCTGCCGTTCACCGGCGCCGAACTTCCGATCCATTCATTCCTGGCAGTGCCGCTCGAGGCCGAGGGCAAGATCATAGGCGTCCTGATCGTGAGCAACAAGAAGAGGCCGGGGAACCTTTTTACGAAAGAGGATGAGGAACTCCTCCTGACGCTCTCCAACAATATCGCCATCGCGCTTTTGAACGCGCGGCTGTACCACCGGCTGAAGAACCTCTTCATAAGCACTATCACCTCGCTGACACGGGCCATAGACGCCAAGGATGCCTATACGAGCGGCCACTCCGAGCGTGTCATGAAATACGCGGTCGCCATCGGCCGGGAGATGGCGCTGGACGCCGAGGCAATGGAGAACCTGCGGCTGGCCAGCATCCTCCATGATATAGGTAAGATAGGGGTCAGGGAGAGCATCCTGATGAAGCCCGCCAAGCTCCTCGGATACGAGCGCAAACAGATCAGGCTGCACCCCGGTATCGGCGCCAGGATCATAGAGTCGATAGATGATTCGCACAAGATAATACGGGGGATCCTGGAGCACCACGAACGGTATGACGGGAGGGGATATCCCAGCCGCATGAAAGGCACTGCCATATCGATGGAAGGCAGGATCATCGCGGTAGCCGATACGTTCGATGCCCTGACGACCGACAGGCCCTACCAGAAGGGATTGTCGAGGGAAGAGGCATACAACCGGATAAGGGATGCCTCCGGCTCGCAGTTCGACCCGACGATAGTCAACGCCTTCATCAAATCCTTCAAAGACCACCACGAGCTCTGGATAAAATAGCCGCCGTCACCGCGCGCGAGTCTATTAAAATAGTTTTTGGGATAGGGTCAGCATCCCTTGACAAAATCTACTTATAGTGTATAATTTACTTTATGGATATCGTATTGAAACTTAGTTTAAACTAAACTACCATTCATACCTATGAGACCGTATCCTTACAGCCCGCTGCAGTTACGCGAAATATTCCATATAGAGTTTCTGAGATGGTTTGGCAGAATGGCCAGATCTGATCGCTATGCCGTTAAGGGAGGGGTGAACCTCCGTTTCTTTTTTAACAGTATCCGGTACTCAGAAGATATGGATCTGGATATCCGTTCCATGACCATCGTGTGCGTGAAGGATACCGTTATGGATATACTGCGCTCAGCATCTTTTACAGTCAGCTTGAAACCGTTCGGCATAGAGACCGTTGTGCCGCCGGATATGGCAAAAGCGAAACAGACCGGAACAACCCAGCGTTTTAAAATCCATCTTATAACGGCATCGAGGGAGGACTTGTTTACAAAGGTCGAGTTTTCGCGCAGGGGATTTCACGGCACCGCGGTAGTCCAGCCGGTATCCGATGCGGTTGTAAGGGCTTACAAAGTGATGCCTGTCATCGTTCCGCATTATGACGCGCTATCCGCCACAGCCCAGAAGATAACAACTCTCGCTGCCAGGTCCGCGATACAGGCGAGGGATGTATTTGACATCTATCTGTTGAGCTCCCGCGTAGAGCCGGCGGCTTTGAAAAAGATCGGGCTGAATTCCGCTATAGTATCGAAGGCATATGAAAATGTGTTTGAGGTCGGGTTTGAACAATTCAGGGACTCTGTCCTTGAGTATCTGTCAGAGGAGGACAGGGCTGTGTATGATTCAGCGGCCGTTTGGGATGAGCTTACATTAAAAGTATCCGGCCTCATAGACGGATTAAGAAAAAGTGATGGCTGATAAAAGCATGTATTCATATATCAGGCGGTTAGGGCGCGGCGTATTCACGACGCACGAACTGCACGCGATCTCGGGAAAGTCTCTCTCGGCTGTGACACAGGCGCTTAATTATCTTGTGCGGCAAGACCTTATATTCAAGGTGTACCGCGGTGTTTGGGCGGAAGCCGGCACCGGAGGCGTCAGCCCTTACAGCGTCATACCCTTCCTGTTTCCGCGGCATCGGGCATATGTCTCATTCGTAAGCGCTCTTCATCTCCACGGTATTATAGAGCAGATACCGCATATCATAACGCTCGCGTCGGTATCTCATGCGGCAACACTGAGGACAACAGTCGGCACCTTCAACGTCCACCAGGTCGCCCCGTCTTTTTTTACGGGTTTTGACTGGTATGAAGGGACCGGGACTTTCCTGATAGCCGAGCCTGAAAAAGCCCTGGTTGACAGCCTGTATCTGTCAGCGTGTAAGAAAAGGCGGTTTGGCCATTTCCCTGAACTGCGTTTTCCGCGATCGTTCAGCTTTAAAAAAGCCGAAGGGTGGGTGAAGACCATTTCGAATGCCATGATCAGGACAAGCGTTCAAAACAAGCTCGCGGCCCTGAAAAAGAGGGCGCGATCCGATCCCGGCTCTTTAAGATCGTCTGTGGCTTAGCGCTTTTGACCTTCCGCATAATAAGAATGTTATGCCCCTATGGCAAATCTGGCACAAGCTGTGCCAGTTTTACGTTATTAACCGAGCGTATCGCCTGGATCCTCGCGGTAACGATACGCGACTTGATCTCATTAAGGAAAGCAAAATACTCTTTGTCCACTAATTTTTTCATGCTGATCTCCCAGGTTTTTTATCCCTCTACTATATAAGATGCAAACAGGGTTGATTTTATTGCAGATCATTTGAAAAAATGTCCCAAATCAAATTTCCACACGCGTTGGATCACCCCAACTCCCGGTTCGCGGGATATTTTTTCTTCCCGAATGCAGGTTTTTAGGTTATAATCCTCACTATGAGCTATCCGACCGTATTTCATCTGATGTCCGAACTTTCCAATAAAGCGGGGATTACCTGCGTCCTTATAGGCGGCTTCGCGGTCAATTATTATAAGGTTACGCGCCAGACCGCGGATGTCGATTTCCTGATAACCAAAGATGATTTTGATAAAATAGCTGAAGCGCTTACAAAGGCGGGATTTGAGCTGGAATCAGTCAGGGACGTATTTGCGCGCCTTACCGGAAACAAACATTTTTTGGTCGATATCGATTTTATGTTTGTGGATAAAGAAACGCTGGAGAAGATCATCAAGGACGGCAAGGAGATCTCGATCGCGAGACATACGTTTATAGTCCCTTCCCTGAAAACTTTGATCGCGCTTAAACTTCATGCCGTAAAGCACAATCGGAAACTGAGAGAATATAGGGACCTGCCGGATATAATCAATCTTATACGAACAAACAAGGTTGACGTCAAAAGCAAGGAATTCCACGATTTGTGCTTGAAGTACGGGACGGAAGAGCTCTATAAGAAGGTAGTCGAGGGGGTGCGATAAACCATGAGGGCTTTGAAACTGCCGATAATAAGAACGAAGATGGGCCGGGAAAGGCATCTATCGATGGACGACTACCTCAGGTTCGTTATTACCAATCTCAAATTCACCGTTGACATGACCACTGTCAGAAGGCTCAAGAAGAAACTCTCTGTCAGCATCCCATTCATCATGAAATAGCCAAGAGCCTCCTCAGTCATTGCGAGCGAAGCGAAGCAATCTCTTTCCGTATCTGAAACATCGATTGTTAAGAGTGTTAAACATTATTTTTTTGTAAATTTCTGTAAATGTTAGGTATCAAAAAAGCTTGTATTTAGTGATTGACAAATCTTTTTTTTGTAGTATACTTGCGTCATAGACGAAAAGGCAAACCCGTCGTGAGGCGGGCACGTCCCGAAAGGGACTGCGACCTGAAGCAGACAAGGGTCGTAGCAAAGCCAAGGGTCTAATACTGTTTTAGACAGCCTGGTTACCGAAACTGAAATAAGGTAACCGGGCTGTACTATTTTATGGTGAACGAAAAAAATAAGATTTCCTACCTTGCATCAAAAAAATCGGTAAAACTACGGAGGGTTTCTAAAATGAAAAAATTAGTCGTATTGGTGTGTCTATTCGTCCTGGCGTTCGCCCTGGGCAGCGGTGCCGCGTTTGCGGACGAGGCGTCGTTCGCAGCAGAGCTTGGCGCGACCGGTATCAGCGATAGTGGCTTTGCGTCATGGTGGGCTCACTACATCTTTACCGATGAAGGCGCGCGCACCTATTGGCTGAGTGCGGGATTCATTCAGAGCGATGTTGACGATGAGTGGATCCTGACCCCGTTATACGGCGCACTTCTTCATGGTCCGGTATACGACATGCTCGTCCCCCTTAAAGCCCAGTTGCAGGCAATTGATCCTGACTACGGCTACATCGGAGAATACCTCTATTATGACGATGCTAAGCGCGATCGCTGGGTGATAGCAGGTTACATACACGTGGACAATTACCTCGCAACTACCGACCCGCTTCTGATAACCGTTCTCGGTGATAGTGCGACCGCCTTGCCAAACATGGAGCTTTTTACCAATGATCTAATGACTCACGGCATACCTGATGGCGGGACCGCAAGCTATTTCGCAGACGTCGTATTCACCGACCCTACGACGCAGGGAAACTGGAATAGCGCAGGATTTATAACTATAACAAAACCTGGCGCCGTCGTCACTAATGTTGAGCTGACGGGCTTCGGCGAAGTAGCTATACCTAATATGTTCAGCCTGATAAGGGACATACAAGACCACCTCTGTACGGTGTATGGAGATACTAATGGTGATACTTTTACCGATTACAAAGATGTCCCGTCCGGTATTGCAGACGCGAGGGCGCAGTCCTTATATGCGAGCGCCGCGATGCGCACCACGTGGATTGACAACGCAAAGTTCTTTATCGGTACGCATGACCATGTCGGCGCTACAGCGTATGACCCTGGCAATAACAAATTCGAGGTCATAGCATTAACCGCCTACGGCGAAATAGCGATAGTGAACCTGCAGGAGCTCATTATCGCAGTGAAGGATGCGCTTGTTCCCGGTGTCTATGAGACTCTCGGAGATGTGCCCGTAGGGCTCGCCGAGGCGATCGCCGAAGCGCTGTTTACCGACCCCGATAAGCGCGGCTTATGGGATGGCGCTGATATGATAGACGTTACACCCTATTCGGATCCGGACTTCCCCGAAGACATAGACCTTACCGCTTACGGCGAGACCGCGGTGGCTGGCATACAGGCCCTGGCGAACACGTTCTACAGCAACGGCATCTTCAGGGACAGCCATGGCGACCCGGACGTCGGCCTCTGCTCGTACAACGCCGAGGCCCTCTTCCTGGATTCCGCTATGCGCACGACATGGCAGGAAGCCGGATTCATCAATGTATTGAATAACGCGTCAGGCGATCCCACGGAGATCGCGTTGACCACCTATGGCGTGAGCGCCGTGCCGACCATGAATAACCTTGTCGGCCATCTCACCGGCCTCGGCATCACCCAGCCGGGTGTTGCCAGCGCCATGGTGACGAACCTCTTCACCAACCAGGATATGCGCAACACCTGGGCGTCTGCCGGCATTATAGACCTGGCGTCGTCGTCCATGGGATATAATGTATGGGGCATATCTCCCGCGCTCAACCCTGCGGATTACAATGATTACATGGTCCTCTGGTCGCCGCTCGGAGGAGATGTCAATTCATGGTACCTGAACACGACCGGCGTCATCACGCCGTATGCCAGCTTCCTGGCGCTCGACGTGGCGCCGCGCGAGGCATACGAAAACATCGCGGCGATACTGGCTAATTATGAGTTCTCCTATAATTCCACCTACGGTTTCTACGATTCCTTCAACGCGAGCGCTTTCGACCCGCTCGATCCTGATCCGGACGGGAACGTAGATATAGCGGACGGATACGTGACGCTCGACCAGGGCATGATAATGGTATCGTTGGCCAACTGTCTCGGCAGCGGCGTGATCCAGAACCGTTTCCTGACGGGCCTCGACGGCCTCGACGCCACTACGAGCGATCTCTTATCGGATGATGACTTCAACGCTCATTTCACCGACATTGCCGGCGATGTTGATACCTTGCTGCCGGCTTCATTCGATTACACCAGCGGCCTTACCGGAGGCGAGCAGGCCGACCTTTTAGCTATAGCCGGGGATACATGGGCGTACTTTGAATATGCGACCAGTAACGGCACGACGCTGCCTGTTAACAAGGCCACCGACATAGACAAGGCCGGATATACTTCTATAAGCGATATAGGGCTTTATCTCATGAGCATCGTGAGCGCGTACGAGCTCGGTATTATAGACCCCAATCCCGTCACCGCCAGGGCCATTGCCATGGCCAGGATCGAGAATGTCGTGGATACCCTGAATACCATCGCCGGGACGGTCGGCAGTACCTGGCAAGGCCTGTTCAGGAACTATTATGATGTGACAGACTTGAGCTCCACGTCACGCGGCGACCGTTTCATATCAACTGTTGACAACGGCTGGCTTGCGACGGGCCTTCTCGTAGCTATGCAGGAATTTGCCGGCGAGGGCAGCTGGGGCACGCTCGCGGATATGGGCACGATCTTCACTGACATGAACTTTTCGCATCTCTATGACGATGCCGCCGGGTATCTGGCGACCGGTTACGATGCGTCGACCAACCACCTGACAAGCTCGAGCTACAGCCTCCTCTATACGGAGATACGTTCAACCCTCCTTCTGGCCATTGCCAAGGGCGATATAGCGGATCCCGACGCGTGGACCAACATGATGATGACATTTCCGTCGGGATGGTCGCAGAGCCAGTCTCCGGATGGAGAGTACTATAATTACGCCGTCGATTTAGGCAACCCCGACCTCGATATATTCCATTATATCCCGTCATGGAACGGCACGATGTTCGAAGGCCTCATGCCGAACCTTGTCCTCGATAATAGCGCCCTCTCGCCGGACGCTTTGGCCCAACAGGACATCATCTACACGTTCCTGCAGGAATATTACGCCACGCATACGGCTGATGTGGGCTTCGATCCGACCGACCCGGCGTACTCACCGCTGACGTTTACGGATACTGGCGACGACGCCGTGGTTGGCATAAATAACCTTACGCTGGCCATCCAGGCGCTGTGGCTCGATGCCGGACACACTACACATATAGATGAAGGCACGGCAAGCGGCATAGCGACGTCCCTTTACCTTGATGAATCGGCACGGCAGGTGTGGGAGGACGCGGGCATTGTGACCGTCGATTTCATGGATTTTCCGATAGATATCCTCCTTAACGGTGCGCATGGGGGGAACGCGGTGGTCGGATTGGTGAACCTTACCCATGACCTCGAGGCATTATGGCTCGATGCCGGACACACCCAGCACATGGCCAGCGGCGTGGCGAACGGCATGGCGTCATCGATGTTCACGGACGAGGACGCCAGGGAAGCGTGGCATGTAGCCGGCCTCATCGATATCACGACCGAGACAGGCGAGGGCCCGGAAGTCATCGAGATCACCAATGACGCGGCCATCGCGGGCATCGTGAACCTTACTAATGACCTCACGGCTTTAGGTATAGCAAGCGGAACGGCCAGTGGCATAGCGTCGGTCCTCTTTACGGACGCTGACGCCAGGCATATGTGGTCAGTCCATGGCCAGCTGATAACCGTGGATAACCCCGATGACCCGACGGATATCAATATCGCGGCAGGAAGAGGGCTCGCGATCGTGGGCCTGGTAAACCTTACCAACGCGCTCATATCTCCCGCGGGCGCGAATATACCCAGCGCCAACGCGAACGGCATAGCCGCGGTCCTCTACACCGACTTTGACGCCCGTACGGCTTGGGCATTGGCGGATCTTGTTACTGTCGATAACCCTGTTACTCCGACAAGCATCACTATAGAGAACGGCGCCGCCATCCACGGCATGGTCGATCTCACCGACGCGATCGCGGCCCTGCATCTTGATGCTCTTGTTCCACCCACACACATCGACCCCAACACCGCCAGCGGCATGGCGTCAGTCTTATACACGGATCTGGACGCACAGAACGCCTGGCATACCGCGACCATCGTCGAAGTCACCGACGGCGGGAACACCATCACCCTTACCCCGTACGGGGAAGAGGCGGTCGTGGGCATCGTCAACCTTACCAACACCCTTATAGCCGGCGGCCTGACGCCTGAGGCGGCCAACGGCGTAGCCTCATCGCTCTTCACCGATGCCGACACCAGGACCGCCTGGGCGGCATTCATCACGGTGGTGGGCACTCCCCCGACGGAGATCACCGTCGACGTGGCGATCGTCAACGGCATCGTGAACCTTGCCAATGACCTGATGGCCCTGCCGCTCGACGCGGATCCCGATGTCAACAGCGCTACCGCCAACGGCATCGCCTCCGTGCTCTTTACGGACGCTGACGCGCAGGCCTCATGGGCGGCTGCCCACCTGATCACGGTGGTAAGCGCCACCGACATCAATATAGACGCCACGCACGGCGCAGCCGCCATCCCGGGGATGGTGGCCTTCACCAACGCGCTGATATCTCCCGCGGGCGCGAATATATCCAGCGCCGTGGCCAACGGCATCGCCTCCGTGCTCTACACCGATGAGGACTCGAGGAACGCATGGATAGCCGCAAACCTCGTCTCGATAGCGACCAGCGACGCGACCGGCCCGATAACGATGTCGATCGACAACGGCGCCGCCATCCACGGCATGGTCGATCTCACCGACGCGATCGCGGCCCTGCATCTTGATGCTCTTGTTCCACCCACACACATCGACCCCAACACCGCCAGCGGCATGGCGTCAGTCTTATACACGGATCTGGACGCACAGAACGCCTGGCATACCGCGACCATCGTCGAAGTCACCGACGGCGGGAACACCATCACCCTTACCCCGTACGGGGAAGAGGCGGTCGTGGGCATCGTCAACCTTACCAACACCCTTATAGCCGGCGGCCTGACGCCTGAGGCGGCCAACGGCGTAGCCTCATCGCTCTTCACCGATGCCGACACCAGGACCGCCTGGGCGGCATTCATCACGGTGGTGGGCACTCCCCCGACGGAGATCACCGTCGACGTGGCGATCGTCAACGGCATCGTGAACCTTGCCAATGACCTGATGGACCTGCCGCTTGATCCGGATGATGAAATCAACAGCGCTTTCGCCAATGGCATAGCGTCAGTCCTTTTTACGGATTCAGACGCACGGGATGCATGGGAAGACGCCCACCTGATCACGGTCATGGGCGCTACCGAGATCATCATAGACGTCACGCACGGCACCGCCGCCCTCCCGGGGATGGTGGCCTTTACCAACGCGCTGATATCTCCCGCGGGCGCGAATATATCCAGCGCCGCGGCAAACGGCATCGCCTCGGTCCTCTTCACCAATAAGATATCCCGTGACGCATGGATAGGCGCGAGCCTCGTCTCGATAACGACCAGCGACGCGACCGGCCCGATAACGATGTCTATCGACAACGCTGCCGCCATCCACGGCATGGTTGATCTGACAGACGTGATCGCGGGCCTGCTCCTGGATCCCGCTGATCCGGACTCACTCATCGACCCCGACACCGCCAGCGGCATCGCCTCGGTACTCTATACGGATTCAGACGCCAGAGATTCATGGGTGGCCGCGGGCATAGTATCGGTCGATGAGGATGACCCGACAGTGATCACCATAGTCAGGCCGGAGGCGATCATCGGCATAGTGAACCTGACAAACGATATAGTGCCTTTGCTGCCCGTCGGCACAGACGAAGCTGTTGCGAGCGGCATAGCCTCAGTGCTCTTTACCGACCTTGCAGCAAGGACGAGCTGGGCGGCCGTCCACATAATAACCGTTGTTGCAGGCGGCCTGCCGGACCCGACTGACATAGATATCGAAGATGAGTACGGCATACTCGCGCTCCCTGCCATGATCACTCTTACGGGCGAGATCGAGGATCTGGTCGTGTCTGAAGGGATCGCAAGCGGTTTCGCGGCAGTCCTCTTCACAGACGCGTCCGCCAGGACTGCCTGGGTGAACGCGGACTTGGTGACCATCGGGGCAGTTGTTGATGATCCCGACGATATGCGTCCGCTGGACATCGATATCAATACCGTTGACGGTTACGGCAGCACCGTGATACATGATATGGCCGACCTTATAGAGGCGCTCAAGGCGATCGGTTTCTCAGACGCGGAGGCGTCGGTGAAAGCGACATCCCTGTTCCTTTATAGCTACGATCGCAATACGTGGAAAACTGCCGGTTACGTCACCGTCGATAACGAACTGACCGGCGACAAGCGCGTGCTGGATGTGACCCCGACAGAGCTCCTGGAGAACATGGGAGCCCTGTTCATGGCCATCGTCGACCAGGAACTGCAGGATGAGTTTGAGTCAAGGTATGGTATTTCGGTAGCCAATCAGACCATGGGGAATTCAGACTACCTGGCGCAGCTGTTGACTATCGTAACTGGAGGGGGGTACGACCAGGATACATTCCTTGACGGTTTAAGAACGGCCAGTAATTATGCGTTATTGCTGTTCCTCGACATCGACGGCGACAAAGTAGATGAATTTGTAGGCACGTTCACCGGCTACACCGGGCTCTGGGCCTACTCTGGCACGGGCAGCACCTGGGCCCGTATCTCTACTGGAACCCCAGCTTCCCTGTCAGTTGCCGACATCGATTACGACACCGTAAATGAATTCATAGGCACGTTCACCGGCTACACCGGGCTCTGGGCCTACTCTGGCACGGGCAGCAC
>CAYGRZ010000025.1:0-172 GCA_964352425.1 uncultured Planctomycetia bacterium | reverse complement strand
CCGTAAATGAATTCATAGGCACGTTCACCGGCTACACCGGGCTCTGGGCCTACTCCGGCACGGGCAGCACCTGGGACCGTATCTCTACTGGAACCCCAGCTTCCCTGTGGACCATCAACATCGACGGCGACGCCATCGATGAATTCATCGGCACGTTCACCGGCTACAGCGG
>CAYGRZ010000024.1:0-25427 GCA_964352425.1 uncultured Planctomycetia bacterium | reverse complement strand
AACCATTACAAGGACACCCCGACCTCCGTGCGCCTGACATTCAGGGATGATCAGGACGGCAACCGCGTCGTCGATACCGTGCGGACGGTGACCGAGACGGAGAATGTTCTTACCGAACTCGAATCGGACCTTATGATGTCGGCGAGCGGCAACATAACGCCGGGGACCGGCGGCGCGTTCACGCTGGAGGGCCTCGGCGGGATAACATTCGACGCGTCCGGCGCGACGATATTCGACGGCGCGGGCAATGAGATCGAGTGGAAAGACCTGCAGGATACCTGCCTCGCCAATGCGGCAAACGGCGCGATGCCGACGTACGCGGGCATCACGCTCTCGGCAAGCGAGGGCTCCGTATGGACGGTCAGCCGGATAGAGCTTTCGACGGGCGGGACGTTGGAGAGCGTTAACGGCATGGCGACGTCCCCGAACCGCGGCGCAAAAACCGTCAGCGTGGGAGGAAAGTCATTCAGCCTCACAGGAGCCCGGATCGTTGGCAGGGACGGGCAGGACCTTGCCGGAGGCGCGGAGGCGTTATTCGATCTTATCGATAAGAATGAGGAGGACGGCACTCATACATACCTCGTCGTCGAAGCCGAGAGGACCGCCTCGGGACTGGTTGCAGTCACTGTTTCGGTGACCGGCGCCGCCATGATACCGGAAGCCCCGCAGCAGCCTATCACCGAAGAGGCGGCCTATATCGTGATCGGTACCGCTAAGGTCTATATCGGCGAGGGCACCGAATTCTGGGACAAGACCGATCCCTTGAACCCGGTCCGGCTCGGAAGCCTCAAGGACGCCATGGACCTCGCCGCCGGTGACATCACGCTCGAGCTCATCGCCGACTCGCGCAGGGGCCAGGCCGCTGCGGAGTCGATAAGCGTGGTGAGGATAGGCGAGCGGGCCGTCAGCGCCGCGGTGCGCCAGGACATTATCGGCAGGGTGCGCGCATGGCTTGAAACGAATATGCCGGCGGCGGTATCGGCCGTCACCGGATGGCTTGCCGCCCAGCCGGAGCATTTCGCGGCGTGCGCGTTCGACGCCGTTGCCTTCTTCGTAAGCCAGTTCGGCAATGCGGCGATGGGCTACGCCGCTCTGGCCGCGCAGGCGATCATAAAGGATATACAGTCCGGCATCATACCGGCCGCGCCCGAGGGCGAGCTCATGATATCGGCGCGGAGCATGCGCGACGTCGCCGAGTCCTACGCGTACATGATAGATTTCAGCCGGCTCCAGGCGCTCGTCAAGGACGGCGCGAAGGTGCTGGCGCACGTCGGCGGCGATCACTATGTCGTCGTCACCGCGGTGGATGATTTCGGCAATCTGAAGGTCCTCGAGGATAACCGCGAAGTGCTCGTCACGAAGCGCCAGTTCACGGACAACTGGGACGGTTTCGTCCTGACCTACGTCAGGCCCGGCGCCGGTACGGAGTTGACCGACGAACAGCTTGCGGCGATCGCGGGCGCAAGCTCGTCGATATTCGGGAGCGAGATGTACAGCGGCATTATAAACGCCATGGCCAACGAGTACGGCGATAAGGAGAACGACGGTTTCTGGTACGGCACGAGCGACCTGCCGGAAGGGACCATGGCGGCCTACTGGGAGGGCGGCGCGACCTGGGACAGCTTCCTCGCCGCCCATGATGTCACGATGGTTACGAGGAGCTACGACGCCTACGGCGATGAGGCGGGGCTGCGCCTCTACGCGGAGAACCCGGATATCCTGAACGACAAGTACGGCAAGTTCCTCTGGAACATAGATCTGCCGGGCAAGCAGCCGCCCAGCAATGATTGGAAAAAGAAGGTGGAATTAATACCCGATCCCGACCCGCTCGGATCGGGCACCGGTTACAGGATCACGTATTACACGAAGGACGAGTTCGGAAAGTTCACTGATGCTGGGCTCGTGCTCCAATACAGCCCGAAGGTGGCTGACGCGTCCGGCAAGAAAGTCTGGAAACTCTACAGCGTCTGGTCGCCGAAATTCGATTACAAGAGGTCTTCCGGCACTACGAGGTCGCGGACGACCCTTAACGGCCTTCTGCACATGATTATCGACCCGGCCAAGCCGGCTATACCGATAAACTCGTATCAGGTCGTGAAGGCGTACGGCATGCTGAGGGATTATACGCCGTCGATGGGCGGGCCCGCGATAAAGGGAGCGCTTACACTGTACGGAGAGGCGAGGGACAAGTTTAAGGCGGACGAGGCAGAGTTCATGCATAGCGACGCTCTGGGGCTCGAATCCGCTGCCTGGGCCCTGAACACCTCCGTGAAGAGCAAGCTGGAAAATTTCTGGGACGCGGCCAAGAATAATATCGAAAATTATATTACCGAGATGGGCGACGACTGGAAAATGATGGCGGATCAGACGTATACCACGATAACTTCCTATCTCGATGCCGGCAAGGCCTATATCTATGCCTGCCTTGATCATTGGATCACCGACAAGCCCTTTCCTGCACAGTTGGAGTTGCCGAATGGTTGGAGCGGTGAATTGTCGGACGTGACGGACGAGCAGAAAACGCAGCTGATAAATCAAATCATCGCGGCCGTCCCTGGCTGGAGCCCCTTGCCCGTCAGTGGCGCAGAGCTTTTCGGCGATCTCCACTCGACATGGGAGGCGGGCGGCGCCATGTACAATCTGATAGCGTCGGCCTTTGACACTACCGCTCTTGCCCAGGAAAAGGACAGGCTGGACAGGCTCTTCGCGGGCCAGATAGCCATGATAACGTATCTGTCTTCGACGGCCACATACTCAGGCGCCGTAGGAAACGAGCTGAACGATAGGATAAAGAAGATAGATGACGCGATCGCCGTGATCGCGGGCCTTCTGAATGAGGCGTGGCTTACCGGCGCAGGCGACGCCGCTACCCTGCCGGGTAACCTCTCCGCTACGATAAAGGATTCGTTAACGCAAGCTAAGGACGCGCTTCTCAAAATGCGCGATCTGATGAAAACCCCTCCACCCCCTCCCCCAGGCGTCCCACCCCCGGATCCAAGCGCGCAGGACCTGGTATCCCAGGCCTTTGCCGCCATCAAGGCATCGCTTGCCGGCGTACAGGCCAAGATGGATACAGCCCTCGGCGGACTTATAACCGACCTGGGGACGAAGAAGAGCGGTTTCCTGAGCGCCGCTACCGGCGTAAGAGATGCGGCTCTTGCCCTGGAAGTCGCGACCTTTAAGCCGAATAAGGCGCCGGCTGATGCCAGCGGCACCACCGCAAACGGCGCCGGCTGGACGGGGGATACCACGTTCACCATCACCCGGCGTTATGAGTTAGAAAACTCGTATGATGGTATGTACGGAGAAACGAGGATCTCGATGGGCGAATGGGAGGCCGGCATGCCGGCGCTGCCTCCCAGAACAGACTTATTGTTCATTTGGGAGTATGACACTCATCTCTCAGGGTACGGGTATGTTCCCATAACAATAAATTTTGACCCCGCAAGCCATAGGTATGTCATTCCTGCCGAGGCAGATTCGGCTCAGAATCGCGGTGATCTATACTTTAAATCTGTCACCGGGCCAGGATATATACATGTGGACCCTACCGCCGACATATCCGTCCGCGGATGGCCGTCATGGTCCAATATCTACCTTGAAATAAAAGGGCCGCCGAGATACTTGTTGAACGCAAAGCGTACCCTGAGAAATATTGGCATGCAGAGAACGAGTGCCGCAAATTCGGCAGTAGCAGCCTATACCGACAGCATGAAACAGATAGGCGCCGGCCTCTCTGCTACTATCAATGATCTCAGGGACCGGTACAAGGATCTCGCATCTACGGCCGCCGGCGAGCTCAAAGCCGCCGCGGCAAAGGAGCGGGACCTCCTGAGCGCGGTTGAGACGATATCGACCCAGGTGAGCGATGAGTATGACGCCGCCGTGAGAAAGCTGCAGGACGCCTACGGCAATATCTCCGAGGAGAAGACTATAGAGGACGCCCTCCTTGCGGCTGTCGACGCAGGCGCGCTGGCGGCGAACACAGGATTCGAGCCGAGCGACTTCGGCGCAGGTTTCTGGAGCGCGGAGCGCGACAAGAGGCTCGGCTTCACCGTCGGCAACGCGTTCGTGAAGGGCTACCTTGAGCTGGCTATGGAAAATATAAACGGCATCTTTAAGGTGAGCCTCACCAGCCAGGACGTTGCCGACATGATGGCGCTCGTCAGGAACACAGTCACGCATGTCTTCAGGCGCAGCGATATAACGCTCGCCAACGGCAGCGCGGGCATCGATTGGGCGGACATCGAGTCGACGTGCGGCCCGCTCGCTGCGGAAATAGGCCTGGTGCAGTCATCCTTGAACCTGCTTCCTCCCTCGTCATTGACGTCCAATGCCGGTGATTTTTACACGAAGGCGGTCGATGCGGAGGCCAAGGCAAAGATCGTATTCGATAAAGCCGAGGCCGCCAGGGCGGGCGCGGACCAGGCGGTCGCGATCGCGCTCAGGCTCGAGCAGGAAAAGCTGCTGCAGCTGAACGCCGCGGATCCCACGAAATATTCGGCCGCGTATAACAAAGCGAAAGACGCAAGGGTGAAAGCAGAAATCGCTGCCAAGGACGCGGCCGGGGTGTATGAGCTTGCCAGATCCATCTACGGCGACGCTACGAGGGCATCCGCCGCCGCGACCGACTTCAAGGCCCTTGCCGGCGCGTTCGGCACCGAAGTGTACGCCGCCCAGACCGCCGCGACCGACGCCAAAAACGCCATCGATGCGATGAACACGAAGCTGGCGGCGGTCAGGAACGCCGCAGGCATAGCCTCCACGACGCCCGCCGCTTACGCTACAATGGTCGGAGACTTTGTCCAGGCCTATAATACGGCGCGCGAGAAAGTCTCCGCGGCCAGGGAGAAGGCGGAAAAAGTTGATGCCATGGCCGGGAAGATGGCCTCCGACTCTTCGGGCGCTTACGACTTGCTCCAGTCCGTCAACTCGCGTATCACGGATCCGTCGGGGCTGCAGGCGGCCGTTACGGCGCTCGCCTCATCTGCCGCTGACGCGAAGAGCAAGGCCGGCGCCGCGCAGACGGCGGTTGCCGCGGCAGGCGCGGGCGGGGGCATTTTGACGCTGGCAGGCGAGCTTGTGACTGCCGCCAATGCGGCGGATACCGCGGCTTCGGTCATCTCTTCAACCGGCGTAACCGATCTTACGAGCGCGCTGACCCCGGGCGGCGCCATAGACAAGGCCAGGGATGCCGACATCGACGCCGACGCGTGCACGCCGGAAACGGCCAAAGCCGTGGAGAAGATGGCAGGTATAAGGAAGGCGTTCACAGACCTGACCGTAAAGGTCATCAATAATTCATGGACCTACAGCGATATCGACCCGCTCGCGAACGAGATCGCGAACCTCGGTGTCACTACATTCGGGGTCATCGGATCGTACAAGGCGAAGCTCGAAGGAAATGAGAGCTACGCTGGCGGGACGGGCGGTAAAATAGGCGGCATGCTCGCCTTCCTTGGGAATTATCTGAACGGCCTGCAGACCCAGCCGCCCGTGAGCACAGGGGTCGCCTTGTTCGGCGAGGTGATGGGCGGTACGACGACCGGAGACAGTTTGCATGCCGGCGCGACATACAGAACGTGGTTTGGGGGCGGGCCCACGACAGCCTGGGTCAGCGTTATCGCGCAGCAGGCCCCGGTCACCGCTCTCGGCGTGCCTATTGCTACCAACACGACGCAGATGAATGCCCTGTACCTGCGCGCGCAAACGGACCTGTGGAACAACGTAGGAAAATACAGGAGCGACTCCATGGCCGGCTATTACGACCCGTATTTTGCCCGTACTTTTACGTCTGCGGCGAATCCGTATTCCAGCGAGGAAGTCAGCGTCATAGCGGCCGATCCGTACAACGTTGGCTCGAGATCCGACGTTTCCTCGCACAGTTTGATCGCCGGCACCGATCTATTCTATCCGGCCCTCATCGCCCGCAATAATTCCCTGGCCGTCTCTTTCGGGACCTACGCGAAGATGAAATTCGACAAGATAAAGAACGTCTATAATTCGTCCGTGAGGCACCTCATTTATTTCACGGCCTCCCGGCTGGACCAGGACGCGGACGGCTATTACAACGGCCAGAAGAGCCTGTTCGACCATATCCGCAGCGAGGAGCTCGCCAAGGCCCTCCAGGACCTCAATACCACCCTCAACGGGCTCGACATGCAGGAGGCCAATGCCCTGCGCGGCTATGTGCTGCAGCTGCGGGACATGGCGAAGCTCTATTATAAATCCGTTGAAGCGGCCATACGTTCCGCAGGGAACAGCTCGTACACATATCCGGGCGCCGTCTTCGACCTGCCGTCTGACTTCACGACTCTCAGCCTCGTAACCCTGCGCGGCTATGTCACGACTTTTGAGGCCCTTGTCAGTAATGCTCAATCTTTCGGGTCAGCCGAGGTCTCGGGTTCGGCAGCGCTCACGGCCGTGCGCTCACGCGCCCTCGACACGCTCCAGAAGACATATGACGAAGGCCAGCCTTCTATCCAGAAGACGCTCGCCAAGATAGCCGGCCAGAAGGCCACCGCCCACACCAATTACTACAAGCAGGTCGCTGATATCAACGACCGTCGCGATACGCTGGTCAAGATGGCGATGGAGTTGAGGGACAATACGAAGAAGGAGGTGGAGAATGCGAAGGCACTGGCGCTCGGCCTGCTGGACAAGAACCTGAAGGTCGAGACGACGGTCACGACGAAGAAGGTCCTGCACTATCCCGGCGGCGGCGCGCCAAGCGTCGAGCATATCAAGGAGCGCAGTATCAGGATCAAGACTACCGACGGCACGGGAGCCGTGATCGCGGATACGACGACCGTAGAGACCAATCCCGATAACGACGTGCCGGCGAACTATCTTGCGCTGGGGTGGACCGATGTGGCTGCGACTGCCGCTGACGTGGTGACGACGACAAAGGATTACGAGGGCGGCATCTTAAAGAACCTCTTCGACCCGATAACGAGTACCGCGAGCGCGAACGAGAAACTTGCGAAGATGATCCTGCCGGGCGCGGGCGATGCGCGGCTGGCCCTTCTGGGTAATAGGGCAGTATCGATAAAAGACATCCTCTCCCGCGACAACTGGCGCGTCGCGGCAATGGACGTGTACGAGGCCGTGGGTAACGTGATGGTGGGATGGCTCACAGATAAGGTCGAGGGCGGCGTCTCCGAAGAGATGTATGCGTCCGCCAGGAAATTCCAGCTCGGCGACGGCGTTAACCCCGGCAACCTCGAGCAGGTGCTCGTGTCTATAGGAAAAGGCCTCTGGAAAGCCGCGCAGAGCGAGTCCTGGGATACGACCCAGGGCGGGTTTGGCAATGCGGACTCGGAGTATCTTAAGGAAGCCTTCGGCGCTAAGACTCTCAAGGAGGCGTCAGCCATGGCGGACGCCGGTCAGGTCAGGGATCTCGACCTTGCCATAGAGCTCATCGCGCGCTTAAAAGGCGTCAGGGCGATAAAGAACCTCGGCGACAGGACGGCCCTCCAGGGCAATATAGGTAAGGGCGGCGTTCAGTTCAGCGTCAAGGGCAGGGCGGTCATGAGCGTCGGCATGGAGAAGTACACGGTGAGAGACGCAAATGGCACCGAGCGTACACGCTCGCGCACATCCGCCGGCTGGAAAGAGTTTACATACACGGCGCAGGATCCGGTTAAGACCAAGGATGGCAAGGAAACGGACGTCTCCAAGTCGAACCGCTATGTCGTCACCGAGAAGAACTACGACCAGTTCGGTAAGTCCAGAACTGCGCAGTATGAGGGAAGCTACGTCATGAAGGACGGCGCGCTGACATTTAAGTTCCGCGGCAAGGCGGTGGCGACCGGCAAGGATATCGATATCGCGGGTCTTACCGCCGCCCAGGTGAAGACCGTCTTCGCGGGTTTGAAAGATAAGGGCCAGGCCCAGGAGTTCAGGAGCGTCGGCGCGTATCAATCGGGCGGCAGGGAATATACGGAAAAGCGGGTGGCAATAGATAAGGCAACAGGCAAAGAGACGCTTATAGATGTAGTGGTCACCACGAGGACATTGTCGCTGGGCGGTGATGATACAAGGACCGAAGTGACGGCCAGTGACGGGACAAGTTCCGTATCGGAGACCAGGACAAAGATGGTTAAGGATCCCGTGACCGGCAAGCTCGTAAAGATCGAAGTCACGCTTTCGAAGAGCACCGCTCTCGGTGAGGACGGCAAGCCTGTTTCTTCTTCATATATCACCATCGAGACCTCCGACGGAAAGAGGTTTACTAAGGCGGGCGGCCCGGCGGACGTCTCGAAGTTCACCGCCGATGTCCTGAAAGAGTCGGCAGGCATGGGCGCCGCCGGGGTAGCGCCGAGCAAGGCGCTGGCGATGTCTGAGAATTTCTCGAAGGCCGGCCACAAGAACGTGACGATGGAGATCGGCGACAGGGTGTTCCGGTCGCAAGAGGTGGAAAAAGAAGGCGGCAAGACCGAACGCCTGATGTTTGCCCAGTTCAAGGGCTTGGACGGTTCGAGCGCGCAGGCCGTCGTGGCCAGGGATGGCCGGCTTACGATGGGCGACAGCTCGTTTAACAGGATAGAATCCGGCGCGTCCAAGATAGATTTTGGCGGCAAGGACGCGGCCGAACAGTTCATGACGCTCGCCGCCTCTTCAGGCATGAGCCGGGGGCAGCAGCTCGAGGCCACGCTCTTTAATTCCGACGGGTCGGCCACGTTCAATATAAACGCGACATTCACATCCGCGCCAGCCGGCGGCCGCGCGGCCGTATATGATGGCGCTGTCACTGCGTACAAGCCCGGAGTTAACTTTGCCGTGGTAATAAATCTGAAAGGCGAGGTCAATGTCATCGCGCAGATGTTTGCGGCGGCAGGCCTTACGGCCGAAACGCTCAAGGTCGATGCCAACGGTAAGCTGACGCCTGCGTGCGTAAAAGAACTCCTGAAGTTCGGCGGTGCGGCTGTGGCTGTCGGCATGGAGTTCCAGATAGTCGACGTCAGGACCGGAGAAGGCCGCGGCGGAAAGGTCGCGGAGGTCAACAACAAGGGCGAGGCCGTGAAATTCTCCAATGTGTTTGATGCAGGCGTGAACGCCAATATGGTCATCATGCGGGAAAGCGCAGGCTCTCTCGATGCGGCTGGCGTTGCTGCGTTCTTTGGACGCTGCCAGGAAGCGGCCGATATGATCAAGTTCAAGAATGGAAAGATCATCGATGCATCCGTACAAGAGGCCCTTGCGTTCGCCGGCATCGATATAGGCCAGACGATCCGTATAAGGGAGATGGCTACGGGCGTTATGGTAGAAGAGAAGGTCGCCGAAGTTCAAGGCGGCAAGGCCACCGCTATGGAAGTCATGAGGATAGATCTCGGCGGGGCAGCGCTGGACATGACCCAGATGAAAGCCCCTGCCGTCAGCGTCGGTTTAACGGCGACTCTCTTCGGGACCTTGAGCCAGCTCTCCCAGGGCATGGGCGACCAGCTCCTGGGCAATAAGATAAAATCCGATTTCGCAGCGATAGATAATAAAACCCTCGGCGAGGCCCTGAAAAGCGCGGGCGTAGACACTGCGAAGCTGACCGCCAGGGACGCCGATGGCAAGCTGAATGACGACAATACGCTGAAGCTTGGCGTAGCGATCTGGTCTGTCCTCGCGGCCAATGAGACCCTGGGGAACAAAGCGCTCATGGATTCGAAATTTGCGGCGGGTTCGGGCCTTGCCGGCCAGACGCGCGCTGAAGCGCTCAATGCGCGACTGGTATCAGAAGGGTTTACGGGAGGCCTTGAAGGCGCGAAGAAGTCGGGCGATATAGGCGCCATAATGAACGCATTTGCGGCTTTCGGGAAGAACGAGAAGATCGAAACGGCGAAAGGCACGCTGAACGATGTGATAAAGGGCGGGTCGTTCGCGGGCAGGAGCGTGCGCGAGGCCGATAATATGGTGATCGGGGGAGATATCGATAAGCTCTTCAAAGGCAGTTTCGAGGAGATGGACAATGCAGTCGCCGCCCTCGAGACCGGCAAGAACATCACCCAACTCGCAGCTTCTCCGTTCAGGACGACCGAGATGGAGAAGGGCCCGTTCAGTGGTATGACCGGCGACAGGGCCGCCGAGGCCTACCTCAGAGAAAAGTTCGGAGAGACCAGGACCGTCGCCGAGCTCTTCAGGGGCACGGCTGCCGATATGACGCTGGCGGCCGTTGCGCTGAACGCGGTCGGCAATATCGTCGAGAAGGCTGAGTCTAAGTTCAGGACGGAAACGCTCAAGACCGGTATCGGTTTATTCAATGATCAAAAGGGCGATGGCGCGGCTGATATCTGGAATGCGCAGAACGGCATAACCAACGAGACTATCAGCGCGCTATATGCCTCAGGCGACATGGGGAAGATAATCCAGGCGACCGACGCGCTCGGCGCGGTCGCGGGGCTCGTGCAGGACGCAGGTTCGGACTTTAGGAGCTCCAAGATGACGTCCGGTATGTATCAGGGCATGACGGGCGACGGTGGCGCGAACGAAGTGCTGAAATCACGCGGAGAGACGCGAGAAGTAAAGAAGTTGCTATCCTCGGACAATATTAAGGATGTCGTGGCGAGAGTGAACGCCCTGGGCGTTGCAAGCCAGCGTTTCGCGGATTCGATCACCAGACCGACAGCGTCTGAAACCGTTGAGGTCAAGGTCAATGGTGCGACGCGGTCGATAGACGCTGTGACCTCGCAGTCAGGTTCCATTGAAATGGGCGGCATCACTCGCAATTATTATAGTAAAGAGACCGGCAATTTCCTGTTCGCTGAAAGCTTCACTCAGACCGGCAAAGTTACCCTCACTGGCGGTATGGGGTCGGCCACCTATGACAGAGTTGACCGTAAGGTAGAGCTCGGAAAGACCACAGAGGCTGCGCTCGGGACAGGGCTTCTCGAGCGGCAGGGCCAGATGCTGATGTCCGGCGGTAAGTTTGTCGCGCAGGCAACTGATATCGCAGGCAAAAAGGCCTGGCTCTTTACGCCGGATAGGGCCCTTGCGAAAGTCGGCGATTTCATGGGGTATACGGCTTACGATATGGGTACCAGCACCTTGATAGGCACATATATCATAAAGGCGACGGGCTCTTTCAACGACGTCGACGGCAGGAATATCCTTATCGCCTCCGTTGAAATTACCACTGCGAGCGACAGGTGGAAAGGCAGCGCCGTTGCCGCGGAATTCTTTAAAGATGCCGGCAAGACCGTCCTGTTTGCGGACGGCAAGTCTATCGGCGGGGGGGTTGAGGTGACGAAGGCGCTCGCTGCTGAGTTGGCGAACGCCGGTGTCAGCGGGATTCGCGTCGGCGACAAGATACTCGCCATTACCGAGGGTAAAAAGTCGGCCTATATACAAAAAGGTGCGACGACAGAGATGCTTGTAAATGTGGTTGAAGGAAAAGATGGTGAAACCCTGCTTAAAGCTTACGATAAAGTTCTGTATATTGCTGCCGTAAAGGCTGAGCTGAAGAATTTTGGCATAAACACCGCTGACAATACCATATCGGCATTCGGCGGGACATTGCCGATCACGAAGGAGACCGCGGAGAAGTTTGCCTATATACAGAAGAACGGCACAGACAATGAAAAGGTCGCGTTATATCAGGCCGTTTACGGCGCATGCTCCGGTGTGAACAGCTTTACGGTAAACGTGGAGGCCGGAACCATTGAAGCGTTCGGCAAAACATTTGCCATGGATGCCGCGTCTGCCGGCAAGTTCGCCGCCATAAGGTCGGGCAACAACTTTGATGACCGTTTGCTGTTATTCAATGCGCTCTCTACGCTCGCTGACTCCGGCCGCACCGGCACCTTGAGCATGCAGTATGACCAGAAGGCAAATACATCGTTCATACAGGCGGTGATAAACTGCGCCGGTAAACCGCTTACGGTGTCCTTCGGCGAGAAGAAGGAATCGTTTGACAGAATAGTCACTTTGAATATATCCGCGGACGGCAGCGCCAGGCTCAATGCAGACATGAAGATGCGGGTCATCGGCGAGCTTAAGGTCCGCCAGCCCGACGGGACGATAAAGTCGTTTACGGACGGGACTTGCACGATTAAAGCCGGCGGCGATATCCAGTTCGGCTCAGGCGGCGTCATGAACCTGATGAGTGGCACTGTGAAGCTCCAGGGTAGCGCGTCTATACGGCAGTATACGGTCAGGGTAAGCAAGGCACAGCCGGGTGGTGGCGAGGGTAAAGCCGGCGGCGGCCTGAACCGCATCAACGTTACCGGTGAAGGCATCATGTATAACAGTGAGGTCGGGATAGAAGGCGGCGCCGTTGTTATGCGCGAAGGGGATGTCTTCGAGTTTGGCGCGGGCGCCTCGATAAAAATATTAGGCAAGGGTGAGACGCAGGCCAAGACGTACCGGGAAACCGTGTGTATGGACTCCGGCCGGGTCAAGCTCCTGTCATGGAAATCCTGCGGCAGGCAATGCCAGGAGGAGTTCCTGAGCCGCATAAACGA
Source organism: uncultured Planctomycetia bacterium (assembly GCA_964352425.1). Lineage (GTDB taxonomy): Bacteria > Omnitrophota > Gorgyraeia > 2-01-FULL-45-10 > 2-01-FULL-45-10 > JAMWCX01. Next base: position 12,978 of record CAYGRZ010000024.1, on the reverse strand, counting down.
ACTCCTGGCCGACAGTGCCGGTGTCTACACAGAGAGTGCATGGACAGGCGTGACGGGAGGACGGGATGTCACAGCGGAGTTAACAAGCCTGCGGGACGGAATAGTTAACGGCTCTATCGGATACGAAAAGGCGATGGCGATCGTCTCCGGAATAGGCAAGGTCAACTCCTTCTCGTTCGGCGGCGTCCAGACCTGTAATGTGGAGAAGGAATTGAAGAAGGATACCGTCGAGGTAAAAGGCCTTATTAAGCTGGGCGGCAAAATAGGGGCCGTCGGCGCCAAATATGATCAGGCGATAAAGTCGGGAGACCAGTTTGCCGCCCTTGATGTGCTTATTAGCAGAGACTTCAGCATGGCTCAGCTTGCCGCGAACGTGTGGGACATAAAAGACGAGAAGCTTATCAAGGGCACTACGGCGATAGACCGGGCAAGCTGGATGACGGGCACCAAGATAACCACTATAGACCAGTTCTATGACGTGCTGATGACGGGTGCCAAAGAGACCGTCGCAAAAGTTGAGAAGCAGGCAGGGGACGATATAAAGTTCATCGCCGGTTACAAGGGCACAGGCGGCAGCCTTGCGGCTGGCTGGCACCAGATGCGGGATAATGGCACTTTTATCCAGAGGTGGTCATATTGGCAGTCATGGGTGTTGAGCGTCGGGACGGTCGATAGCTACGACTCCCCATGGCAAATTGCGGGGGACTGGGCGCTGGCGGCGGTTACGATAGCTACTCTGGGCGCAAGCTCCGGCGCGACAGTGTCGTTTAAGGTAGGCGCCGCGGGGTTCAATATATTCAAGGCGGCCTTCTGGACTCAACGAGGGATAACTGTCGGCGCGAAGGTCGCGGCAACGGCACAGGGGATGCTGAAGCTCGGCGTGGGCGGTGCAAAGGTCTACATGTATGCAACCGCGGGCAAGACGGCATTGACTGCCATATTTACAGGCGAGTTGCCCACGCTTGGAGAATTTGCACAAAGCATGGCATTATCCGCGAAACAAGGCTTCAAGATAGGCATGGGCATGGGGCTGGGGTTCGGAGCCGCGTCGACGCTGGTAGGGGTATTCAGTATTGGGGCGAAACTCAGATCGTTCGGAGCGGCGATCGGCTCGATAGGATGGGTGTCCAAAGCCACTCCATTCCTGAGTAAAGTGGCGGGGGTGATGGGCTTCGGAGCGCGGGCCGCGACGACACCAGCCTTGCTCAGGGTGACCGTAAGCATAGCCAGAGCTGCGGCCATCACTACGACCGTGACATATATCAACGTGTATCTGAACCGCGATCTCGTCTTCAAAGACGGAAAGTTCAGTTTTGACTTATTTAAAGAAGGCGTCAATAAGGTCAATCGTACCGACGCCATAACCTCAGGAATAATCGCGGGCCTGGCCGTAGCGTATATCTTAAGCCCGCAGGGCATAGGGCATATATTCGGCCGCGGGACCGGCGGGATCAAAGAGGGGTTCGCGCAGAAGGTCAACAAGCTGGCCGGAGAAACAACGGGCAAAGTTAATGTCTTCGGCAAAACGTTCCAGGTCAGGCCTGGCGCGTTTGCCGGCGTTGAGGCAATGGCCCTGCAAGGCGTAGTTACCTTTACCTACATAAGCCCCATGTTTACGATATTCACTCCGATGGCGCGCGCCGTGGTCGACGCTGTTTTCGCTGCAGGCGAAACCGGACGCGGTTTCTGGGGTACTCTGAACACCTTCTACTGGTCAATAGACATTAAGACCTCTGACGGCCAGTATTCGATCTTCTCAAGAGAAGGGGCTAAGCAGTTCGGCGAAGAGATCATCATGAGCATACCTGAGGGATGGAAGACTGGTTTTGTGGTCCAGCCGCTGATAGGGGTCTTGAGCCTCGAGGCGGCGGCGGCTAAGGTCGCACAAGGCGGCGTAAGAGGCACGTGGAATGCCATGGGCGCCTACTGCGAAAAGAGCCTGAGCGGCCTCGCCAAGGCTATCACATCGCCTATTGATTTTATAGCCCGCGTCAGTGTTTCGGTATGCAGGGTGCTGGCCGGCAAGGGGGAGACGACGTTCCTTAAAGAACTGCAGCTTAATTACATGAAGGCGGCCAAAAATAGTCAGGTTGTTATGAGCCAGCTTCGTTCGAGAGGCCTCGGCGGCCGCATACTAACAGAGATCAACAATAACGGTTATATCGCCGGTTTTGTCACGCTGATAGACACCGGCCTGAGGAGCGTCGCGAAATACGACAGCACGACCGGAAAGCAGTTGCGCGAGGTGGGGCTTGCGAAATGGATGGTAACCGCGATATCGTGGGGCGCGCTCTTCTCCATGCGCGGCATCTCGATGAGCCGCGAGGGTGACGCCATAATGAAGGCCGCGAAGGCCAAGATCCAGGAAGCCGGGACGACGGGCGGAGACTTGAGCGTGAGATTCGCGGCCAAGAACATACGGACGAGGGTTGGGCAGGAGGCGGAGATATACCGGGTAGCTCTGGAGCTTATGAACAGGGTGGATGCTCTGGGTGGCGGCAAGGAAGGCATGGTGAAGGCGCAGGCGGAGCTCCAGAAAGAGATCGATGTAGAAGCCGCTGAAATTAAGCTCGAACTGAAGAAGCTGTCCCGCGATCCCGCCACACGCAAGTTCAGCCAGGAGCGTGCCCGGCAGGCGCTCGACAGGATGAACGTCAAGAGCGAAGTAGCGGATAGGGATATTGAAAGCGCCCGCAGGTTCAATAAGGCGGTCAGCAGGATAAACAATACGCGGCTTGTCGAAGGCAAGCTTGACGCCGAGCTCATCTCGAAGGTCAATTCAGAAGCCGCAAAAATAAAGACCGAACTGAAGAAGCTGTCCCGCGATCCCGCCACAGGCAAGTTTAGCCAGGAGCGTGCCCGGCAGGCGCTGGATAAGATGGGCCTCAAGGGCGAAGTCTCGGAAAAGGATCTTACAGGCGCTCGCCGATTCAATAAGGCGGTCAGCAAGATAGACAATATGCGGCTTGTCGAAGGCAAGCTTGAAGGCGGAGGCCTCGCGCTCAGATTAATGAATGATATGGTGAGGCAGGCGTTGGTAGAGCACATGCAGGCCAGCGGCGCCGAGCTGGATATAGACGACGTGGTGGATGCCATAAACAAAGCGAGGGAACCGGGCGATACGATGACGCTTGAGAGGTCCGGATACGGCAAGTATGAATTCAACAAGACCGACGCTCTCGCGGTAGCCGGCCAGCGCGTCCTGAGCGGCATGGGACGGCAGCAGCTTGCCGAAATAGGGCTGAGGAATATAAAGGCAGAGAACAAGACGATCACGTGGGAGGGCAGGACTATATTTACGGAGGTCCTGCGGCCTGCCGCGTTTGCCCGGCTCATGGGCACGTGGCGCCTCCTTTCTTTTACCGCGCGGAAACTGGTGCTCCAGCTCAACGAGAACGCCACGGTGCAGGGCGCGAAGAAGAGGACGAAAGGGTTTAAGGAAGGGACGTTGGAGACACCTCAGGTGATCACGATAAACGGTATAGAATACAAGCTTACCCACTCGCTTGATGTCGTGAATGTAAAGCGGGTATTGGCTGAGATCGCTTCGAGATGGACCAGCACCGGCGCTCTCATGCGCGATCTTGAGTCGGTGGGGAAGAAGAGCTTTGCGTGGGCGGAAGGCATGTCAAATGTCATCAAGGGAAGAAGGAATTATGTTGAAACGGCGTATAAGATGTATAAGGACACTGCCGCAAAGCGGAAACGGAAGGCCGAATCTGCCGCCAATGAAGCGGAGAAGGCCGATATCGCAAACGCCTTTATCGACGCCCTTAAGAGCAATTTGGCGCCTTCAAAGGTCTTTGCGGAGGTCAGGAAATTCAAAGAGAACCAGGCAAGGTTGCGTTCTGAGTTTGAAAGCCTTGCTCAGGCAGTCCGCTTGAGTGATATGGCCAAGATCATGGCCAAATACGGCAAGGGCAGCAAGGCAGAGGCGGACGCAGCCAGTAAGTATATTGCCAAAAATCTTGGTGGCCAACTGGACAAATTGGAGGAGTATAGGCTACCCTACGCGGAGGTCTATCTCAGGAATGTCATAAAGGAATGGGGGTCAAAGCTCGAAGGCACCAATATGACGTGCGAGAAGTTTTATGAAGCCAACAAAGATGCTATAAACAAGAAATGTAAAGAAGCCGATGCAGAATTTACAAAATTGGATAAAAAAGGGCTGTCGCTTAAGAAGGATGGAGAAGAGTTGACAGTAGCCGGGAAGAAGGAGCTACTCAGATATATAAAAAAGAGACTGGCGTTTGCCGAGAAAGACAGTCACCGTCTTAGCGGCGCCGAGAGCTATGCGCTTGCCGTTACCATAACGGAACGGGTTTCAACGCATAAGCTCGATATCCAGCAGAGGATGATGACCTACCTCTTCATGGAAGGAAAGAACGTCGGCCTTGTCGTCGGCGCTGGCAAGACGAATGTCTTCATCGCCTCCATGATAATGCACCGGTTCCTGCTCGGAGACAGCTTCAAGGGCGACATCATGGCCGAAGCCAACGTGGGCCAGTATGCAAATAAGGAAGCTTACAGGACGATGTTTGAGTTGGGCCGCATAAAAGCGGTCGAGATCACCCAGGATCATCTTGCCGGGAAAAAAGGCAGCGAACAGGCAGTGATAGACGCCTTTAACGGCGAGGAAGTCGGCGGTATGAAAAAGATAGCACTCCTCACCAACGAGATAGCTGGCCACCTTGCCAATAGATGGTCCGAGAATCTTAGGTTGAAGGAAGCGATGCTGAGCGCCAGGATACGCATGGTCGACGAATACCATGCCGGTCTGCAATCGACGATGACCGCCATCATAGGAAAAAATCCCATCGATTTTAACCCTATCAAGTATATCGAACATGCTGAGAAGCTCAGGATCGTGGACGCGGCGCGCGACATAATCCTTAAGGAGGCCGTGCGGGTAGAGAAGGTGTTAAGGGATAAGGCCACTAATGAATTCACCGCCAGCACCAAAGACGGCAGAGAATTAAAGGACGGAAAAGACCTCTTCTACACAGTGACCGGAAAAGGCCAGGAGGCGGCGATATATATGAGCAAGGGGTTAGAGGCGGCCTTCAGAGAGGCCGGTATCGCTACGAGCGTTGCTAGATCCGTCATCATGGCAGAAGAGGCATTCGAGAAGGGAGAGCAGTTTGACTACGGTATGAAAGGCACCGACAAGGCGATTCACCCTGTTAACAACAACCAGCTGGCTGCCAATGAAACGTATCAGGATACGTATCTGACCATTGCGCTTGCGCGCAAAGAAGGCAAGACGGACGCGGAGATGGCTAAATACGTCAAGATGAGCACCACGAATAAGTCGAGCGCGATAAGCCTTTTGATGGGAGCCCGCCGCGTCCGGGCGTTCGGTGCCTCCGGCACAATAGCGGGCCTCGACTCGATCGCCCAGGCGAAGATGGGCTCGCGGACCGTCAATTTAAGCGCGACGACCTTCGAGGATATCCTGAAACTCAAGGGGTCATACGGAATGATTACGGTCACCGGCAACGGCTTTGGCAGGAGATTTGCAGCGGTGGAGAATGCCGTGTCCGTGCTTGGTATGGAAATGGGAAAAATTACAAGAGATTCGTTCGATAACCTTCGCGAAGAACAGGTGAAAAAACTTCAAGAGAACGGTATCGAGCTGGCGGAGCTCAAAGCCGATATAGGCAAGCTCTTCGCGGTAGTGGATACGGCGGCGGGCAGGTCGATAACGGGCGAGACCGTATTTATCGCGAAGAAGGACATGGGCGAAGCTGTCTGCAACTTCTTTGAGGCCGCGCTCAAAGATGCCGTCGCAGAAAAATTGCGTGGTCGTGCGAATGACGCCGCTATCAAAGACGCCGTCAGGGACGCCGTCAATATCATCAGGCCCGGATCGGACAGGTCGGTTATAGAAACGCTGGAAAAAGAGTGCAATATAAAGGTCGAGGTCACGGATGGGAGCGGTAAGAAGACATCTATCGGCAAGATCGTCGTGATGGGGTCGCGCGCGTTCACGGGAGTCGATTTCGGCGTTGCGGCGAACGAGGCAAAGTTGCCGCCTGCGAAGATGGTGATGATGGTCCTCGACGCGCATGAACTTGCCGGAGACCTCTTTACGCAGCTGCTCGGCCGCGTAGGCCGCCACGGCTATGACAAGAACGCCGACTACCTGCTGGATTATGACGCCTCGAAGATGACCGAATTCATCAATAGGGTGAAGGACCCCGACATAGCCAAACATATGTCGAAGATGTCCAAGGAAGACGCTGCCAAGATAGCGGAGCTCGTCGCAAAGGGCAACGCGATGACCGGTGAGGATATGCTCAAGGTCAGCGCCAGCTATATGCAGGCCAGGCAGATAAGCGAGGCCGCCAAATTCTCTCTGCCGGAGGCATACAGGAACATATTCGTCGTCGGAATACTGCAGACCATGCTCGAGACCAAGGACGCAGGGTTCGAGGCCGACAGAGTCACCGTGGAAAGACTCCTCGAAGACGTGCTCGCCTTCAGGACGAGCGACGAGGCGATGGGCTTCATAGCGCGGACCGAAAAGGGATTCGGCGACGATTTTAACAGGAATACCATCGACAACACGATACGGGAAGCGTACAGCGTCCTCGACAGGCTCTCGGGCAAGGTGCATTCGAAGGCTGCGCGGGACGCGATGAGGTTCCAGGAGAAGATGCTCGGAGAGGTCGGTAACCGCAAAGGCGTGAAAGATTACGACAAGATCGTCACGATACGGGACAGGTCATTCCACGAAGTGATCGGTTTCAGGGACATCATCGGTATCGGCAAGGCCCTGGCGGAGAACATCATGCCTGCCGAGGAGATAGAGCGCGTTGCGTCGATCGCGACCGTCCGTAACGGCGAGGCCCTCAAGGCCAAGCTGGACCCGACGGGGTCGAAGGCGGTCACGCCGTACGAGATCATGTCGCGCGCCCAGGAAGCCCTTGCGAAGAAAGATTTCGGGCAGAGTGTCTCTTCGTGGGCCGAGTTTGCGCGTTCGATGATACCTGAAATGGGCGCCGGCGCGGCTATCGTACTGTCAATGATGGATAAGGACCATACACTCAGTCTCGAAAGCGCGGCGGCGAAGGCGGCAGCGGACCATAAGGTCGAGCTTACCGCCGACGACACGAAACAGCTTGCCAGGTTCGCGGCACTCACGGACCTCATGGCCCGTGCTGAACAGCCCGAGGCCCTGACCCTGAATGACCTGGCAGCAATAGCCGACGGGTACAGTCAGGACGGCGAGATACTTTCTATACTGTGCGCAGCGGTGAGCCCGGCGGTAACCTTTAATATGGCCGGGGCGATGGTCGCCATGGCGAACCTGAACCCTGACTTCAGAGGCATACAGCTGTCGGCAGTGCCGATGATGGCGGAGATGGCTGCCTCCGGTAATGTTGATGCGGCGCCGCTTGCGATGCTGAAGAGCATGCCGCAAGATGTTCAGCGCAAATATTCTGCCGCCATCCGAAGTCTCGAACGTCTCAACACGAAATTCGTACGGAATGAAAGGCTGCAGGAGCGAAAGATCATAGCCGAAAGCGTAGGGCGCAGGATACCGGCTGCGTGGGCCCGTCTGCGCGCGTCGATGGCGGAGTCTTCCTTGACGGCGGCGCAGGCCGCATTCACGAGGCTCGACAGCCAGAGAGCGTTTATCAGAGATCTCGGCGTCAAAGACCCGTCGAAGTCGATGGCGAATATCATGCCGCTCTTCGCTGCCATGCCGGTGACGGCCGCCGAGCTACAGGATGCCATTAACACCGTCAATGACGCGTCAGGCGTGTTCAGCAGGGGTCCTTATACAGTAGTCACTGTTGCCCAGCTGACAGCTCTGGCGCAGATGAAAGACGCCACGGCCCGGAGCGCTGCCCTTGCCAAGATCATGTCGCCTGCTTCGACCAAGCTCGCCGACGCTGCGGTCGCGCTCGGAGTGGAGAAAGGCGGCATCGATAAGGCCGATAAGGGTGCGTACACGTTTCTGGTGAACGTCGCCCGCGCGCTCTACCTTATTTCTACCACCAGCAAGCCGGCAAGTGCGCTGGCCAGCCGCGGGTATATCGATAAGGATGTGGCGAAGGTGCTGCGGTACGGCTTTGAGGCTCCGGACGGCCTGCGTCTCGTCCTGAACCGGGCCGCGGACAGGGTCGCGACCGGTTACAGGAGATTCAAAGAGGCGCATCCTGTCGCGGCAAAGTTCGCGCCAATGGCCGTTCCCGTTGTCGGCACCATTGCGCTGGGGTACGTTCTGGCGCCTGTGGCCGGATTGGCCCTTGGGGTGCTGGGCGCGGCAAAGGTCCTTGGCATGGTTCAGGTATCGACGCTGGTCAGCAATACCGTCGCGGGTACACTGTTCAAGACCCTCCCGAGCCTTATTGGGAAGTATCAGGAGAGAGCCCGCGGCAGACAGGCCGCCGGGATCATCGATTCAGCCAGGGCGCTCAAAGTGGCCGACTTCGTTATGGGCGATGTGTATAAGGCATTGGAAGAGGCCAAGAAGGCGGAAAAGGAATTCACCGTCGACGACCTGAAAAATGTCCTGCTCAAGGCCGAGACCGTGGACGGTAAGAAAGTCGTGACCGGCGAAAGCAGGGTGTCGTTACGCGACGTCTTCGAGAAGTTGTGCGGAGACGCGGCTGTGGCCGACAAGGCGGCCGGCCTGGCCGACGAGCTCGAAGGTCTCCCGATGACGGTAGAATCGCTCATGGGTGTCGCCGGCGCCTGCGTGAAGGACCCCGGCATAGAAGCCATGATGGTCGGCCTCGCGCAAGATATCAATGTGACCGGCGTCAGCATCGGCCATCTCTACGGCATCGCCGCCGCCTGCGCCAAAGACAACGCGCTTCTCACGATGATAACCGGTATGGGCAAGGAAATAGACGCGCAGGTATCCGCCAAGAAGATATCTCCAGCCGACGCCGATCGTACGAACCTGGAGATCGTATACGGAATCGCATCCGCGACCCTGAAACAGGAGGGCCAGGGCCTCGACGCCGCGATGGAGATGCTCAATATGCACATGATGATCGAACGGGCCAAGGCCGGAGAGAAAGCCCCCGAAGAGGAGGCCCCTCTTCAGGAAAAGCTCGCCAGGGCGGACGAAGATATTATCAATAAAGATATAGAGGATCTTACCGCCGAAGCGAAGAAGCTGGAGGCGAGCCTGACCAGCGCCCGCCTGCAGATAGCGTCCGGACTCCTTTCGCCGAAAGGCCTTGCGATCGCGCAACAGAGCGTTCAGGATCTAGAGGCTGAGCTCGCGGGCATAACCGACCAGATCGACGAGCTCAACGTTCTGCTTGCTAATATCAAGGGCGTCGCTGTGCCGTCCGAGGAAGATCTTGTGAAGGTCGGCGTGCCTGCGCCGAAGAAGATCGCGGAAGAAGAGGCCGCCCCCGCTGCTGTTGCTGTCCAGGCGCCTGCGGCAGAAGCGCCCGGCGCCCCGTCGGGCGCCGCGGTTGCGGCCGCCGCCCCGAAACTGGGTGCCGCCGAGACCGGGGCCGAGGTAAAGAAGGTTGAGGTTGCTCCTGCTCCGACCGTGCAGGCCGCTGTAACGGATGCCGATATCGCCGCGACAGCCATAGATCAGATAATCAGGAATAGCGGCGGCATGACAGTCCAGCAGGTCCGCGCCTCGCTGGATCCCGACGGAAAAGCCGGGCTCAAGGACGCCGCTGTCCGCAACGTCATGAATGCGCTCTGGGCCGCCGGCATACTGGCGCAGCCGGTTCGCGACAAGACAATGCCCGGACATCCGTTCATCTATACGTTATCCAAAGGCGCGGCCGCCAACGCAGGCGCCTCAGCCATCGCCAACAGCGGCAGGTTTGCCCGGAAGGGTCAGACCCTTAAGATAAAGGTCGACAATATCACCTATACCGTGACCGCCGAAGCTGAGAACGAGCTTGTGCTTGCCGCACTGCCGCGCGCGACCGATGACGCGGGTAACGCGATCCCTGCCGACGCGGTAAGGGCTATCGACGAGATCGCCAACACCGCGGAGAACGGCGGCGTCCTGCGCTACGAGGTCGGCACCCTTATCGTCAGCCCCAGGTCGGAGACGGGCAAGAAGCTCGCTGACCGCACGAAAGAATATATTCCTTCATATGAGTCAGAGATCTCTTTCAGGACCGAGGACGGCAGGCTCGTCCTGAACGGCATGACGTGCAATAATAAGTGGAATGACGCCGACTACGACATCGTCGCCGATATTCACTCGCACCCGGACGACAAGGGCGGGTTCGAGACCGATAGATGGAACCTGACCCAGGGTGCTCTCGCCGGCGCCTTGTTTACGCTGGTCTGGCAGGGGCCTGAGGCGCTTGCCAAGATCCTGACACCGTCCGAAGCGCCTGTAGCGCGTCCTGCGCTCTCGGTGTTCACGGAGACGCTGGCGCCGCAGGGGAGGGTCATGGATGAGGGCGTCGAGAAGGCGGTTATGACGCGCGTCTTCAGGAAAGTGTCCGAACGTGAGAGCGCGGTCCGGAAGGCGGCTCTCGATGCTATCATGAGCCTGCCTGCCGATATCGGCAAAGCGAGCGGCGCCGGTATCTTTGCCGCGCTGGAGCGGGCCTTGAGCGCCGGCGGCGCGGCGCCGCAACCCGTTGCCTTCACTTTTGACTCGAAGAGCGTCCTCGACGCCAAGGGCACGGTGAAGGAGTCTTTCGCCGCCAGGCTCGCTGAAGCGCGCAAAAGAGCCGATCTCATCAAGGTCGCGATCATGGTGCGGCCCGAGACAACGGCCGACGAGAGGGCGAAACTTGAGGAGCTCGGCGTGACGATGGTGCAGTGGTCCGATAAGCCGTCCGAGGCCGTCAGGCAGGCATTCGGCGGCGCGGTCGGCAATGTCGGCATCTTCCTGGAGCATACGGCGGACGGTAACGAGCTGGCGATGATCGAGGCCGATGTCAAAGCCGCGCGCGGCACGGTCAATGACGGCAAGATCGCGTACGCGGTTATAAACAGGCAGGGATCGACGAAGGATGTGTCCGAATTTGATGCCGATGCCCTGGTCGTCCTGGCGTCGATCGCGATGAAGGGCGCGCTTCTTGCCATGGGGTATAAGCAGAATGACCCGGCCATCAAGAGGCTCTCCGGCTACTTCGGTTTCTGGAAGGTCTTCAGGGATATAGGCACGGCCCTGAGCGAGTACTTCACGGCGATGCGTAAAACTGCCACGAGCGTCTAAATAAGAGTACAAGAAGAATACAGGGGTCTGACCCCTGTTTGTGACCTGTTTGTGACTTTTTGTGAACCCTCGCTGGCCACATCGGCCGGCGGGGGCTTTTATTTTTTAAAATATTCTGCAATAATTCCGACGCTTTTTACATCTTATATAGTAGAGGACTATTTACCAGGATGCTTAAAAGGGAGGGATAAGCGTGAGCAGTATAAGCCGTGACAGGGGTTATAAGGATTTGGTCCGTGAGGTCAAAGAGCGCATTACTTCGGCTCGGATTCAGGCCGTCCGGTCGGTTAATCATGAACTTATAAGGCTTTATTGGGATATCGGAAAGAACATTGTTGAGCGGCAGGAAAGATACAAGTGGGGAGACAATATTGTCGAAATGCTTGCCCGTGACTTGAAGGAAGCGTTTCCGGAAGTTCGCGGTTTTTCAGATAGGAATGTATGGAACATGCGCAGATTTTATGAGGAGTATAAGAATAATCCATTTCTGCAACAAGCTGTTGCAGAAATACCTTGGGGGCATAATTTGCTGATCATGGAGAAGGTCACGGATGAGAAAGAACGGGAATATTATATTAAATCTTCCCGTGATTTCGGCTGGTCAAGAAATATTCTTCTGAATCAGATAAAAGCCGGCGCGTATGCGCTGAGCTTGAAACAGAAAACCCATAATTTTCCTAAAGCCCTGCCCGCGCATTTGAGCGAACAAGCCGATGAGGCCATAAAATGCGTCTATAACCTCGATTTTCTCGGTATTACAAAGCCTATTTTGGAGAAAGATCTGGAAAAACGGCTCGTCGAAAAAATGAAGCACTTTATTTTAGAGCTTGGGTTCGGATTTTCGTTTATCGGTAATCAATACCGTTTGACGCTGGCGAATAAAGAATATTTCGTTGACCTGCTGTTTTATAGCCGTAGGCTGAAGTGCCTTGTTGCAGTTGAGCTAAAAACCGGTACATTCGAGCCGGAATACGCCGGCAAGATGGATTTTTACCTCCATCTTTTAGATGAACAGGTAAAGTTGCATGATGAAAACACATCAATCGGCATTATTTTGTGCGCCGAAAAAAATAATATCGTGGTGGAATATGCCCTGCGTAGTGTCAAGAAACCGGTCGGGGTGGCAGAATATTATTTGACGAAGACACTGCCTGAAGCATTTAAGGGGAAATTGCCGGACGCGCAAGCTCTGAAACTACCGATACAGCAGGAACTGAAAAATGATCAGGGGGGTAATGAGAAAATGGAGGACGTGTCAAAAATGGACACACCTAAATAAGTATGTCCCCAGGTGACGCGTCCCCGAGATTGACCTCGTAGGTCGACACCTGAGTTCGAGGGGCCAGACCCCTGTTTGTGACTTTTTGTGAACCCCCGCTGGCCACATCGACCGGCGGGGGATTTTTTATTTTAAAATAATCTGCAATAATTTCAACAGTTTTGGCGTCTTATATATGGGGGCGTATTGTGCGCTTCCATAACATACGGAGAGAGTATGGAAAAATTGGTGCCGTTGGACGTTATAGAAAATAAGATATTTCAGATAAGAAGGAAAAGGGTGATGCTGGATAGGGATCTGGCAGTGCTTTATGAGGTAGAGACCAGAGTTTTGAATCAAGCGGTCAAAAGGAATATGCGCCGGTTCCCCGGAGATTTTATGTTTTCATTAACCCGGGAAGAGATCATGAGGATATCACAGATTGTGACATCCTTAAAGTTCTATAAAAGCGTCAATGTCTTTACGGAGCAGGGCGTTGCTATGCTTTCCAGCGTACTTAACAGCGAGCAGGCTATAGCGGTGAACA
>CAYGRZ010000023.1:0-25574 GCA_964352425.1 uncultured Planctomycetia bacterium | reverse complement strand
TCGATGAAAAAAATGAGGTGCTCCGTTTTCAGCAAAAAGGCAATTTTGCCCGCGCTCAAAATTGCCTTTTTGCCTCGAGTTTTGCGTGGCGTGGCCTTTCGGTTTCGGTTGAGGGGGCAGGCTCGGCACCCCGCCGTTCATGAGATCATTTTAGCGTGTAGCAGGCGGGATGTGGACGAGCCCGGGGCTGTTTTACATACATTGAAACATCGGATAGCAGGGCGAGGACACGGCCGGCCGCAGGCCGCCCGGTGCGCAGCCTCCCGAGCATAGCGAGGGACGCCCGGCCTGCGGCCGGACCGAGCCAGTCGTTGATTACTCTTGAGATTGCTTCGCCCCTTCGGGGCTCGCAATGACAGCGGCGCGAAACAAAGTTCGAACAAGGCGGTAAACACACCGCCACTATATTGAACAGGCCTTCCCACTAATAGGGTATACTCCCTACGAGGCCGGATACATAAGCCGGGACCTTTGCCTCTAAGAGCATCCTCCTGCCGGTCCAGGGATGCAGGAAAGATATCGAGCGGGCGTGCAGCGCCATGCGCTTGTGTATGTCACCGGGTTTACCGTACTTCGTGTCGCCCACTACCGGATGCCCCTTTTCAGCGAAATGTACGCGTATCTGATTTTTCCTGCCTGTAACCAGGTCGATCTCAAGAACGCTGAAATCCCTCGTCTCTTTGAGGACCGTATACGCGGTGGTGGAAAGCCTTCCCATTGACTTGTCTTTTGTGCTGTATACAACGTGCGCGGCATTCTCAGCCAGATATGAAGTTATAACGCCGGACTTTTCCGGTAATTTGCCGTACACTACAGCGAGATATTTTTTCTCTGTTGTATCCCACCGGTCCTGCAGGCAGTTCTTCGCGGCCTCAGTCTTTGCGAAGATGACAATGCCCGATGTGTCTCTATCGAGGCGGTGTACAATGAAGATGCGTTTTGGTGATCTGGCACAGCCTTTGCGGACATAATCCGTAAGAATATGGTAGGCGGTCTTTTCTCTTTCAGTGGCAGAAGCCATCGTAAGGAGCCGGGGCGGCTTGTCGATGACAAGGATGTCACGGTCCTCGTAAATGATCTCTATCCCTTTAAGGCAGTCTTTTCGCATGCAGGTGTTACTATAACACAAATAGTAAATTCCGGAGGCAATTTTTTTTGTTAATAATTGGAGATTACAGGGTGTCTCCCTGGCCCATCCAAAAAAACCGGACATTGTATAAGTTGTCCGCTTCATCATTTGTATCCAGGTGCCATGCCGGAAGGTGTCACCCACGCAATAATTTAATCCCCATCCTGCATAAGGGACATTGTGGTATAATCTGCATTATTCGGGGACGACCCGGAAAGTCTATTTTGTTTCTACCTATGTTCAAGCCATAGTAGCCCGGGCTTAAGCCCGGGCTGCAATTATTGATAACCCCGGCAATAAATGAAAAGAGGAATGGTTGAACTTTATCACGATACAAGACCCGGGTGATCCGCGCCTGTCGGCCTATCGCTGCCTTAAGGGCAAAGAGCTGGAAAGAGACGGTATCTTCATAGCCGAGGGAGAGAAGGTCGTCCGGAGCATGCTGGAGAGCGAATGCCGGATAGCGTCGTGCCTCACATCCCGCGAAACCATCACCAGATACAAACCTCTCCTCGCGGTAATGGCCAGAAGAGGAGCCCCTCTCTACGTTGCGCCTAATGGATTGGTAGAGGACATCATAGGGTTCCGCTTTCATAAGGGGATCATGGCCGTCGGCTATTGCCCCAAAAAGCGCGCGATTTCCGACGCGCTGAAAAAGCCTAAGCGCCCGCTCTTTTTCGTCGCGCTGAACGCCATCAATGACCCTCAAAACGTCGGCCTTATAGCGCGTAACGCGGCCGCGTTCGGGGCCCAGGCGCTTATAGTCGATCATGCCACGTATGACCCGTATTATCGAAAAGCCGTGCGCGTCTCCATGGGTACCATCTTCAGATTGCCGGTCTATTACGAAGATGATCTTGGATCGAGCCTTGCCTGGCTTAAGAAAGAACACGATACACGCATAATCGTCGCCACTCCCGGCAGGGGTACGGGCGATATCGCTAAAGTTGAACTCTCAGGCAATATTTGTTTTGTTTTCGGCAATGAGGATAAGGGTATATCGCGTAACGTAGTACGTATCGCCGATGTAAAGGTTCGCATACCGATCTCAAAGGCCGTTGATTCATTAAATGTCGCCAGTGCCAGCGCGGTATGTCTCTATGAAGCGTCGCGCTTTCGTTCCCGATTAAAATCATGAAGATACTGTACATGCATAGCATAAGGTCAGGAAGACGATGATATCGATAAAGAATATGTCTAAACAATACGCCACCCGGGTGCTCTTCTCCGACGTGAGCTTTGATGTCCTTGCCGGTGAAAGGGTCGGGCTCGTGGGCCGTAACGGCCACGGGAAGACCACGCTCTTCAGGATCATAACCGGAGAAGAAGAACCCGACGAAGGCAAGGTCTTCATGCCCAACAATTACGCCATAGGATATCTCGGACAGCACCTGGCATTCAGCAAGCCTACCGTATTGGAGGAGGGGTGCCAGGGCTTGAGCCCGGAAGAGATGGGGGCAGAATGGAAGGTGGAGAAGATCCTCTCCGGGCTCGGTTTCCGTGAAGAGGATTTCGGCCGCAACCCTTCAGAATTATCCGGAGGGTTCCGGATGCGTATCGCCCTGACCAAGGCCCTGGTCTCCGAGCCCAACATGCTCCTTTTGGACGAGCCTACGAACTTCCTCGACATAATCTCGATACGATGGCTTGAGAAGTTCCTGCGGTCGTGGAAGGGAGAGCTCATCGTGATAAGCCACGACAGGGACCTTGTCGACAGCGTGACGACGCACATAGTAGGCATACACCGCGGGCGGGTTCGCAAGTGCAGGGGATCGACCGGAAAATATTATGCCCAGCTGCATAAAGACGAAGAGCTGCACGAGAAGAGGCGCGTAGAGGATGAGAAGAAGCGCAAGCAGATGATGGTGTATGTGAACACGTTCCGCTCGAAGGCAAGCCATGCCAAGGGCGTTCAGTCCAGCATCAAGAAGCTCGAGAAGATGGAGAAGCTGGACAAGCTTGAGGAGATCCGCACGCTGTCGTTCTCGTTCAATTATGAGCCGTTCCGCGCCGGGCAGGTCATGGATGTGAACGACCTTACGTTCTCATACGACGGCAGGCAGCCGTACCTGATCAGCGGCCTGAATTTTACCGTGAACAGGCACGATAAGATCTGCATCGTAGGCAAGAACGGTAAGGGCAAGACCACGCTCCTGAAGCTGCTCTCCGGCAGGCTTACGCCTGTGGGCGGCAGCGTTAAGACGCACACGGCGGCGCTGCCGGCGTATTATGAGCAGGCGAATACGGCCGACCTGAACGACGAGCTTACCGTGGAAGAGGAGATATCCCTGGGCAGGGCCTTTATCGAAAAATCGCGCGTGCGCGGGATATGCGGCGCGATGATGTTTTCTGGAGACGATGCCGAGAAGAAGGTCAAGGTCCTTTCCGGCGGCGAGCGCAGCCGCCTCCTTCTGGGGAAACTCCTTGTCGCGCCTTCCAATATCCTCTTCCTGGATGAGCCCACGCACCATCTCGATATCGAATCCTGCCAGGCGATGATGGATGCCGTGAGGGACTTTGAGGGCGCGGCGCTCGTGGTAGCGCACGATGAGCATTTCCTGAACGAAGTGGCGACGAAACTCATCGTCTTCAAAAATGACAAAGTCTTTTTTTACCCGGGTACGTACCGGGAGTTCCTGGATAGCATCGGGTGGGAAGATGACGAGGACAAGCCGCTGCCCGCAATGAAAACTCCGGCAGTCGGGCAGGCCCCATCCGGCCAGTCCGGCGCGCCGGCTGCCATACCGCAGCCGGGCGGGACGGTCCCGCCGAAAATCGGGGCAGCGCACGGAGCAAAAGGGCATAGCAGTAAAATGTCGAGAAAGGCCCGCGCGGAGTTTAACGCGATGAGGTCGAAGGTTGTAAAGCCTCTCGAAGAGAAGATCAAGAGCCTGGAAGATGAGATAATCTCTTCCGAGGCCGGAATGGCGGCCGTGAACGGGGAACTGGCGAAGGCTTCGGCAAAAGGCGGCCTCGGAGCCATCCGAAGGAGCGAGCTTTCGAGAGAGCTGAAAGAGCTGGCGGAAAAGATAGATTCCTGTTACGCCCAGCTCGACGTGACTATGAAAACATACGATGCCGAAAAGCGGAAATATAGTGACGAATAGACGCGGCTGTGCGGCTTTCCCGCAGGGCGCTTTGCCGCATTTTCATACGCTTGACAAAGCAGTGGTAATGTTGTAACCTATTTAGCGACGGAGAGCTGGAGATTTGAGCTCATTTTGATCCCCGCTTCTTCGTCATTTTTTTTGATCCGGTAAAAGGACGGCACATGAAATACAAGCACGCCTTATTCCTGAATCCCTATATCGAAAGCACCTCGACGAGCGTCATGGGTATCTTCCCGCCCGTCGGCCTTGAATATGTGGCCACGAGCGCCAAAGGCTTTGTGGATACGCTGACGCTGCTCGACCTGCGATACGAAACAGACCTGTGCGATCCTGCTGCGCTGATGGATTTTATCCGCAGCCAGATCGACATCATATGCGTGAACGTCGGGTGGGACCGCCAGTATACAGAGATCTGCGGCCTCTTGAACCTGATGCCGGACAACATACCTTTAGTCGTAGGCGGGTACAAGGCCACGGAAGAGGTTGTAGAGCTTTTCCGGGCCTGTCCGAAGATACGCGTTATTGCCAGGGGCGAGGGAGAAGAGACGATACGGGAGATCCTGAAAGGCGTCCCGCTTGAAAATATCCTGGGCATCTCGTACAGGGCCGCCAGCGGCATCGTCCACAACGCACACAGGCCGTTACCCGACGCGGACAGCATAGGCGCGCCGGACCGGGCCTTAAGGCGCAATAAATATTACCTGAGGGTAAACGGCATCAGCGTCGCGGACCTGACATTTGACTCGGTCCTAAGCGCGAGAGGCTGCCCCTTCAACTGCAAGTTCTGCACCTTCAGCTTGAATCTGCTGGGCCAGAAGAGGACGTACTCGGCGCGCAGCGTCGGCTCCGTTATCAAAGAGATAGAGGGGATCCGCGCCAACACCATACTTTTCAGCGATGACAATTTTTTCGTAGACATAAAAAGATCGGAAGCGATCTGCGACCTGATACTGGAGCGTAAAATAAAAAAGCGCTTCATAGCGCAGGCGCGCATCGAAATAGCCAAACACCCCAGGCTTCTGGATAAAATGGTCAGGGCGGGGTTCAAAATACTCTTTATGGGCATAGAATCCCCGCACGACCATATACTGGCCGAACTCAACAAAGGTTTTGATTCGGCCGAAATAAGAAGATGCTTTGCCGTCCTGAAAAAATATCCCATCTACTATCACGGTTACTTTATTTACGGCAACATCGGTGAGACCAGGGAAGAGATGCTGTATATATCGAAATTCGCCAAAGAGATCAGTCTCGACTCCATCACGTTCCAGAAATTGCGGATCGAGAAATTTTCGCCGCTCAGGAAGGTCGCGGAAAATACCCCCGGGTATCACGTCACCGACAGGGGGGAGCTCTATTCCGATACGTACAGCCACGCTGCCTTAAAAAAAATCGGCAGACAGATCAAGTTCTCGTTTTATACGCCGACCCAGATCTTGAAAATACTGAATAAATTCATGGTGGTGAAATTTTTTACTTTTAAAGAGATTGTTATATTTGTAGTGGCAGGCCCGCGCCTGCTCGCCAGCGTGCTGGCCAGAGAGATGAAAAAAAAGCGGCTCGGCGACTCCCTGAAACGCATCTTTGTAAAGAACGCGTAACCGATTGTGCGCCTCCAAATAGGTTGCAATAATGCGCCCTGTTGATATAATAGCGCTGAGGCATGGTAACGCAGTTTCCCCGTACCGCAGCCCGGAGACGAGAGAATGCCCCGCATATTCAAGCTGATCAAGGAAGAGGCGCTCCGCGTACTGCCCGCGGTCATCTACTTTTTTATCGCCTTCAACGTTATCCGCCTCACCTTCGGGCAGATGTTTACGCATGTGGGGATACCGTGCACGCCTCTCCTGTCCACCATCATCTGGGCGCTCATCATCGGCAAGATAATGATCATAGCCGACCACCTTCCGGTCCTCAATATATTCTCAAAAAAGCCGCTCGTATACAACACGCTCTGGAGGACCTCCATCTACTTTATCATCAGTTTCCTGTTCAGGCTGATCGAGCATCTGGTGCCGCTGGTCAGGAAACATCAGGATATCGTCGTTGCCTCGCGGCATTTCCTGAAAGAGATGTGGTGGGCGCGTTTCTGGACGATCCAGGTCTGGTACCTGATCCTGCTCCTGGTTTTCGTGGTCTTCCAGGAGCTCGTCAAAGGCGTCGGCAGGGATAAGCTGCGCATCATGTTCTTTGGCCGGTGAGGGATAGGAAGGCGATATGCAATTTTTGACGTCATGTTTCATATGGATCGTGGGCGCTGCCATCACCGCGGCCACATTCTTTGCAAGCCTCTTCATCAAGATAGCGCCTTTCCCGATCGCCAACCGGGCGAAGCTCGTCCACGCGCAGCTGTACTGGTGGTCGGACACGCTGATAGCATTAAACCCGTTCTGGAAACTCAAGGTCGAGGGCCTGGAAAATATCGACCACAGCAAGACATACGTGATGGTGGCCAACCACCAGAGCCTCGCCGATATCGTCATTATCTACCAGACGCACATGTATTTTAAGTGGGTGGCCAAGCGCGAGCTTCTGAAGGTGCCGTTCATCGGGGGCCTCCTCTGGGTCAATGACCATGTCCTCGTCTCCAGGGAAGACCTGGGCAGCATCAAGGTGGTCTATCGGAAGGCGGCCGAGTGGCTGAGGAAGGGCACGTCCATGTTATTTTTTCCGGAGGGGACACGCAGCGATAAGGACGAGATGGGCGAATTCAAGAACGGGGCGTTTAAGATCGCGATAAAAGAAGGCAAGCCCATACTCCCGGTATATATTGGCGGCACGAGGGAAGCGATCCCCAAAAAAGGCTTTATCTTTAAGACAAAAGTATCCGGCCGCCTCGTCGTGCTGCCGCCGGTCGATACGTCGAGTTTAAAGATCGCCGATTACGCGGCGCTGAGGGATTGCGTGCGCGGAAAATTAGAAGCCGTTGCCGCGGCTGCATGATGGGTGCATGCCGGCGCGGAAATAAAAGACAAGGGGGAGGCAGTATGACAGGCGCGTTTAAGAAGAGGCAGGCATTTTTTGCGGCGGCGCTATTGGTTTTGTTCGCGTGTTCGGGATGCGCGACGGTGCGGCATCCGGTGCCGCAGGACCTGGTTGACAGGGCGCGGGTAGGCAGCATGGATGATGTGCGCGTCATGGTTGGCGAGCGCCATACCGCCCTCCAGGAAAACCTGCTCGAATCGATCAAGCAGGAGAGCGCGGAAGATTTCCCTGCCGGTGCCGACGGGATACGGGTGTATCCCGTTCTTGCGCTCTCCGGCGGCGGGGCTAACGCCGCGTACGGCGCGGGATTGCTGAAGGGATGGTCGCATGAAGGCTCCCGGCCGGAATTCAAGATCGTTACCGGCGTGAGCGCCGGAGCGATCATGGCGCCGTTCGTGTTCCTCGGTAAGGAGTACGACGGCCGGCTCGAAACGCTTTTCACGACGATGTCGACGAAAGACTTCCTGACGCCGAAAGGCCCCCTCTCGGTTCTCTTCGGCGATTCTCTCGCCAGCAACAGGCCGCTGGCCAAAATCATCGCCCGGGAAGTCGACGAAGATCTCCTGGCGAAGATCGCAGCCGAGCATAAAAGCGGCCGCAGGCTCTTTGTCGGTACCGCAAATCTGGATGCCCAGCGGTTCGTAGTATGGGATATGGGCGCCATCGCCTGCAGGGGTGACATCGAGCTATTCCATAAGGTCATACTCGCTTCAGCGGCGATACCCGTCGTATTTCCGCCGTCTATTTTCCATGTCGACGCGGACGGCGGATCGTACGACGAGATGCATTCCGACGGCGGGACCGTGACGCAGGTCTTCACCACCTACAAGCTCCTCGACGGCATGCAGGCAGCCGCCAAGCGCTTAGGGATAGACCCGTCAAAAATAAAATCGAAGCTGTACGTGATACGCAACGGCTACATGTCGTCGACATATATGACGGTAAAGGACGATCTTGCGTCGGTGGCGCAGCGGTCGTTCGATACGATCATCGATTCGCAGGGCATAGGCGACGCGTACAGGATCTACGTATTCATGAAACAGAGGGGCAATGATTATAACCTCGCGTTTATCCCCCCCGATTTTAAAGACGAGTCGAAGGAGATGTTCGATCCTGCGGCGATGAGGAAGCTCTTCGACAGGGGGTATCAGGATGCGGCCGGCGGCTATAAATGGCACAAGGCCCCGCCCGGCATGGAGGCGAGCGGGGAAGAAGCGGCAAAGTAGTGAGCAGTGGCCGGGTGGTGCCGCCCAGGACGACAAAAAAAGTAGCGCGCTTTTTCAAGGCGCTCTATCTGAAACTGTTCAGGATAAACGATACACCGCAAAAGATAGCCGCAGGGTTTGGCATCGGCGTCTTTTCCGGCGTCCTGCCCGGCACGGGTCCGGTTGCAGCACTTTTTCTTGCCTTTGTCCTGCGCGTGAACCGTGCCGCGGCACTCCTGGGAAGCATCCTGACTAACACGTGGCTCAGCATTCCGGTGTTTTTAATTGCGGTCAAGGCCGGAGCAGCCCTCACCGGCGTCAGGTATCAGGATATTCGGAGCCAGTGGGATGTTTTTTTGCAGAATTTCCGGTGGGACCAGCTCCTGAGCCTGTCGGTCTATAAGATCATCGGGCCTGTTCTTGTCGGATACTTTGCCGTTGCGCTGTGTGTAGGAATGGCATGCTATCTTGTCACGTTCTTTACGGTGCTTTACATCAAGCGGAGACGCTATAAATAAGGCGCAATTGTATAAGACGGTGAATGCGGCTCTCCTGAGTGGACAAATCCTGGTGGTATGATATACTTTACGCCATGATATCACGATAGAGCGATTACGGGGGGGCGATAGTGCGTAGGCACAATATCACGGCACAGCTGCTATTATTTGTCCTTGTCATCCTTCTCGCCGCATATTTTACCCGCGATACAAAAGTATCTCCATCCAGGGCCAGGGTAAGAAAAGCATATGCCGCCAACCGCGCGCTGATATTATATGACGAACATGCGTCATACGACGGCGGCTCATTGTATGCGGTCGTCCTTGCTAACCTGCTGGGCCATTTCAAATACGCATATACGATCGAACCGGCTGCCGACTACAGGCAGGGCGGGATGGATGATTTCAGCGTTATTTTTTATATCGGCTTCATCAAGAACGCCTACATTCCGGACGCATTATTCAAAGACATATACAGAACAGACAAGACGATAGTATGGCTCCAGCACAACTTGAATCAGCTCCAGGGCAGCGCCCCGTTCGATTTTCTGAAAAAATACGGTTTTTGTTATACGAGGACTGCCCAGTTCGGAGAAAATGCCGTAAAGAACCCGCCCGATTTCTTTGACCGTTTTTCTTATAAAGGCCATGTCCTCGACAGGGGCACGATCACGGGGAGGCTGAAGGGTATTTCCGATATCAGCATGGTGATCGCCAAGGTGACCGATCCGTCGATCGCGAAGGTGTGGGCCACCGTTGAGAACCCGGATACGAAGGAGGCCACTCCGTACATACTTCAGGCGAAGAACATCTGGTTTATCGCGGATATACCTTTTACGTTTTTAGACCTGCGCGATAGCTATTTTATTTTAGCGGATATACTGCATGATATCTTAGGGGCAGATCACCCACAGAAGCTCATGGCATTGATAAGAATAGAGGACGTGAACCCGAACACACCCGCCGATGATGTCACGGTGCTTACGGATTTTTTTAAAACTGAGAAGATCCCGTTCTCGATCGGCGTGATCCCGTTTTTTAAGGATCCTGCCGGTGTGACGAGCGAAAGAGCCATAGAGAAGAGCCTGGCCGATTCACCCGATATAGTAAAGCTTTTAAAAGGCGCCCAGGCGGGCGGCGCTTCTATCGTGATGCACGGGATAACTCACCAGCGTGACGAATCCAGGGACCCGTCACTGAGGGTGACATCGGTCGGCTACGAGTTCTGGGATCCGGATAACAATTCTCCGGTAAGGGACGATTCTACCGCGTCCGTCAAGGCGCGCGTCGAAAAAGGCAAAGAGGAATTTGTGAAGAACGGCCTCGTCATCAGCGCGTATGAGACGCCGCACTACACGGCTTCGGCGTCGGATTACAGGGCATTCGCAGGTGAATTCGACGTTACGATCCAGAATGTGACATATTTTCTTTATGATGCGAGCAGGATACCCGCCAACAGGATGAAGGTAAAGGGCCCCGTCACGGAGATGGTCAATCAGGCGTTCCCGTATGTGATATACCGCGATACCTATGGGCAGTTCATAATCCCCGGCCAGACGGTCGAGAACTTTGAGTATGAGGATTCGAGAGACGCGCGATCCGCGGAAGCGAAGCTCGACAGGATACTAAAACAGGCGGAAGCGCTCACGGTGGTCCGTGACGGCTGCGTGTCCTTTTATATCCATCCGTATGTGATCGCGGGGATGCGGCAGCATAACATACAGGGGCTTGCCGTCCTGAAGAAGATGATAGACGCTTTTAAAAAAATGGGCTATGTATTTACCGGCATAAAAACGGCGGAAAAGGGCACATGAAGAATAAAAAGCGCATCAGGATATGCCTGGTCCTGGGGACGAGGCCCGAGATAATCAAGATGGCGCCCTTGATACGGTATTGCGCGAAGAAAAGACTCGACTATTTCGTCATCAACACAGGCCAGCACTACGATTATCTGATGTCCAAAGTATTTTTCAGGCAGCTCGGGCTGCCTAAGCCGAAATATAATTGTGCCGGCAGGAGCGGCACGCACGCCGAAGAGACGGGCAGGATGATGATCTTTATCGAGGGCGTCCTCCTGAAAGAGAAGCCGGATGTTGTGGTAGTCGAAGGCGATACGAATACCGTTTTGTCCGGCGTCCTTGCCGCAGCCAAGCTTACCATACCGGTCGCCCATGTCGAGGCGGGCCTGAGGAGTTTCGACCGCAGGATGCCTGAGGAGATCAACAGGATCCTTGCCGATCACGCGGCGGATTATCTTTTCGCCCCGACGCCTGAGAGCGCGGAAAACCTTATGAGGGAAGGCATTCCCAGGAGAAATATATTCGTAGTCGGAAATACCATAGTCGACGCGTTATTGCAGAACATGAAGATGGTCCAAAGACCGTCGTTTATCGAAAGGCGGTGCGGGGTCAGGATCGTAAAAAACGCTTACATGTTTGTCACGGCCCACAGGCCGGAGAACGTTGATCTGCAAAAGATCCTGAAGGACATACTGAGAGGCCTCGGGTTTGTCCATAAAAAATACGGCCTGCCCATCATATATTCGGTACATCCGCGCACGAAGAAGACACTTAAGAGAATAGGGCTTTCTTCCATTCTCGCCCGTATTTGCGCGAAGCGCGGGATACATGTGGTCGATCCGGTCAGCTATCATCACCAGATATGGCTGCTTGAGAACGCGAGGCTTGTTATTACGGACTCCGGCGGCATCCAGGAGGAATGCTGTGTACTCAGGGTCCCGTGCGTCACCGTGAGGATGAACACAGAGCGTCCCGAGACCGTCCGGGTGGGCGGTAACATCATAGCCGGGACCGATCCGCGCAGGATCTCGGCGTGCGTAGACATCATGATGAAGAGAAAAAGAAGATGGGCCAATCCGCTGGGCGACGGCAAGTCGGCCGGGAGGATCATAACGACACTACTAAGAAGAACGCGGTCAAAAGAGCAGGCCTCGTGAAGAGAAGACACCTTTATATTTTGTTGTGCCTGTGCCTGGCGATCGTTCTTTCATATCATCTCGTGAACAAAGGCCCTGTCGCCAGGCCGATAAAAAAGTTCATCGACGGACATTTTGTCCTGAGAAACGGCGGCGTTCTTATCGAGAATACGGACAGGAATACGGTCCTTTCGGAGTCCACAGGGCTGTATCTTGTCATCTGCGTGATTTTGAAAGACAGGGCCGCTTTCGACAGGACGTACATGTTTATAAAAAAAGAACTCGTAAGCGATAGAGGCGTCCTTTACTGGAAGATAGACCTTAAGACGGGGAAGAAGGAACGATCGAGCGCGTCGATCGATGATCTCAGGGTCATCAGGGCGCTCCTGATGGCCTCCGACGCGTGGAAGGACGAATATTATTTGAAGGAGGCGCTCGCGCTGGCGGACGCAGTCAAGAAAACTCAAGTTCGGAACGGCTATCTGGTTGAGTCTTTCACCTGGGAAAATACGGACAGCTCGTCGCAGGCCGTCAAGATGTCATACCTCGATCTTTTTACGATGAAGATGCTCTCGAGGCATGACCCTGCGTGGGGAAGCGTCTATGAAAAGTCGGTCAAACTGATCGGCGATTCGGTGAATGCGGCCGGGCTTTTGCGCGAAGAGTATGATATCGAAAGCAAAAATTTCAGTTACGGCGACGGCAATATGATAAACCAGCTGATGGCCTCTCTCTATCTGTGCGAGGCCGGTGTTCCGGCGCCGAGCATTGCCTTAAGCGGTTTTCTTACATTCCGCCTCGACAGGGACGGGAAGATATACAATATGTACGACGAGAAGGGCAGGCCCGCTTCTAAGAATGAGTGCGCGGCCGTATACGCGCTCGCCTCACGGCTCTTCGGCGCGCTGAAGAACGCCACATATAGGAAGATCGCTTTCGCGAAGATGCTTTCGTTCGAGGTGAAGGACAGCCGCAACAGGTATTACGGTGGTTTCGGGCTTTTCGGCCCTTACGAAAAAAAGACATTTAATTCGTTCGACAGTTTTCAGGCGTTTTTGACGGCAACCGATAGAGAGAGGTGAGACGATGAATAACCTTGCAAGGATGGTGCGCGTATATTCGATCACGGCTTTTATGATACTTTTCATAGGGTGTGCGACGGGTCTTTTCAAGAACAGGGCCGCCGCCTATGATTACATGAACTGCGCGGCATTCTTCGTGGTGGCGCTCTCCGCGCTTGAAGGCGGGACGATAGTGGGCCTTCTGGTTACCCTGATAGCGGTATTCGCTCATGCGTCATTCCTTATATTTGATTCTTTCCTCTCGGGCGCGATATTCGTCTTTACCCTCGAGAGCGCATGGTGGCTGGTCATGTTCCTGGCCGCTTCGTTCGGCGTGGGTTTCGTAGGCGACAGATTAAGGACGATAGACAGGATATTTACGGATTATTCCAATGAGATAGGAGATCTCGTCGCTACAGGCAGCCTGTCGCGCTTCAGCACCCCGACCCGGTTCCTGCAGGACCTCCAGTACGAGGTCAGCCGCGCCAAGCGCGCCAAATCCGTTTTCGTCCTGCTGTATATAGAGCTGGTAGACCTGTCGGATATTACCATGCGGTTCGGCAAGGACGGGTTGGCCAGGGCCATGGCCGGTGTCGGAAACGTTGTGCTGCATCTGACGCGCGACACCGACAAAAAAGCCCGGGTCGATAATAATACCTACGGGATTCTGCTGCCCGAAACGCCTCCGGAAAATATGCCGGTCGTTATCAGGAAGCTGGAGAGCGAATTAAAGTCCATAAAGGTCGAGGTCAAGGGCCAGGTGACCAGATATAGCCCCATGGTCGTATTCGGCTATTCGTCATTCCCGAAGGACGGCGATAATGACGCGGCGCTTGTGAATAAGGCGCGTGAATCGCTGCCAAAAACAGAAGAAGGAAAGTGTGACTTTATTGAAAAGCCGTAAAGCTTGCGTCATCGCGGTGATGTTTCTCGTCCTCGGCGCGTCAGCCGCCGGAGGCGAAGAATTTAAAAGATCCGCTTTCATCGTGCTCAAAGGGATAGACCCGGACGTATCGCCTGAGAAGATGAAGGAGGCCGCCGCTTTCTTATCGACTATAAAGATACCGTTTGGGATCGGCATAAGGCCCATTATATACGGCGCCGGGAGCAGGAGGGTATTATCGGACAATCCGTATCTTGTAAAAAATATAAAGTCATTATCCATCGGTGGGACATTTTTATTGCAGCGCACTCTGCCGTTCGACGAGTCTATGCTCGACGAAGAAATAGATGAACTCGTAAAGAACGATATACTGCCGCTCGCCTTTCTTGACATCCCGTCCGTCATGGAGAGCAAAAATTACGACGCCATCAGCGATCATTTTTCCACCATAGTCAGGGGAGGGCGTCCGGGCCTTTTAACGGATGATAGCCGCTTCCAGACCGTGATCAATCTCGGTTACCGGTTTGGGAAGGAAAAGATGCGTGCCGGCCAGCTCAATACAAACGCCGTCTTCGGCGTGATCATCGATGTGGATTTTGAAAAAAAAGAGCTCCTGAAATTCGTAAAATATTTAAAAGGCCTGGGCTTCACATTCATGAACCTTAAGGATAAGCCGAACTACGTACGCTCGGACGACGTGATAATCGTCTCGAACGCGTGGTATTACGCACGTCTGCCCCTCGGGGATGTCGCGTACGGCCTCAGGAAGAAGCTCGATCTGATAAAATTCAAACTCAAAGACTCTTATCTTGTCGAGCGATCGCTGGACCGCGCCTTCGCGCCTATTTCGGAAAAGGTCATGGATATGAAGCTGACCGGCACGGCGCTTGTCGATATTCCGTACGGGACGCCTGTCTTCCTTGTGAAGCAGTCGCCGATAAAACCGAGCGCGGTGGAGCGTTTCGGGAAGATAGCGTCGGTCATACTCTTCGGCAAGCAGTCGGCGGGCCGCCTGGAGGACTTGTTCCGGCTCGTGATCATAGTTCTGTTTCTCATAACCGGTATTGTAACGATGTATATTCTTGTCATGTTCACCCGGGCAGTGATGTCCGGAAAACACTATCAGGAGTTCTAGGATGTTCAGTTCGCCTATCCTCGACGGATCATTCCTGCTGTGCCTGGTATTCATGTGGATCGCACTTTTTTATCACGCGCTCCTGGCGGTCCGGGGATACGGCTATTTCCAGTTCCTGAAGAAGGAAGGGGAACATCTGATGGGCATGATGAAGGAGCTGCCCGGCGTCTCCGTCATCGTGCCTGCCAAGAACGAGGAGAAGGTCATTGCAAGCTGTCTCGACGCGCTCATAGACCTTGACTATCCGAAGGATAAGATAGAGATAATTGTCGTCAACGACGGTTCTACCGATGGGACAAAAGATGCCCTGGACGAGTATGCGAAAAAATATGTGAGGGTAAAGCCGGTCCACGTGCCGGTGACCGGCGGATTCCACGGCAAGTCGGCCGCGCTTAACGAGGGCCTGAAGCACGCGAAGTATGACTGCATAGCCGTCTTTGACGCCGATAACCAGCCTGAACGCACCGCGGTCCAGTATCTTGTAAGGGTGCTCCTTAAGAACCCGGACTACGCCGCGGTGAGCGGCAAGGTAAGGACCCTGAACAGGAAGCGTAACATGCTTACGAAATTTGCCAATATAGAGTTCATAGCTCACCAGTGGCTTCTGCAGGGCGGCAGATGGCGTTCGCACAGGATGAGCATGCTGCCCGGCACCAATTACGTTATTCGCAAGGAAGCGCTGATCAAGGCGGGCGGATGGGATACGAAAGCGCTGGCAGAGGACGCCGAGCTCAGTTTCCGGCTCTTCTCAATGGGGTGGCTTATCGCGTTTTTTCCTCTGTCCACGAGCTGGGAACAGGAGCCGGAGAACTGGCATGTCTGGCGCAGGCAAAGGCTCAGATGGATGCAGGGCAATAAATATATCGTCAAGCGCTATTTTTTCGACAAGGGCCTCCGCAAAGCGAATTTTTCCAATATCCTGTATATGGCGCTTATTTATTACGTCCTCGTTTTCTTTATCGCGTTTTCCGATATACTGTTTATCCTGGGGCTTCTCAATATAGTAAAACTCTCGGTCTCCGGGCCGCTCATCGCGCTCTGGGTATTCGCGTTCACGATATTCACGCTCGAGATAGCGATCGCGCTCACCTGTGAAGTAGGGGAGGCGACAGTGCAGAATCTCGGCCTGGCGGCTCTTATGTATTTTACCTACTGCCAGCAGTGGCTGTATGTCGCGGTAAAAAGTTTCATGATGGTAAAGAATACCGGCACCAAGGCGTTCTGGGCAAAAACTGAAAGGTTCTGATAAATATGATAGTTAAAAGAAGATCCGTCTTTTTAGCGGTGGCTGCGCTGAGTGGCGCGCTGGCATGTTTCTCCGGCCCGGCATTTTCGCAAATTTCGCCGGCATTCAATGACGGCATCATTGAAAAGAACGTGTATTTTGTCGGTAAGGGCGATGTCATTGTGCGGGGGGTCTTCGGTGACACCGACTGCAGCTTCGTTGTGCCTGAATTCGTCAAGGTCGCCGACGCCACGGTCGTCGCGAACTTCAGCCACGCAAAAGAGCTCCTTCCGGACCTTTCGAGCCTGACCGTATATTTTAACGGAAGGCCGCTTTCGAGCGTATTCCTGACGCCGGAGAACGCGGACGATTTCCGGCTTACGCTGAAGATCGACCCGAAGGATTTTATAACGGGTGTCAACACGATACGGTTCACCTTCTTCATGAGATCGCTCAGGACGCCCTGCGCGGACATGGATAATCCGATCAATTGGTCGATACTGCACAATGCGTCGTTCGTGAACATCAAGTTCAGGATCGCACAGGCGCTGCCGGTCAGGCTTTTCAGCGAGGCGTTCTGCAAGAGCGGCCCTCTATTTTCCGACGACACAGCGTTCCTGCTGGTTAATGATGCCGACGAGCACATGCTGCAGGCCGCCGCCATACTGGCGAATTATCTTGGCCGCGCCGCCGGCAGGGCGAGGAACATGCGCTTCTTCTATAAGAATGAAGCGCCGGCCGAGCAACTCGGTAAATACAATATCATCGCACTCGGCAAAGGTGACGCCAGAGAGACGCTCGTATCCCTTGCATGGTCCCAGTGGGCGAAGGATAAGTTTGTATTCTCCATTACCGGCCGGGATACGGCGGCTATCGAGAAGGCCGCCTTATATATGGCAAATTACGATACGGCGCACCTCAGTAAAGACGTCGAGACATTCTCCGTAAAGGTGCTGGAAAGTGCCAGGCCAAAACCGAGAAAGATGGCGCCGGCGGAGGGTACTTTTAAGGAGATGGGGTATCCGGATATTGTGTTGAGCGGCGTCTTTTCGAGAAAGACCTCTTTCGGTTTTGCAAGGCCGGCCAACTGGAAGTTAGAGGACGGCAGGGTAAAATTTGTCATTCAGTATTCGAGCTTTCTCATTCCCGAGACCTCGGGAGCGACCATAGAGATTAACGGCACTCCCGTCGCCTCGAGGAAGTTCGTGGGCAATCCGGACAGGCCTCTCGTAATAACGACAAAGATACCTCCGGCCATGCTTGAGAGCAAATACTTTTATGTGGCGGCGAACCTTTTCCTCGACATAGGCCAGAAGGACTGCAACCACCAGTTCAAGGACAAGGCATGGGCCGTCATCAGGAATAGTTCCCGGCTATTACTGGCGCACAGGCACAGGAGCTATAAGGATCTTTCAGATTTTCCATCGATGATCATGAAGGGTGAGAATCTCGTGCCGTCGACGATAGCGGTCCCCGATAAGCCACGCCGAGAGATACTGGCCCTTGTCATGACGTTATTCTCTACTATAGGCGCGGGCGTGCCCGGCGACATCAATATCCCCCTGATAAAGAAAGCCTCTTCCGTTAAAGCCGACACATTGAAGAAGACGAGCGTCATCGCCATAGGCGATCCGGCGGATTTCAAATGGTACACTGAAGCAGATGGGTCCCTGCCCGTAAAGTACGATAGCGTTAAAGGCAGTTTTACGCCGAAGGAACTTCTTCCGAACATAAGTTTCGACGGCAGCTACGGCGCCATGCAGATCGCCCCGTCGCCGTGGAACAGGCGCGGCATATTCGCGATATTTTCGGCAGGCGGCAGCGGCTACGGATTCTTGAGCACTATCATGTCGGAGAGCGCCCTGTACGCCGGGATAACGGGCGACTTCACATACGCTTCGGGCGGCGATACCGTGAGATCGTTCAATCTGCAGTTAAAGCCTGTGAACCGGGTGCCGGACTTCCTGTTCATCGCGCTCTGGCTTCTTTTAGTGGCGGCCTTTGCGGCGGTGGTGGCCGGTATCTACCTGCTCGTAACGAGAAGGAAGAAATGAGAGAAGACTCCTTAAGAAAAGCGGCATCGGCGGTCTGCATCATTCTTGTATCGATGATGCTCTGCGGCTATGTGCAGTACAGGAGGGCCGAGAACGCGGAGCTCCTGGTGATAGCCTCTGAACTGGGCGATACGGGCAACTGGGAAAAGGGCATAGAGGCGTATAAGAAATATATAGAGAAGAACCCCGAAGCGTTTGCTGTCCGCAAGGATCTGGGCACGCTCTACGCCTGGTCTAACGAATGGAAGAAGGCCCAAAAGGAGCTCGAGGGCTATATAGAACGCGTTCCGACGGACGTCGAGGCGCTTGAGGTGCTCGGCGACTCATATTTATACGATAACCAGTATGAGCGCGCCCTGGTCGCCTATAAAAGGATACTGGCGATAGATGACACGCTGGAAGGCAAGCTCATCAGGAGGATCAAAGAAGCCCAGCTCGCGCGTGCCTCGTACGGGACCTACGCCTTCAGCTATTACGAAGAGTCGAACAGGCACAATGACTACAAGGCGATAACACTCGAGCACGGCTGGGAGTATTATTATCTCCTTCAGGACAACAAGTATCTGGTCGCGACCCTCGGCAACAGGTTCGACGACACGCTGAAGAAGTACACGCCGATATACGGATTTGGGTTTTACGGACAGGTATTCGAGAATAACTGGCTCCTCCTCACGGCGAAGTTCGAGAAGGACCGCGAGGTCAATACCCTGTGCCGCCTGAGGTTCCTGTATTCGATGGTCCCGTGGGAGAAGTACGTCTTTACGGTATCCGAAGAGACGATGTGGTTCTGGGACCGCAACTGCGCGCAGTCCATAAGCATGAACCTGTCCAGGTCTTTCCTGAAGGACAACAGCCTGATACTGATGGCCAGCGTCTTCTACGACCACATAAAGAAGACCTCTCCGTATTTCGTAAGAATAGATCCTCCGACTGACGGCAATATGGATAAGCAGCTCGGCCTCTGGACCACGGCATTGACGCTTGAAAAGACGTTCACTGTGACGGACCGGATCAGCTACAATATCGGTGGCGGGGCGAGGACCAATACGGACGCCTGCAGCGAATTGAACTGTTTCAGCGGGGGAACGTTCAAAATATGCGATACCATGAACCTCATCCTGTACGGGTTCTGGGGTTACGATACGGAAAAGTATATCTATTGCTACGGTTCGGCGTACACGAGCGTGCTGTTTTAGGAGCGATGGGCGAGGAAAATAAAGATATCGGCTACAGGCAATGGGGGCTTTCCGCTCCGCGGGCGGTCCTTGTGCTCGTCCACGGCCTCGGCGCTCACGGCGGCAGGTGGGAGGCATTAGCCGAATTTTTCCAGAAGAGGGGCGTCTCGTCGTACGCGATCGAGCTCGCCAATCCCGCGCAGCAGGATAAGAGTGCGCGTTCATCCGGCCATTTCAGGAAGTATCGCGACAGCATCCTGCGCCTCTACGACATAGCCTCAACAAGCCATCCCGGGGAAAAGATATTCATCGTCGGCGAGAGTATGGGCAGCCTCATCTCGTTCCTTCTTGCGGCAGAACAGCCGGGCCTTTTCGGCGGGCTTGTATGCATCTCGCCGGCCTTCGCCAACCGGGTCAAGCTCTCCGTGTCAGATTACCTCAAGATATTTCTGTCGCTTTTTTACGATTCGGGCAAGAAGATCAGATTGCCGTTCGACTCGTCTATGTGCACGCGCGATACGCACTACCGCCACAGGATGGAGCAGGATCCCCTTGAGTATCGCCATGCCCCGCCGAAATTGCTCATCGAGGTCTTGCTGGCGCAGGTCCGCGCGAGGATGGCCGCCCGCAAAGTGACGTTGCCGGTCCTTTTCCTTGTCGCCGGAGAGGACCGGATCGCCGATGCCCGCGCATCTGCGAGCGTCTTCGGCATGATATCGTCGGCGGACAAGGCGCTCGTGGAATTCCCCGGCATGTATCACTCGCTCTCCGTGGAACTCGGGCGGGAAGCGGTGTTCGAAGAGATGCTGAAGTGGATTGAGAAGAGGATTTAAGGCGAGGGCTTTTATATGAAATACATACTTGCGATAGATCAGGGCACGACCGGAAGCCGTGCTGCTCTTTATGACCGTCAGGGCCGTAAGGTCGCTTCAGCGTACCGCGAATTCCCGCAGCACTTCCCGCGGCCAGGCTGGGTCGAGCACGACCCGCATGACCTGTGGAATAGCGTGAACGATTCTGTGCAGCGGGTCCTTGCGAAGGTCCCGGCCGGTTCGATAGCCGCGATCGGCATTACGAACCAGCGCGAGACGACGGTGATGTGGGATAAGCGCACGGGCAGGCCGGTCCATAACGCGATAGTCTGGCAGTGCAGGAGGACGGCGCCGCGCTGCGACGAGCTCAAGAAAAATAAGAGGGCGGCAGCGTTCTTTACGCAGCGGACGGGGCTCCCCATCGACGCGTATTTCTCCGCGACGAAGATCGAATGGCTCTTGAAGAACGTGCCGGGCCTCATGGCGCGGGCAAGACGCGGTGAGGTCCTCTTCGGGACGACCGATTCGTGGATCCTCTGGAAGCTGACGGGGGGCAGGGCGCATGCCACCGATTATACGAATGCCTCCCGGACGATGTGCTTCAATATCGAAAAACTCGAATGGGACAGGGAGATCCTGAAAAAATTCGGCATCCCGCCCCGGATCCTGCCCGAAGTGAAAAAGTCGTCGGGCCTTTTCGGCCTCACGGTGAAGATCGGCCGCCTTCCGGCCGGCATCCCCATATCGGGCATCGCCGGCGACCAGCAGGCGGCGCTTTTTGGACAGGCATGCTTTGAACCGGGTACCATGAAGAACACGTATGGGACCGGCTGTTTCGTTCTTATGAACGCGGGCAAAAAGAGGCCCGTCTCAAAGCGCGGGCTGATCGTCACGCTCGGCTGCGGCTCGCGCGGCGAGCCGGTCTATGTCCTTGAAGGCGCAATATTCGTGGCTGGTGCCGCGATCCAGTGGCTGCGCGACGGACTCAAGATATTGAAGCACGCATCGCAATCAGAGATCATGGCGCGCTCCGTAGCCGATAACGCGGGAGTCTATTTCGTGCCGGCGCTCGTGGGCTTGGGCGCGCCGTACTGGGACCAGAACGCGCGCGGCGCGATATACGGCATCACGAGGGGCACGCATGCGAGCCATCTGGTTCGCGCGGCGCTCGAGGCGATGTGCTACCAGACCAAAGACGTAGTCGAGGCGATGCAGAAGGATTCGCGACTCAAGATACGAAGCCTCAAAGTCGACGGCGGCGCGGCCGTGAACGATCTTTTACTGCAGTTCCAGGCAGGTATTCTCGGTATCGATGTTGTACGGCCAAAAGTGATTGAAATAACGTCGCTTGGCGCGGCATATCTGGCAGGGCTGGCCGTCGGCTACTGGAAGAACGCCGGCGAGATCAAGCGCTGCTGGGCTGCCGATAAAGTATTCAAGCCAAAGATGGCGCCGAAGACCGCCGAGCGGCTCTACGCCGGCTGGCGCGCGGCGGTGGAGAGAACGCTTACTAAAAAGGGGACAGCGCCCTTTTTAAATATTTGATACATTCAGCGAAAAAAAAGGGCGCTGTCCCCTTTTTCTTTACATATGATAACTTGCGATATCGCGATCATAGGCGGCGGCGTCGTCGGG
Organism: uncultured Planctomycetia bacterium; assembly: GCA_964352425.1. GTDB lineage: Bacteria > Omnitrophota > Gorgyraeia > 2-01-FULL-45-10 > 2-01-FULL-45-10 > JAMWCX01. Next base: position 3,733 of record CAYGRZ010000023.1, on the reverse strand, counting down.
ACCTCGGTCGCCCGGGAGCTGTCGCGCTACCGGCTGCGCGTGGTGCTCTTCGAGAAAGAGGCTGAGCTCGCCTTCGGCGTATCGAAATCCAACAGCGGCATCATCCATCCCGGTACACAACATCCTCCGCGTCTACTCAAGTCACGGCTCTGCGTTCAGGGCAACCGCCTTACCAGAAAATTTGCCGGAGAGCTTGGGCTAGATTTCAAAGAGGTGGGCGAGCTCGTCGTCGCGTTCAATGATGAAGAGGCGAAGCGCCTCCTAAAGTTAAAGAAAGACGGAGAATCCCTCGGCGTCCCCGGGCTTAAAATAGTCAACAGGTCGTGGCTTAGGAAACACGAACCGAACCTTTCAGGCGAGGCCGTCGCCGCGCTCTACGCGCCGACGGCGGGCATCATCAGCCCGTACCGCTGGGTCTATGACTTCGCCGAGAATGCCGCGCGTAACGGCGTCGAGATACATATCGGGACCGAGGTCAAAAAGATCGAGCCGGTAAAACCCGGTTTTATTATAACAACATCAAAAGGGACGTTCCGTGCGCGATTTGTGATAAACGCCGCCGGCCTCTATGCGGACGATATTGCGCAGATGGTTGGTATAAACGATTTTAAGATAACGCCTCGCAGGGGAGAGGAGTTCCTGCTCGATAAGAAGCGTGAACATATCACGAACCATCTCTTATTCCCGCTTCCCTCCAAAATATCAAAAGGCATCCTTGTCACGAGGACGTCCGACGGTAATCCGATGATAGGCCCCACATCGGACGACGTCGATGACAAAGAGGACCTTTCGACCACCGCGGCGGGGTTCAGAAAAGTCCTCGACGGAGCGCGCAAGCTTATCCCATCGATAAACGAGAACGATATCATCGCGTATTTCGCGGGACTTAGGCCTGTAGCCGGAGATGATTTCATCATCAGGCATGAAGATAAGGTGCCCGGCTTTGTCAATGTCGCGGGGATACAATCCCCCGGGCTTACCGCCGCGCCGGCCATTGCACTCATGGTCGTCGATATTCTCAAGAAGAACGGCCTCGAGCTGAAGAAAAAGCTCGTATTCCACAAACACCGTAAAAAAGAACACCATCTCTTCGCGATACCCCTTGAGCAGACAAAACGGCTCATAAAAAAGGACGCCGGCTACGGCGATATCGTCTGCAGATGCGAGATGGTATCGGCCAAGGAAGTGCGCGAGGCCATCACGCGGGGCGCGACGACGATGGACGGGATAAAATTCAGGACGCGCGCCCAGGCGGGCCGCTGCCACGGCAGTTTCTGCACGGCGCGGCTCATGAAGATACTTGCGGAAGAGACGAAGACGCCTCTTACCGGCGTTACCAAGCGCGGCCGCGGTTCGGAACTGGTGAAGAAGGAAAGGCTTGATGGTGACCAGTTAGTAGTTAGTAGCGGAGGTTTAAACCTCCGCTACAATTGTGGATAACTTACAAAAAGGGGACAGCGCCCTTTTTGTATATTCAATACATTATACATTCGGCGAAAAAGGAAAAAGGGCGCTGTCCCCTTTTTGATTGAATGGTCAAAAGAGATCTTGTCATAGTCGGCGGCGGACCTGCGGGACTTGCGGCGGCCATATCGGCGCATGAAAGCGGTGTGAAGGATATCCTGCTCCTGGAACGCGACCAGTATCTGGGCGGGCTCTTAAACCAGTGCATCCACACCGGTTTCGGGCTCGACTATTTTAAAGAGATCCTGACCGGCCCCGAATACGCCGACCGTTTCATACAGAAGATGCAGGCATTGCCCGACATTGAGATAAGCCTGAGGTCTTTCGTCGTCCGCCTGGCAAAAGACAGGACGCTCACATATCTCAAACCAGGCGGCTTGCATACCGTCCGGCCAAAGGCGCTTATCATGGCGACCGGCTGCCGCGAGAAGACGCGCGAGATGGTCCATATCCCCGGGACAAGGCCCGCGGGCATATTTTCGGCGGGGCTTGCCCAGAAACTCATCAATATCGAGGGGCTCCTGCCGGGCAGGGAAGTGGTGATCATCGGTTCCGGCGATATCGGGCTTATCATGGCGCGGCGGTTCACGCTCGAAGGCGCAAAAGTGAAAGCTATTATAGAGATACAGGACAAGACGCGGGGGCTTGTGCGTAACATGGTCCAGTGCGTCGAGGATTTCGATATTCCGGTATATTTCAGCCACAAGGTCCTGAAGATACACGGCAAGGACAGAGTTGAGCGGGTAAGTGTTGCCAGGGTCGATCAGAACATGAACGAGATCGCGGGAACGGCATTCGAGATACCGTGCGACACGGTCCTCGTATCCGTCGGCCTCATACCTGAGAACGAGCTCATAGAGATGGCGGGTGTCGCGATTGACAAAAAGACGAACTCGCCGGTATCGAAAGAGGTCAACATGACATCGATACCCGGCATATTCGTCTGCGGCAACTCATTCAAGGTCTATGACTATGTCGACTCTGTCACTGCGGACAGTGAGCTGGCGGGCAAGCTCGCAGCGCAATATTTAAAAAAGTAACCGTGTAGGGCACCCTTACCTGTCCTCCGAAGCTTTAGCGAAGGAGGAAGGGTGCCCTACATTGTGGATAACTTGCAGAATGGGCCCGAAGTAATAAGAAAGGCGCGATGATAAAACATATGGTCTGCATAGAGTGCCCGAAAGGCTGCGTTCTCTCGGTCGATATCGAGAATTGCAAAGTCACCAAGGTGACCGGAGCGAAATGCCCGAAGGGCATCATCTATGCCGCGACGGAAGTAGAGAATCCCTCCAGAATACTGACGGCGACGGTGCTGGCCGACGGGCTCGGCTTGAAACTCGTCCCCGTGCGCACCGATAAGCCCATCCCGAAGAAGGACCTTTTCAGGGCGATGGAAGAGATAGGGAGGATGCGGATCACAAAGCCTCTTAGAGCCGGTGATACGATCGTCGAAAACTTCCTCGGCTTCGGCGTGAAACTGGTAGCGACAAGAGAAACGACTAGATAGCATCTCTGTCTCGGTTACGGACGAAACTCGATCCTGGGCTTCGGCTTCTCAGGCGGCGGCGCCATCCCTCGGCAGAGCTCGGGATGGCGTCCTGAGCCTTGTCGAAGGACGCCATAAGCTGCCGGATCGCCTCGAATATCGTCTGTATCTCACCATCGTGTTTTTCGATTTTGCCTTCGAGTGCCGCAAGCTTGAAGGCTAATTCTTTATGAGAGGTCAAGACCTCACGCAACTTAACGAAAGTTTTAATAATATAAATACTTATTCTAATTCACTAGTGTCCAAATCATGCTATTACTGTCGTCGATAAATGCATTTTGACATTCGATTTCGCAAATTGTCATTGCGAGGGAGCGAAGCGACCGAAGCAATCTCAAAAACGAGATTGCTTCGCCCCTTCGGGGCTCGCAAAGACGCTAATTTGGACACTAGTGATTCTAATTGCTCTTTCGCTGTTTAAAATACTAGCTAACATAGCTACGCCATGTTCAGTAAATGCATAGGGTAAAATATAGGAGTGTTTCATCGCCTTGAACTGGTGCCAAATTGGCACCAGTTCAATTCTTTCCGGCTTTGTGAGTTGAAACATAAATTCGGGCAGAAAGCGCTTGATGTTACGTTTTACCTGCCTGTTAAGATGCTTAGTCGGTACCCCATAAAGTTCTGCCAAGTCCCTGTCCAACATAACCTTTCGGCCTCTTATCAAGAATATCCTGTTCTCAATTACTTCCTGCGTTACTATTCCACTCATTTTCTCTCCAT
>CAYGRZ010000022.1:0-25626 GCA_964352425.1 uncultured Planctomycetia bacterium | reverse complement strand
GAGGCGACGAGGCAGATTTCGAAGAAGTACCTCGACGCGTACCACGAGGACATGGCACTGCTCGGGATAGGCACGCCTGATAAAGAGCCGAAGGCGACCGAGTACATACCGAAGATGATCACATTCATCGAGGCGCTGATAGAGCGCGGATGCGCGTATGCGTCGGGCAGCGATGTCTATTTTGATGTCAAGACGGCAAAGGATTACGGCAAACTCTCGAACCAGAACATCGAAAAGATGGAGTCGGGCGCGCGGATAACACCGGGAGAGAACAAAAAAGACCCGCTCGACTTCGCGCTCTGGAAAAGCGCCAAGGAAGGCGAGCCGTACTGGGAAAGCCCGTGGGGGAAAGGAAGGCCCGGCTGGCACATCGAGTGCTCGGTGATGAGCTCCGACATACTGGGCGACGGGTTCGACATCCACGGCGGCGGGATAGACCTCATATTCCCGCACCACGAGAACGAGATAGCGCAGTCCGAAGGCGCCGGCAGGTCGTTCGCTCGCGTCTGGATACATAACGGCCTCCTCACCATACACAGCGAGAAGATGGCCAAATCGCTCGGCAATTTCATCTCGATAAAGGATTTCATAAAAGAGTACAAAGACCCCGATTACCTCAAGCTCCTCTTCCTGAGCACCCACTACCGCCATCCGGTCGACTATACGGAAGGCAAGCTCGCCGATATGAAGGCGCAGAAGGAGAGGTTCGGGATACTGCTCGAGAAGATAAAAAGAGCAACAGGCGAAGGGCTGAGGGCTGAGGGCGAAGAGCTAAGGGCTAAGGGCGGAGGGGCGGACGAGTTCGGGAAGAAGTTCGAAGAGGCGATGGACGATGATTTTAATACGCCGCTCGCGCTTGCCGCGCTTTTTGACCTTGTCACGTACGCGAACAAACTGATGCAGGACAAAGAACGGTGTACGGAAGAAGAGGCTGCGGAACTTGCCGGGGTGCGGAAAACGATCATCGATCTCGGCGCCGTCTTCAGCCTGGAGCTTGCGAAAGATGTCGCCAAAGCCGGTATAGACGAAAAGCAGGTTCTCGAGATGATCGGCCGGAGGAACACGGCGAGGGCCCGGAAAGATTTCAAGGCCGCCGACGATATGCGGCAGCGGCTCCTGCGGGAATACGGCGTTATCCTCGAAGACACAAAAGACGGGACGGTATGGCGAAGAAAGGTTTAAGGCGCGGAATATTTATAACATTTGAAGGGCCCGAGGGCTGCGGTAAGAGCACCCAGTTGAAGCTCCTCTGCGGCTACCTGCGGCGGACGTATGCGTGCGTGCGCACGCGCGAGCCGGGCGGCACGAAACTCGGCGAACGCGTGCGGGACGTGCTGTTGCATTCCGATGGTGTCGGCATATCGGACCTCGCCGAATGCTTCCTGTTCGAGGCGGCGCGCTCGCAGATAGTGCGCCAGGTCATACGGCCGGCCCTCGAAAAAAAGAATATCGTCATCTGCGACCGCTTCAGCGACGCGACGCTGGGCTACCAGGGGTACGGCGGGAAGATACCGCTCGCCACGATACGGTCTCTCGACGCGGTCGCGACCGGTGGCTTAAAACCGGACCTGACGATACTCCTGGATATCGATACGGCCACGGGCCTCAGCCGCGCGAAGGCCAAGGGCACCGACAGGATGGAGAAGAAGGACAGGGCATATCACCGCAGGGTGAGGGCCGGATACCTGAAGCTCGCCAAGGCCGAGCCGCGGCGGATAAAGGTCATAAAGGTAACGGGAAGCATCGGACAGACCCAGGCGCTGGTGCGGCGCGAGGCGGAGCATGTCATCCAAAGATATAAAAAATGACACCGCTAAAGCGCAAAAAACGCTAAATCGCAAAGTGATATCTTTGCGCCTTTGCGCCTGCCTGCCGGCCAGGCAGGGTATTTTGCGTCTTTGCGGTAAAAATAATAGATATGTCATTTAAGGATATTAAAGGACAGGATAGGGCGGTCTCGTTCCTGAAAGGCTCGCTCCAGAGCGGCAGGGTCTCGCACGCCTATATATTCTACGGCCCCCGGGGCGTCGGAAAGATGCGCTCGGCCGTCAATTTCGCGAAGGCGCTGAACTGCGAGGCGCCGGTCGAGAAACCCTGCGATCCTTCGACCCTTCGGCATGCTCAGGGTCGTCCTGAGCAAAGTCGAAGGACGACAGGCTCAGGATCGCACCCCGAGCGTGTCGAGGGGTGCGACGGATGCCCCGCGTGCAGAAAGATAGACGCTTCAGCACATCCGGATTTTTGTGTGGTACGGCAGCCGGACGGCGCGCTCTCGATCGGGATCAACGAGATCAGGGGCCTCATCGGTGACATAAGCCTCAAGCCGTACGAGGCGAAGAAGAAAGTCTATGTGCTCGACCGGGTGAACGCGCTGACCGACCAGGCGGCGAACGCCCTCCTGAAGACGCTCGAAGAGCCGCCGACGGATTCGGTCCTTATCCTTATCGTCGAGAATCTCGGGGCACTTCTTCCGACGATCGTCTCGCGCAGCCAGGTCGTTAAGTTTTTCCCGCTGCCGACCGATACGATCAGGGTGATCCTGGTCAAGGCCCACGGCGTCGAGGATAAGAGGGCGGGCGTCCTTGCGAGTCTGGCCTCCGGCAGCATCGGCGAGGCGATCAAATACATGGATGGGAAATTTTTCGAGAAGCGCTCGGCGCTGGTAAAGGCGCTTGCGGACGGGACGTTTTTCGACCAGGATTTCGACAGGGTCCCGAGGGCGGAGCTGAAGACGGACCTCAACATAATGCTCACATGGTACCGCGATATCATGGTCGCGAAGGCGCTCGGCGCCTCAGACGCTGCGCTCGTGAACATCGATATGAAAGAGACGATCGCGCGCGATGCCGGCACGATCGGGTTCGACAGGCTGGATCGGATCATCAAACAGATAATCTTGACGGGCTCATTTTTAGAGCAAAACGTCAACCCCAAGCTGGCGATGGCGGCTTTGGGGATCACGATATAAAGGAGCGCCCCCATGTACGAAGTCATACAGGTCAAGTTGAGGGAAGCCGGCAAGATAACCTACTATTCGACGAGCGGCATGAAGTTCAAGGCCGGCGACCATGTCATCGTCGAGGCGGACCGCGGCCTTGACTACGGGCAGGTCCTTTCGGAGACGGAAGCGATAATGGATTCTGACCTCGAGGAGCCTTTGAAGAAGGTCATGCGCAAGGCCAACCCGTGGGACATGCACCAGATAGACAAGAACAAGAAGAAGATCAAAGAGGTGATGGATACCTGTTCCCGGAAGATTCGTGACCGGAAACTCCAGATGAAGCTGATCGATGCCGAGTTCTCGTTCGACCGGTCGAAGGTCATATTCTATTTCACCGCGGAGGGCAGGGTCGACTTCAGGGACCTCGTGAAGGACCTCGCCAGCGCGTTCAAGACGAGGATAGAGCTGAAGCAGATAGGCGTGCGCGACGAGGCGAAGATGCTCGGCGGCCTGGGCCCCTGCGGAAGGGCGCTCTGCTGCGCGACGTACCTGAAGGACTTCGAGCCGGTCACGATTAAGATGGCCAAGGAGCAGAACCTGCCGCTCAATCCGACGAAGATATCGGGCCTGTGCGGCAGGCTCATGTGCTGCCTCGGTTACGAATACGACACGTATAAAAATCTCATGAAGGGCCTGCCGCACGAAGGCGAGACGGTAAAGACGCCGAAGGGGCAGGGCAAGGTGATCAGCGTCAACGCGATAAAGCGCGCGGTGACGGTCGAATTAGAGGACGGAAGCCAGGTAGAGGTTCCATACAAGTAAGATCGAAACAGGAGTTAAAGAACAAATTACAAAGAACAAAGTACAAATAAATTATAGACAAGGAAAAGTCAAAAGGATAAAAATCGGATTTTTTGACTTTGTTCTCTGTCTGTACTCTGTTCTCTGTACTATGTTCTTTAACTGAAAGAACATGCCAAAAACATATTATATAACGACCCCTCTCTACTACGTCAACTCAAAACCCCACATAGGCCACTCATACACGCAGATCGCCTGTGACACAGTGGCGCGCTTCCTGAGACAGTCGGGTGAGAGCGTCTTCTTCATGACAGGGACCGACGAGCACGGAGAGAAGATCGAGAAGGCGACGATCGACGCAGGCTTCAAAGAGGGCGAGGAGAAGAGATTCGTCGATTCGATCGTGCCCGTCTTCCGGGACCTGTGGGAACGGCTCGGCATACAGTACGACTTTTTTCTAAGGACGACCGACGAGGAGCATATCAGGGCCGTCCAGGCCGTCCTCGATACGCTGCACAAGGACGGGCGGATCTATAAGAAAGTGTACAAGGGCTGGTTCTGCACGCCCTGCGAAACGTTCTGGTCGGAGACCCAGGCCGCCGGCGGCATCTGTCCCGACTGCAAGAGGCCCCTCGAGCGGCTCGACGAAGCGAACTATTTTTTCAGGACATCCGAATACCAGCAGTGGCTCGTCGACTATATAAAGGCGCATCCCGGTTTCATACAACCCGATTTCAGGCGCAACGAAGTCCTCGGATTCCTGAAGGAAGAGCTGTTGGACCTCTGCATATCGCGGCCGAAGACCAGGATGAGCTGGGGCATCGAAGTGCCGTTCGATAAAGACTACGTCACCTACGTCTGGTTCGACGCGCTGATAAATTACATCTCGGGGGCCGGCTATCCGCACGATATGGAGCGCTTCGGGAAGCTCTGGCCGGCAGATGTCCACGTGATCGGCAAGGACATCATCCGCCACCATGCCGTCTACTGGCCGATCATGCTCCGCGCGCTGGGCCTGGAGCCCCCAAAGGCGATATTCGCGCATGGCTGGTGGGTCATCAAAGGCGAGAAGATGTCGAAGTCGAAAGGCAACGTCGTGGACCCGGTCGACATGGTCGAAAAATTCGGCGTGGACCCGTACCGTTATTTTCTTCTCAGGGAGGTCCAGTTCGGGATGGACGGGACGTTCAGCGAGGAGGCGCTCGTCGCGCGGTATAACAGCGAGCTCGCGAACGACCTCGGCAACCTGCTGAACAGGACGCTTACGATGGTGGAGAAGTACTTTGCCGGGGAAGTGCCGGAAGTCAGTCCACAGTCCACAGCCCGTAGTCCGCAGTCAGAAAAGTTAAAAAATAATACGATGGCGCTTGCGGGAGAGTTGGAAAAGGCCATCCCGAATTTTGATTTTACGACCGCTCTTTCGAAGATATGGGGAGTGATAAACACGGCCAATAAATATATTGAAGACTCAAAGCCATGGACCCTCGCGAAAGAAAACAAGACAGAAGAATTGGCATTGGTGATACGCAGCCTCTTAGAAGTGTTGAGGATAACATCGATACTGCTCTACTCGTTTATCCCCGCAACAGCACGCAACGTCTGGGAACAGCTCGGCATCGACGAAAACCTCGATAGAGTTAAATTCTCCGACGCTGCAGAATGGGAAAAATTAAGCTCTCACAAAGTAAGAAAATCAAAGCCGCTATTCCCTCGTATCGAACTTCCATCATAGTATCCAACCATACAAAACAAGATTAGGTCAATTCATTTTAAAATGTTAGGCATCAAAAAAGTCAGTATAAATATATTGACATCGTTAATCGATATGCTATACTTGTCTTGCGACTCGTTAAACCAATAGAAATTAAGAAATTGTTTTGCTTGGCGGAAAGAGGTGGTATGCGAAGGTTACTATTAGTCGCTGTGTTAATCAGTAGCTTTTTGTCGTTGCCGTCACCTGGCTATTCATATACCATCGATACCGCGCCATATTCTGTCAAATCGCCGGAGGACCTGGTGAAATGGCTGCACAGTGAATTTACATACGAATTCAAGTTTCCCGATAATCGGCAGTCGCCCGAAGAGACGGCGAGATTGCGTAGAGGGGATTGTGAAGATTTTGCGTTCCTGTGCCAGTCGATCCTGGGCGGCCTCGGGATAAAAAGCGATGTCATCGTCATCAAGTTCAGGCGGGTCGGTATACTGCATGCGATATGCGTGTTTAAACAGGGCGCGGCGTACAGTTTCATATCGAACAGGGACATAATCAGGACCAGGGGCCGCACGGTGACGGAGGCGGTGAGCGAGAAATTCCCCGACTGGGAGAGGATAGCGTATATGACCGTCGAAGGCTCGTATAGCGATATGGAAGAGCGCAGGTACGCGATAGGCCTCGCCGCCGGCAATCTTTCGATTGTATCGCTGTTCGGCGACCTGATGGGCGCCGAATATAAGGACATCGGCATGATAAGGCTGGTACTGCAGGAGCAACTCGCAACCCTTGCCAGCGCGCGCATGCCGGTCAATAGCGGGACGTTCATGACGATATTGAAGGAAAAGACATTCGGCTATTCCAGCCGGCACTCGATAAAATTCCTCTTTGACGGCCTTGAGCTTACGCCGGGCGGTTTTCTTGTAACGTGCAAGGCCGAAGACGCAGGCGGCCCGCGGTATTATTATGCCGTTTTTTCTATTAACAGAAATATGGATAATGGATTTTCCGTCGCTGTGTATACGGAAGATGAGTGGCAGAGGACCGGCGGATCCAATGTACCGGAGCCTCACAGTAACGTGCAGAGCTCTCCGGCGCTCTTTCACGCGCCGGCCGCAGGGACCACGGAACAGGCCTTCCCCGTTCTCGAAGTCAATCCGATGTGACCAATGAAAGGAATGATGGAGCAGCAGATACAGCAGAAAGAAGTGAAGAAAATAGCGTCTACCTGGCATGCCAGGCTGATAGGTGAATATACCGGCCTGGCATTTTTATTTAACGTTATAAAAAGCAGGAAGACAAAAATAAACAAATACGTAAAACGGCCGGTCACTCTCTTTGTAGCGCTCTGTTTCGTGCTGAACAGCGTCGTGCCGGACCTGGCGCTTGCCGGGAAGCTCGGCGCGGGCACGCTGGCCATCCCGTCCGGGCTGGATGACATCGCAGGCACGCAGCGTGAGGATATGTTCCGCATCAAAGTGGCATTCAGGGATATCGTGACGAAATACGGCCCGTCAGTAACGGCCGATGTCATCGAAAGGAATAAAGCGATCTTGAACCCGGAAGGCCTCCAGTTCTTTTTCCGCGAGCCGCAGGCCGTGCCGGGCGGCGCTCTATGCTACCGGTGCCGGATCAGGACAAGCGGCAACGAGATCCCCAGGACATATTTTGCCGCGGTATACCCGCACAAAAACGCTGACGGCGTCTTTCCTGTCAGTATATATACAGAGGAAGACTACAGGAAGTTCGGCGGCTTCGCACGAGGGCTCCCCGATAAGCAGCTTGTCGATACGGTTAAGTCGAATGCGCGATTCAGGCAGTATATGTCAGAGAAGTCCGTCGAGATAGCGGAGCATGAAAAGGCAGAAAAGATAGCCGAGGCCGGCGCGGAAGCGATAAAGGGCGGGAAGGTCGAGTTCGAAGCGATGCTCGTCTGGATCGAGGATCCGGCCGTCCTGGAGTCGGCAATGGCAACTCTGGAAAAATTCGCGGAAGATCATGGTTATGGCATGACAGATTCCGCGAGGGCGTATTTGTCCGGCCTTCTTGACGCGATACGGGCCCGGTCGCGGGAGCTGGCTACGCGCCGCACCCCCGGCGGGCAATTTGCCGCGCACCCCGGCAAGAGCCCGGACGATCTGCTGCGCCTCATCGCGAAATGCTTCCCGCTTGGCGAAGTAATAACGGCGCCGAACGTCCTCAAGGCGTACAAGAAACATTATAATGACGGTGAATTTCGTTTCGAGGCGCCTGCCGCAGACGACAGGTCCGCGCTCAGGACGGTCGAGCGCGACCTCTTTGAGTCCGATCATTCTCTCTTTGCCCGAGGCATCCTTTTTAGGGATACCGACGACAGGCTATACGGGGAATACAAGCTTACGCTTACGCCGAAAGGCATCGCTCTAATGAAGAAAGCGGCCGAGGGCCGCAATACGTGGAAGGCAAATGCAGGCCAGATGCTCGTAAGCATGGTCATGTCAAACGTGCTCATGAAGCAGTATTATTTCGAAAAAAGAGTCGTGATTGAATCGCATCTGAAGGCGGAGGAGATCAAGCAGGCCGGACTCGCAATCCAGCAGGCGAGCGAGCTCGAGATAGCCAAGGAATTGGCCGATGTCACCGATGCCGATATGCTGAAAAGATCTCTGGCGGCGCTCGAGGGAAAACTCGAGAAGGCCGATGACAAAAAATTCTCGGAATCCGTTCAGCAATATATCGAAAGCCAGTTAAAAAAGATCCGCACCCGCATACGTGAGCTTGAAGAGCTTGCGGAAAAGCGCAAGAAAGAACCGAAAGCCGTGGATGTCATAAACTCCGCGATGGCGGTGCTGGAAAATCGCGAGATCCTGGACGGTTTCAGGAAGAGCGTACTTGCGAAGATCACCGACTACAATGTGCTCCGCGACGCGAGCGCGACGATCAAGACTGAAATAAAGAAGTACTACAACGAGAAACGTCTCGGCAATTTTATCACCACGGCGCTCCTGGAGGGCGCCATTAATGAGCGGCTGATAACCCTATTACAGGAGCAGGTCAAACAGAAGGAGAACGGGGTCAGCGGGAGTGATTCATACGGCCGCGACAGGGCCGGTAAGTTCACGGAGCACCCGGGTAAAAGCCCGCGGGATGTGCTGAAGGTTATCGCGCTCTATCTGCAGGACGAAAGGGTAATTACTGCACCGAAAGTCTTCGAGGCATATAGAGCCCATTACGAGGATCTCGGATTCGAAAAGCCCGCAGCTTCCTATGAATCGGCGCTCAAGACGGTCGAGCGCGATCTCTTCGCCGGGCCGGATTCTCTTGAGCGGTCTGGTATCCTGAAACGGATGGCGGCGGCGGGTGCGAGAGGGGCATATCAGTATATCGTAACGGCTGAGGGTAAAAAACTTGTTACGGAGGTACAGTCTGACGCATCGAAAGCCCCGAGACAGCGCTTTGTAGAAGTGCAGCAGGGCCTGCCGGGCATACCGGCCGGTCCGCAGAGCGAAAGCAATCTGGCGCTGTCATCCCGGAACCGGCAGGAGCCGTCCCCCGTCAGGCTCGCGGTACCGGTGCAGAACCAGGACAGAGTCGAGGTGCGCAATGACACGACCGGCGAGACGATCGGCACAATCTCGAAGTCTAACGGCATATGGGTCATCCAGGAAACCCGTTCTCCGTACGGGCTCAGCATCTCCGCGAAAGCGCCGGGAGTGATCGAGATCAGCGTGACAGGCCCCGCGGCACAGCTGTGGGCGGGCGTGGTGAGCGATGCTCCGGACCCGTCAGCAGCTGCGCGGAATGCCGGCCCGGCGTTCAGACAGCCCCGCGGCGACGGGATGGATGTACCGCCGGAGTTTGAAGAGCATCAGGCGGCAGCCGCAGCTGCTCATGTCGCGGCTATCATGTCCGGAATAGCGGACAAAGAGAAAACGATCGATGACCTGAAAGGGGCATTGGTCGCAGTATACGATCACCGGTATCTGCGGGAAATGTACGCGAAGGCGCGAAAGACGGCGTATAAAATGTCCGAGTCCGGCCGGACGGAGCACTATCAAGCGCTTCTCGCGGCAAAGAATGCGCTCATGGAGAGAATGCGTGAGATCAACGCCGCGACGATCGCGGCACAGCCAGCCTCTGATAGGCTGGCCAAGGCGAAGGCAGGGATGGGTGCTTTTGTGAGCGGCTTGCGTAACTACGCCGATGAGACACCGATATGGCAACCGGCGCCGGCGCTCGGCACTACAGATGCCAACCCGCGCGACAGCGGATCGGCAGTCAGGCGGGACGAGATGGTGGATGTGACGCATAAAAAGATAGCCAGCGTCGCCGCCGAACTGAATTTGACGGCCGCAGAGAAGGCCGAGTTTACCAACTGGGTCGCTCAAGAGCTGGGTCACGGATTGTATGGCAGGGAGATCCAGATCAAGGTGTATGCCTCACCGTATACGCTGAATGATGTCGCCGATTACGCGTATGTGGACGAATTTGAAGAGAAGGCCGAGTTGAACGCGCTGCTGGCCAGCGGCCTGGAATACTACCGCGGCGGCGCGGTCCAGAAGGGACTCGTGGAAGAATACCTGAAGAAGGCCGGGGAGCTGACGAAAGATATGTCGTGGGGCTCGGCGCTCCTCGATTATTACCGCAGCCGGCGTTATCTGCATGGCGAGCACCCCGCTGAGCACATGAACGCGTTTCGCTACGCGCTCGCGATCCTCATGACTGACAACGATGCGACATTCAGCCCGGGCGCGAAATGGATCATCGAGCAGGAGTTCCTGAACCGCGAAAGGATCTCCAACTCCTGGAAAGAATTCTACGGATCGGTCAAGGACCTGGCCGGAGAAAGCATCGCATCCAGGCTCAACGGCCTCGAGGATGTTTTCCTGGACGCGGCCAAAGGCATAGTGCTGCAGGACGGCAATGTCGAGCAGCCGCCGCAGCCGCGGACCGGTAACGGCAGGTACGCCCGGCGTCCGGGGAAGAATTCAGAGGACGCGCTTATGGTTATTGCGTTGTCGGAAGCTCTGCACAAGAAGCCTTTCGATCTCAGCGCATACATTGCGGAATACAAGAAGGTTGCGGATACGCATACAGTGCTTAAATTCGACCAAAAAATATCGAGGTCGACAGCTAACAGAGATCTCCGGATCCTTAACAAAGACGGAATACTGAGACCGGCCTCGTCACGGCAGCTGCTGTTTGAAGTGAATCCGAAATTGGGCGTGCCTGCAATAGAGCGCAAGAAGAGGGAGTATAACGAACTGAAGGATAATCTCGTCGGCACGTTTGAGCGGCCGGCCAGCAGGGCACTTGGCGACGAGATAATCTCTATGGAAGGCGCACGGAAAGAGGAAATTCTCAGGAAATACGCCGCAGCGACCAAACAAAAAGAATCCGAGGTCGTCGCGCATAGCGATGATTTCAGGGTGACGGAGTTCGGGGATGGCAATTATGTCATCGAAGAGCCGGCGAGCGCGCGCCCTGCAGTGGTGTTCATACCGGAGAGAAACGGCGGGCCGCGTGTCTATGACGCTATCGTAAGCGGTATGGCGGTGCGCGACCCCAAGACCGGGCGGCTGAGCGAGAATACCGCAAAGACTGTGTCGGCTGAGGATAAGGCGAGAGGGTTCTTTAAAGGGGAGCGCAATGGAATCTTTACTTCGAAAGTCGGTAAGAATCAGGTGGACGCGAGAACGGTGATCGCGCTCTCGGACCTTATGGCGAAGGGCCCGTTCAACCGCGAAGATTATAAGAACGCGTACAAGCAAGTCGCTAAAGATAAAAAGTATTCGTGGCTCGGGTTCGAGCCGGACATCTCCGACTCGACGGTGGCGCGCGACCTTGCAAAACTGCGCGATGCGTTGCTTCTGATCGAAGATGTCGCAAGCACCGGGCACATATATTACTTTTCATCTAAGGGAAGGGATGAATTCTCGTCGGTAAGAGACGGCGTACTGCAAATATACGTCGATGCCGCCAGGCGCAGCATGTCCGGATTCAGCAACGAAGAGGCAGATCTGCAGAGGAAGGTCATAATATCAAATGAACTTTATAAGAAGGGGTATATCAGCCGCGAGGCGTATATACATGCGTTAAAAACGGTAAAGGCCGTGTCGCGCGAGACGGAACTCTATGACCCCGATAACCTTGCCGACATGTTGGGCTATCCCAATCCTGCCCCGCAGGGCGGTAAGAATGAGATCGCCGAAATAGCTGCGAGCGCTTCGGCTGCCGGCCTCATGATACCGACGCACCCGTCGGAGCGCTATACGCTGCTCGTCACATCAGAATTCTATAAGAATAATGAAGAATTTAAGTCCCATCAGGAGAAATACGGCGACAGGTTCGACCTCAACAGCGTGAGCGGCGTGACATTCAGGAAATTCATCGATAATGTGCTTGAGAAGGCGAAGGCGAGAGGCATCGAAAATCGTACCATCGCGCTCGTGCCGGACGATGTCCCGCAGGAGGAGCTGGAAAGACTGAAGAAGGCGGGCATCAGGTTCATCAGGGTAAATGCGGTGGAGCTTTTGAAGGCCAAACACACTAATGATAGCTACAGGATGAGTTTTCAACTCGATACGTATGTGATGATGCTGCTGGCGAGGCGTATCGATAAGGACATGCCCAGGGATTCATCGATATACAGGGTCCTCAGCTTCTACCTGCGGTCACACTTTAACCTGGCTGGCGGCATCGCAGTAGACGATTATATCAACGCTATTGTGAATGGCGACGTAACGAAGCTCATCTTGGGCATCCTGGCATACAGACCTGTACAGGCTTATGACACGAAAGCCGATTATGATAATGTGGCAACAGCATTGATATCGGCGTAATATAGCGCATGGCGCGTAGCGCATAGCGCATGGCGCATGGCGCATGGCGTGTAATGATGGGTGGGGCGGGGTAATCTCCGCCCTGCTTGTTTTTATATATTATTTATGCTAATATTCTCATGTTAATACAATAAGAGAATGTTAGAATGCTTATAGATACCCACTGCCATCTCGACTTCAAAGACTTTGACACCGATCGGGACAGCGTCATAGATAGAGCCCTGCGAGCCGGTGTAACAAAGATCATCAATATCGGAAGTTCCATCGAAGGCACCCGCCGTTCGGTTGAACTCGCCAAAAAGTATGAGATGGTCTATGCAACGCTCGGCGTCCACCCGCATGATGCCAAAACTGTCACCGATAAAGTCATAGAAGAATTCAGGTCACTTGCCAAAGAGCCCCGGGTCGTTGCCATAGGCGAGGTCGGCCTCGACTATTACCGGAACCTCTCCCCGAAAGAAGATCAGATCTCCGCGTTCAAGAAATTTATCCGCCTCGCGCTTGACCTGGACCTGCCGCTCGTACTGCACGGCAGGGAGGCCGACGATGACATGCTGTCGATCCTGAGGTCCGCAGCCGGAAAGCAGGGCGTCCGGGGAGTCATGCATTGTTTTTCCGGCGATGCCGGCTTCCTCAAGCAATGCCTCGATCTCGGCCTCTACGTGTCATTTACCTGCAATGTCACCTTCAAGAAGGCCGATACCCTGCGGGAGGTCGCGACGGCGATGCCGGTCGAACGACTCCTCCTCGAAACGGACGCACCGTATCTTGCGCCGCAGGCCTTGCGCGGCCAGCGGAACGAGCCTGCTCATCTTACGTATCTGGTCGAGGAATGGTCGAAGATCTTAAGTCTTTCGAAGGAAGACATCGCGAGGATCACTACACATAATGCCAACAGGCTCTTCCGGCTCAACATGGGCGAATCGTCGACGATCGCATATGAAATACGCGACTCGCTGTATCTCAACATCACCAACCGCTGCACAAATGCCTGCGGCTTCTGCATAAGGAATCAGACATCATTCGTGAAAGGGCATAACCTGAGGCTCGATACAGAACCATCTGCCGGAGAGCTGGTCAAGGCGGTCGGTGACCCGAAGAGATATAAAGAGATAGTCTTCTGCGGTTATGGAGAGCCGACGTTGAGGCTCGATGTGGTGAAGGCTGTCGCGGCCCAGCTGAAAAAGAATGGCGCGAAGGTGCGCATGGTGACGAACGGCCACGGTGATCTGATAAACGGCCGCACGATAGCGAAAGAGCTGTCGGGTCTCGTCGACAGGGTATCGGTGAGCCTGAACGCGGATACTAATGAGATTTACGATAAATTCTGCAAGCCGCAGTTCCCGAACGCGTATGAGGCGATAAAGGCATTCATCAGGGATTGCGTCGGGCGCGGTATCGAGGTCGAGGTAACATGCCTCGACCTGCCCGGAGTAGACATGCAGAAATGCGCCGAGATCGGGCGGTCGCTGGGAGCCGCCTTCAGGCCGCGTGCGCTGGGGGTCGTCGGATGAGCAAGGTCCTTTCTTTTATGCGCAAAGAGCGGCTGTCCATCCTTCTCCTGATATTTGTAGTGGTAATGACGGTCCTTATCCTGATGCCGCCGGCAGGAAGGCAGAAGGCCAGGCCCGCCGCCGCGAAACAGACCCAGGCGGACCTGCTTCAGCAGCAGGCCAAGGTCGAGTCGCTGATCGCGAAGGATAAGAACCTCGCTTTCGTATTAGGCATGGCGTCGCTCTTATTCATCCTCGTCGTGCTTCTGGGGATCGTCGTGGACACGATGCTCGTCGGTTCGCGGATGGCGGGCAAGAGGCTGTCGATCAGCACGTATGTTCCCGGCGCGGTACCATGGGGCATATGGGACGTCTGCAGGGTCGCTATCCTCTTTCTCTTCTTCGGATACTGCCTGCTCCTTATCGAGGCGTTCCTGTCGCGGATCTTTCCTGTCGTGAAAGATGATAATTTCAGGATGATACTGAATTCCTCGATACTCGACAGCGTGACCGTCATCCTCGTGCTGTACTACACGGTCGGGCAGTACAGGCAGAAGCTCGTCACGCTGGGGTTGACTCTCAAGGACTTCTCTAAAAACGTGTTTTATGGCATCGTGGGCTATGTCGCCGTGGTGCCGGTGCTCGTCGGCATCCTCGTCGTCATCGCGTTCCTGTTGGGCATATTCAAATATGTGCCCGAGAAGCAGGCCGTGGTGGAACTTTTCCTGAAGGAGACGAGCACGCCGCTCCTGGTCTACACGAGCCTCTTCGCGGCGATAGCCGGCCCGGTCATCGAAGAGCTCTTCTTCAGGGGATTCATGTACAATGCCTGCAGGAAACATGTCGGCATCTTCTGGGCGGCCCTCATAAGCGCGGCGACCTTCGCGGGCCTCCACGCGCATGCGGTCGGATTTTTCCCCATCCTGGCGCTCGGCGTGGTCCTGGCGTACCTGTATGAGAAGACGGGCTCGCTCGTCTCGTCGATCACGGTGCATATGATCCACAACCTGAGCATGGTGGGCATGGTATTTCTGGTGAAGCAGATCGGGATCTATTAGGATGGCAAGAGTAGCGCTGGCGCGGTGCGCGGATTACGACCCCGACAATGTCTTCGGCGCTGTCGGAAGAGCGATCGATCTTCTCGGCGGGATCGGGCAGTTCGTCAAGCCGGGGATGACGGTGCTGGTCAAGCCAAATCTCTTATCCGCGCGGCCGCCGGAGGATGCCGTCGATACTCATCCGGAGGTTGTGCGGGCGGTGGTGCGGCTCGTCAAGCGCTCGGGCGGGACGCCGAAGATAGGCGACGCGCCCGGCGGTTATGGCAAGAATATCGAAGAGATATTCGATACATCGGGAATGAAGCGGATCGCGAAGGAGGAGGGCGTCGAGCTGGTGAAATTCGACACGCCAAAGTTCATCGACGGCATCCCGATAGCGCGCCAGGTCTTTGATTGCGACCGTTTCATATCCGTGCCGAAACTGAAGACGCATTGCATAACGGTCCTTACAGCGGCGCTCAAGAACACATTCGGCATCGTGACCGGCCTGTATAAGGCCGAGGCCCATTCGCGCGCGCCGAAAGAGGCGGACTTTGTCAGGATATTGGCGAAAGTGCACTCGATCGCGAAACCGCACCTGACTGTTGTCGACGGGATCGTGGGCATGGACGGCGACGGGCCGGCGGGGGGCGAGCCGAAACGGATGGAGCTCGTCATGGCGGGGACCGATGCCGTCGCGATAGACGCACTAATCGCGAAGATCATAGGCCTGAAGTCTCTCGACATACTTCTCACGAAGAAGGCGTATGAGATGGGGCTGGGCGAGGCGGACTTCGCGCGCATCGAGGTCGCCGGTGACGATATCGACGGTTTTATTTCGCGGGACTTCAGGCTGCCGCAGACGACGCCGCTTAGGGTCATCCCGCGCGCTGTCGTGAACGCGCTTGCAGGACTCATAAGGTTCAAGCCGTGGATAGATGAAGCGATATGTGCGAGGTGCAAGCTCTGCGAACAGACGTGCCCGATCGACGCCATAATGATCAGTAAAGAGCGCTGCAGGATAGATTACAGGAAGTGCGTCAGGTGCCTGTGCTGCCAGGAGGTCTGTCCGTACAAGGCGATCACGATCAGGCGGAATATACTGACGAAGATGGTGTGGGGGTAACAGAATACCATGTCGACCTCGTAGGTCGACCTGCGAGGTCGAGTCGGTTAAAGGAGATTCTATGCCGGTAGAAACGATTACATGGAAGAAGAATAAAGTCCGCTACATCGACCAGACGCTGCTGCCGCGGCGGATGAAGTTCGTCGAGTGCAACAATGTGAAGCGCCTCTGGAAGGCGATCAAGCGGCTGGAGATACGCGGCGCGCCGGCGATCGGGATAGCAGGAGCGCTCGGCGTGGCGCTGGCCGCGAACAATTCGAAGGCAAAGGATTTTGACGGTCTCCTGAAGGACCTGCGGCGTGACATCAAGTACCTGGCCTCGTCGCGGCCGACGGCAGTGAACCTCTTCTGGGCGCTGGCGAGGATGGAGCGCCTCGCCGGGGCCAGCAGTTTAAAGCCGGTACGCGCGGTCAGGAGGCTGCTCCTGAAGGAGGCGCTCACGATCCTCGACGAGGACAAGAAGAGCTGCCGGGCGATGGCGCGCTACGGCGCCGGCCTCGTGAAGTCCGGGGATACTATACTCACGCATTGCAACGCCGGCGGGCTCGCGACCGCGGATTACGGCACGGCGCTGGGCGTGCTCTTTGAGGCGAAGCGGCAGGGCAAGCGCATCAGGGTCTACGCCGACGAGACGAGGCCGCTCCTGCAGGGCGCGCGGCTCACGGCGTGGGAACTTATCCACGAAGGCATCGACGCGGCGCTCATCTGCGACAACATGGCGGCCAGCCTCATGGCGAAAGGCCGGATCGACAAGGTCTTCGTCGGCGCCGACAGGATCGCCTCCAACGGCGACACGGCGAACAAGATCGGCACCTACAGCGTCGCGGTCCTGGCGAAGTACCACCGGGTACCGTTCTACGTCGTGGCGCCCGTATCGACATTCGATCTCAACCTGAAGACCGGCCGCGACATCCCCATTGAGGAACGTGACGGTGACGAGGTCAGGACCGTGATGGGCGTGCGGGTCGCCCCGCGCAACGTGAAGGTCTATAACCCGGCCTTTGACGTGACGCCGAACGCGCTGATCGCGGGGATCGTAACAGAAAAAGGCATATTCAGAAAACCATATGAGAAGAGCTTGAGAAGGCTGGGAGCTGAGAGCTGAGGGCTGAGGGCTAAATGAAGATACGAGACATCGGCGAGATGGGGCTTATCAGGCGGCTCGCAAAAGGTATCCGGCTCGACCGTTCCGTCATCAAGGGCGTCGGCGACGACACGGCGGTGATAGCGTTGAAACACGGCAGCTATTTGCTCTATACCTGCGATATGCTCATCGAGGATGTCCATTTCAGGCGCGCGAGCGCGACGCCGTTCCAGATCGGATGGAAAGCGATGGGGCGCAACATCAGTGACATCGCGGCGATGGGAGGCGTGCCGAGATATGCGCTCGTCTCGTGCGCGATCGATCCCGGGCTTCCCGTCTCGTACGCGGACGGTATCTACAAGGGCATGAGGGCGCTTGCCGATACGTTCGGCATCAACCTGGTCGGCGGCGATACATGCCGCTCGAAGAAGATAGCTCTCGACGTTTCATTGATCGGTGAGGTCGAGCGGAAGAACCTCGTGATGCGCTGCGGCGCGAAACCGGGCGACCTTATTCTCGTGACCGGCGCTATCGGCGGTTCCATTAAAGGAAAACACCTTACCTTCATGCCGAGGCTGGACGAGGCGCGCTCTCTTGTAAAGAAATTCAAGTTGAGCGCGATGATAGACGTGACCGACGGACTGCTTCTGGATCTCTGGCGGATACTGGATGCCAGCGGCGTCGGCGCACGGATACACCAGAGCCTGATACCGGTATCGGATGAGGCGGATTCATTCGGGAAAGCGCTCTCAGACGGAGAGGATTTTGAGCTTCTGTTCACGATGAGCGCGCCCGAGGCGAGGCGCTTCTTTAAGACGGAGCTCGCGCGGATGAAGACGCCGGTCACGCTGATAGGAGAGGTCACAGGGAAGAGTGATGGATATATTTTAGTTATGGAAAATGGGAAAAAGAGGCGCCTCAATGCTAAGGGGTATTTGCATTTTTAGTCAATGTCAAATGACAAAATCCGAATGACAAAACAAGTTTAAATTTTAAAACTTTGTTATTCAATTGTTATTTGTGCTTTGACATTTGTCATTCAGTATTATCTATTATGATATCAAAGAGCGTTGAAGAGACGATAGAGACGGGCGCGCGGCTTGCGAAGACGCTGAAACGCGGTGATGTCGTCGCGCTCGTCGGAAATCTGGGCGCAGGCAAGACGGTGTTCACGAAGGGGATCGCCAAAGGCCTCGGCGTGAAGAATCCGCGGTATGTCAACAGCCCGACCTTCGTCCTGATCAAGGAGTACAAGGGCAGGCTCCCGCTGTACCATTTCGACCTGTACCGCCTTACTACGACGAATATCCTCGACGCGGAAAGCTACGAAGAGTATTTTTACGGGGACGGCGTCACCGTGATAGAATGGGCGGACAAGATCAGGAAGCTATTACCGCAGAAATATATAGAGGTCACGTTAGCGGTTGTGGGAGAGAATAGCAGAAAAATAGAAATAAAATATAAGCCAAAGAACAGAATACAAAGAACAAATTACAGACAAAGTCAAAACTACAAAGTCAAAACGTTTTGACTGTTGCAATTTCGACTTTGTTCTTTGTTTGTACTTTGTAATTTGTACCTTAACGATATATGAAGTTACTCGCCATAGATACTTCAACCGATTACCTGAGCGTCGCCGTCATGGACGGCCGGAAGGTGCTTTCGCGCGTCCACAGGAAGGTGCCGCGCAGCCATTCGAGCCTCCTCATGCCGACGATAGACTCATGCCTTACACAAGCGCGCCTGGGCCTCGCGAAGATAGGCGTATTTGCCGTGAGCGTCGGGCCGGGCTCGTTCACGGGCCTGCGCATCGGTGTGGCGACGATCAAAGGACTGGCCTTTGTGACGAAGGCGCCGATCGTGGCCGTGCCGACGCTGGACGCCATAGCCGAGAACGGACGCAGAATTTGTGGTATACTATGTACGGTACTGGACGCGCGCAAAGGCAAGGTCTATGCGTGCATCTACCGCTCGGACGGCCAGACGGTCAGGAAACTTTCGAAGTACCTGCTCCTTCCGCTTCCGGATCTTCTGAATAAACTGGAACGCTACGAGAGGATAGCCTTTTTAGGCGATTTCGCGGAGCGCGCCGCGGCGATGCGTCCCGGCGCGAAGGTCGCGACGCTGTCCTGGCATCCGAAACCGGAAGCCGTCGGCGCTCTCGGCCTCGGGTATGTTAACAGAAAGAAGTTCGTAAGCGTCGAGGACCTCGAGCCGCTGTATTTATATTCACGCGAATGTGATATTACGGGAAGATAACGATGCAAGAACTGGCAGTCACCACACGCAGCGGCGTCATCCACACGCACCACCGCCCGACGTGGGCGGAAATAGATCTGAAGGCGATAGAATATAATTACCGCCAGGTGCGTAAGACGGTCGGCAAGGACATCCATATCATGGCCGTCGTCAAGGCGAATGCCTACGGCCACGGTACCGTCGAGGTATCGAGCGTCCTCGAGCGCGCCGGGGTCGATTACCTCGGTGTCGCCACGACGGACGAGGCGGTGCGCCTGCGCGACCATGGCATAACGGCGCCGGTGCTCATCTTAGGCTCGGTACTGCCGGGCGAGGTGGGCGTCGCGGTCGCGAAAGATATCACGCTCACCCTCTGCGGCGATGACCTCCTTGACGCGATCAGACAGGAGACTAAAGACGGCCGCAGGCTCAAGGTCCACATCAAGGTCGACACGGGGATGGGCCGCGTCGGCGTCTGGCACGAAGAAGCGCTTGCCTTTGTGAAGAAGGTTTCTGCCGAGAAGGGGGTTACCCTCGAAGGCATCTACACGCACTTCTCGAGCGCCGGCCGCGACGACTTCTTTACCACCTACCAGATCGAAGCGTTCGAGAAGCTCCTCTCGGAGCTGGAGAAGAACTGGATTAAGATACCCTTGAAACACGCGGCCAATTCCATCGCGACCGTCGATTTCAAGCGCTCGCATTTGAACCTTGTCCGGCCCGGGCTCATCATCTACGGCATGTATCCCAAGCACACGTTCCCGAAACTGATAAAATTAAAACCCGCCCTTTCTTTAAAGACGAAGATCGTCTTCATAAAGGACGCCCCTCCCGGCCGCGCCATCAGCTACGGCCGGACCTTCATAACGCAGAAACAGACGCGCATCGCCACCCTCCCGATAGGCTACGCGGATGGTTACGGCAGGAAGCTCTCCAATAAAGGGGAGGTCCTCGTCAAGGGCCAGCGCGCCCGCGTCATCGGCAAGGTCACGATGGACCAGACCATGATAGACCTTGGCTCGATAAGCGGCGTCAAGGTGGGCGACGAAGTCGTCCTTATCGGCAAGCAGGGCCTTGACGAGATCAGGGCAGAAAACCTCGCCCGCCTGGCAGAATCCATAGCCTACGAAGTCGTCTGCGGCATCTCCAACCGCGTCCCTCGCGTCTACAAGTACTAAAAGATGGAGGCGGAGGTCCTCAGAGCGTTGTAACCATTGTAAATACAGTTAGTTAGAAAAAGGCCCCTATTGTTAACTCAATAGGGGCTTGTTTTATGTCCCGCCCTTATTGCAGGAGGGCGGGATTATTCATTTGACAGTATAGGCTATATTATACTATAATTTTACGACGATTCTATTATAGTTCCTTAGAAAGGACAAAATTCAGGAGAGTGATTTATGCGCAGCGACAAGATCAAAAAAGGCATTGAACGGGCGGGTGCCCGCAGCCTCTTATATGCCACCGGCATATCCAAAGAGGACATGGCCAAGCCATTTATTGGCGTTGTCACCTCGCGGACGGACCTCATCCCCGGCCATATCCACATGCCGAGGCTGGAACGTTTCATCGAGCGCGGTATAGCGGCAGGGGGCGGTGTCCCATTCCTCTTCGGTGTTCCCGGTATCTGTGACGGCATCGCCATGGGCCATACGGGGATGCGGTATTCACTGGCCTCGCGCGAGCTCATAGCCGATATGATAGAATGCGTCATGAAGGCCCATTGCCTCGACGGCCTCGTGTGTCTCACCAATTGCGACAAGATCACGCCCGGCATGCTGATGGCAGTCGGTCGGCTCAACGTCCCGGCCATCGTCGTGACTGCGGGGCCGATGTTGAGTGGTAACCTGAAAGGCAGGCGCCTTTCGCTGGTCAAGGATACGTTCGAGGCGGTCGGCCGCTGCAAGAAGGGCGATATCTCGCTGGAAGAGCTTGCATCGCTTGAGATGTGCGCGTGCCCCGGCGCGGGCTCCTGCCAGGGGCTCTACACGGCCAATTCGATGGCGTGCGTGACCGAGGCTCTCGGGATGAGCGTTCCCGGATGCGCGACCGCTCTCGCGGTCTCGGCGAAGAAAGACAGGATCGCCCAGGAGTCGGGCGAGAAGATAGTGAGTCTCGTGAAGCGCAACGTCCTGCCCCGCACCATCTGCCGCAAAGAGGCGTTCGAGAACGCCATCAAGGTCGATATGGCGCTCGGCGGCTCGACGAATACGGTCCTGCACATCATGGCGGTGGCCAAAGAGTTCGGCGTCGATATCCCGCTGGAGATGTTCGACAGGATATCGAAGGCGACGCCGCACATCACGAATATATTACCGGGCGGCGAGCATTTCATGGAGGACCTCGAGTCCGCCGGCGGCATCCCGGCCATCATGAAGCGCATGAAGAACCAGCTGAGCGACGTCATGACCTCGAGCGGCAAGCTCATAAGCCAGATCGCCAACGAAGCCCAGATACTCGACGAGAACGTGATACGCGACTATAAGAATGCTTACCATATGGAAGGCGGCATCGCGGTCCTGAAGGGTAACCTCGCCCCTGAGGGTGCGGTCATAAAACAGACCGCGGTCTCCGAGGCGATGATGAAATTCAAAGGCAAGTGCCGCGTCTTCGATTCGGAAGAGCTCGCAATGCAGGCGATCATGGCCGGCAAGATCAAGAAGGGCGACTGCGTGGTCATCCGCTACGAAGGGCCGAAGGGCGGCCCAGGGATGCGGGAGATGCTCTCGCCGACTGCGGCTATCGTCGGCATGGGGCTCGCCGATGACGTTGCGTTGATCACGGACGGCCGGTTCTCGGGCGGGACGCAAGGGCCGTGCATAGGCCATATCGCGCCTGAGGCGCAGTCCGGCGGCCCGATCGCGATAGTGCAGGAAGGCGATGAGATCATTATCGATATCGCGGCCAGGAAGCTCGAGCTGAGCGTAAGCTCCGCCGAGATACAAGAGCGCCTCGCGAAATGGAAGGCGCCCGAGCCGAAGGAAACGGAAGGGTATCTGGCGCGGTACGCGAAAGCGGTGGGATCTGCGAGTGAAGGAGCGGTGTTGGGGGCGTAGGGTTTAGTAGTGTAGGGTCATAGGGTTTAGAAAAATATAGCCTAAGACCCCACGACCCTAAGACCCTAACCAAGGTGTTTACGATGAAAATAAACGGTGCGCAAATACTGATCGAGTGCCTGAAGAAAGAGAACGTCGAAGTCATGTTCGGCTATCCGGGCGGCGTCGTGCTGCCCATTTTCGATACGTTGTACGACGCGCCGATAAAGTTCATCCTGACGCGGCACGAGCAGGCGGCGGCACACGCGGCCGACGGCTACGCGCGCGCGACCGGCAAGGTCGGCGTCTGCCTGGCGACGTCGGGTCCGGGCGCGACCAATCTCGTCACCGGCATCGCGACGGCGTACATGGATTCGATACCGATGGTGGCGATCACGGGGCAGGTGAAGTCGTTCCTTATCGGTAACGATGCTTTCCAGGAGGCCGATATCACCGGCATCACCAGGCCCATCACCAAGCACAACTACCTCGTCGAGGACATCAAGGACCTTGCGCGGATCGTGAAAGAGGCATTTCATATAGCCTCGACCGGAAGGCCGGGGCCCGTCCTCATAGACCTGCCGGTCGATATACAGCAGCAGGAGCTGGAATTTCATTATCCGGAAAAGGTCGAGATACGCGGCTACAAGCCGACGTATGAGGGCCATCCCGGCCAGATCAAGAGGGCCGCAAAGGCGATATCCGAATCGAAGAAGCCGATCCTGTATGTCGGCGGCGGGGTCATACTGTCGAATGCCGCGGAAGAGGTGACGGGCCTCGCGATAACGAACGAGATCCCGGTGACGATGACGCTCCTCGGACTGGGGGCGTTCGACGGCACGAACGAGCTTTCCCTCGGGATGCTCGGCATGCACGGCACCGCCTACGCCAACCACGCGATCATGGACTGCGACCTCATCATATCGGTCGGCGCGAGATTCGATGACAGGGTGACGGGGAAAGTTGAAGCGTTCGCGCCGCATGCGAAGATCATCCATATTGACATCGATCCCGCGAGCGTGTCGAAGACGGTCGACGTGGATATCCCGATAGTCGGCGACGCGAGATCAGTCCTGCAGGAGCTGATCAAATATGTGAAGAAACCCGATACCGCGGCGTGGCTCAAGCAGATCGCCGAATGGAAAAAGACGTATCCGCTCAAATATAAGGACGACGGGGCCTTGCGGCCGCAATACGTTGTGGAGCAGATCTGCGAGGCGACGAAAGGCGAGGCGATCATCTGCACCGAGGTCGGCCAGAACCAGATGTGGACCGCGCAGTATTACAAATTCGTTAAGCCCAGGACGATGCTCTCGTCCGGCGGCCTCGGGACGATGGGATACGGCTTCCCGGCCGCGATCGGCGCGGCGCTGGGCAGGCCCGGCGTGCCGGTCTTCGATATCGCCGGCGACGGTTCCATCCAGATGAACATCCAGGAGCTGGCGACCGCGGTGGCGAACAAGCTGCCGGTCAAGGTCGCGATCCTGAACAACTGTTACCTCGGGATGGTGCGCCAGTGGCAGGAACTCTTCTATAAGAGGAGGTACTCCTACACGTGCCTCGAGGGCACGCAGCCCGACTTCGTGAAGCTCGCAGAGAGCTATGGTGCGGTGGGCATGAAGATCACGAAGAAGGAAGAGGTGCGGGGCGCGATCGAAAAGGCGCTGGCGATAAACAACACCGTGTTCATGGATTTCCGCGTCGAGCAGGAGGAGAACGTCTTCCCGATGGTTCCCGCGGGCGAGGCGATCAACAGAATGATAGGCGGTATGGCATGAGACACACTATTTCAGTGCTGGTCGAGAATAAGTTCGGCGTCCTGGCCCGTATATCCGGGCTCTTCAGCGCGCGGGGATACAATATATCGTCGCTCGCGGTCGGTGAGACGGAAGACCCGGCCGTCTCCCGCATGACGATCGTCTCCGAAGGCGACGACAAGACGCTCGAGCAGATAAAGAAGCAGCTCAATAAGCTGATCGACGTCATAAAGGTCGTCGATTACAAGGAAGGCGATTTCCTCGACAGGGAACTTATCCTCGTAAAGGTGGCTATTACGCCGAAGACGAGGGGCCAGGTCCTCGAGGCGGTCGAGTCTTGCGGCGCGAAGATAGAAAGCGCCGGCTCCAGGTCGCTGTGCGTCGAGGCGACGGGAGATCAGACGAAGGTGAAGACGCTCCTCGAGCTCCTGCGGCCGTTCGGTATCATCGAGGTGGTGAGAACCGGCAGGGTCGCGATGGATAAGAGCGACAGGGGACTGAGGGCTGACGGTAAGCCCGAGGTGAATGAGTAAATAGTGCGAAGGATTAAGTTTGCACGCAAATTTGAAAGGAGCAGCAAAAATGGCAAAGATCTACTATGACAAGGACGCGGATCTCGACCTTCTGAAAGGCAAGAAGGTAGCGGTCATCGGATACGGTATCCAGGGCCGCGGGCAGAGCCTCAATTTGAGGGATTCCGGCGTGGACGTTATCGTGAGCGAGCTGCCGAGCTCAAAAAATTTCGAGCAGGCAAAGCAAGACGGGTTCAACCCCGT
Source organism: uncultured Planctomycetia bacterium (assembly GCA_964352425.1). GTDB lineage: Bacteria > Omnitrophota > Gorgyraeia > 2-01-FULL-45-10 > 2-01-FULL-45-10 > JAMWCX01. Next base: position 809 of record CAYGRZ010000022.1, on the reverse strand, counting down.
CCCGGCGGACGAGGCTTCGAAGCAGGCCGACATCGTCCAGATATTGACCGAAGACCACGTCCAGGCCAAGGTGTATAAAGATTCCATAGCCAAGAATATGACGAAGGGCAAGGCCCTCCTCTTTTCGCACGGCTTCAATATCCGCTTTAAGCAGATAAAGCCGTCAAAGAAGATCGACGTCATCATGGTCGCTCCGAAAGGGCCGGGCGCCTTGGTGCGCAAGATGTACGAAGAGGGTAAGGGCGTTCCGTGCCTCGTCGCCGTGCACCAGGACGCGACGGGCAATGCCATGAAGATCGCGCTCGCGTACGCGAAGGCCATTGGCGGCACGCGCGCCGGCGTCATCGAAACAACATTCCCCGAAGAGACCGAGACCGACCTCTTCGGCGAACAGGCGGTGCTCTGCGGCGGGGCGAGCGAGCTCATCATGGCGGGTTTCGATACGCTCGTTGCGGGCGGTTACCAGCCCGAGATAGCGTACTTCGAGGTCCTGCATGAGCTCAAACTCATCACCGACCTCATCCAGGAGAGGGGCATCAGCGGCATGAGGCGCGGGGTCTCCAATACGGCCTGCTGGGGCGATATATCGCGGGGCAAGCGCATCATCACCGGCAAGACGCGCAAGGCCATGCAGAAGATGCTCAAAGAGATCGTCTCCGGCAAGTTCGCCAGGGAGTGGATCAAGGAGAATGAGCTGGGCAGGCCGAATTTCAACAAGCTGCTCAAGGACGGGGATAATCATCCGATAGAGAAGGTCGGGCAGGACCTTAGAAAAATGATGCCCTGGATGAAGTAGGAGGAGCAAGCCC
>CAYGRZ010000021.1:0-26002 GCA_964352425.1 uncultured Planctomycetia bacterium | reverse complement strand
AAAATATATTGTTCCCAATCTCGCCTTTTCTTTTAATTTCAAAACACCATGTCCTGTAATCATATAGATCAATGACATCATAAGCATACCGATAAGGCCCACTTTTATCATCAAAGGTGAGCCCATTTTAGAATAGACCTCGGCTTTATATCCGGTAAAATATGAAATCAGGCTAAATACACCCATTAAAAAACCTATCACTCCAAAAAGTATTCTATTCAGACTGCCTAATATCGTTACCCCAAGAGGTCTTTTCATATATCTCCCCTCCGTTACCCGCTTTCCCCTTCAACTTCACACCACCCTCTTCTCGAAAGTTTTTCGGCTTCTCGAGTGGCGGAACTTTCGGATGCGTGCCGGAGCGAATCTTTAAAATTTCGATACCGTATGCCGATCCAGGCTTTACCATCGAAATTTTAACGACAGTGAGCGAGGATGGCTAATCCGAGCGAACGACCCTTCGGCAGGCTCAGGGTCGTCCTGAGCAAAGTCGAAGGACGACGAGCGGAGGCACCTTCCGAAAGTAAACGCCCTGAAGAGCCGAAAAATTTTACCTTACTATCCGGACCTTGACCTTAGCCTCTTTGAGCAGGTCCTTCGACATCTTATCGGGATAATCGCCGCGTATCACGATCTCCCTGATACCGGCATTGATCAGCATCTTCGCGCAGATGATGCAGGGCTGCGTCGTAGAATAGAGGGTAGCATCCTTCACGGACGTGCCGTGGAGCGCGGCCTGGAGGAACGCGTTCTGCTCGCCGTGGAGCCCCCTGCAGAGCTCGTGGCGCTCACCGGACGGGACATGGAGCTTCTCGCGGATGCAGCCGACCTCGCTGCAATGCTTGATCCTGCTCGGCGCGCCATTATAGCCGGTGGCCAGTATCCTCTTGTCCTTGACAAGAACGGCTCCTACGCTGCGCCTTAAGCAGGTTGAACGTTTAGAGATAAGATCCGCGATGCCGAGAAAATATTCGTCCCAGCTTGGCCGTTTGTCGTGATGCGTGATGCGTCTTGCGTATTGCGTATTGCGTCTCATTCTTTGCCGAGCCTCTTTATAAGATCACTATAGAGTGGGAACCTGTCGACGAGCTTCTTGACATCCTGGCGCACGAGGATGGCTGTCTTTTCATCGGCAGGATTAGACAGCACTTTGTCGATCAGGCGCGCGATCGTCCGCATGTCGTCCTCTTTCATGCCGCGCGTCGTGACGGCGGGCGTGCCGATCCTGATGCCGCTGGCGACGAACGGGGACTGTTTATCATACGGTATCAGGTTCTTGTTCACCGTGATGCTGGCCTTGTCGAGAACCGCGGCCGCTTCCTTGCCCGTTATATTCTTGCCCGTAAGATCGACGAGGAAGAGGTGCGTATCGGTCCCGCCGGCGCAGATCCTGTAGCCGAGCCGTGCCATCTCGTCGGAGAGCGCCGTGCAGTTCTTCAGTATCTGCTTCTGGTATTCCTTGAATTCGGGCCGGAGCGCCTCCTTAAAACAGACCGCCTTCGCGGCTATCACGTGCATCAGCGGCCCGCCCTGCAGGCCCGGGAAGACTTCGGAGTCGATCTTCTTGCCGAACTCTTTCCTGCACATGATGAACCCGCCGCGGGGCCCGCGCATCGTCTTGTGCGTGGTCGACGTGACGAACTCGGCATACTCGATCGGGTTTTCATGCAGCCCGGCGGCCACCAGCCCCGCGATGTGGGCGATATCGACGAACAGGAATGCGCCGACCGCGTCGGCTATCCGGCGGAAGGCCTTGAAGTCGAGGAACCGCGGGTACGCGGACGCGCCGGCCAGTATCATCTTCGGCCGGTGCTCTTTCGCCAGCGCCTCTATCTGGTCGTAGTCGAGCATCTCAGTCTCGCGGCTGACGCCGTACGGTACTATCTTGTAGAACTTGCCCGAGAAATTATGCGGATGGCCGTGCGAGAGATGCCCTCCGCAGGCAAGGTCCATCGCGAGCACCGTATCGCCCGGGGAGAGCATCGCGAAGTATATGACCATGTTCGCCTGCGTGCCGGAGTGCGGCTGGACGTTGACATGCTCGGCGCCGAAGATCTCTTTGGCGCGGTCGATGGCGAGCTGCTCGACGATATCGACGTTATGGCAGCCGTTATACCACCGCGCGTGCGGGTAACCCTCGGCATACTTGTTGGTCAGGACGGATCCCTGCGCCTCGAGGACCTCCTCGCTGACGAAGTTCTCGCTCGCGATGAGCTCGAGGTTCTCGTGTTCACGCTTCGTTTCGTTCAGGATCGCGTCGTAAATTTCCGGATCGGACTTTTTCAGGCTTCCCATCTTAACGCCCCTTCAGCTTTGACTCTATATCCTTTATCTGGTTTACCCGCCGCACGTGGCGCTCTTCGGAATGTTCGGTGGCAAGCCAGATCTTCAGTATCTCCATGGATTTCCTGGTATTGGTATAGTGTGCGGCAAGCACCAGGACGTTGCAGTCGTTATGCTCGCGCGATGATTTCGCCATGTCGACATCGTAGACTGCCGCCGCCCGGACGCCGTGGACCTTATTGGCGATGATACTCATCCCCACGCCGGTCTTGCATATCAGGACTCCCCGCTCTGCCTTGCCTTCGCCGACCGCCTGTGCCACCTCGAACCCGATCAGGGGATAGTCGCAGGAATCCTTGGAGTGGGTGCCGTAATCGAGCACCTCATACCCCTCAGCTTTCAGGAACCCCATCACGTCCTTCTTCAATTCGTAACCGCCGTGGTCGCTTCCAATCGCGATCTTCACCCCACCCTTCCTCCTTTATTTACCCCACCGCACCCTGCATCTACTGTATCCAGGAAGGGCGGGGTTCATATTTCTTGTGCGATCCTTTCTATCTCCTTCTTTATCTCGTCGCGCGTTGTCCTGTATTTCTCGACAGGCATCCCTATCGGATCATGGACGCCGAACCCTTCGGGCATGACCTTCGAGGGGTTCTTATATTCCTTCAGCAGGAACGTCTTTCCCGACGCCTGCGGGTCAAGAACCAATATCTCGTCCTTATGCGCCGGCTCCATCACGAGGATGAGGTCCGCATTCTTTATCATGTCGCGGGTGACCTTCTTCGTCCTGGAACCGGAGACGTCGGCTCCCTCCTCCCGCATGACCGCTATCGTTTCGTCGGTCGGGGGAACACCGCCAAAGACCGCCACCCCTGCGGACGAGACCTGCGCCCTGTCGTTGCCGAGTTCGTAAAGCTTCTTGCGCATCAGGGCCTCGGCCATGACGGACCGGCAGGAATTACCGGTGCAGATGAACAGGATCGAACTGATCATTTTTTTCTGGTTTGTCATGCGATATCGATAAATTTCGCGAGCGCCCGGGCTTTGATTGCGCCTTCCCGCAGGATGACGGCGGGGCTCACACTTACATCGATAACCGTCGATTCGATGCCCACCGCCGTGCGGCCGCCGTCGAGGACCAGGTCTATCTTCCCGCCGAGGCCTTTCAGCACGGCAGCCGCGCTCGTCGGCGGCCTTGTGCCGCTCAGGTTGGCGCTCGGCGCGACCACCGGCACCTTCGACGCCGCGATCAGCCGGAGCGCGACCTTATTGGCCGGCATCCTGAAGCCTATCTTCTCGCCGTTTCGTGAGCGCAGCACCATAGTAAGCGGGCCGGGCCAGAAATTTTCCGCAAGGGCCTTCGCGCTCTTCGTCATGCGGCAACGCATCTTTCGTATCATCGCAACGTCCGATATGTGGACGGTGAGCGGCTTGCCCCTGGAGCGCTTCTTGACGCTGTATAATCTGGCTATCGCCGCAGCATCGGCGCGGTTCGCCGCCAGCCCGTACACGGTCTCGGTCGGAAAACCAACCAGCCCGCCCTGGCGCAGTATTCTGGCGCCGCATGCAATCGCGGCGGCATTGGGCCTGCGGGGGTCCACCTTCAATACGACACTTTTCGATGAACGCATCAGGCCTTGAGGCTGCGGTTCTTCTTCCTCACGCCCTCGACGAGCGACCGTTTAAAAACGTCGAGGCTTTTTTCGAGCCTCTTGTCGCTCAGGCTAAGGATCTGCAGCGCGAGAATGGCCGCATTCTTTGCGCCCGCCTTGCCGATCGTCACCGTCGCGACCGGAATGCCGGACGGCATCTGGACTATCGAGAAGAGCGAATCTATCCCTTTAAGCTCTTTGGTCTCCATCGGGACGCCTATGACCGGCAGCGTCGTGAAGCTCGCGACGACACCGGCGAGGTGCGCCGCGCCGCCGGCGCCCGCGATGATGACCTTAAGGCCCGCTTTTCGCGCGCCTTGTGCGAATTTTCCGGTATCTTCCGGACAGCGGTGAGCGGAAAGTATCCTGACCATATACGGGACCTTGTGCTCGTCAAATACCTTCGACGCCTCCCTCATGACCGGCAGGTCGGAATCGCTCCCCATGATGATCGCTACGAGTGGTTTTTTGGACATATGGCTCCTTGTAAACAATGGTTTAGTCGACTGTTGACTACTTTACCGCCCTGTACCCTATATCCGTCCGGTAATGCATCTTCTCGAAATGGATCATCCTGACCGCCGTGTAACAAAGGTCGATCGCGTTCTTATAATCTATCCCGAGCGCAGTCACGTTCAGTACCCGGCCGCCGTTCGTTATGAAAAGGTTATGGCCGTCCGAGGCGCGCCGGCCCAGTTTCGTGCCCGCATGGAAGATGACGACATTCCTCATCTTCTCCGCCTCCTCCAGCCCCTTTATCTCTTCCCCCTTCGTGAAAGCCGCGGGATACCCGCCGGCCGATACCACGACCGAGACGCACGGCCTCGTATCCCACTCGAGCTTGTAATTCTCGAGTTTCCCATCGATCGCATGCTCGATCGCGTCGACGAGGTCGCTCTTCAGGCGCGGCATGATCGCCTGCGTCTCGGGGTCGCCGAACCGCGTGTTGAACTCGAGGACGAACGGCCCCTTATCGGTCATCATGATCCCCGCATAGAGCACTCCCTTAAAGGCCTTGCCCTCCGCCGCGAGGCCCCGTATGACCGGGCCGATGACCGTGTCCATTATCTTCCTGAATACCTCGTCGGTGATGATCGGCGCCGGCGAATACGCCCCCATGCCGCCCGTGTTCGGGCCCTTGTCGCCGTCGAAGACCCTCTTATGGTCCTGGCTCGAGGCAAGCGGCACCACGAACTTGCCGTCCGCTATGACGATGATCGACGCCTCCTCGCCCACGAGGCAGTCTTCGACGATCACCCTGCTGCCGGCATCGCCGAATATCCTGTCGACCATGATCGCTTTCAGCGCGGACCTGGCATCGTCGATCACCCTGCACACGACGACGCCCTTCCCGGCCGCCAGCCCGTCAGCCTTGATCACACATGGCAGCTTCCGGGACTCGATGTGCCCGGCCGCCTCGTCATATTTTTCGAATACCCTGAAATCGGCGGTCGGTACGCCTGTCCTCCTCATGAATTCCTTGGCAAATACCTTGCTGCCCTCGAGAAGCGCGCACTCCTTCGTCGGGCCGAATATCCGCAGGCCCTCCTTCTGGAAGGCATCGACGATGCCGGCCACGAGCGGCACCTCGGGCCCCACAACCGTGAGACTTATCTTCTTTTCTTTCGCGAATTTAACAAGGCCGTTGATGTCGTCCGCTTTGATATTCACGCGCTCCGCGACCTTGAACATGCCGTCGTTACCCGGCGCGACATAGAGTTTTTCGCACTTCTTGCTCTGCGCGATCTTCCAGGCGAGCGCGTGTTCCCTGCCGCCGGATCCTATCAGCAATATTCGCATAAACTCCTGCCTTGCGTCAGTAAAAAGTAATTTGAATTAGAAATCGCCGTTTACTCTTTACTTTTTACCTTTTACTTTTTACTACAATTTAGCGTCAAATAATCTCGACCTGCCTGCTGCCTTTTATCACCCTTCCTATGACATGGGATCTGAGGCCCCCGCGGCGCAGCAGCCCCTGCGCCCTGTCGATGTCGCGCCGGGCTATCACGAGGACCATGCCGATGCCCATATTGAACGTCCGGTACATCTGCCTGTCGTCGATGTTACCGGCCTTCTTTATCACGGAGAATATCGGCAGCGGCTTCCACGCGGACCTATCGATCTCGATGGCCATGCCCTTCGGTATGACCCGCGGTATCTTGTCGTAGAACGCGCCGCCGGTGATGTTGGCGATGCCTTTGATCGTGACTTTTTTCTTCAGCGCGAGGACGCTCTTCGCATAGAGGCGCGTCGGCCGCAAAAGCTCCGTCATGTGGACCTTGAGTTCCCGCTCGTTCAGCGCTTTTCTGACGAGCGAGTAGCCGTTCGAGTGCAGGCCGCTCGATTCGAGCCCCAGGACCGCGTCGCCGAGGCGTGTCGACGATCCGTCGATCACGTCGCGCCTGTCAACGATGCCGACGCCAAATCCCGCCAGGTCGTATTCGCCCTCGGCGTACATGCCCGGCATCTCGGCCGTCTCGCCGCCCACGAGGGCGTATCCCGCTTCGCGGCATCCGTCGGCGATCCCCTTCACGATGTCCCGCATGACGCTTGAGCGTATTGTGCCGGTGGCGATGTAATCGAGGAAGAAGAGCCCCTCCGCTCCCGAGCACAGGATGTCGTTGGTGCTCATCGCGACGAGGTCTATGCCGACCGTGTCGTGCCTGTCCGCGAGGAATGCCAACTTGAGCTTCGTCCCGACACCATCGGTCGACGAGACGAGGAGCGGGTCTTTGAACCCCTTCAGGCAGGGCCTGAAGAGCGCGCCGAAGCTGCCGACATCGCTCACGACGCCCTTTGTGGCGGTCGATCTCGCGAAGCGCTTATAATCCTTTACGAGCAGGTTCGCCTTGTCGATATCGACGCCTGCGGATCTGTAGGTTATTCTCATTTTTCTAGACCAATGCCTTGCCTGAGATCATCGTAAGGGCTTGCAGATATTTTTGGCTTGTCTTCCGCACTATCTCATCGGGAAGCTCGGGACCGGGAGGCGTCTTATCCCAGGTAAGCGTCTCTAAATAATCTCTCACGAATTGTTTATCAAAGCTCGGCTGCGGCCCGCCCGGCTTATATTCGTCCTTGGGCCAGAAACGGGACGAATCCGGAGTCAGGATCTCGTCGATAAGTATTATCGTATCCTCATATACGCCGAACTCGAATTTTGTGTCGGCGATGATGATGCCTTTTGATGCCGCATACTCGCTTGCCTTCTTGTATAAGGCAATGCTGGTCTGGCTGAGCTTGCCGGTCACGTCCTTCCCAAGCTGCTTCTCGACATATTCCTGCGAGACGTTGATATCGTGCCCTACGTCCTCTTTCGTGGACGGAGTAAAGATAGGCTCCGGAAGCTTGTCGGATTCACGCAGGCCGTCCGGCAGTTTTACTCCGCAGATGGAGCGGCTCTGTCGATACTCCTTCCAGCCCGATCCGGAAAGGTAGCCGCGCACGACGCATTCAACAGGGACCGTCTTTGCCTTCTTTACCAGCATCGACCGGCCTTTCAGGATATCCGCGTATTTTTGCAATTCTTTCGGGTATCCCGAGACGTCGGCTGAAATAAAATGATTGGCGATGATATCCTTGGTGAGGTCAAACCAGAACAGGGAGAGTTGCGTCAAGACCTCGCCCTTGCGCGGTATGCCTGTCGGCAGGACTACATCGAAGCAGGATATCCTGTCGGTCGATACCACCAAAAGCTTATCCTTCAGATCATAGACATCCCTGACTTTTCCTCTCCTAAACAGCTCTATACCCGTAAAATTGGTTGTAAGCAGCGGCTTATCCGTCATGGTAGGCATCTCCTCTATATCCCCACCTGCCTGAATATCCTGTCGACGTTCTTCAGGTGATATTTGAAATCGAATACGTCCCCTATTTCGCCGACCGAGAGTACCGATCGGATGCCGTCATCCCTGAAAAGCGCCGTCTTGAAATCGGTATTATCCCGCCGGGCCGCGAACGCCACCTGTTGGACCTTGTCGTAGGCCTCATCCCGCGTCAGGCCCTTGCCGATCAGCGCCAGCAGGAGCTTGCCCGAGAATACGACGCCGCCGGACTTGTGCAGGTTCTCAAGCATCCTGGCCTCGTTCACGACGAGGTGGCTGGCGATATCCATAAATTTGTTCAACATGTAGTCGAGCAGTATCGTCGAATCCGGCAGCACCACGCGCTCGACCGACGAATGCGATATGTCGCGCTCGTGCCAGAGGACCATGTCCTCCATCCCCGCGATAGAGTTGGCCCGCAGGATGCGCGCCAGGCCGCAGATGCGCTCGCACATGATCGGGTTTTTCTTGTGCGGCATCGCGCTCGAGCCCTTCTGGTCCTTCGAGAAATATTCCTCAACCTCGCCGATCTCGGTGTGCTGCAGGTTCCGGAATTCGGTGGCAAACTTCTCGAGCGAGGTCCCGGTGATCGCTATCGCGGTCAGGAATTCGGCGTGGCGGTCGCGCTGCAGGATCTGCGTCGATATGCGCGCGGCCTTCAGTCCCAGCTTCCTGCAGACGTATGATTCGACCGAAGGGTCGATATTGGCGTAGGTGCCGACGGCCCCGGATATCTTGCCGACCGACACGATCTCGCGCGCTCTCTTAAGCCGCTCGAGGTTACGCGCCATCTCGTCATAGTACAGGGCCATCTTGAGGCCGAACGTCATCGGCTCCGCGTGGACCGAGTGGGTGCGCCCTATCATGATCGTCTTCTTGTGGCGGGTCGCTTTGCCCTTCAGGATGCGCATCAGCTTCTTGACGCCGTCGATCAGGATATCGCATGCCTCCTGCATCTGGACCGAGAGGCCCGTATCGAGGACATCGCTTGAGGTCAGCCCCATGTGGATATATTTCGCGTCGTCCCCGACGTATTCGGAGACGCATTTGATGAACGCTATCACGTCATGGTTCGTCTGGGCCTCGATCTCCGCGATGCGGCCGACGTCAAAACGGGCCTTTTTCTGGATCTGGAACAGGGACGATTTCGGTATTGTGCCGAGCTTGGCGAGCGCCTCGCAGGCGGCGATCTCTACATCGAGCATCTTCCTGAAGCGGTTCTCCTCGCTCCATATCGCGGTCATCCGCGGCAGTGAATATCGTAGTATCATCTTTGCACCTTATCTTGCGTTAACGCGTAAGTATTTTATAGTATAAAAAGAGGCGTGTCAATTAAAGAAAACCATCCTATTTTCATACCCTTGATTAAATTTTTGCGGGTCCTGCCGCTCGGTGTCCCTTGCGATGCTCCGCGCTCGCGCGGGGTTCACAATTTATGAGCTGACAGGCGGGTGTCTGTACTGCCCCATCCCGCGCTCGCTTGTGCGCTTCTCAAGGCCACCTCGCGTCACCCGCAAAAATTTGCTCGCTCATATCTTCTCATCGGGCAGGTTCGCTTTTCGCTCACCTGCCCTCCCTTCAGAAATTTTTCGGCACCTGGAGGGGTAGCAGTTTTGGGCGCATGCTGTAATCCCTCAAGCCCGGAGGCCGGGGTGCTGAGCGGGACGTTAAAAGCCGCGAGCGGGCATGGTTTTTTGGCCCGTGTTAAATTTCATGCCAAAAAGAGCGAGCGGCTTTTACCGAGCGAAGCCCGGCCACGCTGGGGCCGGGCGAGCATTCACGCAAAGTACCCCGGCCGCAAGGGCTTGCTCAGATTAAAGGCGGGTGTTCAAAAGGCATGAGTACACGGAAAGCCGAAAAATTTCACCTTTGTTATGCTTGACATAGATTATCGTATCAATTAAAATGGATATCGTTTACAGTGGATAATTTTTTTAAGCCCTTAATGCAAGGAGAGCATAATGCCGGAGTTCAACAAGAATGTCCTCGTCATCGGTTACGGTTCCGTCTCAAAATGCACGCTTCCCATCCTCTTCAAACACGTAAAGATCCCCTACGGGAATGTCACCGTCATAGACTTCGTCGACCAGCGCTCCGCCATCAAGGAATGGACGGATAAGGGCGTAAAATATTTCCAGGAGAAGATCACGACCATCAACATGGCGCAGGAGCTGGCCAGGCATGTGGGTCCCGGCGGCCTCATCATAGACCTCGGCTGGAACATCGGCTGCATCGATATAGTGACGTGGTGCCACGACAACAATGTCCTCTACATCAATACCTCCGTAGAGGATTGGGACCCCTACGCAGACATCCACAACAAGACCACCCTGCGCAAGTCGCTCTACTACCGGCAGATGAACCTGCGCGCCATGGTATCGAAATGGAACGGCTCGAGCCACACGACGGCGATCCTGGACCACGGCGCGAACCCCGGCCTCATATCCCACTTCACCAAGCAGGGCCTCGTCGATATCGCCGAACGGTGCATCAAGGACAGGATGACGCCGAAGAAGACGGTAAAGGCGCTGGAGAAGCTCGTAGCGAACAAGGATTTCCCGCACCTTGCGATGGAACTCGGCGTCAAGACGATCCACTGCAGCGAGCGCGACACGCAGATAGCCAATAAACCTAAAGAGGTCGATGAATTCGTCGGCACATGGTCGGTCGAAGGACTGCGCGAAGAAGGTATCTCCCCCGCCGAGATGGGCTGGGGAACCCATGAAAAAGAGATGCCGAAGAATGCGCATGCCCCGTCATACGGCCCGAAAAACCAGATATTCCTCGCCCAGATGGGCATGAACACCTGGGTCAGGTCATGGATACCGGACCAGGAGATAGTCGGCATGGTCATCCGCCACGGCGAGGCATTCGGCATCTCCGACAGGCTCACCGTATGGAAAGGCAAAAAGGCGGTCTACCGTCCCACGGTCCACTACGCATACATGCCGTGCCACGAGACGATCTCCTCCCTGCATGAGCTCAGGTGCCGCAACTATGATCTGCAGCCCAGGTGGAGGATCATGAACGACGAGATCACGGGCGGCGAGGACATCCTCGGCGCCCTCCTCATGGGCCATAAATACAACTCCTGGTGGACGGGCAGCATCCTGTCGATCGAAGAATCCAGGATGCTCGTTCCCCACCAGAACGCCACCACGATGCAGGTCGCCATCGGCGTCACGGCGGCAGCCATGTGGATGATCGAGCACCCAAAGAAGGGCCTCCTCCTGCCCGACGACCTTCCGCACGACTACATCCTGAAGATCGCCAAGCCGTACCTCGGTAACTTCGTCTCCGTAGCGTCGGACTGGACACCGCTGTCGAACTACCAGATATTCTTCAGGGAAAACAGGGCAGACAAGCTCGACACGAAGAACGTGTGGTGTTTCCAGAACTTCGTCTTCAAACCATAACCGGGAGATAATCGAAAAAATGTCAAAACGCCTTCCGAAGCGCCTCGAGAGCCTTAAAAAGATAGCCGAGCGGCACGGCACGCCGGTCTTCGTCGTCGACCATGACCGGATCAGACAGAACTACCGCGAGTTCACGGAAAGCCTGCCGCGCGTCCAGGCCTACTACGCCGTCAAGGCCAACTCGCTGCCCGAGATCGTACGCACGCTCTACAGGTGCGGTTCGAGCTTCGACGTCGCGTCGTTCCCCGAGTTCATGATCGTCTACGAGAATATAAAGAACATGCCGGCGAAGAAGCGCCAGGACTGGATCTGGGACAAGATCATCTACGCCAACACGATAAAGCAGATCGAGACGCTCCACAAGCTCGACCAGTTCAAGCCGCTCGTCACGTTCGACAATATCGCGGAATTACACAAGATAAAGGTCCACTGCCCTCATGCGGGGCTCTGCCTGAGGATACGGGTGCCGAACACGGGTTCGATGGTCGAGCTCTCATCGAAGTTCGGGGCGCACCCGGGTGAGGCGGTCGATCTTATCCTGGAGGCATTCAAGGCAGGCCTGGTCGTCGAGGGTATCAGTTTCCATGTCGGCAGCCAGTGCAATAATTTCGAGAATTACATGCAGGCGCTGCAGCTTTCGGCAGGGATATTCAGGGAGTCGGAATCGCGCGGCCACATGATCAAGATACTCGATATCGGCGGAGGTTTTCCGGTCAAATACGACAACAAATCAAAATCGTTCAAGATCCTCGCCCGCAAACTGAACGCCGAGATCGAGCGGCTCTTTCCGAAGGATATAGAGATACTGGCGGAGCCGGGGCGCTTCATGGTGGCCGACGCGGGAACGCTCGTCGCAAAGGTCATCGGCAAGGCCGTCCGGGACGGCAAGACCTGCTATTATATCGATGACGGCGTCTATCATACGTTCTCGGGCGTCATCTTCGACCACTGCACATACCCGATCAAGGCGTTCAAGGACGGCGAGAAGAAGGTCTGCGCGACCTTCGGGCCGACCTGCGACGCGCTCGACACGATCTCGGTCGCCGAGGAGCTTCCGGAGCTCGAGATCGGCGATTACGTCTACGCGGAGAATATCGGCGCCTATTCGCACGCCTCATCGACCTACTTTAACGGCTTCCCTCCGGCGAAAGTAGTGCATATCAACAGGTAAAAATAGTTATCCACAATGTAGGTCACCCTTACCTGTCCTCCGAAGCTTTAGCGAAGGAGGAAGGGTGACCTACTTCTCTAATTATAGACTTACAGCTGTTTCTCGTTTATCTTTATCAAAACAGCCTTTATCTCTCTGAGTTCTTTGATCAATTCACTCTCGACAATCGCCATCTCCCGCATAAACCTTTGCAAGTATATCAAGCATGCGAGAAGCAAGGCGGCAATCATGCCCAATACTATGATCATGTATCACCTCCGTATTTTTCGGCGGCCATCATAAAAAAAGCGCTACCCATGAATTATGAGTAGCGCTTTTTTAATTACGTCGCGTAACAATGTCTATTACTTATTGCACTTGTTGCAAGGCTTCGGGCATGGCAGAGACGGAGCCTCGATCTTCTCGATCGCGTTCGCCGCATCCTGAATGATGTTGCACGGCTGTCCGCACGTCGGGCACGGCTTCTTTTCCGCGCAAGGCGCGCACGGTTTTGCGCATGGGCACACCGCGAACGCCGGGACGGCAAATGTCACCACCACCGCTACCGCTAATACCAATACTGCGAACTTCCTCATGCTGCCTCCTTTGTGGATACTCTCCACACTTAAATAGCATAATTGTTATTACTTTAGATATACACCTATCTCGTTAAATTGTCAATTTATGAAATTCCGCATTATTCTGCCTGAGAATATAAGGTCGCGAAGCCTGCCGGCAGGCAGGCGACTCCTTTTTAAGAGGATAAGATTTTAAGAGAGGGAAAACTTTTCCCTTCTCTTAAGCTAAGTAAACCGCATTGTCCTGATTGAGATTCCTTTACGGAAAGAGGAAATTTTAAAGGGGAAAACCTTAGGTTTTCCCCGAATTTGTGGTTCGACGCGCTTGCCCATGAGAAGACTACGGCTCGCTTGCTCACCATCATCCTGAGCAAGAAAAAGCCTCTCTAAGATTGATCGGAGAGGCTTTTTCGCGTCGAAGGATGGTAGCGGGGGTCCGATTCGAACGGACGACCTTTGGGTTATGCATCCTACTACGGCTTTCGCCGCACCGCGTTACCGCGGTTTTGTAGTCTGGACTATATCTTCATCCTCGCCATAACGCGTTAGGATGCCTGCCGTCTAGTCTCTACACCTTCCCGCCGACTTCCGGCGGGCTTGGCTCGGTATTACCATTTCAGGCTTCACCGAGTTTGACAGGTTATCATTCAGCCGTTTCCGGCTGAACAGCCCTCTTGGACAACAAATCCCATCTTTCTCTGTATTCCGCAGACTTCGGTTTACGCTGCCTTGTTTCTGTTTCCACCAGGCTGATCCCGCTCTTATAAGCGGAAAAAGCCGAGATCGGCATCACGTAAAACGTATTCAAGCGGTCGAGATACAGTATCGCAAAATCAAAGTCTTTATCACCGTAGCGCTGTCTTACCATGCGTCGGCGATTCGTCTTTGTTCTACGGGTATCAACCGTGTAGCTGCCATTATAATGCCAGGCGCTTTTTACCTGAATTTTAAGAAGCTTTCCGTTCACATCGAGCGCTAAATCGTAAGGCAACCTATCGCCTACCGGTTTTAGTACCCTGAAGCCCCTCTTTAAAAGCGCGGCTATAGTGGCAGCCTCTGCGATATCTGCTTTGAGCTTTGTGTCCATACTGAGCCCAACGAGCTACCAGGCTGCTCCACCCCGCAATGTAGATTGTATTGTACAGCATATCCCGGAAATTGCAAGACAAAAGTTTACGGGAAAGTTTTTAACCTTTCGATGGAAAAATCGGACCGCGTTTGACAAGCTTCCATGCTCCGTGCTATTATACCCGCTATGAATACCATTACCACGGCCGTAAAAAGCCTGGCGAACCTTATCTATCCCCTGCGGTGCGCCTCGTGCGGGAAGAACCTTGCGGTGGCTGACGAGGTGGGCGCCTGCGGCTTCTGCATCTCGCAGATCAGGCCGAACCCAAAACCCTATTGCAGGTCGTGCGGTCGCTCGTTGGACGATGCCCACCACCTGTGCCCCGGCTGCCGCAAATCCCCTTTTCACTTCAGCCGCGCGTATTCGGCCTGCCTGTATGAGGGCGCCCTGAAAGATATGATCCACGCCTTTAAATATAAGAATAACCGCACCCTCTCTTCCCTCTTCACAGCTCTGATTACCGACTTCATAAACGACAACCGCGAGATCATCGACACGATAAGCGTGGTGACGTACGTGCCGCTGCACACCAGGCGGCGTCAGGAGCGCGGATTCAACCAGTCCGAGGCCCTGGCATCGGGCATAGCCAGGGCGTTCGGCATTCCGATGCACAGCTGCCTGCGCAAGGCCTCGCATACAAAGAACCAGAGTGAACTCTCGAGAGACGAGCGTCTCGTCAACGTGAGCGGCGCATTTACGGCGGGCGGCCCCGGCGCGCATGCGGTAAAAGGCCGGTACGTCCTGCTGGTCGATGACGTGATGACGACCGGCGCTACGCTCAACGAATGCAGCCGCGCGCTCATCGAAGCCGGCGCCGTGGAAGTCAGGTGCCTTACGCTCGCAAGAGGGCTGTAATGAAAATAATCGACCGGTACCTGATACGGGGGTTCGCGGGGCCGCTGGTCTGGTGCATCCTTGTCTTCGTCTTAATGGCCGTCATCATCGACATATTCTCGTTCATCGATGATATAGTGAAGTTCAAGATACCGCTGGCCTCAATCATCTCGTTCTACGTCTACTATACGCCGACGATATTCCTGCAGGTGGTGCCGATGGCGGTCCTCCTCTCGACCATATTCCTGCTGAGCAACCTCAACAAGCATAACGAGCTGACCGCGATGAAGTCGAGCGGCATTTCGCTCTGGCGGATCATGGCGCCGCTCCTGATCGTCGGGTCCCTGGTAAGCGGGGTAGTCTTCACGGTCAATAACAAGATCATACCGGTGAGCGCAAAGGTGGCCAACCATATACGGCGCGAGGAGCTCGAGGCCCAGAAGAAGACGACCTCTCAGGCCAGGAATATCCGCAACGTCGCCCTGTACGGCGCCGGCAACAGGATCATCTTCGCGCGCAACTACGACACCGAAAAGAAACTGCTCACCGATATCATCATCCATGAGCACGACGCGACGGAAAACCTCACGTCGAAGATCACCGCCGCAACGGGCACATGGACCGGCAGCGGCTGGAAATTCACCAAGATGATCGTGTACACGATAAACAACGCCGGACAGATCCTCGCTGAACCGCAGTTCTTCGATGAGAAGGCCTTCCCGATGGATGAGCGGCCGAGCGATTTCGCGAACATGGAGCGGTCTGCCGATTACATGAGTTACAAAGACCTGAAAAAATATATCAGGAATTTCCAGGGCACCGGCACAAGGATGATCCGGGGGCTTCTCGTGGAACTGCACTACAAGATCGCCTACCCGCTGATAAGCCTGATTATCATCCTGATAGGCGCGCCGTTCGCGATGATCACGACGCGCGGCGGCGTCCTGATAGGAATAGGCATGAGCATCGCGATAGGCCTCTTTTACTATGCCTTCATAGCGATCGCGCTCGCGTTCGGCAAGGCCGGCATCCTGCCTCCGATAGTCGCGGCATGGCTGGGGAACTTCGTCTTCGCCTCCTGGGGTATCTATCTTATCAATAAGCGCGCGTAGCGGGCCTGTGGGATTACTCGTCAAAGAACAAATCACAGAGCACAAATTACAGACAAAGAACAGAGACAAAAAACAAAGCGGCCGGAATCATCATCCGGCCATTCTATTTTGTTCTTTTGACTTTGTCTGTACTTTGTTCTTTGTATTTTACTCTCTTGCTTCCTAATCCGCTCCCTCGCCGCTCATATCGACTTCGCCGTGCGCTTTCGGTCTCCTGTGGATGACTCTCTTCAGCGTCGTGTATTTCAGCACCGCGTCTTTCGTGTTCTTCACGTTCAGCTTTTCGAAGAGGAACTCGAACCTCGCCTCTATATCCTTCGTGATGGCGTCCCGCGTCGCCTGCGGCAGCCCCATAATATCCTTCTTGAACGGCCCGAGCGCTTTCTTGCGGGCGCTGTAGAAGAACTGTTCTTCGGTCTGGTCGTCTTTACGCTCGCTTGCGGCATTGACTTTAAGCCACTCGTAGATTCGGCCCTTCAGGTCCTTCGGGAAGGCCGGGCTCTCGTAGACCATGTTCTGGAACTCGGTCGCCAGGTGCACTTCCGCCGTCCCGACCTCCGGGAACTTGCCGAACGCGTCGGACGGAAGCGTCGACGCGCCGTGCTGCACCGCGCCGGCCATGCCGTACTTTTCGCGCGCCTCTTTCGAGAGGACTTGCAGCGTGTCGAAATCGAGCTTCACCGTCGCGATCGAGCCGTCCGGCAGCACTACGCCGCCGTGCGAGGTGCCCGTTTGTATCGATATCTTGCTGATGCCGACGCGGCCCTTGCGCAGCCTGTCATTATATCCGCTCATGAACGCCTCGAGGTCTTCGACCGTCGAGTTCTTCGAGCCGACCTCGCCTATCTCGCCGCCGACCGAGACCTCTATGCCGCGCGGCTGGTGCTGGCGGATGAAATTGGTGAGCTTCGCGCATGATTCATAATTCGCCTTCTGCTGTTTTTTTATATCCTTCTTCGAAAGGTCGACGACCGTGGACGAGTCGATATCGATATTATAGAACCCGGCTTCGATCGCCTGGAGGATCAGCGTCCTTATTCCGTCGAGCTCCTTCTCCGGGTCCTGCGCGAAATTCTTATGGTTGACCTGGAAGTGGTCTCCCTGTATGAAGACCGGGCCCGTCCAGCCTTCCCTGATGGCCGCCGCGAGGATGACCGCGGTATATTCGACCGGCGGCTGGTTCGTATAACCCATTTCCGACTTCGCTATCTCGAAAATGAAGCACCCGGCATGTATCTTCTTCGCGGCCCTGAATATCGCCCTGGCGAGATCGTAGGTAAGCACCCTTAAGTTTATCGCCGGCACTGTGAAGTCGGTGGCGGCCTCTCCCCTGCCGCGCGCCATGTAGAACCCGTTAATGCTTGCCGGGAATATCCCTTTCTTATACGCCATATCCTTGATCCTGCCGGCGAGCCCTTTCTTCTGGTCTATGTTGTCATTGAACACCAGGTCCAGCGCCAATTTGTCGATGTCGATCGGCCTTCTTCCCATTTTTTTAACTCCCTGTCCGTTGCTTTTTATAAATCACTGGTTACTAGTCACCGGTTATTACCTTACGTCCCCGCTTCCCAGCTCTCGAGATATTTCTTCTGCTCTTCGGTCAGCGTATTTATCCTGACGCCGAGAGATTCAAGTTTCAGTTTCGCAATGTTCTTGTCTATAGACTCCGGCACCTTATAGACTTTCTTCGCCAGCTTTTTGTGGTTCTTCGCGATGTATTCGCAGCACAGCGCCTGGTTGGCGAAGCTCATATCCATGACGCTGGCCGGGTGGCCCTCCGCGGCCGCAAGGTTTATGAGCCTGCCCTCACCGAGAAGATTTATGCGCCGGCCGTCGCCGAGCGTATACTCGTCGACATACTCCCTGATCCGGCGTTTGGCCTTCGCCATCTTCGCCAGCGACGGTATGTCGATCTCGACGTTGAAATGGCCGGAGTTGCAGACGATCGCGCCGTCCTTCATCGCCTCGAAGTGCTCTTTGCGTATGACATTGATATCACCCGTCACCGTCACGAAGACATCAGCCTTCCTGCAGGCGTCCTTGAGCGGCATCACATTAAAGCCGTCCATCACCGCCTCGAGCGCTTTTGTAGGATCAACCTCGACGATGATGACGTTCGCGCCCAGCCCCTTCGCCCGCATCGCCACGCCCCTGCCGCACCAGCCGTACCCGCAGACCACGAAATGCGAACCCGCAAGGAGCACGTTCGTCGCCCGGACGATGCCGTCGATCGTTGACTGCCCCGTCCCGTAGCGGTTATCGAAGAGGTGCTTCGTATCGGCGTCGTTGACCGCTATGATCGGATAGAGGAGGAGCCCCTGCCTCTCGAGGCTGCGCAGCCGGATAACTCCCGTCGTCGTCTCTTCCGTGCCGCCGAGGATACCCCTGACCAGGTCGCGCCTTTCCTTATGGATCATCGACACGACGTCGGCGCCGTCGTCCATCGTGACGTTCGGGCCGCAGGCGATCGCGTCCACGATATGCCGGTAATACGTCTTGTTATCCTCTCCCTTGATCGCGAAAGTGGGGATGCCGTGGTCCTTGACCAGAGCCGCGGCAACGTCATCCTGCGTGCTCAATGGATTCGACGCGCAGATCGAGACCTGGGCGCCGCCTGCCTTCAGCGTTGCGGCGAGATTCGCCGTCTCCGTGGTGACGTGCAGGCAACATGCCACCTTCAGGCCCTTCAGCGGCCTCTCTTTGGAAAATCGCTTCCTCACAAGGGTGAGCACATTCATGTACTCGTTGGCCCACTCGATGCGGAGCCTGCCCTTATCGGCAAGCTTCAGGTTCTTAACGTCATACTTCATCTCATTTTCCTTTTTCTGTGGACTACGGACTGTCGACTGTTGACTATTTTACGTACTTCTTGAGATCCTTCGCCCTGTCGGTCTTCTCCCAGGTGAACCCCGCCTCTTCCCTTCCGAAATGGCCGTAGGCCGCCGTCCTCGTGTAGCGTTTGCCGTCGGAATTGCGCAGGTCGAGCTCGGCGATGATGCCGTGGGGGGTGAGCTCGAAATGGTCGGTGATGATCTGGACGATCTTCTCGTCGCTTACCCTTCCGGTGCCGTAGGTATCGACCATGACCGAGAGCGGCTCCGCCTTGCCGATGACGTACGCGACCTGGATCATGAGCCTGTCGGCGATGCCGGAGGCGACCAGGTTCTTCGCGATGTACCTGCCCATGTATGCCGCCGAGCGGTCGACTTTTGTGGGATCCTTGCCGGAGAAGGCACCCCCGCCGTGCGGGACCGCGCCGCCGTACGTGTCGACGATGATCTTGCGGCCGGTCATACCCGTGTCGGACTGCGGCCCGCCCACGACGAACTTGCCGGTCTGGTTGATGTAGAATTTCGTATCCTTGTCCAGCCACCCTTTCAGGACCGGCTTGGCGACCTTCTCGATGATCTCCTTACGGGCGTCATCGGAGAGGAGGTCGGTCTTCTTATCGACGACGTCTTCCGTGTGCTGGGAAGCGAGCACGACCGATGTCACGCGGGCAGGCTTGCCGTCATGGTACTCGACCGTGACCTGCGACTTGCCATCGGGCCCGAGATACTTCAATATGTTCTTCTTCCTGACTTCCGCGAGCTTGCGGGCGAGTTTGTGGGAAAGCATGATCGGCAGCGGCATCAGCTCCGGCGTCTCCCTGCATGCATACCCCATCATCATGCCCTGGTCGCCGGCGCCGCCCCTGTCGACGCCCATCGCTATATCGGGCGACTGCGTGTGGATGGCGTTCAGCACGGCGCAGGTGTGGTAGTCGAAGCCGTACTTCGGATGGCTGTATCCTATGTCTTTCAAAAGGTCGCGGCACATCTTGTGGATATCGACGAACGCCGTCGTCGTGATCTCGCCCCCTATTATAAGGAGGCCCATCGTTACGTACGTCTCGCACGCCACGCGTCCCCGCTCGTCCTGGCTGAGGACGCTGTCGAGCACCGCGTCAGAGACCTGGTCGCAGACCTTATCGGGGTGCCCCTCGGTCACGCTTTCTGATGTGAACAGATGCTTATGCTTTGCCATGTCCCCTCTCTCCTTTTTTCGTATATTTCATGTCTGCCTTCCTGTAAGATTCGATATTCCCTATATCGTACCAGTCCTCAAGAAAACTGAACCCGTACACCCTGTCATTCTTCGCCAGCCATCCTATATAATAGCCGGGGGCGTCCAATTTATCCTGCATTTTAACATATTCTTTTATAAATGAAATCTTATTTTTCGGAAAATAGTAGATGCCGGTGGAGGTGAGCGTGGATTTCGGCTGGGGCGGCTTCTCTTCGAAATCGATGACCCTGCCGCCCGCATCAAGCTTCACCACGCCGTAATTCTTCGCAAGGGCCACGTCGCCGACATCGTACGCCGCGATCGATACGCCGTCTGTCCTGGCCCGGGCGAATTCCAGAAATTTTTTGAGGTCGAGGTCAAACAGGTTGTCGCCGGCCACGACCAGCACGTCATCATCTATTGAATTCCCCTCGATAACGAGGTCGAGGTCCCCGATAGCGCCGAGCCTGTTCTCGTTCGTTGTCGAGCCGTCGTTGATCACGCTTATCCTGCTCTTCTCGGCCGATTGCCCGACCCAGTCGCTGAATTTTCCGGCAAATCTCGCGTTCGTTACAATATAGATCCGGTCGCTGCCGCCGAGGCCGGCTATTCTTTCCATGATCCTGTCCATGATCGTCCTGCCGCCTACGGTGAGAAGGGATTTCGGTGTGTGTAACGTAAGGGGCTGCAGCCTGACGGCGTATCCGGCCGCCAACACTATGATCTTCACCTTTTGCCAAGCTCCCGTTTTAAATACGCGATCCTCTCGACGGGAGTAGGATCGCGCCCGTTCAATATCGCAAGATAGTAACTCACAAAATCTCCCGTATACACAAGGGAGAAGATCCTCGCGAGGAGGCTCGCCCCTGACGAATGCACCTCGATGACGGCCGCGCCGCTCTTCTTCAGGATCGTCTCCGTAACATCTATCCGCCGCGCGATCCGCGGGTGGTCGCCCGCATCCCTCAGAATGACGGCCACGAAATCCTTCAACAATGCTTTCGGGTTATCCCAGCCGACGATCTCGTTGTGGTTCATCTCGGGAAAAACGTGGCTCGATCCGAGCGTCTTGGCGTTCTCCGCGATCTGCCCCCGCCACCTGGTCACGACCGCGTCGATGTGGTCCTGGCCGCCGTAGATGACCGGAAACTTTCCGCAGAGCTGCCGGGCGACGGCCTTGGCGACATTCCTCTTACCGGTAACGGCCGGGCCTATCGTACCGTCCCTGAGACGCCCCATGACCTTTATTGCCTCGTCGATGTCCGCCGTCCGGTCTTGTATGACACCTGTCTTCGCGAGGATTGCCAGGAGCGGAAAAAACGAATAGCCGAGCGCGCATCGCGGCGGAAGGCCGCCGGGGATCACGACCACCGGAAAACCATCTGCGTCGGCGCGCTTCTTCAGCTTACCGCCCGACGTGATCGCCACGATCCTGGCGCGTTTTGCCCTGGCATCACCATAGGCGCTTAAGGTCTCTTCGGTATTGCCGGAATAGCTGGAGGTTATCACGAGTGTGTTCGGGCCCACGAAGCGGGGCAATATATAATTCCTATTAACGAAAAGCGGTGTCGCGGCGTCGTCGGCTATGTATGACCGGGCTATATCGGCACCTATCGCGGACCCGCCGAGCCCCGTACATACGATATTCTGGTAACGGCGTTTGAAAGAACGCGGGAGGCCGGCCAGGCGCCCGATCTCGCGGGCTTCACGGCACTGCTGCGGGAAAGAGCCGATCAGCGCCAGCATGCCGGAACGGTCGTATTTATTTATTGCCCCAGGATCATCCAGGCTCATTCTATTTCGTCCGCCATATCCGGCACTATCTCTTTCAGCTTTCGCCTGGCAAAGGTCTCGACCTCTTTACCGGTCAACAGTGTCATGGCCTCTGCGGCTATCGCCCTGGCCTGTGTCATCGTCAATGCCCGTATGATGCGCTTTACCTCCGGCGCCGCTATCGGCGAGGTGCTGAACTCGTCCAGGCCGAGCCCGAGCAGGATCGCCGTCATGGATATATCGCCCGCCATCTCGCCGCACATCCCGACCCAGATGCCGGCCTTGTGGCCGTTCTCTATGACGGCCTTGATCAGGCGCAGCACCGCCGGATGGGCCGGCTCGTACAGGTAAGCAATCTTCTCGTTGACCCTGTCGACGGCAAGCGAATACTGTATGAGGTCATTCGTCCCTATAGAGAAGAAGTCGGCTTCCCTGGCAAGTATGTCGCTGGTCAGGGCCGCCGAGGGCACTTCTATCATCGCCCCCACCTCCATGTTCTCGTCAAAGGGCAGGCCTTCCTTCTTCAGCTCCTTCTTCGCGTCCTCCAGAAGGGCGTTCGCCTGCTGCAGTTCGCCCAGCCCCGATATCATCGGATACATCATCCTTATCTTGCCATGGGTGGACGCCCTGAGGATCGCCCTCATCTGCGCTTTGAAAATATCGGGCCGCGCCAGACAGAACCGTATCGCGCGCCAGCCGAGGAACGGGTTCATCTGCTGCGGAACGTCGAGTTGGGACAGGAACTTATCGCCGCCGATGTCGAGCGTCCGTACGATCACGGCATGGGGCTTGATCTTCTTCGCGACTGACGAGTACGCCTTGAACTGCTCTTCCTCGGTCGGCAGGTCTTTCCGGTTCATGAAAAAGTATTCGGTGCGGTACAGCCCGATGCCTTCCGCGCCGTGCGCGAGCACCGAGGGTACGTCCTCCGGCACCTCGATATTCGACGCGAGCTCGATTTTTCTGCCGTCCAGCGTCACACAGGGCAGGTTCTTCTGCTCCAGCAGGTGCTTCTCAAAAGCTATGAACTTCTCCCGCTCCTCTTCGTACCTCTTCAGCGTGCGCGGGGAGGGGTTGATGATGACGATGCCGTGGGTACCGTCTATGATGACCATGTCGCCGGTCTCGATCTTCTTCGTCAGCACCTCGAGCCCGACGACTGCGGGTATCTCGAGCGACTTCGCCATGATCGCGGTATGGGAGGTCCTGCCGCCTATGTCGGTGGCAAAACCCTTCACGTTCTTCTTGTGCATCGTTGCGGTGTCTGACGGCGAAAGGTCATACGCGATGACGATGACCTTCTCCTTGAGGTTCGACAGGATGTCTTCCTTCGCGCCGATCAGGTTCTTCAGGATCCTCCTGCCGACATCGTTGATATCGCTGATGCGCTCCTTCAGGTATTCGTCATCCATCTCGGAGAAGACCTTGATATAGCGGCGCAGGACGTCCTGGAATACATACTCTATCGCGAGCTTCTCCTTCTTTAGCTTCGCCACGACCTCCTCTATCAGCATCGTGTCATCGATAACCAGGAGGTGGGCGCTGAATATCTGGCCGTGTTCGACCCCCAGCTCTTCGGAGATACGCTTTTTTATCTCGACTATCTCGTTCTTGGTCTGGAGCAGCGCCTCCTTGAAACGCTTGATCTCGTTCTGTATCTGGTCCTCTCTGATGTTGCGCCGTGAGATGGTATACTGCTCCCTGCCGTAGAGGAACGCCTTGCCGCTCACTACGCCGGGCGCCGCCGGGATGCCCTTCAGTACCGTTTCTTTCTTTTTTACTATCATCGTGTCCTCTTACAATACCAGGTCGTCTATATTATCGCTCAGGAGGAGCGTTTCCAGCTCATGTGCCGCCTGCTGCGCGTCGTCGCCGTGAGCGGCGATCGTGATCTTGGAGCCTATTCCCGCCTCGAGCATCATGATGCCCATGATCGACTTGCCGTTCACCTTGGTTTTGCCTTTCGTGATCGTGATATCGCTGTTGAATTTGTTCGCTATCTGGACAAAGAGCGCCGCGGGCCTCGCGT
Organism: uncultured Planctomycetia bacterium; assembly: GCA_964352425.1. GTDB lineage: Bacteria > Omnitrophota > Gorgyraeia > 2-01-FULL-45-10 > 2-01-FULL-45-10 > JAMWCX01. The sequence continues at coordinate 2,172 of CAYGRZ010000021.1, read as the reverse complement.
GAAGCCCCTGCTTGTTCTTGATCGTTATGGTCTTTTCGATCGTCATGTCAATTTTTCGCTTTTCTAAGGCTCGCGACGAGGTCGACGACGATCTTCGACAGCCGCACCGCGTCATGCCGTACATAATCCTTCGTGCCGATTATATGGGCCTCGACCGGTTTCGTCTTCAGCTTCCTCAGGTTCTCCGAATCGGCGATGACCGGATACGAACCTTCTGACCTGTATCTCTTGAGCATCTCTGTCGGGATCTTCGCGGTATTGACGATGCAATAGTTGACGATCCCCGGTGCCGTGTGATCGATGATCGCTCTCAGGTGGTCGCTCGCCTTGTAACCGTCCGTCTCGCCCTTCTGGGTCATCACGTTGCAGACGTATACCTTTATGGCCTTCGAAGCGACGATCTCCTTATGGATAGTGCCGACCAGCAGGTTCGGCATTATGCTCGTGTACAGGCTGCCCGGACCGAGCACGATCGCATCGGCCTTCCTGACCGCCTCGATCGCTTCTTCGGTCGGCTTGCAGTCGCTCGGCCTTAAGTACACTTTCCCGATCGGGCTGGCCGACTTCGGTATGTTGCTCTCGCCGACCGTCTCCGAACCGTCCGCGTGCCGCGCTATCAGTACCGCCTTCGACAGCGTCGACGGCACGACGCTGCCGCGGATCGCGAGGACCTTACTCGACTCCTTGATCGCGGTATCGAAGTCGCCGGCGACCTTCGTCATCGCCGCGATAAAAAGGTTCCCGAAACTGTGCCCGCCCAGCTCGCCGTCTCCGCCAAACCTGAACTGAAAGAGCTTTCCCATCAATGGCTCGGCGTCGGCGAGCGCGACGAGGCAGTTGCGTATGTCGCCCGGCGGCGGCATATCGAAGTCTTTCCTGAGCCTCCCGGATGAGCCGCCGTCATCCGCCACCGTAACGATCGCGGTGATGTTCGACGTATACTCTTTGAGCCCGTGCAGCATCGTGGAGAGCCCCGTGCCGCCGCCGATCACCACTATCTTGGGCCCCCGCTCCAGCACCCTCTTCTGGTAAAGCCTGTCGACGAGCTGATCATGGCCCTGCGGGAATACCGTGACGAACGACCGTATTATCCTTTTTATACCGGCTATCACGCTCACGATGCCTGCAAATATTATCATGCTGGCAAAGAGCCTGCTCTTCGAGGTCTGCTCCAGGATGACCATCACGAATCCCATCGATATCATGATGATCCCGAACACGGACAGCGTTATCCACCGCTTCACCCACATGCCGGGGTAGAGCCACTTGAAGGCCTTCAGCATCTTCACCCCGCACCTTCTTCTTTTTCCGGGGTTCTTATCATATTCATGGCCGATCCATCCTCGCTTTAAATAAAAAGGAAGCAGTCGCCGGGCCAGGCGGATTTCGCCGGGGCCCCGAGGCTGCAGGTGTTATGTTAATACTTCTTAGAGTCTTCTTCCTGGATTATGCGCAGTATTTCTTTCTCGTCCTTGGACTTCTTCAGGAGCTCTCTGAAATACTTGTCTTTGAGCATCCTGGAGATCCTGGCGAGCGCCTTCAGGTGAGGGCCAGCTGATTCTTCCGGCGCTATCAGAAGGAAGAATATATAAACGGGTTCTCCGTCGAGCGAGTCGAAGTTGACCCCCTTCTGGGACAGGCCGAACGCCGCCACGAGGCTCGTCACGCTCTGGGTCTTCGCGTGCGGTATACCTATGCCCTGGCCTATGCCCGTCGAACCCAGCGATTCCCTGGTAAGGAGGGCCTTGATAAGTTCTTCCTTGTTCTTGATATCTTCCGCTTTTGACAGAAGATCGACAAGCTCTCTTATCACTCCCTCTTTATCGGTTGCTTTAAGGCTGGCGGCCACGGCCTTCTTGTTCAGGAATTCCATGATCTTCATGCACGTACTCCCTTCTTAGGTATGCCAAGCAAAACGGCCCTGCTTCGTGATGGGCGAAGCAGTCTGCTGCGCTCTTATCAAAGCTTACTCTGGTAGAGCTTCGCAGAACTGCGTTCCTGCGAAGCCGGACCGGTGTTTCTCCGAGACCGGCGAAGTAGAATGGAGCGGCGGATGGGGTTCGAACCCACGACATCGACCTTGGCAAGGTCGCATTCTACCACTGAATTACCGCCGCATAAGTTCGTACCAAACTATCATCTTGTAGTGCGTATTGCGTCGTGCGTATTGCG
>CAYGRZ010000020.1:0-27923 GCA_964352425.1 uncultured Planctomycetia bacterium | reverse complement strand
GATAATTGCGACAACAATCATTATTTCAACAAGCGTAAAGCCTTTCCTGTTCATCCTGATCATCATATAAATCACCTTCCCTTCCCCCAGAATTGGGTATATTTTTCACTTCTTACCGGAGAAATGGACATAAAAAATCTCCGACAAGACCCTTGCATGCGCGTACTTTCAAACAACTGCGTCCGCGGTCTTATGGAGAGCGCCTCTACGATCCCGTTATGTATGATAGCAGCGTAACCCGACCATCCCCATCTCGACCTTACACACCAAGTATACGCTATGAAAGCCGGATTGTCAAGCCACGGGACCTGCAAAAACTACACCCCGACCACGGTGGTCAGCTTGAATATGGGCAGGAACATCGCGATGACTATAGACCCTATGACTATTCCCAGGAACGCTATGATAAGCGGTTCCAGCATGCTCGTCAGCGACCCAACGGCCGTATCGACCTGCTCATCGTAGAAGTCGGCTATCTTTGAGAGCATCTTCTCCAGTTCTCCGGCCTGCTCCCCCACCGAAACCATGCTGGTCACCATCGGTGGAAATATCCTCGATCGCGCCAGCGGCTCAGCGATGTTCTCGCCCTCACGGACATTGGCCCTGACGTTCTCGATGGCCATCTCGACCACCTTATTGCCTGAAGTCTTGCCCACGATCTCAAGCGCGGAGAGTATCGGCACGCCGGACTTGATCAGCGTCGAAAGCGTCCTCGTGAATTTGCTGATGGCAACCTTCTTCATCAGTATGCCGAACACGGGAAGCTTGAGCATCAACCCGTCAAGCTGCATCCTCCCCTTGTCCGTATGTATGTACCTCATCAGCGCGAACCCTATGCCGGCGCCGGCAATCGCCAGCAGTATAAAATATTTTTGCAGCGCGTCGCTTATGGTTATCAGGACCATCGTGGGCCCGGGAAGTTTCGCGCCGAAGCCTTCGAATATGTTTTTGAATATCGGCACTACCTTCAGCAGCATCAGCAGCGTTATGCCGAGCGCCATACCGCTCACGATCGCCGGATAGACCAGCGCCGACTGCACCTTCTTCTGCAGGGAGCTGGTCTTTTCCAGGTACTCGGAGAGGCGGTCAAGGATGTCGTCGAGCATGCCGCTCGACTCGCCCGCCCTTACCATATTGACGAAGAGCGGCGAGAATACCCGCTTGTGTTTGCCGAGCGCCGTTGAGAGGCTCGAACCGGTCTCCACGTCGTTACGCACGCTCAGTATGATAGCGCCGAACGTCTTGTTTTCTATCTGCTCGCCGAGGATGTCGAGCGCGGCGACGAGCGTGATGCCGGCGTCGACCATCGTCGCGAGCTGCCGGGAGAACATGACGAGGTCATCGAGCTTAACCTTCCTGCCTCCGCCCAGGAACGGCAGCGAAAAGCCCATCCGCGGCGCCTCTTCGACGACCGATATGATGATCAGGTCCTTTTTCCTGAGAGCGTCAACGGCCCCCGCGCGGTCTTTGGCGTCAAGGACGCCGCTCAAGGTGCCGCCCTCCCGGTTCTTCGCGACATACTTGTAATGTGGCACGTCAATCCTCCGAAGTAACCCTCATCACTTCTTCGAGCGTCGTTACGCCGTTCATAAGATTCTCCACAGCGTTGTCCCGCAGCGTGAGCATGCCCTGCTGCTTGATGCCGTATGCCTTGATCTCATCGCTCGAGACCTTCTTCATGATCATATCCCTGATGGTATCATCGATCAGCAGCGCCTCGAGGATCCCGAACCTGCCGTGATAGCCGGTCTTGCTGCACCGGGGACATCCCTTGCCCGCGAAGAAATTCTTCGCGCCCTTCTTCTCAAGCTCTGCGGGCTTTATCCCCACCCTCGCCAGCACATTGGCCGGGATATCGACCTCCTCCTTGCAGTACGAGCATATGGTGCGCATCAGCCTCTGCGCGGACGCAAGGACGAGGCTCGATGCCACGAGGAACGGCTCGACGCCCATGTCGATGAGCCTCGTGATCGCGCCGGCCGCGTCGTTGGTATGGAGCGTGCTCAGGATGAGCTGCCCCGTCAGTGAGGCCTTGATCGCGATATCGGCCGTCTCGGCATCCCTGATCTCGCCGATCATCACGATGTCCGGGCTCTGCCGAAGGACCGATTTGAGGCCCGACGAGAACGTGAGCCCGATCTCCGCCTTTGCCTGTATCTGCGTGATGCCGGCGACCTCGTATTCGACGGGGTCCTCAAGGGTTATGATATTCCGCTCGGGCGTATTGATCTGGGTTATGATCGAATAGAGCGTCGTCGACTTGCCGCTTCCCGTCGGGCCGGTGACCAGTATCATCCCGTACGGCCTTGCCATCGCCGCCTTGAACGTGGCCAGAGGCTTCGGCAGGAACCCGAGCCTGTCCAGCCCGATCGAGAGGCTCGATTTATCAAGCGCCCTTAAGACTATCTTGCCGCCGAACGTTATAGGCAGGATCGAGACGCGGAAATCGATCTCCTTGCCCTCAAAATTTATCTTGAAACGCCCATCCTGCGGAACCCTCGTCTCGGTGATGTCAAGCTTCGACATTATCTTCAGCCTCGCGATGATCGCGTTCTGGTTCTTCTTCGGCAGCGTCAGCGCTTCCTGGAGATTGCCGTCGACCCTGTACCGGACCTTGAGCACCTTTTCGCGCGGCTCTATATGGATGTCGCTGGCGCGCCGTTTCATCGCCTCGTTCAGGATCAGGTTGACGACCTTGACTATCGGGGCCTTCTTCGACTCCTCAACGACCTCGCTGACGTCTATCTTCTCATCTTCATCATCTTTTTCCACCTGCAGGTCATCCGACGGGCCCGCCTCGCCCAGCATCTCGGTGATATCCTGTGTTTCCATGCCGTAGTAGTGCGATAGAGCCTCTTTGATATCGCTCTCCGTCGCTATGATCGGCTGGATCTGGTAGCTGGTAAGCGTCTTGATATCGTCGATCGCGAATATGTTGAGCGGGTCGGCCATCGCTATGGTGAGGACATTGCCGATCTTCGATATCGGCATGATCGCGTATTGCTTGACGACCTTTTCGGGCACCAGCGCGACGACGGACTTGTCTATCTTGTATTTCGAGAGGTCTATCGGCGGGATGTTGAGCTGCCGGCTCATCACCACCATCAGGTCCTTCTGTGAGATATGCCCCTGCCACACCAGTATTTTGCCGAGGCTGCCGCCGATCTTCTTCTGCATCTCGAGCGCGGCGTCCAGCTGCTGCCTGGTGATCAGCTTGCCGTGTATCAGTATGTCTATCAGCTTATCTCTGAACGATTCCATGATTACCTACACCGTATCCAGGTCCTGGTCGCCGACGGTAACGCGCACGACCTCATCCATCGTCGTGACGCCGTCGAGGGCGAGCCGCACGCCGTTCTCCCTGAGCGTCCGCATGCCTTCGCGCCGCGCCTGTTCCCTGAGCTTGTACTCCTGCGCGCTCTGCAATATCAGCTCTTTGATCGTCGGCGTGAGCGTCAGCGCCTCTATCAGAGCGATCCTTCCCTTGAACCCGCTCCCCAGGCAAGCCGGGCATCCCTTACCGCGCCACAACATCACCTTACCCTTCGCCGCCGGTATGCTCAATTTTGCCGCCGCCTCCCCGTCGATCTCATACTGTTCCTTGCAGCCCTGGCATATCTTCCTGACGAGCCGCTGCGCGCCGACCAGTATCACCGATGACGTGATCAGGAACGGCTCGACGCCCATGTTGACGAGCCTGATGATCGAGCCGGTCGCTGTCGTCGTGTGCAGCGTGCTCAATACGAGGTGACCGGTCAGCGCCGCTTTTATCCCGACATCGACCGTTTCGAAATCCCTTATCTCACCTATCATGATGATGTTCGGGTCCTGCCGCAGGATCGAGCGCAGCGCCGAGGCGAACGTGAGCCCGATATCCGGCTTTGACGTGACCTGGTTGATGCCTTCTATCAGGTACTCTATCGGGTCCTCGACGGTGACGATGTTCTTTTCCGGCTTGTTGACATGTTCGAGGATCGAGTAGAGCGTCGTCGTCTTTCCGCATCCGGTCGGGCCGCAGATCAGTATCATGCCGTGCGGTTTCGACGCCGCAGTCCTGATATCGGTCAGGGATTTCTCATCGAACCCAAGCTTCGCTATATCGAGCGTCGCCTGCGCCTTATCCAGTATCCTGCACGCCACCTTCTCGCCCATGATGGACGGCAGCACCGATATCCTGAAATCGATCTCGCGGCCGTGCAGCTTCACCTTGAACCTTCCGTCCTGCGGCAGCCTCCTTTCGGCGATATCCAGGTCCGACATTACCTTCAGCCTCGATACGATCGCGTTGTGCAGGACCTTCGGGGGGCGCCTGCCTTCGTGCAGAATGCCGTCGACCCTGTACCGCACGCGCACCTCGCTCTCGAGAGGCTCTACCAATATGTCGCTTGCCCTTAAGTTGACCGCTTCGGCCAGCAGCATGTTCGTTATCTTCACGACCGGCGCTTCCAGCGCTATCTTCGCCAGATCGGCCCCTTCCCCGCCTTCCTCGCCCGCCGATTCAATGAGCTTTATGCCGCCCCCGCCCGCCTTCATGTCGTCGACGATCTTCTCGATCGTCGCGTGGCCGTCCTCTTCATAATACCGGCCGAGCGCTTCCCGCACATCCTTCTCAGTCGTTATGATCGGGATGATCTTGAACCCCGTCAGCGTCTTGATCTCGTCTATCGCGAATATATTGAGAGGGTCTGCTATCGCGATCGTCAGCGTATCGCCCATCTTCGACACGGGCATGATCATGTACTGGCGCGCTATTCTTTTCGGGATGAGCTTAAGGACCGAGGGGTCTATCTTGTAGCGGGCCAGGTTGATCGGCGGTATGCCGAGCTGCTCGCTTAAGACTATGACGAGGTCATTCTTCGATATGAAGCCCATAGTGACGAGCATGTCGCTCAGGCTTCCGCCTTTTTCGCGCTGGGCGGCGAGGGCCTTCTGAAGATCATCCTCCTTGATGAGGTTCTTATCGAGAAGGATCTTTGTCAGTTTCTCTTTCAGGCCGGGGACCATCTGTCTTTCGGCTGCTATTTTTTGGAATAATACTTCTTTATCGCGTTGTTCACGTCGGTCATGGTGCTGACGAACACCTGGACCTTGCACGTGGATATCATCTCAATATCTTCAACGGCCTGGACGTTCAGCGGGTTCGACATCGCTATCGTAAGCAGGTCCCCCATCCTGTCGATCGCAATAAGGTTATACTGTTCGGAGACGTTCTGGGGTATCAGTTTCAGCGCTTCAGAATTTATCTCGTAGCATTCGAGAGGCAGGTACGGAAAGCCGTACTGGACGGTGAGCGCCTGCGCTATCTCCTCCTCTTTCGCGTAGCCGAGCATGACGAGGACCTGGCCGATAAGGCCGCCCCGCTCCTTCTGGACCTTCAGGGCCTTATTGAGCTGTTCCTCATTGATAACGCCCCTCTCCAACAGGAGTTCGCCGAGCTGTTTTGCTACTATCCTCTTAATGCCTGCCATATCTTCCTTATGTGCCCTGGCGCCTGGCGCCGATCGCAGCGCAGACGCGCATAGTTATTTTTTGAAAAGCCTCGCAAGGTCATCCGGGTCCGACGTCCTGTCGAACGCCTCTTCATACGTTATCAGTCTTTTGTGATAGAGCTCGTACAGCGCCTGGTTCATCGTCTTCATGCCTTCCTTTTTCGAGGTCTGCATGACCGAATAGACCTGGTGCATCTTGGATTCGCGTATCATGCTCCTGACCGCAGGCGTGACCATCATGATCTCTGTGGCGAGCACACGGCCGGGCCCTTTTATCTTCGGGATCAGCTGCTGTGAAAGTATCCCGACAAGGACGAATGACAGCTGCGTGCGTATCTGCTCCTGCTGGTGCGCCGGGAAGACGTCGATGATCCTGTTGATCGTCTGGACGCAGTCCGAGGTATGCAGTGTCGCGAAGACGAGGTGCCCGGTCTCGGCGATCACGAGCGCCGACTCGATCGTCTCGAGATCCCTCATCTCGCCTATCAGGATGACGTCCGGGTCCTGCCTGAGGATGTGTTTTAGCGCCCCGGTGAATGAATTGGTGTCGCTGTAGACCTCGCGCTGGTTGACGATCGCCTTCTTGTTCTTGTGGACGAACTCTACCGGGTCCTCGATCGTCACGATGTGGCACGTCCTGTTCTGGTTGATCCAGTCTATCATCGAGGCAAGGCTCGTGGTCTTGCCGCTTCCGGTCGCGCCCGTCACGAGGACGAGCCCCTTTGGCCTCTTGCAGAGGTCGAGCGCCACATCAGCGGGCAGGCCGCACTCCTCGAACGACCAAATATCATGAGGGATGAGCCGCACCGAACCGGCGACGCACCCTTTCTGCTTGAAGACGTTCAACCTGAAACGGCCGAGGCCTTCGATGCTGAACGCCGCGTCCAGCTCAAGCTCGCGCTCGAACTTCTCTCTCTGCGCGTCCGTGAGCATGCTGAAGACCAGCACTTTTGAATCTTCGGCCGAGAGCATATTCTGGTCGACGGGCTCGAGGTTCTCGTCTATCCTGAGCTGGATCGCCGAGCCCGCGGTCAGATGAAGATCCGAGGCGCTGCGCTCGACCATCATCTTCAACAGATCGTTTATCTTATGGGCCATGTCGCTTTCTCCTTACGCCTTTATGCCACGACCCTGTTCTTCCCGAGCAGCTTCGCCTGCTCGACAGAGTCCATCGCCTTTTTGAACAGCTCATCGCCCGTTGCGCCGTCGATCGGGTTCTCGCTCACGCCAACGCTGACGGTCAGGTTCGCTTTGCCATCCCTGAGGACATTGGCGGCCTCTACCTTCTTGCGCACCTCTTCGGCGATATATGAGGCCTCCCTCTTGTTCTTCTCAGGCAAGAGCATCGCGAACTCATCGCCGCCTATCCTCGCGGCCTTGCCGACGGGGCTCGTGTGATCCCTTATTATCTTCGCGATCCGCTTGATGGCCTCCTCAGCCGCAAGCTCTCCCTTGCTCTCGCGGAACTTCAGGAAATTATCTACGTTGACGGCGATCAGCGAGCACGGCCTCTGATAAAATATTGCGCGCTTTATCTCCTCTTCGAGCCTGCTCATCGTATAGCGCTTATTGAAGAGGCCGGTGAGGTCGTCTCTGGTAACGAGCTCCTCGTTGCGCCTGCTCAGTATGTCGTTTTCTATGGCTATCGTGATGTGCTTGGCGAAAACGTTCACCAGCTCTACGTCATCGGTCGTGTAATTGAAATCGCTCAGGCGGTTGCCGATAATCAGAAGGCCAAACAGGACGCGGTCGGAGAATAGCGGGATGGCGAGGAAGTTCTTGAGATTATGCCGCTTCCTGAGATCGTCCAGATCCTTCGGCATCTTCGCGCTGCTGTCGAATTTCAGCATCGACCGGCTCTCCATGGCCTTTTCGAGGATGCCGCTTCCTTCCCTCTCCACGATGATATCGCCGAGCTTTTCCTTGTCCACGTTATGCGATGCCTTCATGATAAAGTTGCCGCCCTCTTCTCTGGCCAGGTACAGAACGCCGAATCCGGTATCGAAGAGGCCCGATGCCTTCTCCAGGGCCATCTCGAGAAGAGAATCGAGCTGGACCGATCCCGCGGATATGATGTCGCCTATCAGCAGAAGGCTCGAGAGCGTGAGAACCTTCTTATGCATCTCGACGTTGATATCTTTCATGCTCTGGCCGTAGCTCTTCAGCTCGTTAAGGTTGGACTTTATGCGCTGCGTCATCGCATTGATCGACCGGCCCAGTGTCCCCAGTTCATCGTCGCCGGAGGTCTTGATCTGCCTGCCGTAATCGCCGCCGGCTATCTTCCTCGCCTCGGCCGCAAGCTCCACAACGGCGCCTATCGTGCCCTTCGCGAGGATAAGCCCCAGGAGCGATATTATGACCGATATGAAAACCAGCAGGTCAAGCTTGACATAAGACTGGAAGCTCGGGAAGAGGAACGGCGAGAGAGCATAGACGCTTGCCAGGAGCGGGATCACGGTCATCAGGCTGAAGGCGATCATCAGCTTGTACCGCAGTCCTTTGTTTACTATCGACATCTTCTTAAGGATTCCCATCAGGGCCACCTCTCCAGTAGGGTTATAACGGTAATTGTAGGACTATTTGAAGAAAGTATACATTATCCGCGCGGTTTTGTCAAATCATCGCAATACGATAAACTCCCACGGGAGCGCTTCATCGGGATTTCTCTTCCTGTTCACATAAAAACTGCGGTCGATATGGCAGCCGCTGAACGCCTGATCCCATACAGTAAGGTTGAATTTTTCCTGCCACGCATCGAAACGCGCGCCCTTCCTCCACGCCCCGGCGATCACGCCGGCCAGCCTCCTGTCCCCCCGCGACAATACTGCCTCCAGATAACTCATGTCCGACTTATGGAAATCGAGCTCTATATGTTTCGATGTGATGCATTGCCTCAGCAGCCGTTTTTTGCGCTCCAGCTCGTCGAGAGAGTCCATCGCCTCGCGCTGGAATGCGGTGTGCGGTTTCGGCACGAATGCGTTGACGCTCGCCGCCACCTGCGCCGGCCTGCCGTCGATCTCTTTTTTCAGGGCGGAGATCTTCTGGATCATTTCCGCGATCTTCGCGATATCGTCATCGGTCTCGCCCGGCAGGCCGATCATGAAATAGAGCTTCACCCGCTTCCACCCGGCCTTAAACGACTGGCGCGCGGCATCGTACAGCTTTTCTATGTCTATGTCCTTGTTCAGGCATTTTCTTAAAGCCTCGCTTCCCGCCTCCGGCGCGAACGTGAGCCCCGCCTTTTTGACTTTCGATATCAGGAGCGGTATGTCTTTGACCATATCCTCGATCCTCAATGACGGCACCGATATCGATACGGCCTTACCGGCGAACTCCGCGTTAAGGTCTTCGATGGCGCCGCGAAGGTGCGAATAGTCGACGCTCGACAGCGACAAGAGCGATATCTCATCATAGCCGGTCGCCGCGTACGAGGCCTTCGCAAGCTCCAGCACCTTTTCTCTCGAGCGCTCGCGGCACGGCCGATAGGTCATGGTGGCCTGGCAGAATTTGCAGGCGTGCGTGCAGCCGCGCATCACCTCGAGGGCGATGCGGTCATGGACGATGCCGATGTTCGGCACTATCTGCCTGGCGGGATAATATGCCGCGTCGAGGTCTTTCACAAAACGCTTATGTATCCTCGGCGGCACGCCGTCTTCGACCGGCGAGAAGCTCCTGAAAGTACCGTCCGGATTATATTCGGCGTTATAGAGGGACGGCACGTACACACCGTCTATCTTCGCCAGTTCCCGTAATAATCTTTTTCTTGTATCTGCCGACTGTCGACTATTGCCTATGGACGTATACGCCTCAACGATCTCACCGACCGCCTCCTCCCCGTCTCCGATGACGAATGCGTCAATGAATTCCGCCATCGGTTCGGGATTAAAACAGGAAGGCCCGCCCGCGATGATGAGCGGATCCGCACCCGTCCTCTCCGCTGTCCGTAAAGGGATCCCGCCGAGATCGAGGATGTTCAGGATATTTGTATAGGTGAGTTCGTAAGCGAAGCTGAAGCCGATGATATCGAATTCTTTCAGCGGCTGTCGCGACTCGAGGCTGAAAAGGCTTAGGCTGTTATTTCTCAAGACCGCTTCGAAGTCGGTCCACGGCGAGAAGACGCGCTCGCACAGGCAATCCTCGCGCTCGTTCAGGATCCCGTACAGGATTTTCGTGCCCAGATAGCTCATCCCGACCTCGTATACATCGGGAAACGCCAGGCACACCTTGACCTTGTCGCCGGTCCAGTCCTTCCTGACGGCATTCCACTCCCCGCCGACATACCGTCCGGGCTTCTGCACCGTCAGCAATAATTCGTTCAGTTTGCTGTTGTCCATACTTCCATTCTCGGGCGGCGCTGACTTTTGTGGCCGCCTTCGCTTGTCGCTACGGCGAGGTGCCCAAAAGTCCCGGCGCCTGGTACACAAAATAATATTCTCTCACCTGCCCCCCCCTGACAATCCGCGGCTCGAGACGATAAGAATCACGCAATTCTTCAGAAATTTTTTGCTCCTCTCGTAGCGGAACTTTTTGACGCTCGCCTCATTCCACAAGCCCGGAGGCCGGGGTGCTGAGCGGGACGTTAAAAGCCGCGAGCGGGCATGGTTTTTTGGCCCGTGTTAAATTTCATGCCAAAAAGAGCGAGCGGCTTTTACCGGGCGAGCGTTCACGCGAAGCACCCCGGCCGCAAGGGCTTGCTCAAATTAAAAGCGAGCGTCCGGCTGTCTCGCCTCGGGTAATGCAGAAAAATTTCACTTTCTATAGGGCGCGAGCATCTCGAGCAGCCGTGGATTGACCTTATACCCGTACTTGACCGCAAGGTCACACTGCTCGATCGCGGCATCATACTTGCCCTGCATGTAATACGCGACCGCGAGATTGTTGCGCGCCGTCGCGTTGACCGGCTCGAGTGAGAGCGCCTTCTCACACATCGCGATCGCGTAGTCGGTTTTGCCGGTGACCAGATACACGGCCGCGAGATTCACGTAGACATCCGGCTGGTTCGGGTCGATCCTGATCAGTTCCCTGTATATCTCGATGGACTCGTCATGCTTACCCGTCTTTTCGTAGGCGATGGCAAGGTCGTTATTGGCGCGTATGCTCTCCGGCGCGAAGAGGAGCGTCCTCTCGTAGAACTCGATCTGGTCCTTCCAGTAATCGTTCTGCACTATTGTCAGATACGAATAGTAGGCCACGAGCGCTGCGGCCGCCGCGACGCTAGCGGCCTTCATGAACTTTAGCGAATACAACTCTCGAAAGGCTGTCGCGGCGATCAGGAAGATCCCTATCGACGGGAGGTAGAGCCAGCGCTCGGCCATGTACGCTCCGACGGGATAGATATTTGATGCCGGCAGGAGCGCGATAAGGAACCACAGGATGCCGAATGAAACCTTGCCGCCGGCCAACCGCCTGCCGGCGAGCGCTAGTACCAGCATGAAGGCTACTGCGGCCGCACCCGTCATAACCGCCGGGTCGGTGAACCTGAAGACCTTATCGCCGTATTCCATATGAAGATTATATGGCAGGACCAGCATCTTCAGGTAACCGGCGATCGCCGCGAAGAATCCCGGAACGCGTTCGAGCGCCATCGCTTGGTGCATGATAGAGAAATCCGGCAAGAGGTGTTTGAGCGCGACGAGCCGCAGCGCGATATATCCGCCCGCTATGGCAAGCATCGGCGCAAAGACGAGCCCCTTAACCCGTTTTCCTGAAGTGAAATGATACGCCAGCAGAAGCGCCGGGAGGATCAGGCTGTTCTCCCTGGAAAATAACGCCAACGCGAATGCGAAAAATGCCGCCGCGTAATATGCTATGCGGGCGCGCTCGGCGCATTTCACGTAATAGACTGCCGAGACCAGCAGGAACAACGCGGCAAGAGGATCCGCCCTGCCCGAAATGTACGCGACCGCTTCCGCGTGTACCGGATGGACCGTGAAGACCGCCGCGGCGACGAACGCCAAAAGTGCGTCGCCGTACAGCACCGAGATAAACCAGAAGAGGGCCAGCGAGACGAGCACATGCAGCAGGACGTTCGTGATATGGTAGCCTTTCGGGGCGAGGCCGCCGATCGCATAGTCGGCCATGCAGGTGATCGTCTGGAGCGGGCGGTAGAAGTGAAATGTCTTTCCGGTGGGCGTCGATATGTTTTCTTTGGTGAATACCTTTGGCAGGCTTGACCAGCTCTTTACGACGGCGTTGTCGGTGATGAGCGTGTTGTCGTCCCAGATGAATGCGCCGCTGAGCGAATTAGCGTATGCGATAATGCCGAGGGCCGCCAGCAGGATGAGCCAAGAGGCCTTCTTGACCATTGTCACAGCTTGTCTCGTATTGCGCCTACCGTGGTGATCTCAGCTTCGGGATAATAGAATTTGATGATCTCGTCGGCCTTCTTCCCCTTCTTCGCCATCCCGAACGCTCCCCACTGGCACATGCCGACGCCGTGGCCCCACCCCTGGCCGTCGAGTATGAGGCTGCCCCACTTGATGGAGGCATTGAACCTGGTGCTCCTCAATTCATTCGGCCCGAGTATCTGCCTGAAATCTTTTCCGGTCAACACGACGGATACCCCGGCCTTGTCCTTTATCTCGAGCTTGTCAACCCTGCCCGACCTGTTCCTGGACAGGACCGTGACCGACTCGATCTTGCCGACCTTGTATCCGCCCTCCCTCATCTTATCTTCGAGCATCCAGAGTGGAACGTCCTTGATCCACCGGTGATACGGCGAATCCCCGCAGGAAGTGCACGCCACACCTTTGAGCGGCGCGATGTCGACCTTCCAGAGGTTCGCCGCGTCTTCGGTCATCCCGCCGCATGTCGCGTGATAATATGCCGGCAGCAGCTCCCCTTTATACGTGAGCACCTTGCCTTTTGTAACGTTCACGGCCATCGTCGTGGACCATTTCTCGGACGCGCTGCCGCCGTATACCTGTGAGTAGATATCGCTGCGAAGATCGTACGGCTGGAGAGCGTTCTGCCTGGCCTGATACAGCGCGAATGTCCGCGCTACGATCGCCTGTGCCTTCAGGACCTCCATCGGCCACCGGTGGGATACCTCGTGATAGAGGACACCGTAGAGGTAATCGTCGAGTCCGACGTAATTGATCGCCATCAGCTTGCCGTTATCCTTCCGGATGATGTCGATATCACCCCTGAAGCGCTTGCCGCCTACAAATATCATCAGGCCCTTTTCATTCCTGACCCTGACGCCGCCTATCTTCAGCTCCTTCTGTCCTATCCCGAGCCCGTCTTTGGTGGCTATGACTTTCGCCGACAGGCGCGGCCCTTCCATCAGCACCCTGTCCGAATGTGCCGCGTAAATAGTATAGCTGTCTTTGACGGATACGAATATCTCGTCCTTGTCGTCGAGTATGCACACCCTGACGATGATGCCGTCCTGGCCGGCCTGTGCCGGCGCGCAACGCGCCGCGGGAACAGCCGAAATCAGGAAGGCCAATAGAAATAATAATATTTTCTTCATCTGGAACTCATATCGGTCGTACTATCCTGTCCGCGGCAGTCAACAGTCCATAGACCACAGTCCACAGATCATTATTTTCTGCGGGCTGCCGACTGCTGACTGTGGACTTTTTTCTGCAATCTTTCTTTTTCCGAAAAGATGCAGCCGCAATAATTCTGGCAGTATATGCCTTTCGCCTTCGCCTTCTCGTGCGCTTGCCTGAAACCCGTCCTGAAATCATGATAATAAAAACCGACCCCTATCCGCTGTGCGGTATCCTCGCAGATGCTTTTCAGGACATCATGGTCCTGGTAAGGACTGCCCAAAAGCGTCGTCGTGAACGCATCGAAGCCGCTGGCCTTGGCTGACTTTGCCGTCTTCGCCATCCTGATCCACCAGCAGACCGGGCACCGGTTCCTCAGCGCCTCATTATAGACGATGTGCTGGAAATAGTCCTCGATGTCGTAGTCGCAGTCGATGACGTTTAAGGCCCTCTCTTTCGCGAACCGCGCTGTCTCGGACTGCCGTTTGAGATATTCGGAATACGGGTGGATGTTCGGGTTGTAGAAAAGGCCCGCGGTCGTGTGGCCGTTGCCCTTAAGCTGGTCCACAGGATATATCGCGCATGGCGCGCAGCAGATGTGCAGGAGTATATTCATAATGTAGTGGCCAGTGACTCGCGGCTCGTGGCTGGCACTTAAACTGGTTACAAGTCACTAGCGACTAGCCACATATTACAAGAGCTCCTTTTGAGCCTCTCTGGCAGCCCTGCCGAAGCCCATATGCTCGCACGCCGCTTTCGTGAGCTCCCTGCCGCGCGGCGTCCTCTTCAGGAACCCTATCTTCAGCAGGAACGGCTCCACGATATCGACGATCGTGTCGGTCTCCTCGTTCAAGGTGGCCGCTATCGACTCTATACCGGCCGGGCCGCCGCCGAACGATTCGTATATGACCTGGATCACCTTGCGATCGACATTGTCGAGCCCCTTCGAATCTATCCTGTGGCTCTTCAATGCTTCTCCCGTCGCTTCAAGATCAATCTTCCCGTCGCGCTTGACCTGGACCCAGTCCCGGACGCGGCGCAGCAGCCTGTTGGCAACGCGCGGCGAACCTCTCGAGCGCCTGGCAATCTCCTCTGCGGCGGCCTTCTCTATCGGGATGTTCAATATCTTCGCCGAGCGGTTGATGATCGTCACAAGGTCGGCGACCTCGTAAAACTCCAGGTGATAGAAGAGGCCGAACCTGGAGCGCATCGGGGCCGTCAGGAGCCCCGCGCGCGTCGTCGCGCCGATCAAAGTAAACGGCTTGAGGTTGAACTTGTAGGACTTCGCGTAAGGCCCCTTATCCATGATAACGTCAATCTCGAAACTCTCCATCGCGGGGTACATGTATTCTTCGACCGTCCTCGAAAGGCGGTGTATCTCATCTATAAAAAGGATGTCGCCCTTCTCGAGGTTGGTCAGTATGCCGACCAGGTCGCCCGGCCTTCCTATCGCGGGGCCGCTCGTCGTCGTGATCCGCGTGCCAATCTCATGTGCGATGATATGCGCCAGCGATGTCTTACCGAGGCCCGGGGGGCCTGAAAGGAGCGTGTGCTCCATCGGCTCGCTGCGCTTCTTCGACGCCTCGAGCGATACCTTCAGGTTATCGACCACGTCGCGCTGGCCGATAAATTCTTTCAGCTTTGACGGACGGAGCGAAATGTTCAGGATAACGTCTTCTTCGGTCTCCTGTGCCGCAACGGCCTTCTCCCGCTCAGGCAGCTTCTTCAGCGCCCCAACGTCCTGCTCCAGATCGATTTTCTCTCTATTCTTCTTCGGCATATTGTAATTTGTTATTTGTGATTTGTTTGTAATTTGTTCTTTGTAATTTGTAATTTAACTCTTTCTCCTGCTCCCCTTATAAACTTCGTTAAGTATCTCTTCGCAGCTCGCTGCTGCAGGATGGCGCTTGACCGCGGCCTCAATCATATCCCGCGCCTCGTTCTTCTTGTACTGCAGCTGCAGCAATACGCCCAGCGCCTCGTCTTTAATGTCCTCTTTCACGTTCGTAGGCCCGTCCGCGGGCCGGTCCTGGATCAGCCCGAACTTGCCAACCTTGCCCTGGAGCTTCGCGATGATCTCGCGCGCCTTCTGCTCGCCGATGCCCGGCAGCGTCCTCAGGAGCGCCATGTCGGCCCGGTCGATCGCATCCGCTATCACGGAGATCGGCTGGCTCAGCGCCCTGCACGCGGCCTTCGGACCCACGCCCGACACGGTGATGAAGTGCTCGAAGAACTCCTTCTCGATCTCGTTCACGAATCCAACGAGAACGGGTATCGCCTTGGATTGGTCCATCTGGTAGTAGTGGTAGGTTATGAGGGTGATCGTACCGTCATCCGACTTCGCCTTCTCGATCGACTTCATGACGGCCGGCGGGATCATCACTTCGTACGACAGGCCATTGACGCCGATAACGACGCTCAAGGGCCTTCTCTTCTGAATCTTACCGGTTATCTGGGATATCATCTCGCCTTGCCCGGCCCTTTCTCGATAAAACAGTAGCTCAATGCCATCGCCAGCGCGTCGCTCACATCGAACGGCTCGGGAGCCTTCTTGAGCTTCAATATATTCTGGACCATCCTCCGGACCTGATGCTTTGAGGCATGGCCGTTGCCGGTCACCGACTTCTTGATCCTCGTGGAGGGATAATTGACCAGCTTCACGTCGAACTTGCCGCAGACCAGGCACGCCATCGCCCTGGCATGGCCCATCAGTATCGCTGTGGTGGGATGCCTGTAGTGCGAGTAGATCTTCTCAAGGACCAGGACGCCGGGCCTGTGCTCCTCTATGATGCCGGCAATCTCGTCGAATATCTTTGTTATTCTTTCCTGTATCGGCGCCTTCGCCTTCGTCCTGATCACGCCGGCCTCGATCAGCTCGAAAGTACTGCCGTCGATGATCCCGTAACCGGTAGTGCCCAGGCCCGGATCGATCCCCAGTATGCGCATTATCCTCCTTCGCTCTTCACTATTCGATCGCGGTACAGCTTCGGAGGATTATTCCTGCGAAGCCATACCATAGTTAGACGGTTACATGGCGAAGCAGAATTATTCCTTTATCAGGTCGTCCGGGATATCAAAATTCGCGTATACGTTCTGGACGTCTTCGTGCTCTTCGAGCGCGTCGACGAGGTCCAGGACTTTCTTCACGTCATCGCCGGTAACCTTGACGGTCGACTTGGGGACGAACGTCACCTCGGACGACTCCGTCGCGATCTTGGCCGCCTCGAGCGCCTTCTTGACCTTGTCAAAATCCTTGGTTTCGGTCTTGACAGCGTAGTTCTCGTCTTCGACGACCAGGTCTTCCGCGCCCGCATCGAGCACGATCCCCATCAGCTTATCCTCATCGATCGTCTTCTTGCTGACGACGATATAGCCTTTCTTCTCGAACATCCAGGCCACCGAACCGGCGCCCGCCATGTTGCCGCCCCTCTTGGAGAATATCGTCCTGACCTCACTGGTGGTGCGGTTCTTGTTGTCGCTGACGCCTTCGATGTAGAACGCGACCCCGCCCGGACCGTACCCCTCCAACTTTATATCCTCGTAACTTATACCCTCAAGCTCGCCCGTGCCCTTCTTTACCGCGCGCTCGATGTTGTCGGCAGGCATCGAAGACTCTTTGGCGCGCTCTATCGCCACTCTCAGGCGGGGATTGGCCTCGGGCTTGCCTCCCGACCGTGCCGCGATCGTTATTTCCTTGATCAGTTTCGTGAAGAGCGACCCGCGCTTCGCGTCGGTAGCCGCTTTCTTATGCTTGATCGTTGCCCATTTTGAATGTCCGCTCATCTAATCCTCCGTCTCCTCTTTCTTGGTCAGCTTCGCCTTCTCAATGATCGCCTGCGCGACATTTGACGGCACCACATCGTAGTGTGAAAATGTCATCGTATAGGTCCCACGGCCGCCCGTGATCGACTTGAGTTCGTTCACATATTTATACATCTCTTCAAGCGGAACCTTCGCCTTTATCGTATGAATACCGTCTCCGCCCTCCATCCCCATCACGCGGCCCCTGCGCGAGTTAAGGCTCCCCGCTATATCGCCCATGCACTCTTCCGGAACTGTGATATCGACATCCATGATCGGCTCGAGCATGACGGGCCTGGCCTTCATCATCGACTCCTTGAACGCATGCCTGGCCGCCGTCTGGAACGCGATATCCTTCGAGTCGACCGGGTGCGTCTTGCCATCGTAGATGATGGCCCTGACGTCCACCACCGGGAAACCCGCCAGCGCCCCCGATGCCAGCGCCATCTTGACGCCCTTCTCGCAGCTGACCACGAACGGCCGCGGTATAGCGCCGCCGACGACCTCGTTGACGAACTCGAACCCCTTGCCCCGCTCGAGCGGCTCGATCCTCATCCACACCTCCGCGAACTGGCCCGCGCCGCCGGTCTGCTTCTTGTGCCGGTAATGCGCGTCGCCCTTGCCGTTGATCGTCTCCTTGTACGCGACTTTCGGCGTACCGATATCGACCTGGACGCCGGAACGTATCTTCATCCGGTTGATCATCATGTTGATGTGGAGGTCACCCATGCCGTTGGCGATCATCTCCTTGGTCTGCTCGTCGCGCGTGACCTTGAACGTCGGGTCCTCGACGGTCAGCTTGTGGAGCGCATTCGATATCTTATCCTCATCGGCGCGCGTCTTCGGATTCAGCGAGAACGCGATCGCGGGCTCCGGGAACTGTATTTCATCGAATTTTATCTGATTGCGCTCATCGCATATCGTATCGCCGGTCTGCGTGTCTTTCAACTTCGCGACGCAGGCGATATCTCCCGCCTGCGCGGCATCGAGCGGCGCCTGGGCCTTCCCTATCAGGCTGAATACCAGCCCCACCTTCTCCTTCGTCCCCCTGGTGACGTTGTAGAACCCGCCGTTGGACTGGAGCCTGCCCGACAAGACCTTGAATATCGATATCTGGCCCAGGAACGGGTCGGAGAGCGTCTTGAAGACGAGCGCGGCGAACGGGCCGCCTGCGTCGAGTTTCAGCATCACCCTGCCCGTGTCGTCCGGCTTTGCCACTTCAATCTGGGGCCGGTCGGCGGGAGACGGCAGGAAGAGGGCGATGAAGCTGAGGAGCTCTTTTACCCCTATGTTCTTGGTCGACGAGCCGCACAGGATCGGGTGTATTGTGCCCTCACACACTGCCTTCTTCAGCGCCCCTTTGAGCTCCTCCGCCGAAAGCTCGCCCTTATCCAGGTACTTCTCCAGCAGCGCATCGTCGGTCTCGGCGATCGCTTCCGACAGCGCGTCCAGCGCGGCCTTCACGGCCTGCTTGTCGCCTTCCGCCAGGCCGTCCATCCCTTCGCGGGTAATCAGGTTCACCACGCCTTTGAACGATCCCTGATCGCCTATCGGATATGTCACGACGACGCAGTTCTTCCTGAACTTCCTGGTGATCGCATCGACGCACTTGGAGAAATCGGCATGCTCTTTATCGAGTTTGTTGATGAAGAATATGGACGGCACGCCCTTCTCCCCCGACATCCGCTGCGCCCTTTCGGTGCCTATCTCAACGCCGCCGGTCGCGTTGACAACGACGATGCTGGTATCGGCCGCCCGTAGAGCCCCCATCATCTCACCGACGAAATCGGTGTATCCGGGCGTATCGATCATATTTATCTTTGTGCCGCCGGATGTGAAGGTCGCCAGGGAAGAGCTTATTGAGCATTTTCTCTCCTTCTCGTCATCGTTATAGTCTGAAACGGTATTGCCCTCGTTGACGGACCCCATCCTCGGTATGGCGCCGCCGCTGAAAAGAAGCGCCTCTACGAGTGATGTCTTGCCGCATCCGGAGTGCCCTAGAAATACGAGGTTCCTGATATCTTTCGCGTCTGTGGCCATCGATGATCCCCTTTTATTGAAAATTCGACACGGACCCTTATCTCGGAGATGATATCACTATTATATGTAAATGGTTGAAAAAGTCAAGAAATGCTATCTGCCTGCTTCTTCTGATAAGCTACTTTATCGGCCTGGCCATACCGGACCTCTCCGTCTTTACCGGCACTTTCCTGCCGGTCGCGTCGACGGTATATTCCGTCGGCTCCACATACTCTCCGGCGCCCGCGCTATCGGACTTCTCTTCTGATGAATCGCCGAAAAGCGGGAGCGAATCGAGGCTCATCTTCCAGCAACCATCCCCTGACTTCCAGTCATCTTCCGCGGCCGACGCACTACCGCTGCAGAGTATCATGGCCAGTAACGCCTGCAGTATAGTTTGTGTGATCTTTATCCTTTGCATGTCATCCTACTTATACCTTATCTTCATCGACATGATATAGCCGCACAGGATTAATATTATGGCATTTGAAACGATGATCGGCCAGCTGCGCATCATGATGCCGTAACATGTCCACATGAATACGCCGAAACAGAAGATGACATACATCGGAAGCGACAGGTCGCCCGTATGCCGCGTACGGTAGACCTTGATCACCTGCGGCAGGAATGATATCGTCGTGCATATGGCGGCGATCACCCCTACCAGATCGGCTCCGCTCATTCGGCTCCCTTCATGACCGCGGCCCAGTATATTCGCGGGAATCGGACGGTGAAGAGTATGAGCAGAATAGTGGTCGGCCACCCGCAGAACGCGTCAAAAGCGAGCACCGCGCCTGAAGAGCGCGCGATGAGGAGGAACTCAACGCCTGCCTCCACGAAATAGACGACAGCCCATGTCGCTGTTATGATGCTCCACGCCCTGCCATAGTACGGGCTCCTGAGAATATGTTCGGGGATATGATGCCGCGTGCCGGTCTGCTCGGCCAATATTTGCATCAGCGGTTTCCGGATAGCGATGGAGATGAGGAACACCAGTCCGATCAGGAGACTGCTCGCGGCGCCGGCTACGAAATTCATGTTCGGGTCGCGTTTGACGATCACGGGGATAAGCTGCAGGAGGATCATCGCAAGCGCGACGATCGCCCATATATTCGTCTTCCTGGCCTTAATATACTGGGCCGCGAACAGGCCCACGCACCAGAGTATGGCCGCGCCGATACCTATCGACAACCATGGTTTCCCCATCGAGACATAGAAGATCGCCTTGGGGACGATGAAACCGAGAGTGATATCTTTCCACGGAACGGTTTTTGTGAACGTCTCCCACTCGGACGGTTTAAGGTTTGCGTGCACCATTGTCGCCCTCAACTTTCGTCTCCCGCCCGGTCTCTGCAGACGCCGCCTCCGACGCCGGCGCAACGTCACCCTCGCGGGCAGGGCCAACGGTAAATTCCTTCGCATCGCCGGAATACTGATACGGTTTCACCAGCGTCGCTCCGAGCGTGATAGACGACTCGTCATCATCGCTCAGCGCAAAAAGCACCGCGCCAAGCGGCACTATCGTAAGCGCTGCCCAGACCAGCACACACCCTGCAACCGCTAAATTTCCCGCATTTCTGCCGATAGCCATGGTTACCCCTTAAATAGGAAGTTCTTGAAAGACCACGGATTCTTCTTGTCCAGGTAGAAATAAGGGTTCTCTTTGAAGAAGAGCTGGTAGTTCTGGAACGGTGTCCATCCCGAAGGCGCCGACACCAGCTTACCGAGATATGGCCTGGCGATGTCGAGCACGTATTCGTGGGGCAGGTCCTCGGGCGCGCGCACCCCTTTTTGCGGATGCTCTATCACCCATCGCACCGCCGCCACAACGCCGATGGCGACCTGGACCGTCGTCGCGTTCTGGTGCGGGACCGTTCTCCTCGACTCCTCGATCTTCAGTACGCTGCCCGTCCACCACGAATTATACTTATGCCCCATGATCAGCGCCCCGAGCGAATCGCTGCCGCCCACGATCTCGTCCGACATGATCCTGATACTATTCTGGAGCTCGTAGTTCCTGCAACGCAGCTCGTGGAGCGAGGCGATCGTCTCGTTGCACGGCATGTAGACGTAATGCACGGTCGGCCGGTAGACGACCCTCTTATCGTCCGATACGGTCAGGAAATCCGAGATGCTGAACGATTCCGAGTGGCGTACCGCCATCCCGACGATCTCCTCGTTCGGCACCCACGACCGCACCCACGTGTTCATCCCCATCCGGGAGAGAAACACCTGGTTCCGCGGGCCCGTCGGTGGGAAACTGGCGGAGAGCGGCACATCCTTCTCGTGCGTGCCCCACCCGATCTCCGAAGGCGCTATGCACTCCTCCCGCAACGCCTCGACACACCATGTCGAGACGAACTCGTTGGCCTGCTTCGGGACCCCCGATACCTGGCCGTCCTTCTCGCTTATATGGACGACCTTCACGCCCAGTTTCATCGCCAGATGGGCGAACCTGCCATCGCGCATGTACTGCTCGATCGTCTTCGCGTCGCGCCGGGTGGTCGATTTTTCTCTCAGCGCGCGCTTACCGATGTCGATCAGCCCCTTCTTGGTAAAATGCGATATGAGGCCCGGGTTGGCTCCGTGGTCAAGGACAGCTGTCGTCATCGGCTCCTGCCATTTCGAGACCGCTTTTCTCACTCCGGCCTGCAGGTGGCACAGGGACTTCTGGAACGGCGACTTTTTATGGATATCGGCGTACGGGTCCCACTCCTCCATCGAGGTGCTCACGTAAAGGACCCTGTTGTCGTGGCACCAGCCCAGGATATCGAGGCAGCCTATGTTCCAGGCGAGGTCTATGACCAGCCCCCCGCCCGAGACGTGCCGCGACAGTATCGGAGCAAGGTTTATCGGAGTCACGCGCTCCTGGTAATAATTGATGCCCTTCCGTATCCACGACCCGAGCGCGGTGCGTTTGTCGACAAAATCTATAACAGTGATATTCTTGTAGGGAATGTCGATGTGCTTCAGAAGTATCGGCAGCGTGGATCGCGCGACCGCCCCGAATCCGATCATGAGGACTTTTTTATTAAATTTCACAAATAGCGCCCCTTGCCTTAATATCCCGCCGTGATGGTCTTTTCGATCCTGCCAAAGACTACCCTGACCGACTCTCCGCGGCTCGTCCCCGGCAGCGCCAGCGGAAGCACAACGATCTTCTTTCCGCGGGTGGTCAGGATCTCTTTGAAGTCATCCGCACTGAAATTCTTCTGCACAGCCACGCCGTATTCTTCATACGGCACGCGCTCTCTTACAAACTGCTGGTGTATCCCCCTGCCTTCCATCTTCACCTCGTCCCGGAACCTGATGACCTTCCTGTAGATGACGATGTCTCCCGACGTGATGCACGCATTTCCCGCACCGTCGTAGAATATGACATAGGAGTTGCCATCGCGGATATTCACGTCGATATCGGCGACCGACGAGCTGCTGACGGCACCCTGCGCCGATACCCCGACGGCGACAGACAGGGTTACCGCTGCGATCAGAGTCATGACGCGCACCATGCCTATCATTCGTCTTTCAGTTTAAACGGCACATTTGGTATATCCTGCTCGCCCAGCACCACCGCCATGCTCGCCTGCTCATAGGGGTCCAGGTCGTCTCTGTCTCGGTAAAACCTTGCCGTCAGCCTGCCCGATTCACTGAACTGCCTGCGCTCGAGCGGCTTGCCGTACTCGTCAAACGACATCTGCGCCACAAGGCGGGAACCGTCGTAATACCACCTCGTCGCAGCCCATCCGTCGAGGCCGCCCTTAAGACGCCCCTTCTCGTCGTAATAGGCCGTCTCCACCATATTGCCGTACGTATCGTACTTCTCAAGTTTCTCGACGCTGCCATCGGGCCGAACGAACGTGCGCGCCCGTAAACGGCCATTGTTGTCATAAATGTCGGCCCCTCTCACCTTGCCGTTATTCCAGTACTTATAATCCTTGAGAGACTCGATCTCCCCCTCGCCCCGGGCGCACGCCGCGATACACATCATGCAGATCGATGTTATTAATAGACGGTATTTCATTGTGCCTGTTGTACAGCCTCTCCCGCAGGGCTCACGCTGCCGGTATCCGGTGAATCGCTCCATGATATGTCCCCTCCCGGAGACTGGCTGGCTTCCCGGTCCTCGGCCTTCTGCTCGGCATTCTGGACTATCTCCTGCTGGAACTCCGCGGCATTCTCAAGGCCCCTTTGCGCGCGTACCGTACCGCAGACGATCATGGAAAGCCCGCAGATGGCTATACCCGTTATCACGGCCATCTTATTGCACATACGCCCTCCTTTTAAAAATATGATAGTACCTGCGCCGCGTGAAGGCAAGAAAAAATGATTACGACGCGCGGATCTTCCGGTATTCGCGCGACATCAACCCATGCACATACGATGCCAGTTCTTTTCTGGGCCTGCCGTCCGGTAACACCGGTTTCAGAAAATGCAGCTCTGCCTCTATCGAAGGCAAGCGCAGCATCTGCCAGACATGAGGCAGGAGCGTCATATCGCCGTACCAGCAGGCTGTCGGCCTGCCCGGGACTTCTTTATAACGGATGAGGACGGGCAGGATCGGCGCGCCTCCTGTTATGGCGGCTTCAAACGAGGTTGACTTGAACGGAAGTATGCCGCTCTTACCATCGGTGCTCGTGCCTTCCGGATACACGCAGAGGTACATCCCCTTCTTCATCGTCTTCGCGAAATCCCTGAGCGTCTTTTTCGACGCCTTCTTCGACTGCCGGTCGATCCATATAGGGCGGCTCAGGCCAAGGTACCACCCGAGAACGGGCCATCGCGCGATGTCGGTTTTCGGGGTATAGCGCAGAGGAAGGGCCGACCCGTGCGCGACGATATCGAGATAGCTCAGATGGTTCGACACCACAAGACCTCCGGGAACGCTCGGGATCTCTCCGGATACGGTCACGCGCAGGTTGACGATCCTCGCGATGCCCTTGTTCCAGAGATGCGTGAAGCGGCTTATTTCCTTGATGCCCTTCCACCCTCCTTTCAGCTGGTAAGGCAGCGACAGCAGGGCAGCAACGACCGACCATACGATAAGGGCGATTATCCTGTACACGCGGAGCAGCAAAGCCATCGGCTTTAGCCTTTATTCTCTCTGTAATTGAAATGCCGCTTGTAACGGGTGGGAACCTTGGTGACGTCGACCAGTACGAAGAAATCGATGGTGCCAAACTCCGCGTCCAGCGCCGGGACGCCGCAGATATGGCCTCCGAGCCGCAGATAGCCCTTGAATATAGGCGGGATCTTCTTCTTCAGGGCGTTCTCATCCGCCAGGGCCCGTTCGATCTTGCCGTCAGCGGGGCGCTTCAGTATAAACCCCGGACGGGGGACGACGCTGAAGTCATTACGCACCAACCCCTGCCGCGACAGATATTCATAGAGGGCCCAGCCTGTCGTAGGATCCGTTCCGTCGAGGCTTACGCATCCCAGCATGTAGATCAGGTCGGCCCTGACCAGGATCTCCGTAATGCCGCTCCAGAGGAGCGCGACGACCGCGCCTGACCTGTGTTCCGGAGAGACGCATGTCCTGCCCAATTCTATGCACTTATCCGCGATGTTATACAGCCCGTGTATCTCGTATTCTTTCGATGAATAGAAACCTTTCGCGGAATTTGCAACACATCCGAGGTGGGCCCGGTATGTCCCGACAACCTCTCCGGTGCTCTTCTCCAGGGCCAGCAGGTGCAGGCAGTATTCGTCGAATTCGTCAAAGTCTATGCCGAACCTTTCTGCGGTCTTCAACCCCCTTCCCTGCTCGAGATTAAAAACCTCGTAGCGGAGGCGCTGCGCCCTTTCGACCTCCTCGTGGTTTTCCGCGAGCTTGACCAGGAAATGCTCGCCCTCGACAAGCACCGAGGGGCTCACTATATGTGTCGGGAAATTATTTATCATCCGTTCGCCTTGTGAGCCTGTTATCGATCCTGCTATTCGGGAGTGACCGATACAAATTCTACCCAGCCCAAGTCCGCCGCGGCCGATGACCGCGTGTACTGGCTGTTACACGAAACGCTCAAATAGATCTTCTCGGGATAATGCCCCCACGCTTCCTTGAAATCCTCGGCCACATTCCGCTCTTCGACGTACCACTGGCCGTCCGCTGCGTCTGTCTTATTCCTCAGGGTATACCACTTGACCTTAATCCCGCCCGGCCCATACGCAGAGTCGCCTTGCGCGCCTTTCGGCGTCTCGGTATCCCACCGGTAGGATATGCTCTTGTTGTTAAGCGCGCTGCCTTCGCCGACGTATATCCCGATCGCCTGGTCATCCTTGCCCTTCGTCCTGCCGTCCGCTCCTTCGGGCAGGGTGTTCGCCCTCCAGCGCCACCGTAAAACAGGCGTCCTGGCGAGATTAACACTATCGACGCTGGTGACGAGGCTCGCACTCGCCTTATCCGCCGTCATGCGCAGAAAGGGCGCGTTTTTTTCCGGATCGGTTTCGACCAGAAAAGTGGCCGGCTTCGTTCCCGGCTTCTTCGCGAGCTTCCACCCTTCGGGCAGAGCCCCCCTTTCGGAAAAGGAGAAACCCTTCCTCCATCCGACGGTGACCTCTTCTTTGACGGCCGCTGGTATTGAGGTCTTCACCTCGATCGGCCGTGTAAAAAAGAACGTAACGGGAATGGCCGCGCACCCGATAATGAGCACCGCCGCGATCCTGAAGCCCTGTCTGGAAATCATATTCCCGCCTTTATCTCTGATCTCAACAAGCTGCTACTTCCTTGCCCGTCTTTTTTTGCGCCGCAGGTCGCGCCGCCTCATCTTCCGTGTGTATTTTTTCGCCATGCCGCCCTCCCTTTTGTTTGAGAAAAACGTTCCGCACACCGCGCGCACCACCTCCTGACCTTCGTCTGCGCCTTATACCGCCTCCTGCATAAATGATTGGCAATCAATTTCATTGTGGTATTATCTCATTTTATCGGCATAATGTGAAGGGCAAAGTTTCCTTTTCATGGTATAATTATATCCATGAAGCTTACGATTGCAGTGATAATTATCGCCGCTGCGGCCATACTGGCGGGCATCGCCGTCCTGGCGCTCGGCTCTGTCAAGGTAACCGATGATGATAACGGCAATACGGTCGAGGTCCTGCGCTTCAGGACGGTCAAGGTGTCGCTGGAGTCAAATCCGACTACAGGGTACAGCTGGCAGCTGGTATCGCCTGCCGACAGGAAGGTGCTGCGGTTATACTACTCGAAATACAGGGCTCGGGCCTCGAAACTGGTTGGCTCCGGAGGCCGCGAAGAATGGAAGTTCCGGGCAATGGCTCCCGGAACCGTAACCATCAAAGCACTCTACGTCAGGCCATGGGAGAGCTCCACGCCTCCCTCGAAGGAATTCACTTTCACCGTTCGCGTCCGGTGAGCGCGGCATCCCCAAAACTATAACGGCTGGTCATTATGCAGCGCGCCGGCGGATTTTATCGAGCTCGATTTCGGGACCTTCTGCCCTATCGCGTTCGTCGTATATTCCTGCGCGCGCACGACCTTGTCCTCTTCCTTCGACATCGTGACCTCGAGGTTGCCCGATAGTAGCGCATTTGCTTTACTGAACACTGAGGCTACCGTATCAGAGACCATGTCCAGCCCTTTGGCATCCTGCTTATCATCCTGAGCATACGCAGAAAAAACTGCGACCAGCATCATAACAACGAAAAGCGCCGCTTTCATCTACGGCGTCTTCTCTGCCGGCGCTTTGTTATCCGACGGTATATTACCCCGTATAGTGATGCTGGGGTCCGAGACTGCCTGAGCCGAACTGCCCTTAGCGGCTCCTGAGCCCTCGCCCCTGGCCCAGACATCCCGCTCAACGATCTTCTTCTCGCCCGAAGAATACTCCCCCAGCTTGTCAAAGACGGAGGCTACGCTCGTCGATATAAAATCATCTCTTCCGAGTTTCTCGTCCGCGGCATACGCGGACACACTGATCATCGAGGCCATAAGAATGCCCAGCGCCACTGCAATGCTAGTTCCCACCGACTTGCCTCCCTATCTTTGTGCTGCAGCTACACCTTATAGACCGCATCGCCCGGGCGGACCTTCTGGTCGACCTTTATGCTGATGAGGTCGCCGGCCTTCGCCTCCTGAGCGGGAACACGGTCGATCTGCATCGACGATATATCCTGGACGAGCTCGGAGCTCTTGCCCTTTATGCGTATCTTGTCGCCCACCTTCAGCGCATCGGTCAATTTTATCATACCGACGCTGATATTGCCGAAAAAATGGTCAACCGCGCCGATCTGTTTCTCTTCCATCTTCTCCTCCTTTTTAGCGCTCACTTAATTCCACATGCACCGGATCCGGCATTAACTTATACTGCGTTCCCGCGCACGCGTCGAAGGCCCATCCGAGCGGCCCGCCCAGGAGCGTATTGCCAACCACGACCTCGCTCAATACGTGCGTCAGTTTGACCGTCTGGATCTCGTAGCCGTCCTTCGTAAAGACAAGCGTGTGATCCCGGCGGCGTTCAAGGCGTATCCTCGCCGGTGTTATGTAGGTGCACTTATCATCGACCTTAACGGTAGCGCCGGAAGGATTTGAAGAAACCCTGATCTTCTGCGACGTCCCATTCACCACCGTCGCGCATCCGCACGCGGTTAATACCGCGACGATGCCGATTGCCGCTATGATTATAGTTCGCATTTTCTTTCAACTCTCTAGGGATGCCCTATTATCATATAAATGTCAGCGATTTTCAAGGATTTTCCGTAGGACGGGCATGTATGCGAAGGTAAGGCCGCGAAGGCCATAAAACAAGAAGCGCGTAGTAACTTTCGCTACTACGCGCTTCAATTTTAACCCGGCACTGGTCTACTCTCCCAACTAGTTGCCCAGTAAGTACCATCGGCGCTGAGGGGCTTCCCGCCTTCGCCGTTGAATGTCATTCATGGAAGATTGGCTTCGGCGGGTCTTCTGCTGCATCACTAATAAACAAAACCGCGTAGCAACTTACGCTGCCACGCGGTTAATATTACGCTGGCACTGGTCTACTCTCCCAACTAGTTGCCCAGTAAGTACCATCGACGCTGGAGGGCTTAACTTCCGTATTCGGAATGGGAACGGGTGTGGCCCCTCCGCTAAGAGCACCAGCATATCTGTTCCGGTTGCGTATGGCGAAGG
>CAYGRZ010000019.1:0-29041 GCA_964352425.1 uncultured Planctomycetia bacterium | reverse complement strand
GCTTCCTCGCAAAGACGAACTTGCCTTAGCGCTTCTTCTGAAACTGAGCTGTTACTATTCGATAGTCCACACCGTTAGACAAACAAAAGCTATCTAACTTTCTCTTGACACTAACTAACTCATATGCTATACTTCAGTTCACTTAACGAGTTAGTGTCAGAAAAATCTAGCACTGGTTAGTGAGAGGTTTAAACTGAAGCAGCAATATAGACAGATCGTTTTTAAGAGCCAAGCTGATGGCGGTAATATCAGCTTGGCTCTTTTGTTTAAAAATTAAATAACTAATTTACGGAGGGCGTAATCGTGAGCAATTTTACCAGAACATGGTGGTTCAGGACTGTCGCTGTCGCATTGATCATATCGTTCGTCTGGCTCGACGTAACGTGGGCATATCCGGCCGACGGCACCTCGTCGCAGTATAAGCTCGCGGTGCCTGATGTATTTACCGATCCCGTGCGGGCGCCTGCGTTCCAGGCGCAGAGCGGCCTTCTGGCCGCCACCCTGGACGTTGCCAACTATGTATTCGGCGATACCGAACACGGTATCGGGATGCTGCCCATCGATAAGCTGGAAGCTATCCTGACGGCCCCGCGCGGCGGCATGACCTCAGCGTTACGCGGGATAGACCTGTCGAAGGTCGTCCTCCTCAGAGAGACCAGAAACACAATCGATAAAGACACTATCAGGGAAACGGAGCCGACGAGGCAGATAATCCTGAAAGATGTGAGCGTGGACGAGGATGTCCTGTATATACCGTATTCAAAAGAGGGGCGTGCGTATCTCATCCAGGTTGCGGTAAAGAACACACCGGCGTGTGGCAGGCTTTTAGGCAACGAAGTCAAGGGGTTGTCTGATAAATACGTCGTCAAGGTCATGCGTAAGCGTTTGGCAGGAGAAGAAGCGCCGGCCGCGCCGGCGCAAAAGAGCGGGCAGCGCGTGTCCGGTCTGAAAAAAGATACAACGGAATTTGTACTGGGTGGCGTAGATCTGACGGCACGGTGGCATGAGATTGCGCGGGGAGATGTGAAGGATGCCGAAGGGAATGCCCTGAGCATATCGAATACTGTGACGGTCACCGATGACGTAAAAGGCAGTGACGGGAAAGTCACTAAAAAGGGGAATATCGAAAATATACGGCAGGTCATCCCCAATGTAGATGTAGGCGATAAGATCGAGTTTGGGTTACGAGAGGACGCTATGGGGGAGATCGTCTACTATGCGAAAAAGGTGACAAAGACAGGGGAGAGCGAGATCGTCACGGACGTAACAGAAAGCAACCTCGGCGCATACATGGTTCAGTACAACGGTTATCGCGCGCTCAGGCCTGCGAACCTCCCTTCCAAGATGGGGAGGCAGCCCGATCGTAAACCTCACCAGATCAATCCGCAGACCGGAAAGATGGATTGCTTGTTCTCCTGCGATAATCCGACCGATCCGCTCAGCCTCCTCGTCAGGCCGGCGCTATTTGAGAAAGAAGTAAACGGCCGAATATGGCGGGCGTACCACAACGCGTCGCCGTTCGAAAAGGACGGCCATTTCCTGCTGGTCCCTGATATTAATAAGGCGCAGCAGAGGCGAATGCAAAAAGTGACGCGGGAAGACATAGAGGATATTTCCTCCCTCTGCAAAGACAGCCGCCACGTAATGGTTTTCTTTAATTCCCTGCATGCCGGGGCCACAGTAAACCACATCCACTTCCAGGGCGTCTATCACGATAAAAAATTTCCAGTGGAGAATGAGAAACGGGAATTTATCGGGTCGCTCAGCGGAGCGAACCTATACAGGATTAGCGGATATGCCGCAACGGGGCTTGTGTTGCAGGGATCGCGGAAGATCCT
The DNA here is from genome assembly GCA_964352425.1 of uncultured Planctomycetia bacterium. Taxonomy (GTDB): domain Bacteria; phylum Omnitrophota; class Gorgyraeia; order 2-01-FULL-45-10; family 2-01-FULL-45-10; genus JAMWCX01. The sequence continues at coordinate 27,203 of CAYGRZ010000019.1, read as the reverse complement.
CGAGGAAGCCGTATGGAGCATTGTGGGGAAGATGCAAGATGAGAATCTCCTGTTCAATTTGATCTTTGTAGACGGGGACGTATATATATTCCCCAGAAACCCCGAAGAGGAAGTAACGCAGGAGTTCCCGAGCGGTGTAATGGCATCATATGAGCTCGCCGGAAAGTTCATCGTTACGGATAAGAAAATCTACGAGGAGCAGTTAAGCGCGGAAAAGCTTTCAGTGGCGCTTACAAAAACGACGCTTGCCTGGGAGGCGCTGGAGCTTCTTATAAAATCGATCGGAGCCCGGCTTGAGAATGAAGCGGTGCGTGGCGGCGCAGCGATCGAGACTGTAACACAAAAGCCGGTGTCTTCAGACGAAGCAGCGCAAAAGCCCGGCGCTTCCTCCGTCACCATGTCGGGTTCCGGGAATAATACGAAACTATTTATAGCTTTATTCGCGGCGGCCCTTTCTTTAGGTATCGCAGGCCGTGACCCAGCCTATTCACAGGATGTCCCGGGAGCAAATATCACAACGGTTAATAGTTCCGCACAAAATTTCAAAATCAACGATATAAGAAATCTCATCGAATCTCTCAAAGGCAAGGATGAAGTCTCTACCGTGGACATTATAATAACTCTGGAGAAGATAGGCCTACCCGCTGTTCAGCCTCTGATCGAGGCGATGAAAAAGGCTGATATTAAATCGAAAGCGCCTCTTGCGATGGCTTTAGCTCAGATAGGCGAACCGGCGGTATTGCCTCTCATCAAAGTTCTGGATGAAGATAATGATCCCGCTACGCGCTCCTATGCGTTAATGGCTTTAGCTGACAGCGATAGCGCGGAAGCGTTAGTGGCTATTATGATGGCGTTGGGAGACGATGATCATAACGTTGCGAACACCGCGGCGGCGTTACTAGTTCGTAAGGGCAAAGCGGTTACTCCTCTCTTGATCGCATTATTAGAAGAAGCCAAGAATGAAACCTTTCGTGCTAATGCGGCAATTATCTTAGGTGAGATCGGCGATGAGAAGGCCGCTCAGCCGCTGAGAAACGCGTTAAAGGATAAGAGCGCTCCTGTGCGCGAGACTGCCCGGAAGGCCTTAGAGAAGATGAACATATCTATGGCTGACGAGCAGACTTCCGAAGATAGAGATCGAGCGCCGCGCAGATCGATACTATCAGTATTTAAGGATCATGCCGTGGCATGGGGTGTAACTATCGCACTTATTATTTTGGCAACTGCCGTCGAGGCATATGGACGCATTGTCGCTAATTCCAGACTACGCTTAAGGATGCTGCGGGCATGTGTTTTGCGAACACCGTATATAGTAAGGCCGATATTTTTGAAGCCATTGGTCGCGCTTCTGGCCGAGATTAAAACAAAAACTTCATTAGACGAGATCAAGGAAGCCGTCTCTAAATTGAAGGAGAGCGAAGAGAAGCTGGTGGAGTTCAGGAAATGGTTGGATAAAAATGGCCTATCATTAGATGATATCAATGAAGATCCTGATCTGATGTATCAGTTAAAAGGCCTATCATCAGAGGATATCAATAAGGGTCAGTTAGAATTAAGAAGAAAAGCAAGAATGAAGTTAGGTGCAGTGGCAAAAAGCAGGAAGAGTGCTGTGGATAATCTTCGCTCGGGATTAGACAAGTTTGATACAGATGCAGTAAAAAGCCTTTTATCGTTAATATCCGATATCATACCCGGGAAAAGATCAGATGTTCTTGTGGAAGCTTTCAAAGAGATGCAATATGTCGAGAAGATCAGAAGACTTATATCGGAACCAAAAGGTGATTGGTACGAGGCTGATCAAGAAAAAGAAAAGTGGGCGGATGAAGGCTATTATGCCGCCCTCCTGGAGAAATTCGGTGCAATAGGATTCAGGAACGCGTCGGAGGCCAGGGGCCGGATGGTTGCATTGTTGGGTGAAGTTGCAATGAATGGACTCGATTACGCCGTGTATGTCAGGCAGTCTGCGGTGACGGCGCTTAGGGATATCGGCGGCGATGATGCGAAGGCCATGGTCGAAAAAGCCATGCAGGACCCGGATATGCTGTGCAGGGAAGTGCGGATAGCTAAAACATGCTCAGAAGATGAGGCTATCGGCAGGATCGTCGGCGGCGTATATTGGATTTTGGGGAAAGAAAAGGCACAGGGGCAGTATCCGCATATAGTGGAGACCATCAAATACCTATTTGCCAAAAATCCTGAAATTCTTGAATTCTTAAAAAAATACCCCCTCAGGCTTTTTTCCATCAATGACAAGAGTAAGATGGACTCCATAGTTTTAGGAGATTTTAGAAAGTACTGGTTCCAGGCTGTCGGGATAATACACCTTAGATATGGCGGACTGGGCGAAGGGGCAGGTGGGTGGCAAGAGATCAACAGGACGATTGAGATAAGGAGCCAGGACTCTCCCGTCGATATGGGATTAGGGGTAGAGCTATTCGGAAATAATCATCTTTTAGCAGGGGTGGTGTATCACGAATATCAGCATTATAAAGGCATCTTGAGCGAAGGCGAAACTCTGTTGAGGCAAGTTGATTTTATGAAATCGATAATTGCGGAAGACGGCCTTGGGATGCCAAAAGATGAGATGGAGAAATGCGAGAAGGACCTCGCGGCCACAATGGGCCAAATGGGAATTTCTTCTTTGGGATATTATTTTACTGCGGGAATCGGCGACGATTATCTGGAGACATTGAACAGCAGTATCCTGAAAGTGTACGGACCGGATAATATGACAGAACCCCAGATAGAGAATGCCACCGATGAAGTAATAGACTCGCTCTGTAAGTGGATAAGCCGGCGAAATAGCCAGCTGGAAATAGAACGCCTTTCAGATCCCGGAAAGAAATTATATGAACTTCTAAGCGATGAAAACAAAGTAAAAATAAAGAATCTTGTCAAAAAAACAAGACAGATAAGAAACAGCCTTACATCTAAAGAGTTCTCTTCTATCATGGCGGATGATATTGAATTATTAACAAAATGGGACCGCTACACAGCCGCCGGCGGCGGACGTATTTTTGCGGAGGTAATAGACCGTCAGCAGATGGCCACGGACAGCAATCTTGATGAGTTAACCGTATTGCTAGATATCATCGCTAAATGCGGCAGAATTATTGAGCATGATAAAAATGATGCACAAGTTTATATTTATCGGGGTGATGCTTATGCCAAACTGGGGCAGTTTGCTTACGCCATAGATGACTTTACGGATGCGATCCGGATTGAACCAAAAAATGCCGAAGCATATTTTGCCAGAGGGGCGGCCTATGCCCTATTGGGAAAAGCCGAAGACGCCAGGAAAGATTGGAGCGAAGCAGTAAAGTTAAACTCATCCCTCGAGGAAAAGGTAAAAGAGATAGCCAAAGCATTAAGCGTAGATTTCACCATGCCCGCCGGGGCGAAGCCTAATTCATCATCGATGCATTCCATCGACCCGCTCTCGGCGGGGTTCGGCGCGGCGATGCTGGGCGGGGTCTGGAAGACGGCGACGGAATCGATACTTGCCCATCCCGTTATCGCCGCGCTGTCGGCAGCGTTGATCATCGGGATAGCGGCCGGCTTTATGGTTTGGCGGAAAATGTCCCCCCTTGGGTATTGGGCGCGGCGATTCGAACGCCTGAGCGAACGCAGACAAAGGCAGGTCAGGTATGACCTGAGCAAGGGGGGTATAAACGCGTACCACGAACTGTCGGAAGCCCTTTTCAACAAAGACCTGGGCGAGGATTTCCTCGTAGAGGTCATGCATGCGTTGCGGTCCATAGATAGCCTGCGTGCCATAGGGCCGTTCATAAAGGTCGCGCTGGATGAATCTATGCCTAACTACCTTCGTCGTTACGCGATAGGCTTATTGGGCGAGATCGGCTTGCCGGGCACGGTAAAGACGTTGGAGGATATTCTAACCAAGCAGTGCCCGGCCATGAAAGATCGCCGAAGCGCTGTCTCCCTGAAGGAAAGCATCGTGAAGGCATTGGGTGATATGAACGACCCGGCCGCGAGAGAATGCCTGGTAGCGGCGTTGCGGGATCCCGTGTTCTCTGTGAGGGAGGCTGCGGCGCGCGCCCTTATCGAGTGTAAATGGGTGCCGAAGACAGGCGAGGAGAAAACTCTATTCGATGCCGTTGTTGCCGGCATGCCGGCGGGAAGGGCCGGCTCTTCCTCTACTATGAAGAAGCTCGCGACGGCGCAGAAGTCGTCGTCGGATATGGCGGTGAAGGAGAAAACTTTTAAATCAGCGAATCAGGCGGAAGCGCCAATTATTGCGACGCCTTTACCGTTAGCGTCATCGCAGAAAGGAAGGATACAGCAAGAATTTGAGCGCACTGTGGCTGTTTGGTCGTTGATCGATGAGCATGTTAAAGAGTTTTCGGGAGCGGATGAAAAAACCCAGGTGCAATCACCGGCCGGGGACGTTTCCCGGAGGGACACCCTTGCGGATACAAAGGATGCGGCGCAAAAAGCGCAGGAATCAAAAGGCCCCGGCGCTTCCTCTATTATGAAGAAGCTCGCGACGACGCTCATCGTCGCGTTCATTCCGGCGCTGGCAATGGCGAGTAGTTACCATAGGGAGGTGCAGGAACGCAACATTGTCCTTGTAATGTTTTCGTTGATTTTAGTCCCAATATTGTTGTTCACATTAGCTTATATAAAAGATTTAGTGGAGACAAAGCGCGAAGAAAAGTTAAAGCGGGAGTCATTATTGGAGGAGGCAAATTCGAACAACATAAAATATTGGTTTGACGCCGCATGCGGTACGTATGATGTTGCAAGAAACATAGCGCTTACGAAAATAGCAGGTATTAGGGACATCAGTGCGCTAAAAGAATTGCTGGAGCTGCAATACAATTACAGATCTGACAAAGCAATTGCCGCACGGAATATCGCGATAAGCCGTCTTCTTGAGATGAATACCGAAGAATCGGCAGACCTCGCGAGACAGGCCATTGCCGGGCAAAGAATCTTCGATAGGTGGCTTGTGCCGCGCGATACAGCTAACATGCTGCGTTCATTATGCCCCACCATTACGCTGACGGGCGCCATAGAGAATATGGATACGATCACGAAAATATTGGAATGGTATGTTGATATTGACCATGCAGGGCCGGGCATAGTCTCCTCCTCTCATGACACGTATCATCTCGGCGCGCTTATAGAGATAGCGAAGGATAGGAATAGTATCAGGAGGGCTATAGATGTAGAAATACCTTTCATGGAAGAGCTCGATCTCGAAATCTCTATTTTCGCCCGGGGAACAGATAGAGATCATGGCAGGCCCGATAGATCAAATATGAGGAGCGGGGCTCGGGTCATAAATAACCCGGAAGAAGCGCAGATAGCCTTGTCGATACTTAAGGGCAAGATGAAGGCGGAAGAGTACGACAGAGATCCGTCATCCGGAAATACGTTCGACGCCGCACCGAAAGGACCTTATACCTGGACCATCGGCAATCTATGGGATGTTGCGTCGCTTTTAAAAAATACCGGCGAGCTGCGCCGATTGATCGACGAAGAGCTCGCGAAACAGGGCCGAACTGCCGAGGCGAAAGCGCCTCAGGCAGTTGCAGATAAGGCGTCTCCTGCGCAGTCACCGGTCGTCGCAAAGCCTACGACGGAGCAATTGATATCGGCCGGTCTCAGCATGGCGGACAGGCACGCCCCGGCGCATATGGACGAGGCCATGGCGGCATCGCGGGAGCGTGCCCTTACTTCAACGACAGAGGTTGCGGCGATAATGTCCGGCGCGAAGCAGGAGCTCGGCAGGCATACGAGCATATCGCATCTCGAGGCGTTCGAGATCGTCGAGTCGAGCGTGCCGAGCCAGATGAAGGCGCTCAGGCAGGCGCTTAAGCAGCTGAAGCCCCTTGCCGAGTCCGGGGTCATAGATGACGTTATCACAAAAAATATAAGCAGAGCGCAGAAGCGGTTCAAGCTCTCCGACGAGCAGACACGCATTCTCCGCCTGGCATTGCTGTGGCCGGGACAGGGAATGGACGAAGAGGGGGAAATGCCGGCGCCCAGGAAGCAGACGGCGATGGACCCGAGAGTGACAGAGCTCTTCGAGATCGTCGAGAATACCGTGAACAACGAGCGGGCAAAGATGGTCATAAACGGCAACGCCCTTCAGCAGTTGATGGATAAGACCGGTATCCTGCCGGCCGGTGCAGGCAAAGATTTTCTGAAGAAGGAGATGACGGCCGTAGAGATAAAGCGCAAGCTGGAATGCCTTCTCGGTGGCGTCGAAAAGGCCGACATGGCGCGGATGGGCCGCGAAACGAAAGCGATCAAGGGCCTTGCGGCAAAGATCAGAAAAGGCATGACGCAGTTTGAGGCCGACAGTTTCAGCGCCTCCGTGCTTGCGAGGGCCATCCGCATAAAGAGGAGCAACAGGGACAATAATGAACATAAGAAGCTGTATATCGGCCTTGCGGAGGACTGGATGCCGAATTATGACAAGTCTGGCGGCCTGGAGAGCCTTGCGGTATACCCGATCATGGATTACATGGAGAAGCGTCTGGCCGCCGACCTTCGTTCGGTGGGGCTGGATGGCGTGGTTGAGGTGGTCGTGTCGAAGAAGAGCGAGGACCTGCCGGGCGAGCTGCTGAAAAGAGCCGGCCAGACAGGCACAGACGTTTCAGATATCATTGCGCTCGGCCGGTACGAGGCGGTGAGTTCTTCTGCGTTCGATTCTCTCAGGAGCACGACCGGTAAAGAGGGAGCCGTCCTTGCAGGTATAGACGCCAAGGAGCTCGAGGCGTATGTAAAAGGGCACGAGAGCACATCCGACGATCTCGTGAACATCAAGATAATGGAAATACTCTCCGCGGTGCTCGAGGTCGCCTCCGGCAAGAGACCGCCGGACCTGCCCGGCTATACATATGACAACAAGCTCAGGATGCTCGTGATCGTCCTGCCGAAGATCGAGCGTATAGATTATAAAGCGCTCAAGGACCGCAGCATGGCGGAGGCGAAGGCGCTCCATTCGGCGTAAGATTAGTCGGTAGTCAGTAGAAAAGGCGTTAACTGTGGACTGTCGACTGTCGACTGCTATAGGAGAGATTTGTACAGCTTATAGGTCTGGCTGGCGATCGCCGCCCAGCTGAAGTGGTCGATCGCGCGCTGGCGGCCCGCCTTGCCCATTGTATCGCGAAGCGCCTTATCCTTCATAAGTCTGTTAATCCTGTCAGCAAGTCCCTTTTCGAACTTCTCCGGGTCCCGCAGCTTGAACGAACCTCCCTGAATTTCCCCGACCGGAACGAGCGATCCCGTTTCACCCTCGACGACAACTTCTTTAATTCCGCCGACGGCGCTCGCGACGACCGCGGTCTCGCAGGCCATCGCCTCGAGGTTTATGATCCCGAAGGGCTCATAGATCGACGGGCACGAGAAGAGGCTTGCGTGTGAATAGAGCGCTACCTTTGTGGGTACATCGACCATCTCCTGTATCCAGACGACGCTGCCCCGTTTCTTCTGGATGGCCGCGACACGATCCTGCATCTCTGTGGCGATCTCCGGCGTGTCGGGAGCGCCTGCGCACAGGACGACCTGAAAATCCTTATCCATAGAGTGGAGGGCATTGACGAGATGGATGATGCCCTTCTGCCTCGTTATGCGGCCTACGAAGAGCACATACGGCTTCGCCGGGTCGATCCCGTATTTTTTCAACACCTCGGGCGCCTTCGTCGGATGGTATTCGTCGAGGTCGATGCCGTTATGGATCACGTGGATCTTCGCGGGGTCTACTCTGAAGAATTTCAGGATATCGTTCTTTGCCTCGCCGGAAACAGCGACGACCGCATCGGCCATCTCGATGGCGGTCTTCTCCACCCACGAGCTGAAGTTGTATCCGCCTGCCAGCTGCTCGCGTTTCCAGGGCCGCAGCGGTTCAAGCGAGTGGGTCGTGACGACGAGCGGTATGCCGTAATCGAGCTTGGCCAGGATACCGCCCAGATGCGTGTACCAGGTATGGACATGGACGATATTCGCGTCGATATTCGTCGTGTTAAAATCGAGACAGCGCTGGACGGCGCCGAATGCGTGCTTAAGCGGATCGGGGCAGGCGTACTTTTTGTCGTCGAGCGGGTAGCCGGTCGCGGTGAGGGATCCTTTGGCGAGCTTCTGGTCGCCGAAACAGCGCACGTCGACGGCGCAGAGCTTCGCCAACTCGCGGCTTAAGTAATCGACGTGGATGCCCGCGCCTCCGTAGATCGACGGCGGATATTCGTTCGTCAGGAGCAGTACCTTCATGGGTTATAATATAATCCAAAGCCTTGAAATGCGCAAGGTAAAAAAGGTAACCCCCGACGTAGCGGAGGTTTAAACCTCCGCTACGTCGTTGTCGGTACGCTTGTAATAACTAAACAAGCAGGTCACCCTTAAGGGTGACCTGCACTGTGGATAATTATTCTTTTATTATTTCCGGTATTAGTGTTAGAATATAAACAGAGGATACGATATGACGAAGAAGACAAAAGCGGGATCTGATGAGGCGGTCCCCACTCCGAGGATAATCATTGAAAATGTGACGCCGGAGATCGACGGCGGTAGATTCCCCATAAAGCGCGTGATCGGGGAGCAGGTCGTCGTGCGCGCCGACGTATTCGCGGACGGCCATGACGAAGTGGCAGCCTTTCTCCTGTACCGCGAGTGCGACCGCCAGGAGTGGCGTGAAGTCCCGATGAAGTTTCTGAACAATGACGCGTGGGTCGGCTCATTTGCCATAGAGCATGAGAAGGACTATTTTTACACCGTGCGCGGCTATGTGAGTGAGTTCTCCTCCTGGCGCCATGACCTTAAGAAAAAAACGGACGCGGGCAGGGACGTCGCGGTCGACCTTAAGATAGGAAGCGCGATCCTGAAAAGCACGGCCGGCCGCTGCAGTAAGCCGGAAACGGCCCAGCTCGAGAAATGGGCCAGAGTCCTGGCCGCCCCGAAAGATATCAAATCCGCGATAGCGCTCGCGATCGGCGATGAGCTGGCGGCAGTCATGCAGGCGAACCTCGACCCGGAGAAGAGCGCGACGTACGAGCCGCAGCTCCGTGTGCTGGTCGAGAGGGCCCGCGCGCTCTTCAGCAGCTGGTACGAGTTCTTTCCCCGGTCCTGGGCGCCTGAGCCGGGCAAGCACGGCACGTTCAAGGATTGCGAGCGTATCCTTCCCGAGATCGCCCGCCTCGGATTCAATATCATCTATCTTCCGCCCATACATCCCATAGGCACAACTTTCAGGAAGGGAAAGAACAATTCCGCTAAATGCGCCCCGACCGATCCGGGAAGCCCATGGGCGATCGGCTCTGCCGAGGGAGGCCACAAGGCTGTGACGCCTGAGCTCGGCACGCTGAAAGACTTCCGCGCGTTCGTCGCGCACGCAAAGAAGCACTCGCTCGAGGTCGCTTTAGACATAGCTTTCCAGTGCTCGCCCGACCATCCGTACATGAAAGAGCATCCTGACTGGTTCAGGTGGCGTCCCGACGGCACCGTCCAGTACGCGGAGAACCCTCCCAAGAAGTACGAGGACATCGTGCCGTTCAATTTTGACACAGCCGATCGGGAAAGCCTCTGGGAAGAGCTCAAGAGTATCTTTATTTTCTGGATCGAACAGGGGGTAAAAATATTCCGCGTGGACAATCCGCATACAAAGCCGTTCGTATTCTGGGACTGGCTGATCGTAAGTCTAAGGAAAGAGCATCCCGACGTGATATTCCTGTCCGAGGCGTTCACGCGCCCGAAAGTGATGTACCGCCTGGCAAAAGCGGGCTTCAGCCAATCCTACACGTATTTTACCTGGCGCAATACCAAGCAGGAGTTCCGGGATTATCTGGCCGAGCTTACCCAGACCGACGTGGCCGAGTTCTTCCGTCCCAACTTCTGGCCGAACACGCCGGACATCCTGCCCGAGCACTTGCAGGTCGGCGGCAGGACAGCGTTCGCGATGCGCGCGGTTATGGCCGCAACGCTTTCGTCGAATTACGGCATATACGGGCCCGCATTCGAGCTCTGCGTCAATACGCCGATCCAGGGTAAGGAGGAGTATCTCGACGCCGAGAAATACGAGATAAAGAGCTGGGACTGGGAAGTGCCCGGCAATATCAAGGACCTCCTGGCGCGCCTGAACGCTATCCGCAGCGATAATCCATGCCTGCAGATGACGCGCAATATCAGGTTCCTCAATATCGATAATGACCGGATACTCGCGTACTATAAGGCAACGGGAGATTATTCCAATATAATCATAGTGGTAGTCAATCTCGATCCGCGTAATGTCCAGTCAGGATGGCTGGAGATCCCGATGGCGGAGCTGGGGATAGACAAAGAGCGGCCTTTCATGGCGCAGGACCTTTTAAGCGGCCAAAAATTCATCTGGCAGGGTGAGAAGAACTTCATCGAACTTGATCCCGCGCGCACCCCGGCGCATATAATCAGGGTAAATAAGCAGCTTCGCCGCGAGCAGGATTTCGATTATTTCCTGTAGCCGGACGGATGACTCATTCCCGGGTCATTGCGAGGGAGCCCCAAAGGGACGACCGAAGCAATCTCGTTTAGATTGCTTCGGCCTGCTTCGGCTTCGCCTCGCAGTCCTCGCAAAGACGAAAGAAAAGCGTCTCTCAGGGGGTGCCCACTTTTATATCGCAGATGACGATGTAAACAATTCTGTTGACAAGTCACCATATATTCATATAGAATACTCACGTTACCCCCGACAATAGGCCGGGGTTGAGCAATTCCAACGTCCTCTCCAATTGAATGCCAGAGAGATTAAATCCCTAGAGAATAAGACCGGATAATGTCAATAACATCCTTCTCCATCTACCCGCGCACCAGTCTCGCTTCGCGTGACGGTGCGGGGCTTCGCACCTCATAAGGCTTGCCGTGTAATGTCCAGGAAAAGACTCTTCCTTATCGACGGAAACTCGTTCTGTTACAGGGCGTACTACGCTATCAGGGCGCTTACCAATTCCAAGGGGCAGCCGACGAATGCCGTGTACGGTTTCGTCACGATGCTGAACAAGATCGTCAAGGATAACTCGCCCGATATGCTGGCCGTGGCCTTTGATATGAAGGCTCCGACGTTCAGGCACAAGAAGTACGATGAGTACAAGATACACCGAAAACCCATGCCGGACGAGCTGGTCGGCCAGATGCCGTATATAAAGCAGTTCGTCCAGGCCTCCAATATACCGTTATTCCAGATGGAAGGGTTCGAGGCGGACGATGTCCTCGCGACGGTCGCCACGAAGGCGAGCGCGCACGGCATCGACACGTTCATAGTGACGGGTGATAAGGACGCGCTCCAGCTGGTCGACGCCCACATAAAGGTATTCAGCACCCACAAGGAGGGCCTGATCTACGACGCGGCCAGGGTGGAAGAGGCGTACGGCGTGGGGCCTGAGAGGATACCGGATATCATGGCGCTGATGGGTGATGCGTCCGACAACATCCCGGGCGTGCGCGGCATAGGCGAGAAGACGGCGATGGAGCTTATCGGCGAGTTTGGCTCGCTCGACAACCTGCTGAAGAATATCGACAAGGTGAAGGGCAGCTCGAAGCAGAAAGCGCTGAGAGACAACGCTCAGATGGCCGAGCTGAGCAGAGAGCTCGCCGTCGTCGACAGGAACGTGCCGGTCGAGATAGATTTCAAGGAGCTGGAGCTTAAAAGTCCGGACGGGCCAAGGCTTCTCGAGCTCTTCAAGGAGCTCGAATTCAAATCGTTCGTCAAGGAATTTACGCCCAGGCAGACGCTCGAGTCAACGTACGAGACGATCGATGACGAGAAGAAGCTCAAGAAACTCGTCAGCGAGCTCGAAGGCGAGAAAGAGTTCGCGTTCGATTTCGAGACGACGAGCGAGGATCCGATGTGCGCGGTGCCGGTCGGCGTATCGTTTTCGTGGAAGGTCGGCCATGCGTATTATGTGCCGATGAATAAATACTTCGATGTCGATACGGTCCTCGGCGCGCTGAAGGGCGTCTTCGAGGACGCCAGGATCGCGAAGATAGGCCAGAACATCAAATACGAATATATCGTGCTGGCCAATAGCGGCATAGGCCTCGCCGGCGAGATCTTTGACACGATGGTCGCGTCGTACGTGCTCAACCCCTCGAAGCTGAATCACAACCTCGAAGATATCTCGATCGAATACTTAAACCACAAGATGACGACGCCGATCCAGGAGCTTTTAGGCAGGGGTAAGTCCGCCATCACGATGGATATGGTCGATGTCGATAAGGTCTCGGCGTATTGCTGCGAAGACAGCGACGTGACGCTGCGGCTAAAAAAAATACTCGAGAGCCAGATCGCCTCGAAGGGATTAGACGAGCTCTTTTATAAGGTGGAGATGCCGCTTGTCAAAGTGCTCGCCCGGATCGAGATAAACGGCGTATCGATAGACAAACCGTATCTGGCCCAGCTCTCCGGCGAGATGGAGCGCAAGCTCGACAAGCTCACGAAGAAGATCTACGAGATAGCCGGCGGCCAGTTCAACATCAACTCGCCGAAACAGCTCTCGGTGATCCTGTTTGAAAAACTGAAACTGCCGGTGGTGAAGAGGACGAAGACGGGCGTCTCGACCGATGAAGAGGTGCTCACCAAACTCGCCGCGTCGCATACACTGCCGCACGCGCTCCTCGAATACCGGCAGCTCGCGAAGCTGAAATCGACGTACATCGACGCGCTGCCGATGCTGGTAAACCCCCGGACGGAGAGGATACACACGTCGTTCAACCAGACGGTGACGGCGACGGGGAGGCTCTCGTCGAGCGGGCCGAACCTGCAGAATATCCCGATAAAGACCGAGGAGGGCAAGCGGATACGCAAGGCGTTCGTGCCCTCGGCAAAAGACCACGTGCTGCTTTCCGCGGACTACTCGCAGATCGAGCTCAGGATCCTGGCGCACATGTCGGGCGACAAGCACCTGATCAAGGCGTTCAAGGACGGAGCCGACATCCATTCCTTTACCGCGAGCCTCGTCTTCGATGTGAAAGAGAAGGATGTCACCTCCGAGATGCGCGGGATGGCCAAGACCGTGAACTTCGGCATCATCTACGGCATGAGCCCCTACGGGCTGTCGCAGAGCCTGAACATCGACGTGAACAAGGCCAAAGAATTCATCGACGCGTATTTCGAGCGCTATCCGGACGTGAAGCAGTACATGGACTGCCTCGTCGCGGAGGCGCGGGAGAAGGGGTTCGTGACGACGATCCTGGGCCGGCGCCGTTATATCCCGGAGATAAACAGCCCGGACATGCGCTTGAGGCAATTCGCCGAGAGGACGGCCATCAATACGCCGATCCAGGGTTCGGCGGCCGACATAATAAAAGTTGCCATGATTTCGATCGATGAGGCCCTCGCGAAGAAGGGGCTCGAGACCGAGATGACGCTGCAGGTACATGATGAGCTCGTATTTGACGTCCCCAAGAAAGAGCTCGAAGAAAGCTACCGGATAGTGCGGGACGGGATGGAGAACGTGATCAAGTTGAAAGTCCCCGTCGAGGCGCATATAGAGGTGGGGAAGAACTGGCTCGAGCAGGAGAAGTATAAAGGGTAATGGGGTCAAGGGTGTAGGGCCAAGGAAGAGAGCAAGATGGAGAAATTGAAGGTATTGTTCGCGTCGAGCGAGGCGGTGCCGTTCGCGAAGACGGGAGGCCTGGCGGATGTCGCGGGCAGCCTGCCGGCTGCGCTGGCAGAGCTCGGCATCGACGTGCGCGTGATAATGCCGAAGTACCGCTCGGTGAAGGCGCCCGACAGCATTTCTAACGGGGTAAAGGTGTGGTTCGTCGAGAACGCCGACTTTTTTTGCAGGAAAGAACTATACGGCGACAAGTTCGGCGATTATGCCGATAACCTCGACCGCTTCTCGTTCTTCTCGAGGCAGGTCCTCGAACGGTGCATCAAGGAGAATTTCAAGCCCGACATCATACATTGTAACGACTGGCATACCGCGCTCGTGCCCGTATACCTGAATACCGTCTATAAATATGACCCGTTCTTCGCGAAGACGCGCACACTCTTTACGATCCATAATATTGCGTACCAGGGGCTCTTTGCCAAAGAGGAGTTCCCGAAGATGGGGCTTGACTGGGCGCTCTTCCACATACACTATTTCGAGTTTTACGGCAAGGTGAACCTGATGAAGGCCGGCATCGTCTATGCCGACGCGGTCAGCACCGTGAGCCCGTCCTACGCCAAAGAGATAGTGACGCCCGAATTCGGGTGCGGCCTCGAAGGCGTCCTTCAGACAAGGGCGCACAACCTGTACGGCATCCTGAACGGCATAGATTACGGCATCTGGGATCCCGCGACCGATACCGAGATACCCAGGAACTATTCGGCCGAGAGTCCGGACGACAAATATATCAACAAAGAGGCGCTCCAGAAGGAGCTCGGCCTGAAGGTCGACGGCGATATCCCCATGATAGGGATGATATCGCGGCTTGCCGACCAGAAGGGGACGGACCTGCTGGCGAAGATCATCGGCGACATCCTGAACAAGAAGATACAGCTGGTCATCCTGGGTACCGGCGACCACCGGTATCACGTCCTGCTCGAGAAGATGGCCAGGGCGCACCCGAAGAACGCGTCGATGAACCTGAAATTCAATATGGTCCCCGCGCAGAAGATCTACGCCGGCGCCGACATGTTCCTGATACCGTCGAAGTACGAGCCGTGCGGCTTAAGCCAGATGATATGCTTCAAGTACGGCACCGTTCCCATTGTCAGGCGGACGGGGGGCCTGAAGGACAGCGTCCACGAATTCGACACGAAGACGAAGAAGGGCTCGGGCTTCACGTTTGCCGAGTATAGGCCGGACGCTTTCTTCTCGGCGATCAAGAAGGCCCTGGACGCCTACCAGAGCAGGGACCAGTGGCGCTCGCTCGTCAAGAACGTGATGGCGCTCGATTTTTCATGGGAAGTGTCGGCGAAAGAATATGTGAAGCTGTACCAGAAGATCCTGGGCGATAAGAAACCGTCTGTACCAGCCCAGGCGGCGCAGTAAACCGGATTTTTGACCTCGCAGGTCGACCTCGCAGGTCGACCTGCGAGGTCGACGAGGTATATGATGATGGTCATAGGGCTCACAGGCTCGTTCGGTACGGGCAAGACGTTCGTGGCGTCGGTCTTCAGGTCGCTCGGCGCCAGGGTGCTGGACGCCGACGCCATCGCGCACGATTGTTTAAAACAGGGCCGGCCTGCCTATACAAAGACAGTACGCGCGTTCGGCGCTCAGATCCTTGACAGAGGCCGCGCTATATCGCGCAAAAAGCTCGCCGGTATCGTGTTCGGCGATAGGTCGGCGCTGGCGAAGCTCGAGCGCATAGTCCATCCCGAAGTGATCGGGGTGATAAAGAAAAATATACAAAAGTCCCGGCCGGCGGACGTGATCGTCATAGACGCCCCGCTGCTTGTCGAGGCGAAGGCATTGGGCCTCGTCGATAAGCTGGTCGTAGTGAAGTGTACAAAAAAAAGGCAGATAGAAAGATGCGTAAGAAAGCACCGGATAAAGAGGAAAGAAGTGCTGAAAAGGATCGCGAACCAGATGTCGTTAAAGAAGAAGATACGGATGGCGGACTTCGTGATACAGAGCGACAGGTCGAAGTCCAGGACGAGAAGCCGGGCGAAAAGGGTATGGGAGGAAATCGTATGGAGATAGCGGAACTCAAGACGATGAGCATTGTCGAGCTGACGAAGCTCGCCAAGGACTTGAACGTCAACGGCGTGAGCGGCATGAAGAAACAGGACCTGATATTCAAGATCCTGCAGGCCAAGACCGAGAAGGAGGGCCTGATATTCGGCGTGGGCGTCCTCGAGATACTCCCCGACGGGTTCGGGTTCCTGCGGAGCCCCGACTATAACTACCTGCCCGGCCCCGACGACATATACGTCTCGCCGTCGCAGATACGGCGCTTCTCCTTAAGGACCGGCGACACGGTGAGCGGCCAGATCCGTCCCCCGAAAGAGGGCGAGCGGTATTTCGCGCTGCTGAAGGTCGAGGCCGTGAACCTCGGCAATCCGGACGAGGCGAAGGACAAGACGCTCTTTGACAACCTGACGCCGCTGTACCCGAACGAGCGTTTTCTGCTCGAGCACGACCCGAAGGACATCTCGATGAGGGTGATGGACCTCCTGACCCCAGTCGGAAAGGGCCAGAGGGGGCTCATTGTCGCGCCGCCGTACAGCGGCAAGACGGTGCTGCTGCAGAAATTCGCCAACGCCATCACGACGAACTATCCCGAGTCTGTGCTGATAGTCCTCCTGATAGACGAGCGCCCCGAAGAAGTCACCGACATGCAGCGCTCGGTGAAGGGCGAAGTGATAAGCTCGACGTTCGATGAGCCGTCCGAGCGGCATATACAGGTCGCCGAGGTCGTCCTCGAGAAGGCCAAGAGGCTGGTCGAGTGCAAGAAGGATGTCGTGATACTCCTGGACTCGATCACGCGGCTGGCGCGCGCGTACAACTCGTGCGTGCCGCATTCAGGCAAGATCCTCTCGGGCGGTGTCGATTCGAACGCGCTGCAGAAGCCGAAGCGCTTCTTCGGCGCGGCCCGTAATATAGAGGAGGGCGGCAGCCTCACGATCATCGCGACCGCGATCGTCGATACGGGTTCGAGGATGGACGAAGTCATCTTCGAAGAGTTCAAGGGCACCGGCAACATGGAGCTCCAGATGGACCGCAACCTCTTCCAGAAGAGGATTTACCCGGCCATCGACATAAAGCGCTCGAACACGAGGAAGGAAGAGCTGCTCGTCCATCCCGATGAGCTGAAGCGTATCTGGCTGATGAGAAAGGTCTTGAACGAGCTCAACAGCGACGAGGCGATGCAGCTCTTGATCGAGAAGCTGGCGAAGACGAAGACGAACGCGGAATTTTTGATGTCAATGAACCAGAAATAAAGGTAATCCCACGGACAAAATTCAAAAGGAGGAAGCAATGAAAGAAAAGACGCATCCCGATTACAAAGAGACGACGATCGTCTGCGTCTGCGGCGAGGTGATAAAGACGCGCTCGACCAAGCAGAACATCCACGTCGACCTGTGCTCGAAGTGCCACCCGTTCTTCACCGGCAAGCAGAAGCTGGTCGACGCGGCGGGCAGAGTCGAGAAATTCTCGAAGCGCTACGCGGGCAAGGTGAAAGCCGCTAAGCCCAAGGCGGCGGAGGCAGGACCCGCAGCCGAAGAGGCGCCGAAGCAGGAAGGCGCGGCACCGGAGAGGTCCGAATAATTTCGCATGATCGATAAACTGGCAGCAGAGAAGAAGAAGCGTTTCGACGAGCTGCATGTGCTCCTGGCGGACCCGAAGACAATCGCCAATCATGCCGAGTACCAGGCGCGCGCCAGGGAGCTCGCGCTGCTGACACCGCTCGTGAACGAGTACAACAACTTCCTTAAGACCGGCTCTGACCTGAAGGACCTCGAGAAGGACCTCCGCGATAAGACCCACGATAAGGATTTCCTCGTCCTCGCGGAAGAGGAGAAGCACAGGCTCGAGAAGGAGCTTGGCGACAGCCGTACGCGCCTGGAAGACCTTATCCTCGAGGAAGAGTCCGGCGGCGAGCGGGGCATCATACTCGAGATACGCGCCGGCACCGGCGGGCTCGAGGCGAGCCTCTTCGCGGGGGACCTGCTGCGCATGTATTCAAAGTACGCGGCGAAGAACGGATGGAAGGTGGAGCTGATCGACTCGAGCACGAGCGGGAAGGGCGGCTACAAGGAAGTGATCTGCGCTATTTCCGGCAGCGGCGTCTATGGCAGGATGAAGTTCGAGAGCGGCACCCACCGCGTGCAGCGCGTGCCGGAGACCGAGGCGAGCGGCAGGATCCACACCTCCGCCGCGACCGTCGCGGTGCTGCCGGAAGCCGAGGACGTGGATATCGTGATACGGCCCGAGGACCTCAGGATCGACGTCTTCAGGTCGGGCGGCGCCGGCGGGCAGGGCGTGAACCGCACCGATTCGGCCGTACGGCTGACGTATATACCGACCGGGATGGTCGTCACCTGCCAGGATGAGCGCTCACAGCTCAAAAACAAGTCGAAGGCGATGAAGGTCTTGAGGGCGCGCATTTTCGACATGCGCCAGCACGAGCAGGTTGAAAAGATAGCGAAGTCGCGGCGCTCGCAGGTCGGCACCGGGGACCGCTCCGAGAAGATCAGGACGTACAATTTTCCCGACCGGCGCATTACGGACCACCGGATCGGGTTTACCACCCATAACCTCGAAGGCGTCCTTCAGGGAGACATGGACGATCTGATACGCGCTTTGAAGGAAGAAGAGCGGAAGTTGAGATTGAAGGCGGCGGTATCATGAAGACGATAGAGCCGTACACACCGGTCCAGTATGTCATGGGAAAGACAGATTTCTGCGGGCTTGAGTTTATCGTCAATGAGAACGTTCTCATTCCGCGGCCGGAGACGGAGGGGTTGGTCGAGCGGGCCATGGAGATCGAGAAGGGGCTAAGGGCTAAGGGCGAAGGGCTAAGGGCGAGGAGTCAAGGGTCACGAATACTCGATCTCTGTACCGGCTCGGGGAATATTGCAATATCATTGATGGTTCGACTCGGCTCACCATCAATACTGAGCAAGGCCGACGAAGGCGGCCGCGTCGAAGTATTGACAAAAGAGCTAACTAATTGTAAAATAATCGCTTCTGACATTTCGGAAGAGGCCCTCGGCGTAGCAAGGTGTAATGCCGCCCGGCATGGCGTTTCCGACCGGATCGCGTTCGTCACAAGCGACCTCTTCGGCAGTATCGAAGGCCTATTTGATATAATAGTATCAAACCCTCCTTATGTAGCGCGGCACGAATTGAAAACGCTGCAGCCGGAGGTGCTGAAGGAACCGGCGCTGGCACTGGACGGCGGCGAGGATGGGCTCGATTTCTACAGGCGGATAATGTCAACGGCGCACCTGTTCCTCAAAAGAGGCGCCGCGCTGGTGATGGAGATAGGGTTCGGCCAGCGCCCGGCGATCGAAGGCATAATCGAGCGGTCCGGCGCTCTCAGGGTCTCGGAAGTCAAGAAAGATTTTAACGGCATAGAAAGAGTCGTCGTGGCGCGATGGATAAATTAGTCATAGAGGGCTTCAAGATACTGAAAGGCAGTGTGGCCATAAGCGGCGCGAAGAACGCGTCGCTGCCGATACTGGCCGCGTGCCTCTTGACCGACGATAAGTGCGTGATCAAGAACGTGCCGTGCCTGCGCGATATCACGACGATGCTGAAGATATTCAAGAACCTCGACGTGCGGGCCAGGCAGGACGGCGACAGGGTCGCCATCGAGCCGAAGGGCTATACAAAATGCGTCGCGCCGTATGACCTGGTCAGCACGATGCGCGCGTCCATCTGCGTCCTGGGGCCGCTCCTTGGAAAGCATCGCTACGCCGAGGTCTCGTATCCGGGAGGCTGCGTCATCGGCCCGCGGCCGATAGACCTGCACCTGAAGGGGCTCGAGGCGCTCGGGGCCAGGATAAAGGTCGAGAAGGGGTACATCATAGCCGACGGCAGACGCTTGCGCGGCGGCCACGTCTATCTGGGCGGCCACTTCGGATCGAGCGTGCTGGCGACCGCCAATGTCATGATGGCGGCGGTGCTGGCAAAAGGTGTGACCGTCATAGAGAACGCGGCGTGCGAACCCGAGGTCGTCGACCTTACGACGTTCCTGATGAAGATGGGCGCGAAGATAAAGTCGCACGGCACGCACCGGCTCGTCATCGAGGGCGTCAAGAAGCTGCACGGGGCGGAGCATACCGTCATCCCGGACAGGATAGAGGCGGGCACATATGCCATCGCTGCCGCGATCACGAAGGGCGACATCACGTTAAAGAACGCGAAGCTGGAGCACATGTCCGCCGTGGCAGATAAACTGGTTGAGGCGGGCCTGGGCATAACGAAGGTGCCGAACGGTTTCAGGGTGCGCTATGTCAGGAAGCTTAAGCCCCTCGACGTGACAACGCTGCCGTATCCGGGTTTCCCGACCGACATGCAGGCGCAGTTCATGAGCCTGATGGCGCTCACCGACGGGATAAGCGTCATCACCGAGAAGGTGTATCCCGACAGGTTTACGCACATTATGGAGTTGAACAGGATGGGCGCCAATATCAGGCTCGAAGGGCCGAGCGCCATCATAACGGGCGTCAAGGCCTTAAGCGGAGCGCCGGTCATGGCCTCCGACCTCAGGGCCTCGGCGGCGCTGGTGCTGGCCGGGCTTGTCGCCAAAGGCAGGACCGATGTCCAGAGGATATATCATCTGGACAGGGGTTACGAGAAGTTGGAAGAGAAATTAGCGGCCTTAGGCGCTAAGGTGTGGAGAGAGAAAGATAAATAAAGTCAAAAGGAAAAAGGCAAAAGGTAAAAGTGAGGAGTCGCTTCGCGACCTTTATACAGGTCCGCAGGACACCGTAGTTTTGACTTTTTACTTTTGAGTTTTGACTTATCGTATCGTCAACGAGGAGGAAAATATGCCGGCAGTGATCAGACTCAAGAGAGCGGGAACTCTCAAGAAGCCCGTACACAGGATAGTGGTGATAGACAAGCGCAGGGCCAGGGATTCGAGGCCCATCGAGATACTCGGGTTTTACGATCCGAAGACCGATCCCTCAACCGTGAAGGTGAAGAAAGAACGCGCGGAATACTGGATCGGCGTCGGCGCGGTGCCGTCGGCGGTGGTAAAGACGCTCTTTAAGAAGCAGGGGATCAAATTCGGTAAGTAGTCGGCAGTCCGTAGTCAGCAAGCCGGGGCCTCGGTTCTATGAAGATAGACATACTTACGCTTTTTCCGACGATGTTTGCGAGCGTCCTGGGCGAGTCGATGCTGAAGCGCGCCCGGAACAAAGGCCTGCTGAAGGTTAGCATACATGATCTAAGGGACTGGACGTTCGACAACCACCGCACTGCCGACGACAAGCCGTTCGGCGGCGGCCCCGGGATGGTGATGAAGGTCGAGCCGGTTTATTTAGCCCTGAAGGAACTCGGGGGATTAAGGCTAAGGGCTAAGGGCGAAGGGCTTAGGGCTAAGGGCCGAGGGCTAAGGGTAATATTGCTGACGCCGCAGGGAAAAAAGCTCGACCAGAAGCTGGCCAAGTCGCTCGCGAAGGAAAAGAGGGTCGTCCTCATCTGCGGACACTATGAGGGAGTCGATGAGCGGGTGCGGGCCTTAGCCGACGATGAGATCTCGATCGGCGATTACATACTGACATGCGGCGAGATACCGGCGCTCGTTCTTATTGACTGCGTGACGAGGCTGCTGCCGGGGGTGCTCGGAGCTAAGGATTCGCTCAACTCCGAGTCATTCGAGAACGGGTTGCTCGAATATCCTCAATACACGAGGCCGGCAGATTTTCACGGGATGGACGTGCCGCAGGTCTTATTGAGCGGCGACCACAAACGAATTGAAGCGTGGCGCAAGGAAGAGGCCCTGAAGAGGACTCGGGCAAGAAGGCCGGATTTATTAAAGGGTCAAGGGTCCCGCCTCCGCCAAGGCTTCGGCGGGCAGGCAAGGGGCAAGGGTAAAAGGTAAAAATAAAAGAGAGGAAGCTATGGAAAATATGATGAAGCAGGTCGAGGCGAAATACCTCAAAAAAGACGTACCGAAATTTGATATCGGCGACACCGTCGACGTGAACATGAAGATCGTTGAAGAAGGCAAGTCGCGCATCCAGACGTTCGAGGGCATCGTGATCGCGAGGGCCGGTTCGGGCCTCGGCGAGTCGTTCACCGTGCGCAAGATCTCGTACGGGGAAGGCGTTGAGATGGTATTCCCGCTGCATTCGCCGTTCATCGACAGGATAAAAGTCATGAAGAAAGGCGACGTCAAGCGCGCGAAGCTCTATTACCTCAAGAGGAAAGTCGGAAAAGAGACGAGGGTCGATGAGAAGATCGAGCACGGCACGGGCCACGCGACGGCGCCGTCAGCGGCTCCTGCGCAAGAAGCTGCTGCGCCACGAGAAGAGGCTAAATAGGTCCGGCTATTCATTGATAGCGGGCGTTGACGAGGCGGGCCGCGGCCCGCTGGCAGGGCCGGTCGTCGCCGGCGCCGTAATCCTCAAAGGCTTCGATTTCATCTCCGAGATAAACGACTCCAAGAAGCTCTCCGCGAAAAAGCGCGAAACCGCCTACAAAGAGATAATGCGCAAGGCATTCGTCGGCATCGGCATCGTCGGCGAAAAGACCATCGACGAGATAAATATCTACCGCGCCACCATCAAGGCGATGGAAGAGGCGATCGCCAATCTCGATATCCCGCCTGACTATGTCATAGTCGACGGCAGGATGAAATTGCCCACCGTATGCCCGTTACAGTGCATTGTCCGCGGTGATTCCCAGAGCCTATCCATAGCCGCCGCATCGATAATCGCCAAAGTTACGCGCGACAGAATCATGTCAGAGCATGACAGGCTTTATCCTCAATACGGGTTCTGCCGGCATAAGGGTTATCCGACCAGAGCACACAAAAAAGCACTTAAAGACCACGGCCCATCGCCTATTCACCGTATGAGTTTTCGGCCGCTACGAGGTGAGTGAGAGATGAAGTATAAATATGTTAGAATATAAAAAAGTAAGTACGAGATCGTTGACACTAGCGTATTTATATGATATATTTATAACGTAAAGTGTAAAGGGCTTTTTTTTGGCCTATTACTAAAGATTTTTGAAAAGTCCTAAATAAGTCGGAGTAAAAGAATGAATAGTTTTTTTGTGGTGATAAAATCGTCCACGAGGAGTTGAAAAGTTCCCGAAATATCTTTTCCAATGAAAGAAAGCTGCCATGATTGAATATTACTCGCCTCATAAGAGGTTCCTGCTGAAAGCGATCGCGTCGCTTCTTGTCATCACGTTCGTCTGGTACGACATCGCGTGGGCCGGGGATCTTTTTACGATGACCGTGAAGCCCTCCGTCGGAAGCGTCGGGGGATTTGCGCCCGCCAAACCCTCTCTCCCTTTAAGAGATAATAAAGAAAAGATCGTAGTCAACCATGCCGACCCGTTATCGCGGCAGAAAAGTAAATTGGGGGCCGAAGGCCTTCTGCCCACAAGCCGCGAGCAGGAACAGTCGATAAAGTTCGCTCCGGCGTATATCCAGGAGCAGCAGCAGAAACACGAGGGGATCATCAGGCAGAAGCAGGATATCGAGAACCTCGACATCCTGCGCCAGGGGCCGAAGAGGCCGGACGAGGCCGTAGATCTGCAGAAAAAAAAGGGCGGGATGCCTCCGATGGGAGGCAGGGGCCAGTCCGATTACGAGCTTTCAGATCCTTTCGACCCGGAGCAGGACAACCCGCATAATCTCACCGATTTTACCAGCCAGGCAGAATCCAACAAATACGACATCACCCAGATGGACATAAACCGCTGGATGGCGGCGCACCCGACAGAGTTTAAGGACAAAGACGGCGTCACGTACTGGCTCGGCAAGGGGCATAATAACCCGGATGAAGAGCGGCTTATCATGAAGATAATCTACGAGGGGAGCGGCGCCAGCAGGCATATCAAGACCATATATACGGGCTACCGCCTGACGGAAGGCGGAAAGTACGAAGCAAAGTACAGGATCGATTATTCATACGCGGGTAATGACCTCAGGGAGACCCGCAAGTACGATATTTCGGGAGGGCGCGAGCGCCTGGTCGAGAAGTCGATCTATGAAGGCTCGGGCGACAACGTCAGTCTCAAGAAGACGATCACGTACGGCCTGGATGGCAAGATAACGAACAGGCGCGATTACAAGTATACCAAAGGCGGGGCGAATGACGGGGCGATGGAAGAGGCGCTTTACTACGAAACGGATTCGGAAGACCCGGACGCCGCGCACGATAAGCTGATACAGAAGACGGTCTTCAAGGGCAAGAAGGGCAGGGAGGTCGCCGACTATTCGCAGAGTTACTACACGGATCCCGGGACAGGGGTCAGATATACCACCGACACGACGGTCTATTACTACGAGGGCGGCCTGCGCGCCGACAAGGTTGCCGGCATGGACTACAGGCATTCAAAGTCACGGCAGATAACTTTCAGGGGCGACCCGTTCATGAAAGATGTTAACGGGGACGGCAAGATCGACGCCTCCGACGGCGATACGAACGGGGACGGCATAATCGACGCAGTCGACGCCGACGGCGACGGCATCTGGGACGACGCGAGGAAAGAGTCGATGATCGTCTTTGATTACGCCAACCGCCTCGCCGAAGAAGAGGTCGCCGATTACATGGTCGTCTACGGCAAAGGCAACATGGTCACGAGGACGACGGTGTATCTGTACCTTAACGGCAAGCGCGCCAGCGGCGCCAACTACCGCGAGTGCATGACGAGCGCGGCCAGCTACTACGGCAATCTCGACAAGGACAGCAACTACAAGGTCTCGGACGATATAGAGCTCCCGGCCGGCATCAAGGCCTCGGAGACGTTCTACGACACGCACTACCGCCTGAAGGGCGAGGAGCTCCAGGACTATACCGTCAACTACCGGAAGGACGGGACCGTCAGGGAAACCACGGTCTATTATTACGAAGGCGGCAAGCGCGCCAGCGGGGCCGGCGACGAGGACCGGATGGAGCGCGATGTCATATACTGGGGAGACGCCGTCAACCGTGTCGACGGCACCCTGAAGCCCGGCGTGAAGAAGAAGTCCGAGACGATAAAGTCTTTTAACGCCGGCACCAGGAGGGGCGAGGAGGTCGCGGACGTGACGTTGAATTATTCGCGCGACGAAACGGTGACGGACACGACGTTCTATTACTACGGTGATGACGGCACGAAGCGCGCCTCCGACGCGACCATAAGGGACGGCCTCAAGCAGAGCGTCACGTATTGGGGCAATGCGCTCGAGGCGTTGAGCCTGCTCAATCCGGACCTCACGTACGATACCGCCGCGGTCAGGATGCTGATAAAGTCGAAACTCGGAATTGATGCAGACCTGATGACAGCGCCGGAACTCGAGGCAGCTCTCCTGAGGGCCATCGCGATGAACGACCAGGACCTCAAGGCAAAGCTCGAGACGACGGTATATGATGTCCTTTCGGCCTCTGACGCCAAAAAGGGCGAAAGCGTCCTGAGCGGACTCCTGGCGGCGGCCGGCGGCAACGGGAACCTGGCGCTCATACTCTCCTCACTTAGCGACCTTTCAGCCGCCACGGTAACGCAGATGTTCTTAAATGCCGGCCTCGGCCAGAATTACTCAAGGCTGGCGGAGCTCGTGTTCTCGCTGCAGCCGGCGCCGGGCGGCGATATCGCGGATTTCGTCAGCGACCTCGCGGACAACGCGGAAGTGAAAGGCGTCAGCGGCGAGCTGTTATCGGCATTCATAAAGATATACGCGTCCAGGTTCGATTCGCCGCAGGCCTTTCTTGATGACATGAAGGGCCGGACGACAGGTCAGCTGAACGACCTTATTAATACGATCGTACTTACTAATCCGGCTTTTCAAAATACAGACGGCACTGTGAGCATGGACAAGATCGCCGCTTACATGGCCGCGAACGCCGGGACATTTGACGCTCTGATGACCGTCTTGAAAGGCCGTATCTCCGATAGCTCCTATTACATACAGGGGATGATAGGCGCGATGCAGGGCTCCACAGGCTCGGTCGGCCTCTATGATCTCCTCGAAAGCCTGAAGGGCCGGAGTTTCGCAAGTATAGACGCATTCAAGAATACGCTGATCGATGACGCTGCCGCCCGGTTCCTTTCGGACGATCTCCTCGCCGCGTTCCTCGTCGCAGGCGGCAATGCGCAGGGCTCGATAGACGCTTTAGTTACTTACCTCGAGGGCAAGACGCCTTCCACGCAACTCGCCGGCGTATTGGCCGCGCTGAGGGCGGGCGCGTCGTACGTCACGTTCAACGATTTTATAGCCGATGTCACGCAGAGGGCGAATACCGCCGGCTGCGCGGATGAATTGATCGGCATGCTGGGCGATCTGGCGGCCGCGCAGTCTAACGTTGCGGAGAACATCAAAGGCAATCTTCTGGTGACGCTCGCCGGGAGCAATGCGGTAGCACAGGACCTTGCGGGCCTGCTGCATTCGATAGACAGGGTATCTTACGCGGATCCTGCCGCGCTCATCAACGCCCTGCTTTTTAAGGCGGGCGGGGAAGGCCTTACGGGCCTTCAGGATTTTCTGGCGGGCAAGGAGTTGACCGTTGCCACGCTGGGGGGCATATTGGATGCCGCTGCCGCGCCGGCGGCAAGCACCGGCCTCGAGACGAAACGCCTCGCTTCGGCATTGAAAGGCCTTATTGGCGCCATACCTGCAAGCGATATCGTTACCGCCCTTACGGGGCTGAAGGCAACGGGCGACGCGACGGCGCTCGTCGGCCTGCTGTCGGGCAATGCGCGCTCGATCGTGGCGGACCCGGTTGCCCGCGAAGCGCTGATGAAAGTCGTTTTGAACGGCCAGGCCGACCTTCTGAACCTCATGATGAGGGCAAAGCCGGGCATAAACGCGGCAAGCACATCGGCGGACGTGGTCAGTGCGCTGATGCAGGTCAGCACGGATACTGACAATGTCCCCGATCTTACAGAGATACTTCTCGGAAAGAACCCCGAAGACGCGGCCAGCTATCCCCAGGTCCTTACCTATAAATACGGCCTCAAGGCCGGCTCGAAGAAAAAATCCGAGACCCATTACATAATAGACAGGCTGGCGGGCCAGCCCCAGTCGATAGCCGATTACACCATCAATTATTCCAAGTCCGAAGTGCCAAAGGAGACCGCGGTCTACTACTATGAAAACCCGGACGGCGGAGCCGCCGATGTGCGGGCCACGTACACAGCTGTCGGCGCCGGTAATTCGATCAGGGATTCGAGAAAGACGAGGATAGTCAACTACAAGGGCAATGCGATCGCCACGGCAGCCGGCGAAGATATTAACAGGGATGGTATCAAGGATCTTGCGGTCAAGAAGTCCGAGACCTTCCTCGCGTTCCATTCGGATCGCGACAATTATACGCCTCCCGGAGAAGAGATCACGGACTACACCTTTAATTATAGAGGTAACGTGGCAGGTTCTGAAACCGTGGCCAGTACCACGGTTTATTTCTACGGGGCGAATCTAAGGGCGAGCGATTTGGCTGTAGGGCCGGAAGACCCGATGGCCGTATCGGCCACCTACAAGGGCTCTCACGCGACCGCCGTCTACACCGATATGGCCGACCTTAAGAACCGCACCCACTACTTCGGCATGAAGGGCGAAGAGGTCGCAGACTACACCCAGAACTACAACTCGGCCGGCAC
>CAYGRZ010000018.1:9100-29123 GCA_964352425.1 uncultured Planctomycetia bacterium | reverse complement strand
GATTAAATATACCGTTATGAAGAATATATAAGACTTTTTTGGTGTTTGGACTCGGTGAGAGAGCGCTTGTCTTAAACGGAATATATGTTTCATTCCCGAACTGATTTAAGAGGAGTATACCGTCTTCGCTCGGGAACAAATCAGAGAAACCGTCACCTACAACCAATTCTCTATTTTTTACATTCCCATTCTCGTCAAATGTTACTCTTAAGGTTGCATCAACATCAGTTAAGATATTGCCGTCGTCGCCCAATATACCAATGTCTGCATCTTCTTGATAATAATTAGCCACACCGTTATCAAATAGATATTTTTCTTCAAGTCCAAGTCCAGGGGCAGATATCATAGCATCCACATACTCCCCACCTTCATTGTATATATTCCAACCTCCTATATCTTTTGGTGTCACAGTAAAAATAACATCCCCGCTATGCAAATCACATACATCAGCATATACTTGTAGTCCACCATCTATTGTCTGGCTCTCTCTCCAAATTCCGTTATAAACCGTTGCAAGTTCTGCATCGGTAAAGCCCATCTTACCGTAAGCATCTACTCCCACATCGCCGAAGCCCCAAAATGAAGTATCGCCATAGGCCTCTGTTTTACCAGAAAGTGTCCACCCTGTCTCTGCATTACCAGTGAATAACCCTGCCCCATATTCGCCATCTTGACCAATCCCTACTTCCTTATACTGTTTGCCTGTCTTTTGGTCTGTCTTTAACGTATACTGCCCAGTCTGCACCCTATCAGCAAAATACTGACCGATAGACACGCCAGACTGCACGATATTATTCACTGCTACAGCATTGAAGAAGCTCGTTCCGTAGGTATTCAGAGCCTCTATCAAACCCCTCTCCCTCACGATATCCGAGAAGTCGAGTATCTGCGAGATATACGCTGCCTGTTGCCACGCATAGCCGGGAGAGTTCGGGTCGGCATATCCGAGGAAGGTTAATGCGTTCTTCTCATAGGTCTGGAATAGTGTCTGGAATATGTCCTGACTACCCCCTGTTGCCGCCTGAATACCGGCATTGATAGCACCCGATATCGCACTAAACCCGATATTCGCAAGCAATGGATTCAGACCCAGTTCCTGCGTAGCAAAGTTAAGCCCTATATTCGTCACCCCCTGCAACAACCCCTGCTCCACACTACCCCAGATTTTAGCTGGCTCGAAGCCCTCGGATAAACCCATATTGAGCGTGCTTCTAAGGCCGACTCCCGCCAAGTACGAGATCCGCGGATCGACGCCGAGGAGCTCGCCGATACCGGTCAGGCCTATGTAGGCGCATTCCGATGCGATATTCGGCGATATATTCTGCATGAGCTCGGCGTACGGGATCTCGCGGCCATCGATCGTGAGCGCCCCTCCGACGAGAGAGCCGCTCATCATGGCTGCGAGATGGGTGATGTTGGGGTCGAGGTCTGCTGCTTCTCCAAGTTCGTTCACACCGGCGATCGTACCGTATTTTAACGCCTCACTGACGATGTTCGTCATGTCGCCACCGGGCATAACCATACCCGCAACCGCGCCCGTAAAGAGCGCACTGCCGATAGATGACAGCGACGGATCGAGTCCCATAGTATTAAAGAGAAAGCTCGTGCCAAGTTCAACGCCGATCTTCATGACATTGGCGGTAAGAAGCTGGGTCACCGCCTCGCCAAGGATCGGATTAAAAATTGCACCTATACCGGTAGAGATGCCCTTGACCGCCATGGTGATCGGGCTGAAGATGCCCAGGCAGCTGGTGAAGACGTCTTTGATGGCAACGGGGATCATGGTGCTAATCGATTGGAATATATTGCCTACGGCCGTATAGACACTGGAGAGGACTGCCGAACCGATGTAAGAGCCTATCGCGGTTATGGCCGCCCAGGCGATATCCATGAGAGTGCCTGTCTTTACAACGAACGATATCGTCTGGACTATGATATTGATGCCCAGCAGGATCGCCCCGAGAGGCTGAAGCGGAGTTACCAGGAGCAGCGCCCCTATCGGCGCGATTATCTTCTGGAAGAAACTCACGATCCCCTTCCAGAAATCACTCCACCAGCCGCTGCCGCGAATATTTTTCTCCTGAGTCACATTCAGCTCTTTGGCAGACGTGGGTGCCGGCTCTTTCGATAGCGCATAGCCCTTCCATGCCTCCATGAACTCGGCCTTCGAGATGGTGATCGCCTGGCCACTCTTCCCCACGGTAGAGTCGGTGTAGGTAACTGTGCCGGCGGTTTCATCGATGGCGGTGACGATAACATAGTGTTTACCGTCGATGTGGACGACGAGACCACCCTGCGCGACCTCGTTCTTAAGATCGCCATAATCGATCTTCTGCGATGAGAGGTTCAGCCCATTCGACGCGGCCGCCTTTCGCATCGCGTACATCGATAAGAGGAGGTCGCCGGCCGCATCTTTCGTAATGACACCGGTCACTATATCGACCTCGAGCGCGGCTTCTCCTATATCTTCGAACGACGTATTGATACCGCTCGCCTTCAGCATCGAGACGACCGACTGGATGGCGCTGTCGCCGAAATGCAGCGACTGGCCGTCAAGCCACGACAGGACTGCCTCGATATCGGCCTGCGTGAGCAAAACCGCATCGTCCGCGGTAAGGCCTATCGATGTAAGCATCGCTTCTTTTTCAATCGTGGAAGCGGCAAGGTATTGGGTAAAGAATGCCGTCAGGTGGTTTATGATATTCTGTTTTCTCGTCTGACGCTCCGCATATTCGGGGAGGTTCTGCAGATATTGGGTAATCGCCGCCTGGGTGATCGTCGCAAGCTCTGCCTTTGCCCTGTCCGTCCAATAGGCAAGGTCGCTCTCACCCGGGTCTCTGCCGAGGATCTTCCTGTAGTACTGGTAGATGATGGGCGAGCTTTCCTTCTGGACGATATCGCCGAGGATCTTATTGTAATCGTTGTCGATCAGGCCCTGCATCGCTGTCGCGGCATCAGTTTCGATGCGCGCGCGGGCGCTCGCAACCTGGAGCGTCAGATCGGCATAGGCATCCTTCGCCTGCTGGGTAAGTTGCGCCGCATAGCTATCGAGCTCGGCACAAGCTCTCGTAAATTCAGACAGGTCAAATACATTGGGATCATACATAACTATCAATGCGCTGATACGGTTCCGCTCCGCATTGATCTGGTGCTGGGCACGTTCCGATTGCGAAGCGATGCTCGCACGGCTGTCGGCTTCGGCCTGCCCCAGCCGGGCGAGCGCAGCCTCTCTCCCGGTAACAATTTCCTCAACTGCTTTATTGTAACTGTCGGTGAGCTTTGCGCGGGCGTCAATAAATTCAACACCAATGACATTTTTATCACTATCATAGGTGTAGACGACCTGCGTCGTACCGTCTTTATCCACTACCTTCGTCGCAAGGCCGTTGTCGAAATAGGTAATCGATTGCCCGGCGGTTACGATCTCGACAGGAATGTCATTGCCCTGGTCATAGATCGTGATCACCTTCTGCGCGTCGCTGAGCTTATACGCGGGAATATTGTCTTTGAGCGAATCAAGATATGCGGAATCGAATTTGAGGCCGTCGACATTGATCGCGTCGGTCGGGTCGGCGATATTGATACCGCTGCTGTTATAGGTCTTGGTAATGCCGCTGGTCTTTTCCGTAACATATGGGTCGAGCGGATTATCGGAAATCTTTGTATAGCCGATCGACAGATCATGCGTCGTATCGAGAATGATCCTGGGCGTCTTCGAAGGATCGGTCGTTGATAAGGAAACCCTATATTGAAAATATTTTCCGCCGCTTGAGAGAATATCGGATCCGTCGGGATCTGTGAGGGGCGCTGACCAGTCGGTCCATGCCGCATCAGGGGTGGCGGTATCGCCGGTCCTCGTCCGGAAAGTAACGGCGGTGCCGGCGGGGGTCTCCTGGCTCCATGAGAGCGAGCCGAGCGTAAGCGCATTAAGCTCTATGACACTCGATTCGAATGAGCCGGAACCGGGATTCGCAGCCTGTTTCTGCGTGGCCGTCGGCATTGAGGCTGAGGTATTGACCGTGCCGGGATTACCGCTGGCATACTCTATCGTCGGAGTCCCGATGATGGCCTGCATCTCATTAAGGCTGTAAGACGACGAGACGCAATTGCCATTACGCGACTGCCCTTGCATCATCATGCCGGTCACCCTGGACCAGCCGGCTGTATTATTCACCACCCCGGAGTTAATAGCTCCCCAGGCCGGTGAACTGCAGGATAATAAATTGATCCAGCTTCCGTTCGCGCATATATAGACCGCGGCATACGAGGTAAGCCCGAAACCCTGCAAGACCACCTGATACTTTGCACCGGCGATATCGCACTCGGGGAATGTAACATAGACAGTATCGCTATCTCCATAGTACTCGTTATACACAGCGGTGTTGAAGTTGTCATCCCTGACCGTATCATTCCCGCCGGAGCGGGTGCCGGTAAGGCAGGCATTGCCGGTAATAAGACCGGCATTGTTTATCGTAGTACATTTGATATGCACCGCACCGGTGATCGATGCGCCGGAGGCGACGCTTACGTCGTACGCATTCATAGTAAATGCGCCGCCGCAGAAGATGGCGCCGCTGATAACGGCCGTTCCCAATATATTGATGGTGGCGCCCGGAGCGACCCTCAGCGTCTTGCCTGCATCGATGGTGAGCGAGGTGAAGTTATAGGTACCCGCGGCAAGCGTCTCGTCACTCGTTACATGCTTTACTCCGTCGATGCCTGTTCCGAATTTAAATGGGGTGTCTGAGAGCGCAAGGTAGGATGTGCCTCCCTGCTGGAATAATGAAGCGCTCTTGGAAACGCCGCCCTGAAATGCCGCGTTCGTCGAATATGTCTCGCTCGTCTGGCTGCCGTACGAATATTCAACGGTAGACGACCCTGCCACTCTGCTTTCAATAAGTCCGTATGAATAATACTCTATCCTCTCACCCGCGGCTGTTGTCACTGCATCGATCAGACCGCCTTTGACCTCGTACGCGCTCTCATCCTTATAATAGGTATACTCGCGCGCATTGTTATCGGCATCGAAGGTGATACCGGTTATCACTGTCCCGTCGGGCCTGGTGATCTTCGAGATCTGGCCCTGGCAATATTCGGTGACCGTTCCGTCGACCGCAGTGATCGCGGTCAGCTCCGATATGATGATAGAGTCTCGCAGATATACTTCCTTCTGTGTGTCATTCAATATATACTGAGGGATCTCAGAAATAATTGAATCGATCAGATCGGCATTAAATACGGGTTCCGCTATGGCCGACTGCCAGCTATCCTTATCATAGATATTCGTAATGCCGCCCTTCGATACCTTTATATGGCCGATAGACGAGAGCTCACTTCCATCCGTAGGCGCACGGTCGTAACCGACTGTTATCGGATCATTTGTCCCAAGATGCAATACAGGCGTCTTCGACGGATCGGTCGTCGAAAGCGTGGCTTTATACTGTATGTACTTTTTCCCCGGCGAGAGAATGGCTGAACCGTTCGGATCCGTAAGCGGTGCCGACCAGTCGGTCCATGTCGTATCGGGGGTAGCCGTATCGCCGGTCCTCGTCTGGAAAGTAACGGCGGTTCCCTCCGGGGCCTCCTGGTTCCATACGAGCGGGCCGAGCGAAAGCGCATCAAGCTCCATCACGCTCGATTCAATGGCTCCTGAGAGAGGGTGCTGGGGCTGTTTCTGAGAAACCCCTACGGCCGAACCTACGGTTCCGAGAACGCCATTTACGTATTCGACAGTAAAACCCGAAGTGCTTGCCCTCATCTCATATATCGAGATACCGTAATTCGGCACATCCTGGCTGCCGCTGGCTGAGCCCTGGCACCTCATTGCCGTAACTCCGCTCCAGCTGCCAGTCAGCGTCCGCAGTCCGCCGGTTGCCGAGCGAGGATTCATCCCGCTCGCCGATCCCGCATCGACCGTATGCCAGCTCGAATCGTAGTAGAGCTGCACGGACCAGCTGCAGCTCGAGCTTTTCTCTCCGGCATTGGTGCTGATCATATACTCCAGCTGCGAGATAGATGACGGCGTTTCCCAATAGGCATCGCAGATCAGGCCACCGCTCCCGTTTGGACCTTTATATCCTCCGTTATAACCTGTGCCATATGCCGATCCCGTGTTTCCGTCCCGGGCCGCTTCGCTCGATATTGTCCCCGCCCAGACCATATCCGAAGTGATCAGCCCGCTATTATTGAGGGTGTTCACATTGATGGCCGCGGACCCCACGATCTTCCCGCCGGAACCGATATTCAGCGCATACGAACTGATAGCGGCGCTGCCGCTGCAATATACGGAACCATTGACATCGACGGTGCCGAGACAGTTGATCGTGGCTCCCGCATCTACCGTCAGGGTCTTCCCCGCATCGATAATGAGCGATGAGAAATTATACACGCCCGCAGACAGTCTTTCATTGGCCGTTACATGCTTTACCCCGTCGATACCGGTGCCGAATTTATATGAAGCGTCCGACAGCGCAAAGTGCATAACGGAATCTTGCTCATAGAGACTGAGGTTGTTAGCGGTGCCGGCCAACAATTCCGATGCGCTCGCCAGCGGCACGCTATCCTCTACGTAATATTGATATTCTGTCAACTCGCCGAGCGCACTCGTGATCGACTGTATAAAACCGTTGTCGTAATAGATGGTATTTGTACCATCCTTTCCCAACACTTCCGCGATCACGCCATTATCTACTTTATAGGTAACGCCATCCTTGATGTACGTAAAATCTTCCGGAGTATTATCTGCGGCTAATATAATGTCCTTTATGACAGCGCCATCGGACCCGGTGATATCGATAATGGCGCCGCTGGCATCATATCTCGCCTTAATGCCGGATGGAAAATATACCTCAATATAACCTTCACTCTTCCCGACATAGGTGTATGAATATTTCCTGCCCTTCGAGTCGATGATATACGAGAGCTTCTTGTCTTTCGTATATGCCTGGACATTACCGTCCTCATCATGGACGAGTGTCAGGCCGTTCTCGTATGTATAAGTATATGTGTAAAGGATATCGGCATTCTTGCACACTTCCGACTTCGCAAGACTTCCCGCAAGACAGTAGTAATACTTCGTGGTAAGGCGCGATCCGGATAACTCTTCGAACTGTATGAGCCTGCCTTCATGATACGTCCGTTTCTCCCGGCGAGCATTGTCAGTGATGATCACATTTCCATCGAGATATACCCAATCGTAGACGGTGCCGTCGGAGAGCGTCACTTTCCGTATCCTGCCGTCGCTGTAATCGGTGGTTCCGGATGCGGCGATGATCTGCAGCAGCTCGGCATCCGCATATACGGCAATACTGCCGTCAGGATACGATATAAGCGCGCCGTCGATCTCGCCCGAATCGCGGAATGTCATGTTCCTTATCTTCGTCCCGTCCGCCTTCTCGATCTCCTTGATGGTCCCGTTCTCGTACACTATCTTCGTCGCGTCGCTCAAACTCAGGCTTTGCAGATTGCCGTACTCGTCATATATCCTCCTGATGCCGTCCCTGACGACGCTGATAGCGCTCCCAGCGCCCAGGGCGCTCACATCATAATCATACCGCGTCATATCCGATGCGGAAATGACCTGTTCGACAAGCCCTTCGTTGTACGCGAAGATATCGCCGTTCGATCGCGCCACCTCCTGTATCGTCCCGTCAGCGCCGTACGTGATCGTTCCGACGAGCGGTATATTATTGATCGTGTCCGGGAACGACGACAACGCGGACAATAAAGCATTCAACGTATCCAGCAGCTCAGCGGACCGTGCTTTGGCCCCGTCCAAAACGGCTACCGCATCATTGAAGTTCCGAAGGGCGCTCTCATACGCGGTCTGCGTCGCCAGATATACGCTGTTGGCCGCATCGTAATCGGCCTGTTTCGCAATTACATCGACCTGGGCCCGGTCGACCTCTGACCGGGCAGCCGACTCTTCGCTGACGGCCGCGGTCACATTCGCCTGCGCGGTCGACACACGCGCCTGGATGTCTCTCTGTTGAGATCCCAGGCCTTGCGCGCGCGTTTCGGCCGCCCGGCGAGCGGAGATCTTTCCGTCGAGACGCGCTCCCGCGCGGGCCAGCGCCGTATTCGCGCCTGTCAGCGCCTGAAGTGCCTGCGACTCGATCGTCCGCGCGTTATTGAGCGCAGACCTCGCATCGTCATACTCTGTCTGCGCGCTCGAGAGGTCATCGATCGAATTCCTGAGATTTTTGATGAGTTGATTGGATGCAAAAAGCGGCGGCCATTCCGGAGAAGCCGCGGTTATGGTCCTGGTGGCAGATGGAGCGTAGTCCAGTAACAGGTTCGACACCGTGGCAGCCCCCGAATACACCCAAAAATGCGGCCGTACGGTGGCCCAGTCCGTCTTCGTATATGTGTACGCGGGATTCGCCGGACGCGCGGCGAAACTTTCCCACACGAATACCTTTATATTTTGAGCGGTGGCCTGGAACTCCACCGAATAGTCTGTATTTACCTTAAGGGCCGGTACCGCGATGGCCGGACTCGTGTACGTAGAACCGTTCCCGACCTGGACATAGACCTTCCCGCCGCTTACCTTTATGCCGAACCTGCGATAGGCGCCGGCCGACGTGGCTCCTTCGAGGGCAGCACAAAAGTTGCCGCTCGCGGAACTTACCTTGAAGTTCGTCTTCAGTACGGGATTGTCCGATCGGGCGAAGGCCTGGTTCGAGTACAGCTGAGCCGTATAATCGCGCCCGGTCCCTTTGAGCGTCGCCGCGCCGCCGGCTATCGATACGAGGGTATTGACTGGTGTGGTCCAGAAATTTTGCGTTGCGAGCGTATAAGGGGCATCCAGATACTTCACGTATTCCTTTATGGTAACCAGATTGGGGGCATACGAGTACAGATACGCCATGCCGTTCTCGATCTCTTTTTTCGTAAGAAGGCAGTCCTCGCTGAATATCTGCTTCACCTTTGCCGTAGCGACCGAGACATAATCGACCGTGGCAGCCCCCGAATACACCCAAAAATGCGGCCGTACGGTGGCCCAGTCCGTCTTCGTATATGTGTACGCGGGATTCGCCGGACGCGCGGCGAAACTTTCCCACACGAATACCTTTATATTTTGAGCGGTGGCCTGGAACTCCACCGAATAGTCTGTATTTACCTTAAGGGCCGGTACCGCGATGGCCGGACTCGTGTACGTAGAACCGTTCCCGACCTGGACATAGACCTTCCCGCCGCTTACCTTTATGCCGAACCTGCGATAGGCGCCGGCCGACGTGGCTCCTTCGAGGGCAGCACAAAAGTTGCCGCTCGCGGAACTTACCTTGAAGTTCGTCTTCAGTACGGGATTGTCCGATCGGGCGAAGGCCTGGTTCGAGTACAGCTGAGCCGTATAATCGCGCCCGGTCCCTTTGAGCGTCGCCGCGCCGCCGGCTATCGATACGAGGGTATTGACTGGTGTGGTCCAGAGCGCCGTATTATAAGAATTGAACTGATCGTTGATGCCGATATTCTGGGTGAGCGTCGTCGAGTCCGTGGTAATGGTATAGGAGGAAACAACGTAGGGACTACCGCCGGAAAGCCCGCTCTCCGCCGCTGCCTTTGCAGTTTGCGCGGCGGCAAGGCTCGCGTTCGCCGCATCGAACAGGGCCTCGCGGGATTCTCTTTCAGCCTTCTTGCTGTTGTAATCCGCCTGTTTCACAGCCACATCGGCCTGCGCCAGGTCATATTCTGACTGTGCGGCCCCCTCTTCGTTCATTGCCTGCGCCAGATCACTTTCCGCTTTATCGAGCGCCGACCCAAGCTGCGCCGATTGCGCGCGCAGATCATTTAATACGGCTTCAGCGTTTTGACGCGCCGCTATTTTAATATCGAGCGCCGCTTCGGCACCGGACAAAATTACAACGGCATCGGACAGCGCTTCATATGCGCCCGACTCTGCCGATCCGGCATCGTCCAGGACCTCAGCAATGTCGGCAAGGTCAACCTGCATCGTGATGCAATATTGCGCTTTCTCTTCATAGGCCTCGCGTGCATTATCATAATCTGCCTGCGCCGCGGCGATCGTAGCGGCCGTTATGATCTCTCCATCCCTGCGTATCTCCTGCAGCGTACCGCCCGCGCTATATATGGCGCTCGTTCCGTCTTTTTCTATCGTGATCGACGTTAAAACGCCGGCTTCGTCTACGCTATACCTATATATAGCTCCGTCAGGCTTTATATACCGGTCGGCCGTTGCCGTAGCACTGCCATCGGCATTATTGATTATCCGGAATAGATACCGGCCGCCGTCCGCTTCCGTAATAGCGGATAGTATCCCGCTCTCAAATTCGATCATCCGGCCGGACGCTGCGAACTCGACCCTCTCAAGCCTCCCGTCACTGTCATAGTAGGCAGACTTTTGCTGATCGGAGACCACCGTTTCGACAACGCGGCCCTGGCCATCCTTACTGTAGGAATAAGAGACGGCTGTCCCGTCAGGATACACGACCGAGCCGATCATCTCTTCCGCGTTGTAATTAACTATGGCCCCGTCAGGTCTTATTACTCGTGTCACTTTCCCGTTTTCGACAAATTCTTCTGTGCCGTCAGGATACGCTATCTCGGCGCCGAGCAGATTATTTTCCCCGTCCAATATAAGGTTTGTCAGCGTGACCCCGTCAGATCTTTCGATAGAGTCGATCGCGCCGTTCCTGTAATGAATGACATCGCCGGACTGCGTGGTCACGGCGAGGATCAAACCATCGACAGAGGAAGGCGCGCCTTCCTCTACTATAGTAGAAGCCGCCCCTGCGGCGGTCGGCATGATAAAAGAGCCGCCCGGCCCCTGCAATGTGAGGGCTTCCTCTGATGGGGGCTGCGTAGATGCAAAATCCGCCGGGTTCTGGGTGTTAATAGCGTCTTCTATCGCCTGCTTCTGGCTGATCATGTCTTCGTGGATGGCCTGTTGGTCCTGCAGATATGAGGGCGCAAATGTCTGTGACTGGTCCGCGCTGAGATGGTCGAGGCCGACATCGATGAGATCGCCGGCCCACGAGACCTGCTGCCATAAAAAAATGCAAGCCACACAGCTTGCAATTATTTTGATGATCGCTCTTTTTGTATTTTTTGTACTCATACCCGCCTCCTCTTCTTTGTGAGGCGAGCATATCAAATCATTTATCTTTTGTCAACAAAAATTTGATTATTTATCAAATCTCCTTTTTCCCAAATATCCCGCACACCTGGTCCCCGACGCCAAGCGCGCCGGCTATGCGGGCGAGGGTAGCGCGGGTATTTTTTCGCAAAGATTTTGAGTACGGGTAATACATGGCATTCTGCGCTATTCTTCCGGTCGTGAAGCCGCTCTCCCCCATCACCTCTTTGAACGTCTTCGCGGTGAAGTGCCAGACGTGGTCGGGCATTCCCCACCCGTACCAGCCCCGCCGCAGGAGGCGCTGCATGAAGCTGTCGTAGTTCGGCGCGCCGCAGTAGACGATGCCGTCTTTTTTCATGA
The DNA here is from genome assembly GCA_964352425.1 of uncultured Planctomycetia bacterium. Lineage (GTDB taxonomy): Bacteria > Omnitrophota > Gorgyraeia > 2-01-FULL-45-10 > 2-01-FULL-45-10 > JAMWCX01. The sequence goes on along the minus strand of CAYGRZ010000018.1, from coordinate 17,668 downwards.
ACCTCCTGACGGCATCGAGGAACGGCTTGTATTCCTGTATATGCTCGAGGACATGGTTGAAAGAGATGACATCGAAAGTTTCGTCAGGCAGGGAGAGCCTCTCGAGGATATCCGCATAGACGGTGTGGCCTTTCCCGCGGGATATCTCTGCGGCTTCCCTGTTCAGCTCTGTGCCGGAGGTCGCGAAACCCAGGGCCTTTGCCTCGTCCAGGAGATAGCCGACCGCGCATCCGATATCGAGAAATGAGCCGGAACGCTTGAACCGGCTGATCTGCCCGATCATCGAGGCCGCGAACATCCTGAACATCTTCTCGTTCTCGACGTAGAATTTGGAGTACTTCTCCTGGGATTCGAAGTTGAAGGTGGGATACGGGTAGGTGCGCGCCAGGCCGCATTCCCGGCACCTGGCTATCGCGATCATTTTCGTGAGGCGCAAGAGCGTGCCATGGTGAACGCTGCCGCACCTGTAGCAGTTATCGTTTTCCATCATACCTGTATATAAGGCGCGCCTATTTCCTTCCGGCCTTGTGCCGCTTCCGGTATCCGGTCGGCGTGCAGCCGGTGAACTTCCTGAATTGCCGTATGAACGATTCCGGGTTCAGGTATCCGAGCTTGTTGGATATCTCGCTCACGTTGTAGCCGCCCTTCTCAAGCAGCGCCTTCGACTTTTCTATCTGGATACCCAGCCTGTATTCGCTGAACCCCTTGCCCGTCTTTTCTTTGAAGACGCGGCTTAAGTATTTCGGGCTCAAAGAGACGGCGCGGCCCGCGTCCGCGAGCGCAACCCTCTTAAAACAATTCCTCTCGAGATATTCCTTCACCCGCGCGATCTTGCCTCCGATATCGTCGCCGCCTTCACCGCTCTCCAGCCGCTTGCCCGCCAGCAGAGTCTCGATAACCTCTTTCAGCTTGCAGGGGCTGCAAGGCTTGGCTACATAATCGTCCGCGTGGCCCTTCAACGCCTCGATCGCGGTATCTTCCGAGCTGTGGCCCGTAAGTATTATGATGCCGAGGCCGGGCGCGATCTCTTTCATCTTGCGCAGGATCCCGGTGCCGCTTTCGCCCGGCATCTTCACGTCGAGGATCACCAGGTCTATCTCGTTGGGCCTCTTCAGTATCTTCAGGGCGGCCTCGCCGTCAGACGCTTCGACGACGTCGAACTCGTCTAAACACTGCCTGAGTTCTTTTCTGAAGACGTCGTCATCATCGACGAGGAGTATTGTATAGGGCATACGGGTCAACCTTTTTTAATTATACGCCTGAGATCACAGCCCGGCAAGAAAAGACTTTATGCCGTCCCGATATTCTTTTTCCGAGTCAAGAAAAGCGGTATTGTGGCTTCCGTTCAGTTTCAGGAACTTTTTCGGCACCCCCGCTGCCTCGTAGAGTTTTTCGCCGAGCGCGTACGGAACGATCTCGTCTTCGACGCTGTGGATGATGAGCTTCGGGCAGCTTATGCCCTTTATTTTTGAGACAGAGTCAAATCTGCTTGAGAATATCTGGTGCGGGATGAACGGGAAAGCCAGGCGGGCCATATCTTTAACGGAGGTGAACGCCTCTTCGGTTATGAGCGCCCTGGCCTCGTTCTTTAGCGCCAGCTCGATAATGACGGCGCAGCCGATAGATTCGCCGTACAGTATAATGCTGCCGGCCGGGATATGTTTCTCCTTCGTCAGGTAATCGTAGGCTGCCTGCGCGTCGCGGTAGAGCCCCTGCTCGCTCGGCGCGCCCTCACTCCTGCCGTACCCGCGGTAATCGAAGACAAACTGGTCCAGGCCGAGGGAATGGAGTATCGATATCTTGTGCATCCTGTGGCCGATATTGCCGGCGTTGCCGTGGCAGAAGAGCACGGTATATCCGCCGCCGGCCGGGATGTACCAGCCGTTCAGGCGTTTCCCGTCGGACGCCGTAAACCAGACATCCTCATAGGGAAGGCCGGCCGATGCGGGCGTCATGACGACCTCCCTCATCGGAAAATAGATGCTGTTCCTTTCAACATACCGTATGCCGGCAATGAACAGGGCTATCGATATGATGGCCCAAAAGATTATCTTCATTGTCTCTCCTTCAGCTCCACGAGCGCTTTTCTCGCCGCAAGACATATCGCGTCGTAACCATCAACGGCACCCATCGCCCGCCCCTCCCGTTCCAGGTCTTCGGCGGCCACAGGCGTGCCGAACCTCACCAGTATCGGATGGCGCTTCGGGTATTTTGCCGCCCTCGGCCAGGCCTCGTATGTCCCCAGGATGGCCGCGGGCACGAGCTTCGCGCCCGTTTCTTTCGCCAATATGCCGAACCCTTTCTTGAATTGCCCCACTTCACTGGTGAAGCTGCGCAGTCCTTCGGGGAATACGCACAGGCCCTTGCCGTGCTGCAGCACATAATAGCAGCTCCTCAGCGCCTCCAGGAAATGCGCCGAAAAATCGAGCGGTATGAGCCTTGCTGTCTTTACAAGATTCCGCATCACCGGGGCTTCTAAATACGGCCTGAAGCCGATATAGAAGAGTTCCAGCATCGGCCTCCTCGGCAGCGCAGCGGCAACGGCCGGCCCGTCGAAGAAGCTGGTATGGTTGGCATACAGGATATACGGGCCTTCTCCGGGCACGTTCTCCCTGCCCTCCGCCTTAAGACTGTAGAAGAGTTTAAACAAAAGGTACGGGACGGACGTCAAAATAAACCCGATGGCCCAGGAGGCCAAACCCGGATGCAGGTCGATCTTTTCCAGGTTCTCCTTTTTCGGCAACACCTCCAGGAGCTTTTTCCAATAGTCAGGCCCGACGATTATTTCCCGCTCCTCCGGCGGCAGGCCTTTCGCCGCCGTGAGCGCATCCCCTACGCCGACGATAAGGTCCCTGACGCTGAAGGCGCTGCCGATCGCCTCGTCCTTTATCTCGGCGTCGAACGCCTTCTCAAGGCTCGAAGCAAGTTCTATCCTGCCCAAAGAATCTATGCCGAGGTCAAGCTCTATGGAATCCACGGGCGTTATCTGCCTGGCGATACCGCTCTGCCTCGTAAGGCATTCGAGCACTTTCCTGCCGGTCACGGTCCCTGACAAAGCCTTATCCTCATCCGATATCTCTCTCGGTGCCGGCGCGGCGCCGGCCCTCTCCTCAGTCACCTTTGGCCCGTACATCTCTTTCACCGCGTATCTTTTTATCTTGCCGAGGAGCGTATGAGGAAGGTCTTCGAGCGTAATGGTAAAACCCATCAGCCTCTTATGAGAAGGAAGCGACTTCGAGAGATTGTCAAACCTCTCCTTGAGGACGAAGCGCAGGTTCACTTCTCCGAATTTCCTGAAATTTTCGAGGTCCGGCCGGACTACGGCCCAGAGGGCGTTTGAGTCCCTGACGCCCTGCACGCCCGATGCATCAAAGACGCATATCTCTTTTACAGGCGCAGCCTTCGCATAGGCCTCCTCTATTTCTTCGGGATAAATGTTCTTCCCCGAACTTAATACGATAATGTCCTTCAGGCGGCCGGTTAAAAAGAGGTATCCGTCCCTGTCGATCCAGCCGAGATCGCCGGTGCGGAACCATCCGTCTCTTATCACCGCATCGGTGAGGTCCTGTCTCCTGTAATATCCTTTCATGATGTTAGGGCCACGTGCCAGGACCTCGCCCACGCCTTTTTCGTCAGCTTCGTCTATCTTCAATTCCACGCCAGGCACTGCCTTGCCGGCTGAACCTATCTTCGGCCGCCCGAGCGAATTAAAAGTGAGCACCGGCGATGTCTCCGTAAGGCCATACCCCTCAACTATCGTGAAGCCGAGCCTCAACAGGTCGCGCTCCACGTTCTCGTCGAGTTTTGCGCCGCCCGATATGAGGAGGCGCATCCTGCGGCCGAATTTCCGGTGCAGCCTGCCATAGAAAAAGCGGCTGAGGTTGATGCCGGTCTTTTTTCTTACCGCGTAAAATAATCCCGTTACCAGCGCACAAAGAAGGTTCAGGGCCGGTGGGAAGGCCCGGACCGCTTCCATCATCTTTCTATGGAATAAATAGAAAATCTGAGGCACGGCAACGAATATGGTCGGATTCAGGTCCTGCATCGCCTTGAGCACGGCCTCCGGCCTCAGCGAGCCCGGATAGACGATGGTCCCGCCGCAGAGAAGCGGCGATATCATCGTTACGGTCAGAGGATAGGTGTGATGCAAAGGAAGCATTGAAACGATAGCGTCCTTCCCCGTGATGACACCGAGCTGATATATTGAGTCGCAATTTGAGATAAGGTTGGCATGCGTGAGCATCACGCCTTTCGGGATATCGGTGGTACCTGAGGTGTAAAGGATACATGCCAGGTCCGACGGCCCGATATCCGTACGTACCCCCGCGCTCGGCTGCGATATGTCTTTAAACTCGCCTGAATCGACGCTCACGGTTCTCGTTACGGGACAAGCCTTCGCGGCAGTGCCCGTAAAAAGGATCTTTGATCCCGAGTCCCTCAGGATATTCTCTATCTCGTTCCGGGTTGACTCGGGGTTAATCGGGACTACGGCCGCACCTGTCGAAACGGCTCCGAAAAATACGGCAGGCCATTCGGGCCTGTTCTCCATGAGAATGGCAACCCTGTCGTCTTTCCTGATGCCCTCTTTTGAAAGAAAAGCCCCTACCGCCCGGGCAAGGGCTGCCAGCTCGTTATAGGAGACGGCCGCCCATGCATCGCCTTTCCTGTATTGAATGGCGATGTCGGCAGAGCGCGATGCGGCTGTTTCTGCGAAGGCGGCGGCGAGGTTTTTTGTCATTTATTCGGGCGGATCATCGGGACAAATCTGACGCTCAGCAGGCTCTTCTTATCGTAACCCGTCTTCGTCCTGGTGATAAGCACAAGCTCCTGGAAGAACGAGCCTACGGGGACGACCATCCTGCCGCCGGCCTTCAGCTGGGAGACGAGCTCGACGGGGATCTCCGGAGGGGCCGCGGTGATGATGATAACGTCAAAAGGCGCCTTTTCGGGCCAGCCCTTATAACCGTCGCCGTATCTCACTTCGACGTTCCTGTAGCCGAGCGAGGCAAGCCTGTCGCGCGATTCCCGGGCGAGCGGCTCGACGATCTCTATCGTGTACACTTCCTTCACGATCTCGGCCAGAATGGCCGCCTGGTAACCGGATCCCGTGCCGATCTCGAGAACCCTGTCGCCGCTCTTGAGCTCGGCGGCCTCGGTCATGTACGCGACGATGAAGGGCTGGGAGATGGTCTGGCCGTGGCCGATCGGCAGTGGCTCGTCCGCGTAGGCGGCCGGCCGGAGGGCCGGCGGAACGAAGAGGGCCCGCTCGACCTTGCGCATCGCCGCGAGCACCTTTGTATCGGAAACGCCGCGCGGGATTATCTGCTCGGCGACCATCAGTTCACGCCTGTCGACATCCATATTTTCCTCCGGGCAGGCTCCCGCGGACAAGGCCGTCACCAGAAGAGCCGCTAAAAATATTATACGATATTCAGGCGCCGTCATACAGCTTTATTCCACCTTGGCCAGATATGCGGTTATCTCGGTAAAAAGCGGCGCGCGGACCGAGCCGGTGACGGGTACCCTCTTCCCGTCGCAGCTCACATACATGCTCGCCCTGCCCTTCCTCACGACCGCGCCTTCCAGCCTGGCATACGGCTGGATCCGGAACGCCTCTATCGGCGCCAGCCCCGGCAGCCTGACGGTCTTTCTTCTGTCCGCGACCCCGCATAAGAGGTAGGTGCTCTCATTATTATAGACGTGGAACTCCTCATGCCGGCCTATCTCGAGCGGCACGGTCCTGAAGAAGTACGCCATGCTCACGGGATCCTGGATATCGGGCGTGATATCGATCGTCTTCTCGGACTTGTCGAGGAAATTTTTGAAATACGCCTTGCCGCGGGCGCGGTCGAAGTCGGTAGATGCGTCCTTTTTGTAGCGGCCGTCGCGGCGGTACACTTCGTGGCGCAGCGTATAGAGCTTTTCGCAGTCCATATAGGAAATGTAGCGGTCGTGTACGGGATAGATGCGTGAGCAGAACGCGTTGGTGTCGGCGATGATCTCAAGCTCGTAAGCGTCGCGCCCCTGTATTTTCTTTATCCCCTTTATCGACGCGGTGATCGTGCCGACGCCGATGCCGAGCCATTCGACACGATAGGTGAGTTTTTCGTACTTCGGCAGCGTCCCGGCGTCGCACGGCGCGGCGCAGGCCGCCAGGAATACGGCCATGGCTATTGATAGCGCGATCGCTTTCACAACATTGATTATATACCCGCGGATGCGAAATTCAACAAAAAGGTGGGATTAGGGCACCGATCTTCAGCAACTAACGTACAGGGCCGCGACTCCTCTCGATCTCCTCCGGCGTCAGATAGCGAAACTGGCCGGGCTGCATTTCCCCAAGCGTCAGGGGGCCGAACGCAATGCGCTTAAGGGCCGTCACTTCATGGCCTATGGACCCGAACATCCTGCGGATCTCCCGGTTTTTCCCTTCGGTCAATTCCACGATCAGGTGCGACTCTTTATGACTGGATTTACGCACGGTGAGCGACACCGCCTTTAATAATTCTCCCCGGTCCAAAACGCCCCGGATAAGCTGCTCGGCCTCTTCTTCCGTGACCTTGCCCTCGACAGACACCGCATAGGTGCGCGTGATGGCGTTGGCGGGATCGGTCAAATACGCGGAAAGCTCCGTATCGTTGGTCAGCAGCAATAATCCGGTAGTCGCCATGTCCAGGCGGCCCACGGGATGCAGAGACCGCAGCTCTTCGGGCAACAGGTCGAAGACCGTGCGCCGGCCGCGCTCATCGGCTCTGGTCGTTATAACGGATCTCGGCTTATACAGCAGGATCGTCACGCGGCTCGCCCTGCGCACTCTCTTCCCGTTCAGGGTAAGAACATCGTGCCCGGGCAGGACCGGACACAGGGGGTCTCTGACCGTCTTTCCGTTAACCTCGAGCCGCCCGGCCAGGATCCACTGCCTGGTCTGGCTGCGGGAAGCCAGGCCCAATTTCGATAAGGCGCGCTCTAAAAAGATCTTACGCGGATTCTTCGTCATGATAGGGTACTAGTATAGATCATTTTTCCCCGCCGGACAACCGTCTCAGCTCTGCCATGAATTCAGGCTTCATACTGACGCCGCGACGCTCTATGAAATGTACGTCTTCCCAGCTCTTATCATACTGCCCGGCATGCATGCAGGCGAATGCCCTGTTCGAATAAGCGTCCAACAGGTCGGGCTGGAGCTCGATGGCCTTGCCGAGATCGCTGATCGCCTTATCAAACTCTGCCCTGGACAGATGCGCGAGGCCGCGGTAAAAATAAGCGCCGGCGTGGCGCGGGTTGATCAGCAGGGTCGTATTAAAATTCTTTATGGCCATGTCGGGGTCGTTCTGTTCGAGATATATGATCCCGCGGCCGTTGTATGCCTCGTATCCCCACCGGTTTATTGAGATCGCCCTGGTATAGTCATACATCGCTTTGCCGGGATCCTTTTTTTCGTAATAGACCATGCCGCGCATGGTGAGGACGCTGTCATCGGCCTGGTTTAACGAAAGCGACCTGTTGAGATCGCCGAGCGCCGCATCGAGGTCTTTCTTGTACATGTATAGAGAGCCCCTCGCGGCATACAGGCGCGCATCGTTGGGATACATCGCGACTGCATTATTAAGGATAGATATTGCCTGGTCCATCCGGCCGCGTCCGGCTTCATCATAAGCGCTCTTGATATACGGTTCGGCCGCGCGGCTATTCTTAAAAAATGTCAGGACCTCCCGCATCCTCCCGGCCAGGAACACAGGCCCCCTGTAACCGAACTCCCGCCATATCACCCTGCCCGACGGTTCCAAAAATAGTATGGTCGGGAGTTTACCCACGCCGTACCCGTACGCGACGTCACGCCTCTTTTCGGCGTCGACCTTAAGGCAGACAAACCCTTTTGAGGCCGCGACAACCATGCTGTCAACGTAGGTCACCATGTCAAGCGTCCTGCAATACCCGCACCAGGTCGTGTAGAAGCCGGCCATTATCGGCTTGCCTTCACGGGTGGCGAGCTTCAGGGCGTCCTCATACGAGTATATCCATTCCAGGGAATCGGCGATCGCCGGCGGGCAGAAGAGCGCGCAGATAAGGACGAGAACACTAAACACATTTACGGAATGCCGCATGCGGCCTCTTTCACGCACTGCGCAAACGTCCCTTTCTGGCACGCCCCTTATTTTCTAACGGCAGGCTGTTCTCTATTTTTTCTTCTTGGAAGAACCCAACACAATAACATTATCATCTTTAGAGGAGCTCGAAGACGATTTGGAGCTCAGGTTGATCACGTTACTGGATGAGCTTGAGGAGCTCGAAGACGATTTGGAGCTCAGGTTGATCACGTTACTGGATGAGCTTGAGGAGCTCGAAGACGATTTGCTGGAACTCAGGACAATGACATTGCTGTTGGAGGAAGATCCGGTGGACGAGCCCAGGTGGATGGTCCCCTGGTTGTCGGTCCATGATCCCGTATATGATGAAGACGGCTTGCTCTCACCGAGGTGGATAGTGCCCTTATTATCCGTCCACGTAGCGGCGGAGCTCGAAGACGATTTGCTGGAACTCAGGACAATGACATTGCTGTTGGAGGAA
>CAYGRZ010000018.1:0-9000 GCA_964352425.1 uncultured Planctomycetia bacterium | reverse complement strand
GCTTGCTCTCACCGAGGTGGATAGTGCCCTTATTATCCGTCCACGTAGCGGCGGACGCGGACGTGCCGGAGGCCGATGAATTTGTCGTGCATACCCTTACCGCCTTCCCCTCACCGATCTTGGACATGACATAGGACCCGGCAACCGCCGCTCCGATAATGATCGCTCCCACCACAATACTTCCCCCCAGTGTCTCCGGAGCGCCGACAAATGAAGCAATGGCGATCGACGCAAGCGCTTCTGCTGAAAGGCCTCCCAGCCATCCGCCTGCGGAACGGCCGACCGAAGCGGAAAAATTGCATCCGCCTCCCTGGTTTTTGTCCTGCTGATACGAAGTGTAGAGATCATAAGCGGTGAGTCCGGCGGCCAACACCATGAGCGCCATGCCGGCGCCCCTGAGCGCCTTTGATGCCGTGCTCGGCGCGCTCCCGGTATTCGCCGAGGGTGCCGCGCTCTTGATCACAAATTGATAGTTATCTACATATGCCGTTCCCGTGGGACGGTACAATTTTTCTATATACTGGGATTCCGCCACGAATCCTTTGGCGTTTTTCGCGAGCAGCCCAGCCTGAATTCTCGCGGCATTCCCATATGCTATTTTATCGGTTATAGAGTTTATACCGGCCGGCCGCGCGGTATAATGGAACTCGCCCGTCGGAATGAGGATCTCGCCCGACTGCGTTGCCAGGTTCGTCATAATTCCGGCATTATACGGGACATTTTCGAGATATATCATCTTGGCGGTCGCGCCCCGTTCGTTTAAGTACTGCATGACCTTCACTATCCCGTCATCGCCTTTCGTTTTAATGGCGGCAACCGCGGAGTTGCTGGTGGCGGCCCGTGTATCGATATTCAGCGTGCCGCTATGCGGGCTTATTGCCCCGCCGCCGAGGTCTATCACCATATCCGTGATGGCCATTTTACCGCCGGGCAGCTTCACCGAGTCTACCGAGCCTCCCAGCGCCTTCATGATCTCCTGCTCTGTGATCCAGGAAACGGTCTTGCCGTAACCCAGGCCATTCAAGTTCTCGTTGGTAAATGAAAAATAGATGCTCGCTCCTGTGCCGGGCGAGATGACCGTCTTTGATTCCATGCGATTATTGCTGTCATTGTAATAGGTATACGTCGTGCCGGGTGTCGTGTAATTCGCGTCAGAGTATGCCGTCTTCGTCTGGAGCCGTGCCGGGGCATTGGCATAATAGGTGTAGATATACGAGAGCTCGCCGCTTGAAACGGTCTGCCGCCTCGACTTATCCGCCCTGCCGTAGCCCTGGTTATTCCAGTTCTCGTTCAGATAGTGGTAGTAGATATTTCCTTGGGAATCGGGAGAGATAAGGGTTTTCGATTCCAGGCTATTGGCATTGTCTTTATAATAAGTATACACGCAGGATGCGGTCGTCTTTTTAAGGCATACTACCTTATCCTGGTATGCGGGATAGACGAGCGTTCCGCTCGTCCGGCAATAGATCCAATAACCCTTCCCCGGCGTAAGCTGATCGACGGATTTGTATTGCGTGCCAGCCCATTCCAAAATCGCGCCGACGGGCCTGGTGCCTTCGAAGACGAGGCTGCTGGCCTTGACCGCTGAAGAAGGGCCGGCTATAAGGTTCCATCCGGGCTTCAGCGCTATGCGTGCCGCATTTTGCACAAATACGCCCTCAAAGACCAGCGTGCTGGTCGCCGTCCTGCAATAGATCCAATATGCTTCTCCGCTCTTGGGGCGTTCATTACTGCTCACTAACTGGTTGGCGCCGGTGGCCGGATTATAACGGTTCACATCGGATACACCTTTCCCCGCGATGATCTGGCCGAATGTTGTGGTGCCGCTATATACGCATGAAACGATATTCCAGCCCGCCGTAAGCGTGACCCGCTGGGTTCCGTGGATCATGTCCCATGCCGCAGTGCCGGGCTGGGTATTCAGCCATTCGTATTCATAGGTAGCGATAAGGTTCGTGAAACTGCCGCTCGCATAGCATCGCTTCGTCTTCACCGCGTCGTACGACCCCGGCTGATACTCATATGTATAGGCGATCGCTCCATCGGCGTCCGCGCTTTGGCGTTTCGACTTGTCGATCCTGCCATATCCCTGACCGTTCCAGTCCTCGTTCAGGTAATGGTAATAGATGTTCCCCGAGGCGTCCGGAGCCGACAACGTAGTCGATTCCACGCGGCCGCCGGCATAGGATGTGGAGGTTATCCTTATTGTCGATGCAGCGTTTGCGATCGCATTTTTCATATTGATGACCGATTGCGCGACAGATTGGCCCGCCTGCAGTGTCGTCACGGTCATGAAGCCGGACTTATTGGACGCGCTTGTCTCTTGCAGCAGGTCTCCCGTCCCCGCCCAGCACAGCTGGCTCCAGAAAAAAGTGAACGCGACCACGCTGCAGATCGTCTTAAAGACTATCCTCAAATCTCTCGGCCAAAGCATGGCACCCTCCCTGGTTAAGAAAAGCCGCCGCAACCGTTCCTTCTGACGTTCCCCGAGTTTATTAAATTACATTCAGATCATGGACTGATGCCGTCGCTCATACGAACGACGTACCGATATCTATTAGTGCAGGCGTTCTTGAATGATATAAATGCGGTAGCTGCTTATGTAGATAGTATATCCGCACGGCATTGCCGTGTCAATTAAATATGGCTGATGGGGACGTCTCGCGTGGCCGGCAGCTACGTGAACAAAATATACAGAAGCGAGGCTATCCCGAGGATAAGAACGACGAGCCCCATGACGCGCGTATTCCTTATCTCTTTCTCCATGGATATCGGCTCCAGCTTCCAGTTGAAGGGCCGGTATAAAGCCGCCTGTATATCGATGGCCTTTCTCGGCTTCCAGGCGACGATCCCTCCGAACACGATCGCTATGGCCGCGATCGTAAGTTGCATGCAATACGGGCAGATCATCCCGCCCGCACAGCGGCATTTCGCGAATAGATCCAAAAATGGGCACCTCATCGTATTATTTTCCTAATTTCCCTGCACTATCATCCAGGCCATATCGCGCGTCGTGTATCTTGTCGTAATCGCCGGCCGAACACGGAAAAGTATTCCTGTAGATGAGGGTTTTTCCGATACCAAATTTTTCGATGGTAAAAAAGTCCTTGTCGCAATAATCGTCCATTACCTGATAACCCTCTTTATCAACAAATAACACACGGCCCGTTCTTCCTATTTCCGCGCTGATGGAATCGTAAAGCTCAGCCGGCGGCCTGGTGAAGATCATCTGCATCTTGCACGTGCCGGCCAGGATGGTGCCTTCCCATTTTATCCTGATCTCATAGCCATTTTTGATAAATGTCTTTGGCAGAGGCTGCTCCTTGACGGCCATGATGTGCCTGATCTTCTCGGCCACATAGTGACGCGACGGTCCATACAAAAATAGCGCCGCCAGGAAGGCGCAGATGATCAATATCTGGATCATTCTCTTCATATCATTCCCCCCTTTATAGGCGTTCCGTTAGCAAGTATACCTCCGAAAGCAAAAAATCCCAAGCGAATTATGCCTGGGTGTCTTTTGGTTTTTAGGGACGGGTTTTGCCTGCCGGCCCGCCTGCCCGATAGGGACTGCGTCAGTCGGGCAGGCTACAACCGTCCCCGACTTCCGGACCTGGTACCTGACGTATCACGATTCCCACGATTCGTTCGCTGACTTCGAATATTCGTCTTCCGGTATAAGCGGCTTATTGAGCTCCTCCTGAAGGTCATCCGGGATCTTCCGGTTCATGGCTATCTCCTTGCCGGCGCGCCTCAGAAGATCTTTGTAACCGTCGATCACCGGCTGAAGCTCCGGATTGTCCGAGGTGAGGATCGGCCCCTGGCTCCTGTAGATCTGCGCGATTATTTCGGCCTTGTTGTTGCGGATGTCGCGCTCGCAGGCCAGCCGCAATACCGCGAACTGGTCCTTCTCTGGGAATCCGCAGTTCGATACCCAGACGGTCGCCGGGTATTTTCTGTAACGCTCTACGTGGCGCGTCTGGCCCGCGTCGCCCATCTCGAACTGCGGGCAGACGAGCGGAAGGCTCCTGTCCATAAAATCCTTCATGATGCCGGTCACGTGATCGACATAGAGGGGGCTCGCCATGATGACGATGTCGGATGCCATGTACAGCTTCAGGAGTCCGTCCATGTCGTCCTTCAGGACGCACGTGCCCGGCGTCTTCGTCCAGCATGTGAAACAGCCGATGCAGTGGCCTATCTTTTTCCTCGCCAATAAGACGTTTTCGGTCGATACCCCTGCCTGCGCCGCACCCTCCAGGAGAGCCGAGACCATCACATGAGTGCTGCCGCGGTCACCCTTGGGGCTTCCGCTGAATGCGGATATCTTCATCACATACCTCCTGCGGTTTTATTATATGCGCTTACCCAGATTACATAAATGGGGTCAGGTCTTCAATTACATAAATGGTTACATAAATGGGGTCAGGTCTTCACACTTCACATATACATAAATGGGGTCAGGTCTTCACACTTCACACTCGCCCTCTCCATCCCTATCATCTACTTTCCAATTACTTAATAATTAAACAGGTCTTTCAGCACGTAGCTCTTTTTTGAAACTATATTCAGCGCGTTCAATATTTTGACTTTCACGGTCGGCGTCAAGCGCCTGCCCTTCACGGCGCGGCTGATCATCTTATACGTTATCTGCTCGGTTGAGCATGTCACGAGATCGCCGGCTTTTAATCCCTGCACAGCCATGATCTTCGCTATCGGCTGCTCACCAGGGTCTCTTTCGATATCAGCGTTCATGTGCCATTACCATCCCATACTGTGCTCATTTTTATGCGGGCCCGTCCCTACCCCGGCACTTCTAACCGGGTTAGAAATGGATCGGTAGTTTATAGTGGCCATCCCCGATGTACGATCTAGGCCGCGGCGGTGCCCAGGATACATAGTATGGCGATTGTACCGCACGCGATACACGCTGCTTACTATTGTCTCCAGCCGTATCCTTGATATTCAGCTCCGCCAGCTTCTTCCTCTCTGATACCTTTAGCCCTGTCCTTCTCCTTGGCCTCCATCAAATCGTCTTCGGGAGAGGCATAGGAGTTTTCCACAGGCTCCTCTGCGGCTATCTTTTCGCGCTCCTCAAGCGTCTGCAGCAGCTTCTTCTGCTCCGGGGTTTCATCATCCTGAGAAAACGCCTGGTTTTGCGGTATACAAAGGGATACTGTGAAAATTGCTATCGCGCATATATACTTCCATCCAGCCATACGCACCTCCTTTTGCGGGAACTGCCACTAGTGATACACTTCGGGTACAATTCGGGGACGCTTCTCGTTCGCATCCACGCCTGCCGGCTTACCCGCCGCAGGCGGGCAGGAAGGCCTTCCTGGGATATCCCCGCTGATTACTAAATAGGGACACACCCAGTAGTGTCCCAACGTTTCAGTTCTAATATTCGTAACTGCTTGAGTTTACTATGGTAACAAAGCAAAACGTTTTTATCGATTTCAACTCGGTTTCATGTTATTTTGGCGCTCTATATAAAGGAGCGCTCAATGAACACAGGCAAAACCGTTTTTTCTCAAATTCCTCAGTTCAATGAGGAAGTGCAACGCATAGGATATATATGTTAATCTATGCGTTATGGAAAATAAATATAAACATCTCTCAAGCGAAGAGAGAGATAAAATAGCTGTTCTTCGCGCAATTGACCTTCAGGGAAAGCTTGCGCGATATCGAGGCCTGCCTGCGCTCCATGCAGGGCAAGTTGTATCACATGGGTATCCGCGGGCACGTTTCGCGCAACACGTTATCGAACGCGAACAACCAGCGGGACTGGCATATCTATGCTGACTTCGCCCAGATCCTCATGCGCAGAGCAAGGCCTTTGTATGCTCATGATCCTTTTGGCGTCGCCCTGGATGATACCATATATGCGCTCGACTCTACAACGATCGATTTGTGTCTTACGCTCTTTCCCTGGGCTCGTTATCAAAGAGACCACGGAGCAGTTAAAATTCATACGCTCCTTGATCTGCGCGGACCTATTCCGGCGTTTATCGATATCACCGACGGGAAAGTTGCCGATGTCGACATCCTGGACTCGCTTATACCCGAAGCCGGATCGTTTTACATCATGGACCGCGGTTACCACGATTTTAGCCGGCTCTATGCGTTACATCAGGCTAAAGCGAGCTTTGTTATAAGAGATAAGGCCAATACCTTGCATCGCAGAATTTATTCACGTCCGGTAGATAAAAACACGGGATTGCGCTGCGACCAAACGGTGCGCTTAAGCCCGTACGGATCCGAGCGTTATCCGGAGGTATTGCGTCTGGTTCGATTCTTTGACTCAAAGAGCGGCAAGCGCTTTACATTCTTGACGAATAACTTTACCGTTGACGCTATGACGGTCGCGGAGCTCTACCGATCTCGCTGGAAGATCGAGCTCTTCTTTAAATGGGTCAAGCAGCACCTGCGGATCAAGGCATTCTTCGGGACTTCCGAGAACGCGGTCAAGACGCAGATTTGGACCGCCATATCCGTGTACGTGCTCATCGCGATTATCAAAAAGCGGTTGGCCCTGAAGCCGGACCTCTACACTATTTTACAGATTCTGAGTGTCAGCATATTCGAGAAAGTGCCTATAGCACAAGTACTTATGGCAACTAACATTATCAACGAACGTGCTCAAAACGATAACCAATTGCTACTGTTCAACTTATGATGGGACACTACTGGATGTGCCCCTATTTTTAATGCTACTCTATCGCGAAATTCACATTCACGACCGCCGTCACCTTCTTATCCAGTGACGACGTGTCGTTCATGCCCCAGTCGGAGACCTCAGTCGAGTTGGCCGGCGTTATCTGGAATACGCCCATCCGCGCCGAGCGCATAAAGCCGATCCTGTTGCCGGCGGCCCTCACCATGTTGTCGGCGCGGGCCTTGGCGTTCTCGCTGGCCCTGGCGAGCATTTCTATCTTGAGCTCGTCGAGCTTCGTGTAGAAATACTCGGGCGCGCCGGATGAGAACTCCACCCCTTCGGCTATCAGGTCCGTCGCCTGCCTCGACACCTCCGTAACCCTGGTAACGTCGGACGAGCGGATCTCGACCGCCTGGCCCAGGGAATACCCCTGTATGTCGTTGGTGTCGTTGCCCTTCTCGTTCTTCCTGTAGACCGTGGTCGTCGATACGGACGAGAAATTTACCTCGCTTTCCTTCGCCCCTTTCGAATCGAGATACCGCTTCACCAACTCATAGTCCGCTTTGAGGCCCGCGTACGCTGCCTTCAGGTCCACGTCGCGCCTCGTAAACTCACCCCTCCATACGACAAAGTCGCTCGTGATGTCCTTCTGCGCCGAGCCGGTCACCGTGATCTGCTCGCGCGTGAACTTCATGACCCTCAGAAACCCCTGCGACAATATCATGCTCGATGCGATCGTCGCCACCGCGATGCACACACCCAATACTACGATCTGCGAATTCCTTAAAAAACCCCCGCCTTCCATTTCCCTTTTTCTCCTGAATTTTTCTTTTCCTTTTTTAAATTCGTTTATCGGCCGTCACAATATAACCCTGACCCTCCAGTCTGTCGGATATCGCTTCAAACCGTACATGTAAAAAATAAAAAACCTCCGCCATTAAACACTACGGTCGGCGAAGGTTTATCTTTTTTCTACAGCTGTGGATAAAGTATATCACAGCTTTTCAGGTTGTCAAGAGTCCCCCCATTATGCCTCATTATGGGTCCGTTTCCCACGGAGCCACTTCTAGATCTGGCACCTAATGAAACGGACCCTATTCAGGACTCGTGTTCCTGTGGACCGTCCCCTATTTTAATAATCTCCGATCCTCGCCGGAAATTCTCCAAAAAACATCTTCTTATTGAAACTCACAACGATCGCCGCAATAACGATGAACACTACCGTTTCTATGCATTTCGCGATCTGCCCCATCTGCAGCATTCCCTGAAAATCGATGACGCCATGGCAGAGGATCGCCGTTACAATACTGCCGCGGTTCTTATACCATAACCAATTGAAGATGATCGTCGCAGGAAAAAAGCTGACGATAAAGTTGAGGGCAAATAAAGGATTTGTTCTTATAAGCATATTCTGATAGTAATCATGTACGAAAAACGTGGGGCCGTGCCATAAGGCCCATAATGCGGCAAACATAAGCGTTGCCGTTAAAAAAGAACGCCTACCGCGCAGGCTCTCCACGCCGTAACCTTTCCAGCCCACCTCCTCGATCACCGGGGCTAAAATAAGCAGCAGTTGCGCCGGAATAATTCCCGCCGCAAAAGGAGATCCCTTAATGATCGAAAGCTGATCAAACGATTGCCCGAAAAATATGTGGGATAACCACACTGAAATCACTATTGCCGCAGGCACGATAAGGAAGATCGCCGGAATGGTCCATAGTTTGATCAATGTAAGATTGAAAAGCCTGTCATAAAAATTCCGTTTCAGCTCCGTGCTCTTTGATGTAAAGATCATCCAGAGGGCCGTAGCCAAAGGCGCAAATAATCCTATAAGTACAAGTAGAGAGATCGATCCGCCCCGCCCGCCGCCCGGCCGATAACTGAGATAGGCGGCAATAAGCACGGCAGTCCACATGATCAAATTAGTGACCAAGTAAAATCGGACCGGCTTATAGGTGTAGGAGTCTTTTATAAGTACCTTCCTCTACCATATCACGCCTGCGCAACGCGATGCAATATCTCAGAAATAAACGCCTGATACTTGATCCCAAGATTACGCGCCTTTTCTTTGATCGTTTTCAGATCCTGGCTATTAACCCTGATATTCAAGACGGTGTCTTTCTTGCGAGCCATAAGCGCCTTGGCTATTTCATCAAACTCCTCTTTACTGACAGGCACATATTCGCCTCGCAATGCCGCATCCTCGATAGCCTGCTCCTGCCTCGTGAGTTTAATTCTTCTCATGGGAACGCTCCTCCTCAAACAGCGGGGTGGCACTTTATGAGCTGGGCAGATTCTAGTTGCTAGCGCAACAGATTGCCGAAGACTTCATGCGGCGTCAT
>CAYGRZ010000017.1:0-29756 GCA_964352425.1 uncultured Planctomycetia bacterium | reverse complement strand
TTTAATCTTACGCAGCCCTACGGGGGAGGGGGTATGATGTCTCTTCCCATTCCCGACCCTATGACCCTAAACCCTTGACCCCCAGTTTTCGCATGTTATAATATAGCTCATGAAAGCAGAGATAATATCTATCGGCACGGAACTCCTCCTCGGCACTATTGTCAATACCAACGCCGCGTACCTTGCGAAGAAGCTCTCCGAGCTCGGCATCGACCTCTATTACCAGACGACCGTCGGTGATAATATCCAGCGGCTCGCCGAATCCATAAAGCGCTCCCTCGGCCGGTCCGATATCGTGGTATTGTCCGGCGGCCTCGGCCCGACGGTCGACGACATCACGATCGAGGCGGTAGCGAAGCTTGCCGGCAGGAAACTCGTTATGCATGATGCTATCCTTGCGGACATCAGGGCGCATTTCACGACGCGCGGTTTCGCGATGCCCTCCGGCAATGAGCGGCAGGCGGCAATACCCGAAGGCGCAAAGTGGCTGAAGAACAAGGTCGGGACCGCGCCCGGGGTTATCCTGGAGTACCAGGGCAAGGTGATCATCTGCCTGCCAGGCCCGCCGAGAGAATTATACCCGATAGTGGAGGACGGCGTGATACCGTATCTCAGGAAAAAGTGCCCGTCCGGATGGGCCTTCAGGACAAGGATCCTGAAGGCGGCCGGCCTGCCCGAATCGCGGGTGAACCTGATGGTCAAGGACCTCCTGAAGCTGCAACCACCGACGACCGTCGGCATATACGCGAAGCTCGGCCAGGTGGAACTCGTGATAATGGCGAAGGCGAAGACGGAGAAGGCAGCCCGGGCAGCAATCGCGAAGATAGAGCGGAAGATCCGGGCGAGGCTCAAGGAGTATATCTTCGGCTGTGACGATGAAACGCTTGAGGGGTCGGTCGGCCGGAAGCTTATCGAGAAGAAAAAGACGATCGTGGTCGCGGAATCGTGCACCGGGGGACTGATTTCCAGCAGGCTCACGGACGTAAGCGGCAGTTCGAAATATTTTATCAGGGGGGCCGTCCCTTACGCAAATGAAGTGAAGGTCAAACATGCCGGAGTCTCGGCGGATACCTTGAAGAAATACGGTGCGGTCTCCCGGCAGGTCGCTCTTGAAATGGCGCGCGGGATCAGGTCCATCATGGGCGCGGACATCGGGCTTGCCGTGACAGGAATCGCCGGTCCGACGGGAGGAACGAAGAGGAAACCGGTCGGGCTCGTCTACATTGCCGTCGTCACCGATACGAAGCGCTCGGTAAAAGAATTCCGTTTCATGGGTTCCCGCGCCGATATCAAATGGCAGGCGTCGCAGGTCGCATTGAATATGGTAAGACAGGAAGTTTAGGGTCTTAGGGTTTAGGGTTTAGGGTCATAGGCTCAGGCCTATACCCTACGGCCCTGTACTACTAAACCCTATCAGCTATGCGTACATTCATCGCACTCGAGATTTCCGAAGAGATGAAGGGGATCCTCGGACAGATAGAATCCCACCTTAAATACTCCGGCGCTGACGTCAAGTGGGTGAAGCCGGAGATCATCCACCTTACGCTGAAGTTCCTCGGCGAGATAGACGACGTCAAGGCCGTCGAGGTCATGGCCGCGCTGGATACTGTGGCGAAGGCCGCTAAGCAATTTGAGATCACTCTTAAGGATATTGGCGCATTCCCCAAGATAGAGCATCCCCGTGTCGTTTGGGTCGGTCTCGGTAAAGGCGCGGCTGAGGCGATAGCGCTCGCGGCCGCTATCGATAATGCGCTCTCGAAGATCGGCTTTGCGAAAGAGGAGAGGCCTTTCAGCCCTCACGCAACGATCGGCCGCGTCAGATCCCTGCTTAATAAGGACAAGCTCAAAGAGAAGGTTGCCTCGGCTGCAACAAAGTTTGCCCTATCCGCGGTAGCTCCGTATCAGATCTCATCAGTAATACTCTTCCAAAGCACATTAACCCCGCAAGGCCCTATCTACACCAAGATCTACGAACCCCGCTTCACCGCATAAAAATCTCTCTAATCCTGCAATAATTCCGGCTCATTCTGCATCTTATATAGTGGAGGGGAAATAACTTTATCCCTCGCGGCGCCAGAGGCTGGTCTTTCGGCCAGAGAGGGGGGGCGCCGCTGGGGATCAATTGTTAATACGCCTCCGCTACTAAAGGGAGATGTGAATTGACAAGAAGGAGGTGATGAATGTATAATATTTCCCTATATAGAGCATAATTATAGTATAGCACTCCAACCACTATAAGGAGAAGGTGAAATGGTAAAAGCGAAGCCAAAAGAAGGCCTTGCCCCGAGGGAGGCGGCAAAGGAAGAGCGGAAGGAAGCGTCGCAGGCAGAGAAGGCCCAGGAACAGAAGACAAAGGCGCTTGACCTGGCGCTCGAGCATATCGAGAAGCAGTTCGGCAAGGGTTCGATCATGAAGCTCGGCCAGGACTTCAAGCTTGACGTGCCGGCGATATCGACCGGTTCGGTCACGCTCGATGTCGCACTCGGCGTCGGCGGTGTGCCGAGAGGGCGTGTCACCGAGATATTCGGCCCCGAGTCGAGCGGCAAGACGACGCTGACCCTAAGCATCATCGCGAACGCGCAGAGAGCCGGCGGCACTGCCGCGTTCATCGACGCGGAGCACGCGTTCGACCCTTCATACGCGAAGATGCTCGGCGTAAACCTCGACAACCTCCTGATGTCCCAGCCGGATACAGGCGAGCAGGCGCTCGATATAACGGAGACGCTGGTAAAGTCGAATGCCGTTGACGTGGTTGTCATCGATTCGGTCGCGGCGCTCACGCCGAAAGCGGAGATAGACGGCGAGATGGGGCAGTCCCACATGGGCCTGCAGGCCAGGTTGATGAGCCATGCGCTCAGGAAGCTCTCGGGCTCGATAGCCAAGTCAAAGACCTGCGTCATATTCATCAACCAGATCCGCATGAAGATCGGCGTCATGTTCGGCAACCCCGAGACGACGCCGGGCGGCAGGGCGCTGAAGTTCTACGCTTCCGTCAGGATAGACCTGCGCCGGATCGCCTCGCTGAAGAAGGGCGAAGAGGCTGTCGGCAACCGCGTCAGGGCGTCGGTCGCCAAGAACAAGGTCGCGCCGCCGTTCAGGAAAGCGGAATTCGATATCATGTTCGACGAGGGCATATCGAAAGCCGGCAGCGTACTGGACATGGGCGAGACGCTCGGCATATTGAAGAAGAGCGGCACGTGGCTCATCTACGGCGAGGAGAAGCTCGGCCAGGGCAAGGAGAACGCCAGGGTCTACCTGAAGGAGAATCCGGGGGTGCTGGCGAAGATAGAGAAAGAGATAATCGAGAAGGCGATCAAATAGTCGATAGTCAATAGTCGATAATCGGTGGTAGCGATTGAAAGCTGACTCATTGGAATCCGACAAAAAACTCCAGCGGGCGAGGAATAACGCTTACAGCCTGTTGCGCTCCAGGCCGCGCAGCGTTGCGGAGATACGAAACAGGCTTAAGTCTAAAGGATACGGCGGGCCGACCATTGAAGCTATTATCAGCGAGCTTACAAGGGTCGGCCAGCTGGATGACGTGAGGTTCGCCCGTCTCTGGGTCGAGTCGCGGATGCACTCCAATCCGATGGGTGATATCGTCCTGCGGCGCGAATTGAAAGAAAAGGGCGTAGATGACGGGATAATAGAAGCCGCCTTAGCCGAAAGGGGAGAGCACTACGACGAATATAAGGTGGCTTTTACTATGGCCGCCGAGCGGTTTAAGCAGCTCGCGAAGTTGGACAAGCGCAAAGCGCTCAAGAGATTGTATGATTACCTGTTACGGCGCGGATTTGCCTACGATACCGTGAAGCGGATCCTGGATGAGATATTAAATGAGAACGGATGAGATAAGAAGGTTATACCTGGAGTTCTTCAGGTCGAAGGGCCACGAGCTGGTCGCGAGCGACTCTCTCGTTCCCAAGGACGACCCGACGCTCCTCTTCACCGGCGCGGGGATGAATCAGTTCAAGGAGAAGTTCCTCGGACGTAATGTCACATTCAGGCGCGCGACCTCAAGCCAAAAGTGCCTGCGGACCGGTGACCTTGAGAACGTCGGCAGGACTCCGCGCCATCACACGTTCTTCGAGATGCTCGGCAACTTTTCGTTCGGTGACTACTTCAAGAAAGAGGCTATTGCCTGGGCGTGGGAGTTCTTCACGGTCGTATTGAAGATATCCCCGGAGAGGCTCTGGGTGTCGGTATATCAGGACGACGGTGAGGCGTATGGTATCTGGAAGGACTCTATCTTGGTCCCGGCCCGGAAGATAATAAAGTTCGGCGCCAAAGAGAACTTCTGGCCGTCCGAGGCGCCCTCGAAAGGGCCCAGCGGCCCCTGCGGACCGTGCTCCGAGATCTTCTACGACTACGGAAGCGATGTCGGCTGCGGCAAGCCGGATTGCACGCCTGAGTGCGACTGCAGCCGTTTTGTTGAGATCTGGAACCTGGTCTTCACGCAGTTCGACAGGCAGCCGGACGGGAGCCTGAAGGCGCTGCCCAGCAAGAATATCGATACCGGGATGGGCCTGGAGCGCATCGCGTCGGTCATGCAGGGAGTGAAGACGAATTTCGATATAGATATATTCAAGCCGATCACGGCGGAGATTGAAAAAGGGTCAAGGGTCATCCCTCGGCTTCGCTCGGGACAAGAGGGTCAAGGGTCAAGTGAGAAACAATACAGGCCCAGAGTAAACGCGATCGCCGACCACATCCGCGCCGTCACCTTCTGCATCGCGGACGGCGTCATGCCGTCGAACGAGGAGCGCGGGTATGTCGTGCGCAAGCTCATCCGGCGTGCTATGCTTCACGGCCAGGATATCGGCATCAGGGAGCCGGCACTATACAAGCTGGTGAGCGTCATCACCGATGTGATGAGCCAGCAGTATCCGGAACTAAAATCGAAACGCGATGATATCGCGCAGATCGTCAAGCGTGAAGAGGAGAATTTTCTCTTTGTCATCGAAAACCAGCTTCCGAAGGTCGAAGAGGCGTTCGAAGAGATCAGAAAGACGAAGGCTTACTCGCGGTTGCCCGGCATCGCATTCAATTTCTACGACACGTACGGCATGCCGTACGAGATGCTTGAAGACCTGGCGGAAAAGCATGGCCTGAAGATCGATAGGCTTGAGTTCGAGAAGCTTCTGGATAAGCAGCGCGAGCTCTCGCGCTCCAGGACCAAGATGAAAGGCGAGATATTCACCGAGACGTTCGCAAAGAAGGTCGAGGCCCTGGGCCTCAGGACGGAATTTTTGGGATACGAGAAGGCGCATGCGGAGGCAAAGGTCGTGGCTGTCATGGACGGGGGCGAAGTCATCCTGGAGAGAACGCCGTTCTACGGCGAGTCGGGCGGCCAGGTAGGAGACTGGGGAACGATCGAGACCGCCTCCGGCGCGATGGAGGTCGAGGATGCCAAAAGAATCGGCGAGACGATCGTCCATATAGGCAGAACTCTGAAAGGGAGGATTGTCAAGGGCGAGATTGCGAAGGTCTCGGTCGACGAGGCGGTCAGGAGGAAAGTGGCCGCCAACCATACGGCGACGCATCTTCTCCAGGCGGCGCTGAGGATTGTCCTCGGGGACCATGTCCGCCAGACGGGCTCATTGGTCGATAGCTCACACCTGCGGTTCGACTTTACGCACATGAAAAAGATGGAGGAGCGCCAGATAGCCCGCGTCGAGGAACTGGTGAACGGGTATATCGCACAGGCGTTGCCCGTGACAAAAGAGATCAAGGACATCGAAGCAGCGAAGAAGGAGGGCGCGACCGCGCTCTTCGGCGAAAAGTATGAAAGAGAAGTGCGCGTCGTCACGGTCGCGGATGTATCGAAAGAACTCTGCGGCGGCACACACGCCGATACTACGAAGGATATAGGCATCTTCAAGATCACGAGCGAAAGCTCTATCGCCTCCGGCGTGCGGCGCATCGAAGCGCTTACCGGAGCTGCCGCACAGAAGTGGATCGCGGCGAGGCAGGAAGCCGAAAAGGCCAAGGTCAAAGCCGGGGCTGCGAAGGAAGAGCTGAAAAAAATGATGGCCAGCAAGCTCGAGGACGAAATCGCCAAGATAGACAGTTTTATCGGCCGCGCGAAGGCTGCCGGCGGCGCGAAGGTCGTGTTCGAGCATATTGACGGCATCGGCATAGAGGGCCTGCGGGCCCTGGTCGACAAGATAAAAGAAAAGGAAAAGTCGGCGGTTATACTCTTATCCACGAAGGGCGAGGATAAGGTCTCGTTCGTGGTATCGGTGGCCGATGCGTTCGTCAAAATGGGCTTAAGCGCGAACGCGCTTGCGAAGGAAGCCGCCCTATCGATAGACGGCTCCGGCGGCGGCAAGGATACGTTCGCGCAGGGCGGCGGCAAGACGGCTTCGAAATTGGAAGGGGCCCTCGAGAAGGCCCTGCAGACGATCAAGGAGAGACTGCAATGAAATTAGTCCGTGTAGGCAGCAGGCAATTCCAGAAACTGTGCGAGCGCAATTCCGGGCGCAACAAGCGCGTCACCGAGAGCGTCCGTAAGATCGTCGAGGCCGTGAAGCTCGATGGCGACGAGGCGCTGCTGAAGTATACGAGAAAGTTCGACAAGGTTAAGCTCGGCGTAAAGGACCTCAGGGTCTCGGAGGGCGAGATGTCCGGCGCCTACCAGGACATCAAGCCGGAGTTCGTCTCGACGCTGAAGGTCGTGATGGAGAACATTAATAAATTCTATAAAAAGCAGCTGAAGAAATCCTGGAAGATCAAGGATGCGGACGGCGTGCTGCTGGGCGAGAAAGTAACGCCGCTCGAGACGGTCGGCGTCTATGTGCCGGCAGGGACCGTGCCGCTGGTATCGAGCGTCTATATGACGGTCATACCCGCGAAGATGGCGGGGGTCAAGAAGATAGTGCTCGTCACGCCGCCCAACGGCTACAAATCCGTCGACCCGCACATACTCGTCGTCGCGGACCTGCTGAAGGTCGACGAGATATATAAGGTGGGCGGCGCGCAGGCGGTGGCGGCGCTGGCGTTCGGGACGAAGACGGTGCCGAAGGTCGATAAGATAGTCGGACCGGGCAATGCCTACGTGACCGAGGCGAAGCGCCAGGTCTTCGGGTACTGCGGCATCGATATGCTGGCAGGGCCGACCGAGGTCGTGATCATAGCGAACCAGCTGTCGAATATCAATTTCATACGGGCCGACCTCGATGCGCAGTCCGAGCACTTCATGGGGCTTTCGATACTGATTACGAATTCGAAGAAACTGATCAAGACGCTGAAGAACGAGAGCACGCAAGGATACATCGTCCACGTCAAGAACATGGACGAGGCCTCCGAGGTCGCCAACATGCTGGCGCCTGAACACCTGCAGATACTGACGAACAACCCGAAGAAGATAGCAAAAAAGATAACGAACGCCGGGGCCATATTCCTGGGGCCCTACACGCCGGTTGCGGTCGGCGATTACGTCGCCGGCCCGAGCCACGTCCTTCCGACCGGAGGAAGCGCGCGCTTCTTCTCGGGGCTCGGCGTATCGGACTTTTACAAGAGTTCACATATACTGTCGTTCACGAAGAAGGCGCTCGAGAAGATCCGCGAGCCGCTCGAGAAGATCGCGGGGATCGAGAAACTGCAGAAACACCTTGATTCAATAAAGGTGCGGTTTGAGTAGGGTCGTAGGGTTTAGGATCTTAGGGTGGTAGGGCGAAAAATGATTTTTCCAAAACCCTATGACCCTACGACCCCAAGACCCTCAAATAGATATGACAAGGAGAGGCCATGGCGTCAAAGACACGAAGTGCTATCATTAAACGCAAGACCACGGAGACGGACATATCCGGCAAGCTTGTTATCGACGGCAAGGGCACGACCGGCATCGAGACCGGCATCGGTTTTCTCGACCACATGCTGACGCTCTTCGCCTTCCATGGTATCTTCGACCTGACGCTGAAGGCGAAGGGCGACCTGCAGGTCGATATCCACCACACAAACGAGGATGTCGCTATATGCCTCGGCAAGGCGTTTAAGAGCGCGCTCGTCGACTGTGCGGGCATTCGGCGGTACGGCTCCAAAGAGGTGCCGATGGATACGGCGGCCGCCAAGGTCATGGTCGATATCGGCGGACGTTACGCATTCGCGTGGAGGGCGCCGAAGTACGATACGACGCTCGCTCCCGCCGAAAACTATTCGCTGGAGGACGGCAAGGATTTTCTCGACACGTTCGCGAAGAACGCGAATATAAATCTGCATGTCGATATCTATGCGGGTCACGACACGCACCATGTGCTCGAAGCGGTATTCAAAGCGTTCGGCATAGCGCTCGACGAGGCCACGCAGATCGACGTGCGCCGCAAGGGTGTGCCGTCGACGAAGGGGACGATAGATTGAAATGCAGATAACAAAGTACAGAGTACAAACAGAGAACAAAATCGAAAGTACAAAATTATTCTTTTGACTCTGTCTGTTTTTTTGTTCTTTGTACTCTGTTCTTTTCCTCCAGCTATATTATTACTCTGATTTGGCATATGGTATTATGGGTGGGTTATGATCGCGGTCATCGACTACGGGATGGGGAATTTGCGCAGCGTCCAGAAGGCCCTTGAGGAAGGGGGCGCGAAGACGAAGGTGACGTCCGATCCGGCGGACCTGGGCCGGTGCGACAAGGTCGTATTTCCGGGCGTCGGCGCGTTCGGCGACGCGATGCGGGAGTTAAAGCGCCGCGGCCTGGCCGTCGCGATCAAGGACGCGATCGGCGCGGGCAAGCCGTTCCTCGGCCTTTGCCTTGGCCTGCAGTTGTTATTTGAGAAGAGCGAAGAGGCTCCTGGGATGAAGGGGCTCTGCGTGCTGCGCGGCGAGGTCAAGCGCTTCAGGTTCGCCAGGGGCGGCCTGAAGGTGCCACACATGGGGTGGAACACTATAGTCCACAGTCCACGGTCGACAGTCGACAGATTGAAAATTATAAAAGGGGTGCCCTGCGGCTCGTATCTATATTTTGTTCATTCTTATTATGCGAAGCCGAAAGATAAACGAGTAATACTGACCACGACAGACTACGGCGGTCAGTTCGTCTCCGGCGTGCGCGCTGATAATGTGTACGGCTTCCAGTTCCACCCGGAGAAGAGCCAGGGGCTCGGTTTGAAGATACTGGAGAATTTCGTCAGGCTTACATGATCGCCATACCGGCTATCGACATAAAGGGCGGCAAGGTCGTGAGGCTTACCCAGGGTAAGTTTTCGCAGGAGACCGTCTATTCCGATTCGCCGGTCGAGACGGCGCGGACATGGGCATCGTTCGGCGTTTCGATGATCCACATCGTCGACTTGGACGGCGCGAAGGCCGGCAGCCTCAAGAACCTCGGCATCGTCAAAGAGATAGCCCGCAGCGTCAGCGCCGGGATCGAGCTCGGCGGCGGCATACGCGATGAGGAGTCCGTGAAGGCGGCCCTCGACGCCGGCGTCGCGAAGGTCGTTTTGGGGACGAAGGCGCTCGACGAGCAGTTCCTCTGGAACATCGCGGCAAAGTTCAGAGAAACCATCGTCGTTGGCATCGATGCCAGCGGCGGGCTCGTCCACACGAAGGGCTGGGTCTTCAGGACCGACATAAAGGCGATCGACCTGGCCCGGCGCATAGCCTCACTCGGCATCAGGACGGTAAATTATACCGATATCTCAAAGGATGGGATGCTCGAGGGGCCCAACATCGACAGCCTCAGAGAGATGCTGCAGGTCGGCGGCCTGGACGTCATAGCCGCCGGCGGCATATCGACTATCGACGATATAAAGAAGCTGAAAGCGCTCGAGAAGGACGGTTTGAAGGGTGTGATCATCGGTAAGGCGCTCTACGAGGGAAAGATAGATTTAGCCGAAGCGATCGAGGTCTGTAGGGGGTAGATGATTTCACAGATTTAAATGAGATTACACAGATTGAATCTGAAATAATCTGTGTAATCATAAAATAAAATATGTTAACTAAGCGTATAATACCATGTCTCGATATCAAGGACGGCCGCGTCGTTAAGGGCGTCAACTTCGTGCATCTGAAGGACGCGGGTGACCCTGTCGAGAACGCAAAATTTTACGATAAACAGGGCGCCGACGAGCTCGTCTTTCTCGACATCACGGCCAGCCATGAGAAGCGCAAGACCACCGTGGAGCTCGTGAAGAAGGTGGCCGATACGATATTCCTGCCGTTCACGGTCGGTGGCGGCATCCGCGCGATAAGCGATATCCGCGACCTGTTGAACGCGGGTTGCGACAAGGTCTCGATAAACACGGCTGCTGTTAAGGACCCGGATTTTGTGAAGAAGGCGTCGTCGAGGTTCGGGAGCCAGTGCATCGTCGTCGCGATAGATGCCAAGTGCAGGGTGAAGATGCGCTCGGAAGCCTCGTGGGAGGTCTTCATCAACGGCGGCAGGACATCCACGGGCATCGATGCCGTACGGTGGGCGAAAAAAATGGAGTTGTTCGGGGCCGGCGAGATACTGCTCACCAGCATGGACTATGACGGCACCAAAGAAGGGTATGATATCGAGCTGACCAGAAGGATCAGCGGTTCGGCGCGCATACCGGTCATCGCATCAGGCGGCGCCGGGACGCTGGCGCATCTCTATGAGGCGCTGACCGAAGGAAAGGCCGACGCGGTGCTTGCCGCGTCGATATTCCATTATCGCGAATTCTCGGTTGCCGAAACGAAGGAGTATCTGCATAAGAGAAAGGTGGCAGTAAGAATATAGTATCGGGTTATTGCGGAAGATGACAGGAGTAGTTATTGAGTTATTAAGTTATTGGTTATTAGGGTTCGAGGCGGATCTGGAACTATTCACTTAATAGCTCAATAACCTGATAACTTAATAACTTGATTACCTAACAACCACCCCGGAGATTGCATATGGAGAAGATCCTATCATTATTGAAGTTCAACGACAAGGGCCTTATCCCCGCGATAATCCAGGACGAGAGATCGAAGGAAGTGCTCACGCTCTGTTACCTGAACCGCGAGGCGCTTGAGAAGACGCTCGGGGAAGGGTTCGTCTATGTCTTCAGGCGCTCGAAGAACGCGCTGATGAAGAAGGGTGAGACGAGCGGCTGCGTCCAGGCGGTCAAGTCGCTCTGTATAGACTGTGAGGGCAATTCCATCCTGCTCAAGGTCGACCAAAAGATAGCCGGTTGCCACGAGGGTTTCTTCACGTGCTATTTCCGCCAGGTCGACAGGGCCGGCAATATTACGATATTGGGCGAGAGGCTCTTCGACCCGAAGAAGGTATATACATAATGTATTACCCGGATAAGGCGGAATTCGTTAAACTGGCGAAGAAGGGGAATCTGATCCCCGTCTACACCGAGGTCGTCGCCGATTATGACACGCCGATCTCAGCTTACGCCAAGATAGATGTCGACGACTATTCGTTCCTGCTCGAGTCCGTGGAAGGCGGCGAGAGGCTGGCCAGGTATTCTTTCCTCGGCAGCCATCCGTCGGTCGTATTTTCCAGCAAAGGCACCAGGGTGGAACTGCGTGAAGGCACAACAACGAAGACGTTCGAGGCCGACGACCCGATCGAGGAATTGAAGAAGGTGCTGTCGAAATACCGGTTCATTAATGTGAAGGGGCTTCCGCGGTTCACCGGCGGGTTTGTGGGATTTATGGGTTACGACATGGTCCGCTTCATGGAGGATATCCCCGATAAGAACCCGGACCAGCTCGGCATACCCGATTCGACCTTTATGCTGACCGACACGCTCCTCGTCTTTGACCACGTCGACCATAAGATCAAGGTCGTATCGAACGCGCACGTCACCGGCTCGGCCTCCGAGGCCTACGACGAGGCCCTGCGGAAGATAGACGTGATTGCGGCACGGCTCAAGGCGCCCTGTCCGAAAGAGATCCCGTCTTTCATGATAAAGCGTCAGTCCTCAAAGCTCGACCTGAAGTCGAACTTCGAGAAGAAAGAATTCGAGAATGCCGTTCGGAAGGCGAAGGACTATATCAGGAAAGGCGATATCATCCAGGCGGTGCTCTCGCAGCGGTTCCGTACGAAGGTCAAGTCGCATCCGTTCCAGATCTACCGGGCGCTGCGCTCGATAAACCCGTCGCCGTACATGTATTACCTGAAGCTCAAAGATTTCTATCTCGTCGGCTCGTCCCCCGAGATCATGGTGCGCTGCGAAGAAGGCACCGTCGAGGTCCGGCCGATAGCGGGGACGCGGCCGCGCGGCGCATCCGAGAAAGAGGACGCCGCGCTCGTCAAGGACCTCTTGGCGGATCCCAAGGAGCGCGCGGAGCACATCATGCTTGTAGACCTGGGCCGCAACGATATCGGCAGGGTCTGCGACTACAAGTCGGTGAAAGTGTCGGAGCTGATGACGATAGAGAAGTATTCGCACGTCATGCATATCGTCACCGACGTCTCAGGCCGGCTCAGGAAAGATAAGGACGCGTTCGACGTGATACGGGCGACGTTCCCGGCCGGGACCGTCAGCGGCGCGCCGAAGGTCAGGGCGATGGAGGTCATAGACGAGCTCGAGAATGTCAGGCGGTCGGCATACGCGGGCAGCGTCGGCTATTTCAGTTTTTCCGGCAACCTCGACTGCTGCATTACAATACGGACGATACTGATCAAGGCCGGTGTGGCGTATATCCAGGCCGGCGCAGGCATTGTCGTCGACTCGAGACCTGAGAAGGAATATCAGGAGACGATCAATAAGGCGAAGGCGCTGGTCAAAGCTATCGAGATGGCGGAGCAGGGATTAGAGTAGATCAGTCCATAGTCGATAGTCCACAGTCGACAGAAAAAGCTTTAACTGTGGACTGCGGACTGTTGACTGTCGACCAATATATAAAAGGACATGCTATCATGATTCTAGTCATCGACAATTACGACTCATTTACCTACAACCTCGTCCAGTATCTCGGCGAGCTGGGCGCGGACCTGAAGGTCTACAGGAACGATACAATAACGATAAGCAGGATAAAGAAGCTCAAGCCGCAAAAGATACTGATATCGCCCGGCCCCGGCCGGCCAAAAGACGCCGGCATCTCGGAAGAAGTGATCAGGGCCTTCGGCAGCACAACCCCCATCCTCGGCGTCTGCCTCGGCCACCAGGCGATCGGCGAGGTCTTCGGCGGTACAATAGTCGGCGCGAAATCGCTCATGCACGGCAAGACCTCTTCCATACACCATGACGGTAAGGGCATATTCAAGGGCATCGCCAACCCGTTCGAGGCGACGCGGTACCACTCGCTCGTCGTCGAGCGCAGGAGCCTGCCGAAGATGCTGCGGGTCACCGCTGAGACGAAGGATAGACAGATTATGGGGTTGCAGCATAAGAGCTACCCTATCTACGGCGTCCAGTTCCACCCCGAGTCGATATTGACGCTCGAGGGAAAGAAGATACTCAACAACTTTTTACATTTATGATTCCACAGATTATAAAAATGATTCCACAGATTAAAGGGGTCGTTTCGTTATCTGTGTGATCTGTTTTAATCTGTGTAATCAACTCAATCTTATTATTTCTCAGGAGTTGTAATATGATACGAGAAGCGATCGAAAAAGTTGTAAAGCGCATCGACCTGACAGAGGCCCAGATGCGCGAGGTCTTCGGCGAGATAATGTCGGGCACGGCGACGTATGCGCAGATAGGGGCTTTCGTGACGGCGCTTCGGATGAAGGGCGAGACCGCCGAAGAGATCACGGGCGCGGCGCGGGTGATGCGGGAGAAGTCGATACACATCAGCGCGGGCGCATCCGCCGTCGATATAGATCGCGACGATATCAATATCGACCAGGAGACGATCATCGACACATGCGGCACGGGTGGCAGCGGCACCAACACCTTCAACATCTCGACGACGGTCGCGTTCGTCGTCGCCGGCTGCGGGCTTAAGGTCGCCAAGCACGGCAACCGCGCGGCGTCGAGCCGGTGCGGCTCGGCCGATGTGCTCGAGGCGCTCGGCGTCAAGCTCGATGTAACGGCCGACATGGTCCGGCGGTGCCTGCTCGAAGCCGGCATAGGGTTCCTGTACGCGCCGCTCTTCCACAACGCTATGAAATACGCCATTGAGCCGAGGAGAGAGATCGGCATACGCACGATATTCAACCTGCTGGGGCCGCTCTCGAATCCGGCCGGCGCCACGAGCCAGGTCCTCGGCGTCTATGACGCCGCCCTCACCGGGACGATGGCGCGCGTATTGAAAAACCTCGGCTCGAAGCGGGCGTTCGTCGTCTACGGCATGGACACGTTGGACGAGATCACGATAACCGGGAAGACGAAAGTCGCTGAGCTGAAGAACGGCAGGATAAGGACGTATTTCATAACGCCCCAGCAGTTCGGCATCAAACGTGCCCGCCTTGATGATATAGAGGGGGGCAATGCCAAAGAAAACGCCGGCATAGTGATGTCGGTCTTGAAGGGCGAACGGGGACCGCGGCGGGACGTCGTGCTGTTGAACGCCTCCGCGGCGCTCGTCGCGGGTTCGGTCGCACAAGATATGAAGGCAGGCATCGTGCTTGCCGCCGGGTCGATAGATTCCGGCAGGGCGCTCGGCAAGCTCATGAAACTGATAGAGATAACAAACAGATAAAGGAATGATTGCACAGATTATAAAAGTGATTACACAGATTAAGTACAGATCTGCGTAATCTTTTAAAAATCTGTGTAATCTGTGCCACAAATATGATTTTATCGAGGATAATAGAAGAGAAGAGGCGGGTGGTCGAGGAGGCGAAGCGCGCCAAGTCGAAGGAGGAGCTCGTCAGGGAGATTAAGAACATCTCTGTCCAGAGTTCCTTCAAGAAGTCCATTTCACGGCCCCATCACGTCAATTTGATCGCGGAGATAAAGAAGGCATCGCCGTCGAAAGGGATACTGCGCGGCGACTTCCATCCCGTCAAGATCGCCGTGACGTACCAGGCGCATGGCGCCTCCGCCGTGTCGGTCCTGACCGACGAGCGTTTCTTCGAGGGGAAGCTCGAATATATCAAGATGGTAAAGGAGAACATATCGCTTCCGGTCCTGAGGAAGGACTTCATCATAGACGAATACCAGATATACGAATCGGTGGCCGCGGGCGCCGACGCGATACTGCTGATAGCGGACCTCCTGTCCGCGAACGAGATGAACGGATTTTACGCTCTCGCGACTTCACTGGGGCTCGACGTGCTGATGGAAGTGCATAACGAAGAGGATGTCGAGAAGGCGCTCGCGACGGGCGGACATATCATCGGCATGAACAACAGGGACCTGCACACGTTCAAGGTCGACCTCGGCGTGACGCAGAAACTGGTCCGGCTGCTGCCGGCGAATACGATCAAGGTCTCGGAGAGCGGTATTAAAAGTTATGAGGACGTGATGTTCCTGAAATCGCTCGGTATCAACGCGGTCCTGATAGGTGAGGCGTTCATGGAAGCGGCCGATATAGCGGCTACGATGCGCGACATAATGAGGTTTTAGATGACTAAGATTAAGATCTGCGGGATGACGAACAAGATCGATGCGCTTGCTGCCTCAGCACTTGGCGTTGACATGTTCGGTTTCATCTTTTACGCGAAGTCGAAGCGCTATTGCGATCCCAGGGTCGCGGAAGACATCATCAATGAACTCCCGGAGTCGATAGCGAAGGTCGGCGTATTTGTAGATGAGACGCGGGCGAAGGTCCTCGAGATCGCCCAGAACGCGCAGCTCGATACGCTCCAGTTCCACGGCAGTGAGACGCCCGAGTATTGCAGTTCATTCCGGCCTGACTACAAGGTTATCAAGGCTTTCAAGCTGAAGGAGAGGTCGGACCTTTCGGCGGTGAATAATTATGATGTCGATTATTATCTCCTGGACACGTACAGGAGCGATTCGATCGGTGGTACGGGAAAGGTCTTCGACTGGAAGATATGTAAGGATTTCGAATTCCTGAAGCCGGTGATATTGTCCGGGGGGCTCGCGCCGGCCAACGTAGGGCGCGCGATGGCTGAGGTGGTGCCGTACGGGGTCGATGTCGCGACGGGTGTGGAGCGTTCGCCGGGGAAGAAGGATGTGGGGCTTATGAAGAAGTTCGTTGAAGAAGTGAGAAAGGTTTAGATGATGTTGCCCGACAAGAGAGGATATTACGACGGTTTCGGCGGCAAGTTCGTTCCCGAGACGCTGATGGCCGCGCTGGATGAACTCGAGAAACGGTATGCGGCCGTAAAGTCCGACAGGACATTCAGGAAAGAGCTCGGATATTATCTGAAAGAATACGCGGGCAGGCCGACGCCGCTTTATCTTGCTAAGAGGTTCACGAAAATGACGGGCGGCGCGCGGATCTATCTGAAGCGTGAGGACCTCCTGCACACGGGCGCCCACAAGATCAATAACACGCTGGGGCAGATATTACTTGCGGTAAGGATGGGCAAAAAACGCATCATCGCTGAGACGGGCGCGGGTCAGCACGGTGTGGCGACTGCGACGGTCTCGGCGCTCTTCGGCCTCGAGTGCGAGATATTTATGGGTGACGAGGATATAAAACGCCAGTCGGTCAACGTCTTCAAGATGAGGATCCTCGGCGCGAAGGTCACACCCGTCCACAGCGGCTCGAGGACATTGAAGGACGCGATGAACGAGGCGATGCGGGACTGGGTCACGAACGTGCGCACCACGTATTATGTGATCGGCTCGGTTGCAGGCCCCCACCCGTATCCGATGATCGTCCGTGATTTCCAGTCGGTCATCGGCAAAGAGGCGAGGCGGCAGTCAATGCAGACATTCGGGCGGCTGCCGGACTACATCGTGGCGTGCGTCGGCGGCGGCAGTAACGCGATGGGAATCTTCCATGCGTTCCTGAAAGACAGGGTGAAGCTTATCGGCGTCGAAGCTGCGGGGCTCGGCCTGAATACGGGCCATCATGCCGCGACGCTGTGCAAGGGCTCGATCGGCGTTCTGCACGGCTCCAGGAGCTACATATTGCAGGACGGCGACGGCCAGATAGAGATAGCCCACTCGATCTCTGCAGGGCTCGACTATCCGGGCGTCGGGCCTGAACACTCGTACCTTAAAGAAACCGGCAGGGTCAAGTACGTCGCGGTCACCGATAAGCAGGCGCTCGAGGCGTTCAAGACGCTGACCGAGGTCGAAGGCATTATACCGGCACTCGAATCGTCGCACGCGCTCTATCATGCGATGAAGCTCGCGCGGCGGCTTCCGAAGGATAAGAATATAGTCGTCTGCCTCTCGGGCAGGGGCGATAAGGATATAGATATAGTGCGCGGGGTGTTGTAATTTTCAGGCTGTTGAGAGGGCGGCACGTGTGTGGCCGCCTCCACTTAGTTGAGCAAGCCCTTGCGGCCTGAGTGCTTCGCGGGAACGTGCGATTTTCCCCGGCGTGGAAAAGACACTGCCGAAAAATTGCTCGCTCTCCGCCTTCGCCGTTGCATGTGTAGGTGAGAGATTGGCTTCGGCGGATCCATGCCCGCTCGCAATTTTTAGGCCCCGCTTTAGCACCCAGGCCTCCGGGCTTAGGGAATAGGGGCGGCGCACACAGGTGCCGCCTCCCGGGTAAGTGAATAATTTGTTCGATTAAGCGATACGGCTATAGTAAAGAAAATGAGGTGCAGGATGAAGAAATATGCAATAGCAGCGTTGGCCTGTTTAATGCTGTATGGCTGTAATTTTTCTGTCATGGTTGGCGATGAAAATAAAGCGGCGGCGGAAGCAAATAAAGTTATAAAAGCGGTATATATAGATAGAGATTTTAGGAGAGCATATGATATGTGCGATGACATTTTTAAGAAGGCATCCACGGTCGACGCCTTGGGAAACGCTGTTTTAACGATGGAGGGTTACGTCGGTAGAGTGAAATTGTTGAAGGCTGTTTCATATATGCCCAATAAAGATAGTATTGTTATCATGTATGATGGTATTAACGAAAGAGGGGCATCTTATCATAAAATAGGTCTAGTTGGTAACGCAGCAAAAGGCTACAAAGTTTTCGGAATTAACGTTAGCGAGAGCCCCGAAAAGGGGCGGTTCCTAAAATTTAAGGAACCGATAGTTGTAGAATAATTTAAGATCACTATTTCTTCGTTCATCTATATTGCATTTCGTGACGAGCGAGAAATTTGTCCACAGCACATTTGCATGCCTAATGCACATTCGCGACAAGCGAAAGGCAAGCACAAAAGTAGACGCCGCCTGAGCAGTAAACAAGGACCTCAGGCGCAAGCCGAACAGGGGGTATCTAACCTGGCTGGAATTGCCAGGTTAAGGTAATTATACTACCTGATTGACAAGTGGATACTATTAGTGTATACTTATAGTAGGTACTAATAGGAGGCTATATATGAGAGCACAGCATATCAATATCACGATCCCGATCGATTTGAAGGCGAGGATCGATGAGGAGTCGAAGCGAGAACATATAGGAAGGAGCACGCTTATTCAGAAGGCCGTAGGCCTGTACCTCGAGCTTGTCAAGACAAGGCGGCTGAAGGCGCTTCTTGCGGAAGGCTATAGCGAGATGGCGGGCGAGGCCGACAGGATAATGAAAGACTTCAAGATTCTTGATGACGAGGCGTTAAAATATGCCGATTAAGCGGGGCGACATTTTTTATGTCAATCTGAACCCCACGAAAGGCTCTGAACAGGCAGGTAGAAGGCCGGTTCTCGTTATCCAGAATAATATCGGAAATGAGCATGCTCCTACCGTGATCATTGCCCCGCTCACGACGAAGGGTTTTTCTAAAGAATATCCTGTGAATGTGCACGTTAAGAAAGGGGCAGCCGGCCTGAAGGAAGATTCCACGGTCCTGCTGTCGCAAATTCGCACTATTGACAAGACGCGGCTGGAGAAGAAGACAGGCGCCCTCCCGGTCGATGCGATGGAAAAAGTTGACGACGCGATCAAGGTAAGCCTGGGATTACAGTAGAGAAACAGCAGCTATTGTTTCAGGCAGCGAGACTTTTGGGCTGCTCTCACGAAGCGAGCGAATATTTTTATGGGTCCTTCGGGCGGCGAAACTTTCGGGTGCGTGCCGGAGCGACTCTTTAAAAACGCGATACCTTACGGCGATACAGACATCACCATCGCGTTTTTAACGACAGTGAGCGAGGATGCCTAATCCGAGCGAACGACCCTTCGGCAGGCTCAGGGTCGTCCTGAGCAAAGTCGAAGGACGACAAGCGGAGGCACCACCCGAAAGTAAGCGACGCCCTAGTAACT
The DNA here is from genome assembly GCA_964352425.1 of uncultured Planctomycetia bacterium. Classification (GTDB taxonomy): domain Bacteria; phylum Omnitrophota; class Gorgyraeia; order 2-01-FULL-45-10; family 2-01-FULL-45-10; genus JAMWCX01. Next base: position 10,604 of record CAYGRZ010000017.1, on the reverse strand, counting down.
AGTAAAAATATGAGCGAGCGAAGGGAATAGGATGGATATAAAACCGAATCTGCAGTTCTCGGTGCTGTGCGACGATGTAAGGCGCGAGGATAATGGCAAGTTCATGCTGATCGGCATCTTCGAGGCGATAAACGCAAAAAAGTTCCCGGCGACGCATCCGTCACTCTTCGTCATTAACAGATGGTGCAAGGGTGAGGGGAATTTCTCGCAGAAGATACGCATTGTCAATCCGGCAGACTCGTCCGCCGTCTTCCAGACCGACGACCAGCCGTTCGAGCTGAAGGATATCGACTATCATCATACGCTTATTTCGAAGGTCAATAATATCACGTTCAAGGCGCCCGGCAAGTATTGGGTCGAGGTGCTTCTGAGTGGGGACCTGGTCCTTAATTACCCGCTCATGCTGAAAGAGGAGATACATGAACCGCATAGATAAAAAGTTCAGGGAACTGAGATTGCGAAAGAAGAAGGCGTTCATCGCCTATATAACCGCGGGAGACCCCGACCTGCAAGCCACCGCGCGTATAGTGCCTGCGCTCGAAAAAGCGGGCGTCGATATCATCGAGCTCGGCATCCCTTTTTCCGATCCGATCGCGGACGGCCCCACGATCCAGGCCGCTTCCCAGCGCGCATTGGAGAAGAAGGTCACCATGAAGAAGATATTCGCCATGGTATCGGCCTTGAGAAAGCATACCCAGATCCCGCTCGTCTTCATGACCTACTACAATCCCGTCCTGCGGTTCGGGCTCGACGCCTTCATGAAGAAAGCCTGCATCTGCGGTGTCGACGGCGTCATCGTGCCGGACCTTCCCTGCGAGGAGGCAGCGGGTCTCATACGAGCAGGCCGGTCGCGCGGTATCGCGACCATATTTCTCGTCGCGCCCACATCGACCAGACAGCGCACGGCTCGTATCGCCAGGGATTCGAAAGGTTTCATCTATTATGTATCCTTGACCGGCGTGACGGGTGCGCGGCGAGCGCTGCCTGAAGACGTCGTCTCGAAGATACGGGCCATCAAGTCGTTGACCGATAAACCGGTTGCCGTGGGCTTCGGCGTCTCCGACGCTGCACAGGCGCGGAGACTGGCCAGCGTCGCCGACGGCGTTATCGTCGGAAGCGCCATCGTGAAGATCATCGCCGAAAAAAAGAATATAGTGCCCAGAGTTTCGCGATTTGCGAAAATTTTAGCGAAAGCGATCCACGGTGCGTAAACGCAATACCCAATACTCAATACGCAATACGAACGATAATGTTTTCGCCGTCATCCTCGTCGGCGGAAAGGGCAAGCGCCTGCGGCCGCTGTCGACCGACGAACGGCCCAAGGCATTCCTCTCCGTTACCGCTGACAGGCGGACGATGTTCAGGAACACCATCGACAGGATCCGCCGGATCATACCCGATGACAACATCGTTGTGGTCGCCAACAAGCTTCATTCGAAACTGGTCAGAAAAGACCTGCCCGGGATAAAGCGCTCTAACCTGTTGCTGGAACCCGCCTCGCGCAATACCGCGCCGGCGGCAATGCTTGCTTCGACCGTTGTGGCCGGACGCCTAAAAGACGCGATCATCGTTGTGCTCCCGACCGACCACTATATCTCGGGTGTCGAAAAACAGCTCGCGTGCCTGCAGCGAGGCATAGATTTCATGCGTCAGAAGAAAGAGGGCATAGTCGTTCTCGGTCTTGCGTCGAGAGATCCTTCGACGCAATTCGGATATATTAAGGTTGCGCGGTCGCACGGTGGTAAGGCCGAGGGAGTACTGGAGGTAGAGAGATTTGTCGAAAAACCGGACCTCGCGACCGCGAAAAAGTACGTTAAGAGCGGAAAGTATCTCTGGAACTCCGGCATTTTCATTTTCAACGCGCAACAGTTCATCAAAGCCGTGCAGAGACATGCGCCGGCAATACATCGTATTCTGAAAGACGGCAGAGTAACGGCGGCCGAATATGCCAGATTACCCGACATATCTCTCGACTACGCGGTCATGGAAAAGGCCCGGCATATATACTGCGTCAAAGGGTCATACGGCTGGAATGATGTCGGAGGTTTCGACGCGCTTAAAACAGTCCTGCGCCGCGAAGGGCGCTCTTTTGTCGAGAAAGACGGAAAGATACTGAAGATACTATGAGGATAATGGCGCTGGATGTGGGCACCGTGCGGATAGGGGTCGCCATAAGCGACGAGCTCTTTATCACCGCGCAGGGCATCGAAACGATACGCTGCGCGGACCTGAAGAAGGACCTGCAGGAGATAGCCAGGCTGGTCGCGGCCAATACTGTGTCAGAGATCGTCGTCGGCCTGCCGCTCAACATGAACGGGACCCACAGCGTGAAGACCGAAGAGGTGCTTAAATTCGCCGACGACCTCATCAAAACCGTCAGCGTCCCCGTCAGGATGTGGGACGAGCGCCTGACGACGGTACAGGCCGGGCGGGTTCTTCTGGAGGCGGACATGAGCAGGGCGAAGAGAAAGCATCTGGCGGACAAGCTCGCCGCGCAGCTGATATTACAGTCATATCTTGATTCAAGAAAGAGAGGATAACTTTGTATAAAGTGAGCATGTTTGATAACGGTCTTAAAGTGATGGCCGAGCCGATGAAGCACATGGAGTCGGTGGCGATCGGCATATGGATACGCGCCGGCGGAAGATACGAGGAGAAAAAGCTGATCGGCATAAGCCATTTGCTCGAGCACCTGCTCTTCAAGGGCACCGTGACGCGCGACATGATGACTATCAAGCAGGAGATAGAGGGCAGGGGAGGCAGTTTCAACGGTTTTACGTCCGAAGAGAATACCTGCTATCTCGTGAAGGTCCTCGCCAAGGACGCCGAGCTCGGCATAGATATCTTAAGCGACATGGTATTGAACCCGAAGCTCGAGGGCGTGGAGATCGAAAAGGAAAAGAACGTCATCGTCGAAGAGATCAACATGTACAAAGATATCCCGTCCCAGTATGTCCACGAGATCCTCGCGGAGATGATGTGGCCGGACCAGCCGCTCGGCATGCCGCTTGCCGGGACCGTCGAATCGGTCGGGGCGATCACGAGGGCTGAGCTCGTCGCGTATAAAGAGGCTTATTATAATCCGAAGAACATGCTCGTCATTGGCGCCGGCCGCATAGGCGCCGACGAGCTTGCCGATACGGCAAAAAAGTACCTTCTGAATGCGAAAGCGAAAGAGGCGTCGAAGTTCGAGAAAGTGAAGCTGGGGCAGGAAGCGCCGCGCGCCAGGGTGATGTCGAAAGAGACCGAGCAGACGCACGTCGCGCTGGGGCTGCATACGGTCGACAGGTTCCATCCGGATAAGCATGTGGTGAGCCTTATCAATATCATCATGGGGGCGAACATGTCGTCGAGGTTGTTCCATATCATCAGGGACGAGATGGGGCTCTGTTACGAGATCTCTTCCAGCGTCAGGAGATACGAGGATTGCGGCGCGTTCGTCGTCAGCGCGGGGGTCGATGAGAAGAAGCTCATCAAATCGATCGAAGTCATATTGAAGGAACTGCGCCGCATCACGGAAGAGCCGATCACCAAAGAGGAGTTGCACCGCGCCCGTGAGTATTACCGGGGACAGCTTCTCTTTGCGCTCGAGGACACGATGAGCCATATGCTCTGGATCGGCGAAAAGGTCATTGCCGGCGAGCACGACGTGAGCGTAAAGGACATCCTCACGAAGATCGATAAGGTCACCCCGGACGATATGCTGCGGGTCGCCGGGGAACTGTTCAGGCAGGAGCGCCTTAACCTGGCCGTGATCGGGCCGGTCAAGGACGATACAAAAGTAAAGGAAGCGTTACATTTCTAAATGAGAGGCTCTGTCAGGATATTTTCGGTCTTCGGTATCGCGATAAACGTGCATGTCACGTTTGCCCTCCTTCTCCTGCTGGTGCTCTCCGGCGGCCTGAAGTGGGTATTCCTCGTCAGTGGCGTCTTTTTCTTCGTCACGGTCCACGAGCTCTGCCACAGCCTGGTGGCGAAACGGTTCGGCATAAAGGTGCGCGAGATAACGCTCTTCCCAATCGGCGGGGTAGCGTCGATGTCGAAGATACCGGAGAAGCCGGTCCAGGAGCTCCTGATCTCGCTGGCCGGCCCGGCATCCAATGTCGCGGTGATCCTCGTCTTCTTCTTCCCGCTTAAAATCCTGCTTGGCCCCGGCGTCCTTTTTCACCCGCTTTCGACCCAGAGCTGGCCGCTCACATTCGCGTACGTGTACTGGATAAACCTCGCGCTGGCGGCATTCAACCTGCTGCCGGCGTTCCCGATGGATGGCGGCAGGGTCTTAAGGGCGCTCCTGGCCTCACGGATGGGTTACCACAAGGCGACCAGAATTGCGGTTTCTCTCGGCCATCTCTTTGCGCTTGCCTTCGTGTACTTCGGTATAATAAAGTTCAATATAATGTTGATCGTGATAGCGGTCTTCATATATATGGCCGCGACGAACGAGGAGATGCAGGTCGACGTGAAAGAAACTTTGAAAAAATTCAGGGTGTGCGATATACTGCCTCGCGATTTTTCCACGGTGACGGGTCAGACGCTGCTATCGAAGGTCCTGGAGAAGGTGTTCCATTCCCATCAGGAGGATTTCCCGGTCCTCGACGGCGGGGAGCTGGTCGGGTTCCTGACGAGGCAGGACATCATGAGGGCCCTTCACAGCCACGGCACCGGCATCAAGGTCGCCGATATCATGAGAAAGAAATTCCCGAAGGCGAAGGACACAGATTCGCTTATCAAGGTTCAGGGCATGATGCACGAGAGCGGCGCGCGGGCCCTGCCGGTGACCAGGGACGGTAAGGTCGCGGGCGTCATCACGCTTGAGGATATCAGCAGGATATACGCGGTGGTTCCGCACGAGGCATAAGGGGGTACGTCATATGCAGAAGATACTGATAGCACCGAGCATCCTGTCGGCCGACTTCTCTAAACTCGGGCAGGAGATAAAGGACGTTGAGAAAGCGGGGGCCGACTGGATACACATCGACGTGATGGACGGCCACTTCGTCCCGAACATCACGATCGGGCCGGTCGTCGTAAAGTCGGCCCGGCCGGCAACAAGGCTGCCGTTCGATGTGCATCTGATGATCGATAAGCCCGAAGACTATATCGAAAGTTTCGCCAGGGCCGGCAGCGACATCATCACTTTCCACGCAGAAGTCGAAGAGAACCCGAAAGAGATCATCAGGCTTATTAAATATTTCAAGAAGAAGGTTGGCGTCTCGATCAGGCCGAAGACTGAGCTTAAAGCCATCGAGACCGTGTTGCCGATGGTCGATATGGTCCTCATCATGACGGTCGAGCCGGGTTTCGCGGGCCAGGAGTTCATGTTCGACTGCCTGCCGAAGATAACAGAGCTTCGCACAGTATTCAAAAAGGACATACAGGTCGACGGAGGCATCAACGAAGCCACCGCGGCCGAGGCGATACAGGCGGGCGCGAATATCATCGTCGCGGGCACATCGGTGTTCGGCGCAAAAGATTACGCGCACGCGATCAAAACATTACGAGGGGGTCAATAAATGAGCGGTATCAAGTTCGGGACGGACGGCTGGAGGGCCGTCATAAGCGATGACTTCACGTTTGCCAACGTTAAGAAGGTGGCCCAGGCGGTCGCGGATTACATCACCAAAGACTGCGCGGACCAGAAGTTCACCCGGCGCACAGCGGTCGTCGGATACGATACGCGGTTCCTTTCCGACAAGTACGCGGAGCTGATGGCCTGCGTTTTCGCGGCGAACGGCATAAAGACGATACTGGCGGACTCCCCGACGCCGACACCGTCGGTCAGTTTCGCGATAAAGGACAGGGGCCTCATCGGCGGCATCATGATCACCGCGAGCCACAATCCGGCGCGGTATAACGGCATCAAGTACAAAGCCTATTACGGCGGTTCCGCGACGCCGGACATGACGCGGAAGTTCGAGGAGTACCTCGATAAGAGCGAGATACGTTTCATGACACTCGACGAGGCGAAGGCCAAAGGCCTCATCACGCTCGAAGATATTATTCCGCCGCATCTCGCATTCGTAAAAAAGTACGTCAATCTGAAGCTCGTGAAGGGTGCGCGGCTCAAAGTTTTGGTCGACTCGATGTACGGTACCGGCAATGATTACATCGCGATGCTGCTGAAGGGTGGTGTGTGCAAGGTCGATACCATCCATAACGAGCGGAATCCCGGCTTCGGCAACATCAACCCGGAGCCGAACCCGCTCAACATGAGAGAGCTCGCCGCCAGGACGAAGTCCGGAAGGTATGATATAGGTATAGCGACCGACGGCGACGCCGACAGGCTCGGCATTGCGCTGCCCAACGGCAGGATCATGACGGGCCACAAGGTCATGACGCTGATCCTGCTCCATCTGTATGAGGACAGGGGGATGCGGGGCGACGTGATCCAGACGATATGCGGCACGTTCCTGATCGAGAAAATATGCAGGAAGTACAATCTCAAGATGCACGAGACGCCGGTCGGTTTCAAATACATATGCGATCTTATGCTAAAGGAAGACATCCTGATAGGCGGCGAGGAGACCGGCGGCGTCGCGTTCAAGAATTCGATCCCTGAAAGGGACGGCATCCTCTCGGGCCTTCTGATACTGGAGATGATGGCCTTCAGGAAGAAGAAGATACTGGACATCCTCAAGGCGATCGACAGGCAGTACGGCACGTACGAATACCGCAGGCTCGACGTCAAATATCCGGACGAGAAGAAGCCGAAGCTGATGGAGTCGCTGAGGACTGACCCGCCGAAAGAGGTGCTGGGTAGGCCAGTCGCGCAGGTCAAGACGACCGACGGATTCAAGTTCATCTGCGATGACAAGTCGTGGCTGATGCTGAGGCTCTCCGGCACCGAACCGATATTGAGGGTCTATGCCGAAGCGCCGACGGAAAAGAAGGCGCTCGCGATCCTCGATTTCGGCAAGTCGCTGGCAGACAGCGTGTAGGGGACATGGATAAAAAACTCATACGGAATTTTTCGATCATCGCGCACATCGACCACGGAAAATCAACGCTCGCCGACAGGATCCTGCAGTTCACGGGCGCGATAAGCGACCGGGAGTTCCACGATCAGCTCCTCGATGACATGGACCTCGAGCGCGAGCGCGGCATCACCATCAAGGCGAGCGCGGTCAGGATCGGCTACAAGGCGAAGGACGGCACGACCTACGAGCTGAACCTGATCGACACTCCCGGCCATGTCGATTTCACCTACGAGGTCTCCAAATCGATCGGCGCCTGCGAGGGCGCGCTGCTGGTCGTCGACGCGGCGCAAGGGGTCGAAGCCCAGACGGTCGCCAACCTCTACCTCGCGATGGAGCACAACCTCCGCATAATACCGGTCATCAACAAGATTGACCTTGCCAATGCGCAGATCGACCAGACGAGCCGCCAGATCTCCGACATACTGGGGCTTGACGCCTCCGAGATCATCCTGGCGAGTGCGAAGCTCGGCAAGGGGACGGAAGATATTCTCGAGGCCGTTATCGCGAAGATACCCGCCCCCAGCGGCGAGGTCACCAATCCGCTGCAGGCACTGATATTCGATTCCAGGTTCGACCCGTATAAAGGCGTCGTGATACTCGTCAGGCTCATGAACGGTAGCTTAAAAAAAGGCATGAAGATAATGGCAATGTCGAACAGGAAGGCTTACGAGATCCAGGAGGTGGGCATCTTCAATCCGCGGGAGACGCAGGTCGAGGGTCTCTCCTGCGGCGAAGTCGGTTATTTCACCTGCAACATACGGGACGCGCGAGAGGTCTCGGTCGGGGATACAGTGACCGAGGCCGAGAATCCCGCCGCTGTGCCGCTGCCGGGATACAAGAAGGTCCACCCGATGGTCTTCAGCGGTATCTATCCGGCCAGCAGCGCCGATTTCCCGGCGCTGAAAGAAGCGATAGAAAAGCTCCGCCTGTCCGACGCGTCGTTCGTATTCGAACAGGAAAAATCCGCCTCGCTGGGGATGGGGTTCAGGTGCGGCTTCCTCGGCCTTCTGCACATGGAGATAATCGAGTCGAGGCTCGAACGGGAGTTCGACCTCAACCTCGTCATCACGACGCCGAGCGTCTTATACAGGATCCTGCAGAAGAACGGTACGATCGTAGAGGTGGATAACCCCGTCAAGCTGCCGAACGCCGGCGAGATCGAAGAGGCCGAAGAACCGTACGTGCGCGCCTACATCATAACGCCGAAAGAGTCGATAGGCACGATCCTCGAGCTGTCCGAGTCGCGCCGCGGCTCGTACGTCTCGACCGAGTACCTCGATGAGACGAGGGCGAGGATCGTCTACGACATCCCTCTCTCAGAGGTCATCGTCGATTTCTACGACAGGATCAAATCGGTGACCAGAGGATACGGCTCGCTCGACTACGAGCTCCTCGATTACCGGCCGACGAAGATAGTGAGGCTCGATATCCTGATCAACGGCGAGGTGTACGACGCCTTCTCATCGATCGTCTTCAGGGACAGGGCGTACGCGAAGGGCAAGGTGATCATCGAGAAGCTGAAGGAGACGATACCGCGCCACCTGTTCCAGATCATCCTGCAGGCCGCGATCGGCGGGCAGGTGATATCCCGCGAAACGATAAAAGCCGTCGGCAAGAACGTGACCGCGAAGTGTTACGGCGGCGACATAACGAGGAAGAGAAAGCTCTGGGAGAAGCAGAAGGCGGGCAAGAAGAAGATGAAGCAGTTCGGCAAGGTCGAGATACCGCCGGAAGCGTTCTTCGCCGCGCTGAAGGCGCAATAGAAGAGAAAGGTACCCCCCACAATGGCACAGAAGGTGAAGTCGCAGCTACGGGAGTGGACAGAGTCGATACTGATTGCGCTGGTGATAGCGATCGTGATACAGACGTTCATCATCCAGGCGTTCAAGATACCGTCGGGCTCGATGATACCGACGTTCAAGGTTGGCGACAGGATATTCGTCTACAAGTTCCTCTACAGCGCCCGCGTGCCGTTCGTGAACTTCAGGCTTCCGATCCTCGATGTCAGGCAGCCGCGGAGGGGGGATATCATCGTCTTCTCATCGCCGGAAGACCCGCGAAAGGATTTCGTGAAGCGCCTGATCGCCGTCGGCGGGGAGACGGTCGCGATACGCGACGGAAAGATATTTGTGAACGGTAAAGAGGCGGCCCTACCGGCCGCGGCTTCCGTCTATTATTACAATGCCGGCGATTACGGCGGCGAAGGCCGCGGTGTCACCGTGCCGGAAGGCTGTTATTTCACGCTCGGCGACAACAGCGCCAATTCAAGGGATTCGCGCTACTGGGGGTTTGTGCCCCGAAAGAACCTGATAGGCAAGGCGGTCTTCGTATACTGGCCGCTCTACAGGATCAAGGTCATAAAATAGGACGTTGTGTGCGATGGGTGCGATGAACATACCGAACAAGATATCGATCGCGCGGATAATCCTGATACCGTTCTTCATAGCAGCGGTCGTCTATTCGAGGCTCGACATAGCGCTCGTTTTTTTTATCCTCGCGACGATCTCAGACGGCGTCGACGGCATGCTTGCGAGGGCGCTGAAGCAGAAGACGAAGCTCGGCACGATCCTCGATCCGATGGCGGACAAGCTCCTTCTCGTCAGCGCGTATATCTGCCTCGCCATCGCGGGCAACATCCCGGACTTCCTGAGGATGCCCCCGTATGTCCCGATCATAGTGATATCGCGCGACGCGATCATCGTTCTTGGTTCGGTGATCATATACGTCATCCGCGGTGATATCAACGTAGCGCCCAGCATCATCGGCAAGGTCACCACGTTCTTCCAGATGATGACGATCGTGAGCATCCTCGCCAGGTTCGAGTACTCGTATCTGGTCTGGAATTTCACGGTCTTCATGACGGTTGCCTCAGGCGTCGATTACGTCATGAAGGGGAGCAGGGCATTGAACGAAAATAATAATGTGAGAAAGGCGGGGTAGCGAATGGCTCCGGTCGCCTGCCTTATAGGATCGGTCATCCTCGCGTACGTGATAGGGTCCTTCCCGACCAGCTTTATCCTGACCAGGATGCTTAAGGGCATCGACATACGCCAGGTCGGTTCGCAGAACGCCGGCGCGACCAATGTCCTCCGGACCGTGGGGAAGGTGCCCGCTCTCATTACCCTGGTTGTGGATATACTGAAAGGCGTCTTCGTCGTGACCGTCGTCGCGAATTTTTTCTACTGCCTTGATATAGATCTTGACTTCGATTTTTACAAAGGCCTGATGGGCCTTACCGTTGTCTGCGGCCATGTCTGGTCCGTCTTCCTGAAATTCAGAGGAGGCAAGGGGGTCGCGACGACATTGGGTGTGGCGATGGGCTTAACACCGCTGGCGCTCATCCCGTCAACAATCATATGGGCGCTCGTATTTTACCTGACAAATTTTGTATCTCTGGCGTCCGTGATGGCCCTTCTTCTCTTTCCCGCCGTCGCCTGCATCCTGAAGTATCCGTTCTATATTATCCTCTTCAGCGTGGCGATATGCTCCCTTTCCATCTATAAACACAAGGAGAACATCAAGCGGTTGGTGAGGGCTCAGGAGAATAAGACATATATTTTCAAGCCAAAAAGCTGGTAACAGCTCAGTTTCAGAAGAAGCGCTAAGGCAAGTTCGTCTTTGCGAGGA
>CAYGRZ010000016.1:22756-31340 GCA_964352425.1 uncultured Planctomycetia bacterium | reverse complement strand
CAACTGTCGCAAGAAGTACCAGGGCCGTCACGATAACCGTTATCCGCCTCATATCCCATCATCCTCCGCGCTCCGGACACCGTCAGGAAGGTTTATTCACCGGGCATTGTAGCAAACCGGTTGAGGCAAGACAACCGAATTTTCAGAACTTCTGCTTCACGCCGAAGACGAAGTTCCTGCCTGGTGATGGATAATAGGACAGGATCCGGCCGGCCGCGTTCGTAACGCCATATTCGGAGTAACGCTCATCGGCTATATTGTTCAACGCTGCCAATATTTCAAGGCCATACTTGTTGTATGAAATCTTCACGTCCTGCGTTATGTATGATCCCAGCTTCGCGGCGATAGCGTTCTGGTCGCTGATGAACCGCCTTGACCCAACGAAGTTCAGCGCATACGTCACGTTGAAACAATCCATGAGCGTATAACTTACGCCGCCCGATATTTTATACCGCGGCACCATCGGTATCTCGTTCCCGTTAAAGCTGCCCCCCACGAAAAACGCCTTCTCGTAGGTATATTTGAGGAACGTGTCGAGGCTCTCGATCGGATAGACATGCGTCTCGACTTCAACGCCCTGGCGCATGGTGCGGTCATATATGGAATTTGCCCATGTTACGGGATTATAAAAGATCTCGTGCTTCAGGTCAATTATGTAGAACGAGGCCCGCATGCTGAGCTGTTTCAGCGTATTGTCTTTTATCCCTACTTCATAGGTATTGCCTATCTGCGGCTCAAGATCCAGGTTCAGCCCTCCACCGATTATTCCCCCCCACGACGGATACATCGAGCTGTACCAATCATCGACGGCCGGGAACCTGACCGACCTGGAATAGTTGGTATACATGGATGAGGTATCATTGTACTTGTAATTTAAACCCGCGTCGCAGGAATATTCGCTTGGACTCTTCTTGCTCCTTCCGGTCAGGACCGTCTGCTGATCGAACGTATATTTCACCCATTCCATCCTCGCCCCGCCGTTGACGCTTAAAGCGGGTGTCAGGGCGAGCATATCGGTTGCGTATACTCCGCAGCTCTTTTTGTCGATATTGACGAGGTCTTTAGGGCCCTGGCCGCTCAGTATCTCGTCCCGGTCTAGGTAGATATCGGTTCCCACGATAACCCTGTTCATCATCTTCAGTATTTCGGATATGACGGTGATTTTGGGCGTTATCCCTAAGGTCTTTATATGATTATTGAACTCGGTATTGCCTCCGGTCCAATAGCTTATCGTGGCAGTGCGTCTTGACCTGGCAATAAGGTCGTTTGACAGCACGACGTCGCCGAAGTTCCCATCATGAGAGATATCCGTCCCAAACATGATATAACCGTCCTCGGTCTTGGAGCGGTCGTTAGGAAAGGTGCTGCCTCCGGGGCCCAGGCGTTCGAGGTCGGTTTGACGGAGAGCGCCGGGCATGCCGTACCAGTCCCTATGGTAGCCGCCGTTAAATTTCAGCTTCAGGCCGTCTGCCGGCCTGACCGTAACGGAACCGGTGTAGTCTATCGTTTCGACGGCATTATTGGTCCGGTATCCGTCGGTCGAAGACTGGGTAAAATCAAAGTAGTAGTCGAGGAATTTATGGCCGCCCTGGGCAAATATGTTGTACGCGGCGTAATCAAAGGTCCCGAACTTAAGCCCATATCCCACTTCCGGCTTTTTCCCTTCGCCGTCTTTCGTGATGATATTGATGACGCCGCCGACGGCGTTATCACCGTAGAGGACCGTCTGACTCCCGCGTACTATCTCGATAGACTTGATCGAGTCTACATTGACCTGGGCCCAGTCGACGCCGGATTGATCGATCTGGTTTACTCTCCGTCCGTCTATGAGGACCAGCGTGTTGGAGCCTGCCGTCTCGCCGAAACCCCTGATATCGACCTGGGCGGACTTTGCGTTTCCGAGATAGTTCCTGACATCGATGCCCACCTCGCCTTTCAGCAGCTCCGGGATGGTCCGCGCGCCGGATTTTTTTATCCTGTCTTCATCGATCACCGTCACGCTCTTGCCGACATCCGCCTCCATCTCTTCATGTCTTGAGGGCGTTATGACTATCGGCTGCAACTTCTGTGTTTTCGATGCGCTGGGGCTGGGGTTGGCAGCCGGTTCATTTCCGGCGGCATAGACTCCGTTAACGCATGATAGGAATATTATTGAAGTAAACAATAATCTTTTCATCTCTCTCTCTCCTGTGTTCTGTAAACAAAAAACCCCGCATCCATAACGATGCGGGGTCAGTTCCCTGTTTTACAAACCCGTATATTCCGGTATTCTCACGTACCGGCTCCAAACGCCTCATCCGAATTTGACATTCGGATTTTGACATTTGGTTTTACACACATAGGCAGGTCTTCTGACTGGGGACTCATCCTACTCTTCGCGGCCTTCTCAGGATCTTTGCTTCGCAAAGATCACCAATGGCTGAATGCGAATTTCGTCATCCCTTACAGCGGCGGGACCGTTTCCATTACCCCGCACCTATACGCAGGTGCGGGGCGGAATTCCCTTTTAAGCTCTCTCGAGCGCCTATATGGTTGATATTATCAAAGACGGTGAAGATTATATGCTACGCGCACTGCCGTGTCAAGAAAAGAAAGGTTCGATACTATTGTTTTGAAGATTCCCGAAGCTTTAAATAGACCGCAAAAAGAAGCAGCACGCATGTAACGATCAAATAGGTTGCCGGACTGGAGCTCATTATTCTCAATGGAGATACCATGGAGAAGACAGATTCCGACAAATAGCCGATCTTTACAATCACTGCCAGTATTACCGGTACTATTGAAAGACGGAACAGTATATCCGAAGCGTTTTTCATATCTTCCTCCTTTTCGATACGAAGATAGCACCGGGCGTTATATTAGTCAAGTAAAACATTTGGTTTGTAGACGGCCTCGAGAACCGTCCCGAGACCGCTCTCATTGAAATTGAATAATACGCCAGGCTGTATCCTCAAACGGCAAAACGATGGTTCCTGCCTTCGCGCATGCCAAAATATATACAGGGTCGTTCAATAGAGACAGGGGAATCTTTAGGATTAAATTATTGCCCTCCTCGGTCAATTGAACCTTCCCACCATTTATCTTTTGTTTCCTGTCTTTAACGCTTAGACCACTTAGCCTCATATCAATAGCCAGCTTCGGCATTTTAGAAAATGCCAAATCTTTCCGGTACCCCAATAGAAAAATAGACATGCCCAGGTCTTTATCTCGTTTATTTTTTAGTGCCAGCCTTATAAATAAATCATCGCCTTTACGCGCGTATGCCAGCGCTGTTCCTACGTTGCGCCATGCGCTCTCCCTTGATAGTTTAATAACCGGATAATCGCCGGTAAGTTCGTTCTTTCTGGCAAAAGTGAATAGATAGGTCGGGTTATATTCATTCTCGCTTTTATAACACTCCATGGCGTCGTGCTTCGTCCTTACTTCCTCATCCGTCAATTCCAGTCTCATCCAGGATATTTCGCCGCTTTTCAGCATATCAGGCGGTGCCAGTTCAATATCCGGATGGTATCCCCTTGGTTCCGGCCATCCTTTTATGTGAACAAGGTACGGAAAGATATCCGGCTTTGCTATCTCGCCTTCCAGATCCCATAGCGCTATCTGCAAAAATAGGTAGAGCGAGCGGTGGTCTCTATTAACGTCAAGAGGGTTAGAAACGAACACCTTTGTCGGTTTAAAATCTCTTATAACATTCTTTATATCGTTTAAAATGCTTTCCCCTACATAAGGCGCCCCAGGCGATAGGCAGTTTAAATAAGGTACTTTGGATATTCGTGTCAGCATATATTTAAATGGCCTGGTATCACCCCAATATTTAAGCAGTATCTCCATCGTGCCAAAATCAGGGTATCCTAAAAAAACGCTGTCTTTTTCTGTAAGTCCCAACCTGCTCAGAGCCTCGAGCGATTCTTTTCTTCTTACCTGTCCCATGTGTATGAATTCGCCTTTCCGCATAGTCAGTCTTTTCTCGTAGACTATGAAAGCAGGCTCGTTATGGTCGCCGTTGGTTAAGAATAATACTTTTACCTTGGTCTTTGCTTTCAGTGCCTTTTGGATGACACCGCCGGTGGCCATTACCTCATCGTCCGGATGCGGGGCGAGAATCAATATACGATCGTTCTTAGTAAATTCTCGCATTGGTTTAACATCTTGGGCAAGACAGGGTAGGATTGGGGAATTCAGACAAAATAAGAATACGAAAGACAGGATCAAACCTTTTTTCATATAGCGCTCATTTTAGCATGGGTAAGACCGACGTATCAATGGGATAATATTTCGTGCGCCCTTCGCTTCTTCTTTCAACAAAAGAAAGGCGTAAGAGTTTTTAATCTTGCGCCTTTCTTTTGACTAATCTGACCGCAGAATTTTTTATTTAAGCACTGTAACCGACTGGGCCTCTTCTCCTGTGGCAGTTTTTTTGGCTTTCACCTTAACCTTATCGCCTACCTTTAACTGATTAAGCGTAATAGTCCTAAAAGCGGTATCTAAAACTTCGGCTACGGGACTAACCGTATAGGATACTGCTTTCCCTGCCTTATCACCAACACTGATGGCTCCGTTTGTGATACCCTTTAATGGATCAACAACTGTTACCGAAACCACCTTACCGACAATTGTTTTGGTTTCCGCCGCAGCAGAAGATGCCTTTACGGGTTTAGGCAAGGTCTTTACCGCTTCCTGAGCAAAGCATGCTGAGCCAACAAAAGCCAATACGACAAGAATTCCAAGTATTTTCTTCATGGGGCTATCTCCTTTGCGTTATTAACTAACCGTATAAATATTTAAAGCGATATAACCGGACAAGTACGGGGTGGGGATTTTTCGTGTTTTTCCAGATATTGCAGAAGAAATTGCCGCGGAATAAAAGTGATGGCGAAAGCTATAATACACAAATTAGAGAAGGTGGTGCGATGATCGAAAATAATTTGGAGAGGCAAGTCAAATGCCTCTAAAATAAGTCCTTTATCATTATCCAATGTTTCCGCAATGATGTTTTTCGAGCAGAGGCACAGGAAAAGCATCAATATGCAAACTGAGGCAATACAAACAAACCTTGGCTTCACAGATCTATATTATACCCTCTGTATCTATAGTAAACAAGATTTATGTGCTCTAGAATCGGGAGCAGCTAACGTGCTGTTTTTGCGCTATGATTTGTGAAGCCGCCGAAGACGACTCATTTTCCTCCTGTTCGTCGGCGCTCGCGGGCTTCGAACCCCTGCAGGCGGGTAATAAAAAACCCGGCGAAAAACGCCGGGTTTTAATACTGGCGGGGACGACGGGGTTCGAACCCGCGATCTTCAGATCGACAATCTGACGCGTTAAACCAACTACGCTACGTCCCCAAAAAGTATTGTTATTATATAATTACAGCCAGCGGATGGCAAGATTTTTTTATGCCGCCGGATGGTGCCGTTTTTTAGCGCAAAAGCTTCGATAGTGCGGCGAAGTGCTTCGTCATCCACGACAACACGGCCATCTGGCGCTTCGTCTGGCCG
The DNA here is from genome assembly GCA_964352425.1 of uncultured Planctomycetia bacterium. GTDB lineage: Bacteria > Omnitrophota > Gorgyraeia > 2-01-FULL-45-10 > 2-01-FULL-45-10 > JAMWCX01. The sequence goes on along the minus strand of CAYGRZ010000016.1, from coordinate 25,842 downwards.
ATCGGCCTTGCCGGAACTCCCCAGACGACCTGGCCGGCATCCACGCTGCCGATGACCGCGCTTCCTGCCCCTATGGTGACATTTGAACCGATCACAGCGTTGTCGACGATCCCCGCCTGGCCTCCCATCGTCACGTCATCGCCGAGGACGGTGGAGCCGGAGATCCCGCATTGCGCGGCCATAAGCGTATTCTTCCCCATCTTTACATTATGGGCTATCTGGCAGAGGTTGTCGATCTTGGAGCCGGCACCTATAACGGTGTCGCTCAAAGAGCCCCTGTCGATCGTGGTGTTGGCGCCGATCTCGACATCGTCCTCGATGACGACGCGGCCCGTCTGCGGAAATTTATATATTTTACCCCTGTCTTTGACATAACCGAACCCGTCCGAGCCGATAACCGCCCCGCCGTGGAGTATGACATTGCTGCCGAGCACCGTGTCTTCATACAGGGTAACGTTGGGATAGATGCGGCAGAACGGCCCCAGCCGGCAATTCTTCTTTACGGCCGTATTCGACTCTATTATGACGTGATCACCGATCGTCACGGCGTCCTCCACAGTGACGTGGGGGCCTATCCATACGTTCTTGCCGAGGCTCGCCGAATCCGACACGACAGCCGTGGGATGCACAAATGAGCCTCTGGGCTGGGGCTTATGAAACGTATTGTAGACGATAAGGAAGGAAAGCTTGGGGTTCGTTACGCGTATTAAGCACTTCGTGGACCGCCGTACGGTCCTATCGGTCAGGATACATGAGGCGCCCGACTTCTCCGCGCTCGACAGCCTCTCCTCGTCCATCGCGAACGTAAGGTCGCCCGCCCTGGCCGATTCGATACCGCTTAATCCCCGGATATCTATGTCCTTGTCGCCCTCTATAACACCTTCTATCAGGCGCGCCAAATCAGCGATCTTCATAAGTGGAGGCAATGGTACCATGCGGGGCACAAAAAGGCAAGATGTGATTATTTTAGGAAAAAGGTAGACATGGCGGTCCGCGGGCGGTATAATAATTCGGTGACAAGAAGATTAGAAATCTTTGGCCGCAAGGTAAGGATCGCTAACCGTGCGGCTTTTTTATTTTTAAGGCGGTCTGATATCAAAAAGGAGGCATTGCAATGCACAAGGGGAAGATAAAGAAGATAGTCCGCGACCGCGGGTTCGGTTTCATATCCGATACCGATGGGCGGGAAGTGTTCTTTCACCAGTCGGGCCTGGTCGAAGTGGCGTTTACCGCGCTGAACGAAGACCAGCAGGTGGAGTTTGAGGTTGAGACATCGGATAAGGGACCGCGCGCTCAAAACATCCGCGTGGTGCAGGGGTAGGTTATTGTGGCATGGCATTTTGAACCTGAAAACGTTGCACCGAAAGGGGCGGCGCAGCAAGCGCCGCAGGGGGCACCCCAGCAGCCGGGAGGGTCTTTCTATGGCTTAGGCATCGCGCCGAAGATACTCGAGGTGCTGCATCGCCTGTCATTCATGATCCCGACACCGATCCAGCACAAGGCGATCCCCGTCGGCATCGCGGGCACGGATATCATAGGGGTCGCGCAGACGGGCACCGGCAAGACGCTCGCGTTCGCCATCCCCGTCATCCAGCGCCTCGCCCAGACCAAGGGACGCTGCCTGGTCCTCGTTCCCACCAGAGAGCTGGCCATACAGGTCGATGAGACCTTCCGAAAGATCGCCCCTGTATTCGCGATTAGAACAGTGGTCCTGATAGGCGGCGCGCCGATGGGCCCGCAGTTGCAGGACCTGAGGAAAAATCCCAGGGTCATCATCGCGACGCCGGGCAGGCTCGTCGACCATATTGAACAGGGTACGGTGCTCCTGGCAGACGTGCATATCCTCGTCCTCGACGAGGCGGACCGCATGCTCGACATGGGATTTCTGCCGCAGATCGAGCGCATCCTCAGATACATCCCGAAAAACAGGCAGACGATGCTCTTCTCGGCAACGATACCGCAGGAGGTCATCAGGATAGCGGCGCAGCATATGAAGCTGCCCGTCCACGTCGAGGTCGCGCCGTCGGGCACGACCGTGGAAGGCGTCATCCAGGAGCTTTTCGTCGTCAACAGGGACGCGAAGCGCCAGCTGCTCAATAAGATCCTCAACCAGTACCAGGGCTCGGTACTGCTCTTCACCCGGACGAAGATCGGGGCGAAGAAGGTCACCAGTGCCATCAGGTCGATGGGCCACAATGCGGCGGAGATCCATTCGGACCGCTCGCTGGGCCAGCGCAGAGAGGCGCTCGAGGGGTTCAAGTCGGGTAAATACAGGATCCTCGTCGCGACCGATATCGCGGCGCGCGGGATCGACGTCAAGGACATCGAGGTCGTTATTAATTACGACCTGCCGGAAGACGCCGAGAATTACGTGCATCGCATCGGCCGCACCGCGCGCGCCGGGAAGGCCGGCCGCGCGATTTCGTTCGCGATGCCCGACCAGGGCCCCGACGTCAAGAATATAGAAAAACTGATCAAAACGGCGCTGCCCGTACTACAGCATCCCGATCTTCCGAAAGAGACCTTTGTCCGGCCAACCGGGTATTCGGCCTACAGCAGGCCACCGCACGGCGGACGGCGGCAGAGCTACGGCGGCGGGAGCAGCCAGCGCAGCCACCACAGGCCGGGCGGCCAGAAACGGTTCGGGAAATTCTCGCACCATCCGAAGCAGCACGGGCCGACCCCGCCGCGATAGAGACAGCATACACAAAAAGCCTCCTGCATAGTACGCAGGAGGCTTTTTGTTTGTGTGTATGGGCTCGTTGTTACTTGATTATTTTTAATTTTTCACTGCGCGGCAGGCTTTTGATCCTCGCCTCTTCCCTTCTCGCGGTAGATTCGCTCCGATATCTCTTCGAATACACAAGTTTCACCGGCAACCGTGACCGTGTGCACTTTGAGGCCCTACCATCGTTGTGGCACTTCAATCGTTTTTCAAGGTCTGTGGTGATGCCGCTGTAGAGGGAATTGTCGGAACATCGGAGAATATAGAGGATCCATATTTTCATGTGGATTAGCTCGATAATAAAGCTGGTGGGCAGCACAGGACTCGGCCATCCGGCCGCCTCAGGCGGCCTCCTGGCCAG
>CAYGRZ010000016.1:0-22656 GCA_964352425.1 uncultured Planctomycetia bacterium | reverse complement strand
GAACCTTATAAAACACTCGCCGACTCACGTAATATGGTGGGCAGCACAGGACTCGGCCATCCGGCCGCCTCAGGCGGCCTCCTGGCCAGCCGGCTCGCTGTCGTCCAGAGGACTTTTCCTCGCTTCGCTCGGCGCTCGCCGGCTTCGAGTCCTCCCGGCGAACCTTATAAAACACTCGCCGACTCACGTAATATGGTGGGCAGCACAGGACTCGAACCTGTAACCTATCGGATGTAAACCGATTGCTCCACCGTTGAGCTAGCTGCCCGAAATTCTATACTCCCGCCAGTTTCCCCAGGAAGACGATCGTGAAGACCATGACGAGGAGCGCCACCGTCTCCGTCATTCCCAGCACGACCATGTAATTGCCGAAGCCCTTGCCCGTCTCACCCATCGCGTCGCACGCGACCGCGGCGCATTTGCCCTGCCAGTATGCCGACAACCCGATCGCCCCGCCCGCGAAGAGGCCGACGCCCCAGAGGTACTGCCCGCCGAGTGTCAGCGACAGCATCCTGTTCATGACGATGAACCCGTAGATCGTCTGCGTGAGCGGCGCCGCCGTGAGCGCGACGAGGAGGAACGAGGCGGTCTTATTCTGCATGAAATTCTTCTTCCACGCCCCTATCGCCGCCATGCCGGCTATACCGGCGCCGGCGCCGGACCCGAGCGCGGAAAGCGCAAGCACCATAATGGCGCCTGCATCCTTGAACTGCGTCAGTACAGTCTGTTCCATGAACTGCTCCTTTCGTAAATATCTATTCTTCGAGCGGCTTATACCGCACGCCGCCCCACGTAAGGCCCACGTGGCCGGAGAACTCGAGTACATTCAGCCTCACGCCATGCACCAGGACCGACAACGGCCCGAGGAGTATATTGATCGTATGCCCGGCGAAAAGGATGAGGGCCTGCGCGACGGGGTTACCGACCTCGGCGGCGAGCGTGTTCACCGTGTCGGCGATGGCAACACCTGCCAGCCCTACCGCGAAGAGCCTGATGTACGACACAACGTCGGTGAAATTGTTCATGATACTGAGCGCGACATTCCCGAGCCCGCTCCCGATCATCTTCAGGATATTGCGCTGGGGGCTCGTCCCGATCACGACCAGCGTCACGCCGCCGATGATGAGCCAGCGCGTGTATACCGGCAGCGCGTCACCCAGGATGAGCATGCGCGCCAGGAAGAAGGCCGCCCAGATCACCGAGATCCACCCCGCGTCCGCCAGGACAGTGAGCGACGGGAGTTTGCGCAGGCCCTGCCATGCCTGGGCGATACTGAGGTGAACTGCCCCGATAAAGAAGCAGAATGCCTGCAGGAACTTCGTATCGTTCAGGATCGGCACGAGGGGCTTCATGCCGGCCTTCAGATACCATTCCTGGCCGAAGACCGTCCCGGTGAGGAGGCCCCACAGGACGGCGGATGCGCTGAAGAGATAGAAAAGGAAGAAGACTTTGTGGTCTTTCATCTTCTTACCGAGCTTGCGCTGGGCAATAAAGGTAAGCAGTATGTAGAGGGCGCCGTAGCCCGCGTCGCCTATGATCATGCCGAAGAAAAGGCTTAAGGCAAGGAGGAAGACCGGGCTGATGTCGAGCTCGCGGTAGCCGGGGACTATCTCGATCAGCCTGAAGATAGGGCTGATGATCGAGACCCACCGGGGATTTCTGATAAACGTCGGGACCATGTCCTCTTCCGACGGTTCGAAGACCGATATGCCCCACTTCTGGCGCCGAACCTCCGCGGTCAGCGCGCCGACGCGGTCATGTGGTACATAGCCCACAAGGTACGCTATCTCGCCGGAAGCCCCCATGCCGCGCAGCGCTTCGTGGAGCTCCAGCTCTTTGCGGAACGCATCCCTGATACGCATGAACCGCTCGAGATAACATGTATGCTTGCGCACCGTGTCATGGAGCGCCCTGACGATCTCCGCGTTCTCGGCCAGGCGCGCCTTCATCTCGTTCAGGCCCGTCTTCGGCGGCTGTATTTCCTTGTACGGGATATCGATCTCGCCGCGCGAGATGAGCGCGCACCGGACCATCCCTTTGCCTGCGTCTATCCTGCGCACGACGATATCCGGTGGCAGGCCCTGTAGTTCGTCCGATGGCATCTCGTAGAGTTTTATCCGAATACCGCGGGAGGCGAGCGCGGCAATACCGGCCGGGTCAAAATCGCCCCACCCTTCCCATTCCGCTATGGAGCCCGTGAGCGTCCGCGCATATTCCTCGAGGTGGTCGATCCTGGCGCTTGTGTCCAGCACATGCTGTGCGGCAAAGCGCCAGTCGGGCAAGGCCCTGGCGCTTTTGAGCCCGCTCGTCCCTATCATCTCCGGCGCCGATAATATCCCCGCGACCTTATCGAGCGTCGCGATGTCTTCACCGAGAGAGCTGATGTCTTTGCCTCCGGGGGCCTGCTGATTTTCAACGTGCAGCGCGCCGATCGAGCGGAGCTTTTTAATTGCGCCTTCCGCGTCCTTCGACTGGACAATGATGGCGGCTTTTTTCATCGGCACGATCATGTGAGGATCCCTTCCGCGACCAGCACGGCCTTCTCTATCTTCCTCTTGGCGATCTTCGAGCGGCCGACGGCATTCGTCATCTGGTCGCCTATGTGGATCTTGATGCGCCGGATGGCCTCCTCGGCCTCCGGGATCTTCACCTTTTCGAAAAGGTTCACCCGCTGGGTCGTCGTGCGCAGCTCCTGCCGAAGTATCTCCATCCCCTTGTGGAGGACCTCGAGCTCCTGCCGTAATGATATGATGGCCTTGAGCGCATCGACCGCGGCGTCCACCCAGAGCGGTACCAGGAAGAGGTCGTACTCCGCCTCGCCGAACTCTGTGCTCTTATATATCGGGATATCGACGCCGGCGATATTCCTGGCGTCGGTGGTGACGCCGCGCGGAGCGATCCATGGCCGCAGGTCAACTGCCTCGTCGGACAACAGGCCCGCCCAGACTTCCGCTTCGCCGATCCTCGCATGCTCCTGCGCTCGTCTCTCTTCGATGCGCGCTGCCTGGTGCAGGATCTCGGATTGCAGCTGCTGTTTCTTGAGCTGGAGGGTCGGCAGATATCGCAGATACTGCCGCAGCGCGTCTCTCTGCCTCTTTAGCTCGCCCTTTGTATACTTGATATTTGCCATAATGGTCTTCCCGGTGCTCTATTCCCGGCGCTTCGGCCAGTACTGTTCGATGAGGGTCTTCTTGATGCCCGTCTCTTCCGGCGTGAAACATTCCGCCAGTATGCTCCACCCGAGGTCCAGCGCCTTCTCGAGCGGCAGGTTGACCTCGAGCGACATCATGTGCTTTTCGAAAAGCCGCCCGTATTGCAGAAGTTTATTGTCCCATGTGCTCATCTGGAATCCCATCGCTCTCTTCTCGAGCGTCTCGCGGTAACTGGCGAAGAGCTGGATCATCGTGTCCATGATCGTCCTGTGGTCGTCGCGCGTTGTGCCGTTCACCTGCTGCTTGAGGCGGCTTAAGCTCCCGAACGGCTCTATGACGCGGCCTTTCAGATAAAATTGTCCTTCGGTGATGTAGCCGGTGTTATCGGGCACCGGGTGGGTCACGTCGTCGCCGGGCATCGTCGTGGCAGCCAGGATCGTGATCGAGCCGGCCGTGTCAAAATCGACCGCCTTCTCATACCTGGCCGCGAGCTGGCTGTAGAGGTCTCCGGGGTATCCCCTGTTCGACGGTATCTGCTCCATCGTGATCGCGACCTCTTTCAGCGCATCGCAGAAGTTCGTCATGTCGGTCAGGAGCACGAGGACCTTCTTTCCTTCCAGGGCGAAGTCCTCCGCCACCGCGAGGCTTAAGTCCGGCACCAGGAGGCATTCGACCGTGGGATCTGAGGCCGTATGGATGAAAAATATCGACCGCGGAAGCGCGCCGTGCTCTTCCAGGATATCCCGGAAGAAGAGATAGTCATCGTGTTTTAAGCCCATCCCGCCGAGGATGATGATATCCACTTCCGCCTGTATCGCTATCCTCGCCAGGAGATCATTATACGGCTCTCCGGCTATGGAGAAAATGGGCAGTTTCTGTGATTCGACGAGCGAATTGAAGACGTCTATCATCGGGATACCGGTGCGCACCATCTTGTTGGGGATGATCCTCTTGGTGGGATTGACCGGCGGGCCGCCGATATCGATCATGTTCTCGGAAAGCGCGGGCCCGTTATCGAGCGGCACGCCGCTGCCGTTGAATATGCGCCCCAGCAGGTTGGCGCCGCTCGCCACGCGCATCGGATGGCCCAGGAAGCGCACCTTGTCGCCCGTCGAGACGCCGCGGCTTCCGGCAAATATCTGGAGCGATACCCTGCCACCGTCCATCCGTATGACCTGTGCCAGCGACATTCCGCGGCCGGTCTGTATCTCGGCGATCTCGTTGTAGCCGACGTCCTGGGCCTCGACCGTGATGACGTCGCCGGCGATCTGCTGTATGTTGGTATAGACCTTATGCATGGGCCACCTTCTCCTGCCCCGGCCTCGCATGCGTCTTCAGCGCAGAGGCGATCTCGCCTTCTATGGCGGCGAATTCGTCGCTCTTCCATTCGGCGGAGTTCCAGCCGCGGAAGAGCTGCCGCAGGAGCTGGAAGAATTTAAGCGCGCCCTCCTTGTCCGTGAAATCGAACTGCGCGGCCAGCACATGGACGTGTATGAAATGCATCATGTATATCTGCCGGTCCTCCGGCGTCGCCTCATCGACCCTGTCGAACGCGTTCTGCTGGAGATAGACCGAATCGAAGAACTCGCCTTTCAGGTAATCTATATAATCGACCGTCGATGTGCCTTCCTCGCCGATGACCTTCATCATCTGGGCGACGTCGCTTGACCTGCGCAGCGCCGCGTGGCCGGCGCGCATCTGGTTCTCGTCGATAAAGCTTTTGTATTTCGACCAGCTCGTGAGCGGGTCTATGGCGGGATACTTGCGCGCGTCGGAGCGCTCGCGCGAGAGCCCGTGGAACGCGCCGACGACCTTCAGTGTAGCCTGCGTCACCGGCTCCTCGAAATTGCCGCCCGCCGGGCTCACCGCGCCGCCGATCGTGATCGAGCCGGTGGAATTATCGTAGAACCGCACGATACCGGCGCGTTCATAGAACGAGGCGATCCTCGATTCGAGATAGGCGGGGAACGCCTCCTCCCCAGGGATCTCCTCGAGCCGGCCGGACATCTCTCTCATCGCCTGCGCCCAGCGCGATGTCGAGTCCGCCAGCAGGAGGACGTTTAACCTCATCTGGCGGTAGTATTCGGCTATTGTGACCGCGGTGTAGACGCTTGACTCTCGCGCGGCGACCGGCATGGAGCTCGTATTGCAGATGATGACCGTCCTGTCAATGAGGGCCCTGCCCGTCCGCGGGTCGATGATCGTCGGGAACGTCTTCAGCGTCTCGACGACCTCGCCGGCGCGCTCGCCGCAGGCGGCGATGATCACGATGTCCGCCTCGGCATGGCGGCTTGTGAGCTGCTGCAGGACGGTCTTGCCGGCCCCGAACGGGCCCGGTATGCAATACGTCCCGCCGAACGCCACAGGAAAGAGAGAATCGATAAGGCGCATCCTGGTGACGAGCGTTTTGGCGGGTTTCAATTTTTCAGCATACGCCGCGATCGGTATCTTGACGGGCCAGTTCTGTTTCAGATAGACGTCGTGGTGGGCCCCCGCTTCGTCCTTAAGGCGCGCGACCGGCACGGTCAGGTTATAGCGGCCATGCGCCGCGACGTGCGTGACTTCGAGTTCGCCCCGGAGCCCGAACGGCGCCATGATATAGTGCTTGAAAATCTTCTCGGGCACGAAGCCGAGCCTCTCGCCGGCGCGCACCCTGTCGCCCTGCTTGACGAGCGCGGTGAATTCCCATTCCTTGTGGTCCTGCAGCGCCTTCAGGTAGACGCCGCGCTTCAGGAAAAAGCCGCACTCCTCGGCAAGCTGCGGGAGAGGGTTCTGCAGGCCGTCGTATATCTGGCCCAGCAGCCCGGGCCCCAGCTCGACCGACAAGAGCTCGTCGGTGAACTCGACCTGCTCGCCTATCTTCAGCCCGCCCGTATTTTCATACACCTGCGTCTCGGCGTGGTTGCCCCTGACGCGGATCACTTCCGCCTTGAGCCGCTCCTCGCCGTGTATGATGTAGGCGACCTCGTTCTGCACGATAAATGAGTCGGTCTCGACCTTCACCATGTTGCCGTTTATCGCGCTTATCCGTCCCGTTCTTTTTGACACGCGTATCGCTCCTTATGTTCCCGGCGCGCCGCCCGACAGGGCGCCTTCAAGAAGATGCCGCCCGTCCGCGGTATTGACCTTATCCCATCGCTCCAGCATCAGAAGTTTCAGCGCGTAGATGATCAGCGTATCAAGGTCGAAATAATGCCCGGCGCTGAGCTCATCGAGCTCTGCCCAGCGGTCCGCATCAAGCGACCGCTCGGCCTCGAGCACCGACGGCTTCCGGTACGCGTTGATCGCCAGATGCGTCGCATACGATGATTCGGGACAACCGTCGGATCTCAAATATTTCGCGGGATCCGCCTTTTTCCTCGACGCGCGGATCTGCACGAGCTCATTCCGCAGCATCGTGTCGAACGAGCGCCACCGCCGCAGCGTAAGGTTCCCGGCATCCTTGCACGATACGCCGCCGCCCGCGGCAAGAGATGCCAGGAGCGCCAGGTCCTCGTCCGGTATCAGGTCCTTGCAGAGCGCCAGGAACCGCGCGAAGCCGAGCGGCGGCTTCATGCCGAACAAGAGCGCCGGAAGGCTCGACACGACGTATGTGTAAAATGACGCCATCGGCGTACCGTCCTATTTTGCCTCGCCCGCGGCTTCTTTGAGGATTTGCGCGAGCTGCGGGTTCAGGTGCGAGGCGAGGTATTCAGCGAGAGCCTTTTCGGTAAAATCGTAATACGATTTGCCGCTGTCGTAACTTATCGTGAACCCGCCGCGCATATCGGCGGCCGACCGTAAGGTTATCCCCTTCTTCACCTCGGCGCCCAACTCGGCAAAGAGCGTGCGCTCCACCTTTTCGATATCGTCTTTCTTAAGCGAGATTATTATTTTGTCTTTTGCCGGGCCGCCGCACCCTTTTATCATCGTCACCAGCATCGCCCCGAGCTCATCGGCGCTGAAGGCCCTGTGCACGTGGGCGGTGACCAGCCTGTCGAGCAGCGCGGCGATCTCTTTCTTAAGCGCTATGACCGTATCTCTCGAGGCCTGTTTCAGCGACGTCCTCGCGCTCTCCTCGGCCCTGGCCGCTTTCTCCTGTGCCTCGGCCACGATGCGCGAGGCCTCCTTTTCGGCGCTTCGGACCTTCTCGTCTGCGCGCCGGGCGGCCTCTTCCCCTATAGCCGCGGCCTTCTCCTGCGCCGCCTTAATACCCTCTTCCTGGATCTTCGCGATCAGTTCTTTGAGTTCCTCTGCCATGAGATGCTCCTATTTCCGTGAACCCGGCTTAGTTACGGCAATGCCCTTCTTGCACAGGGGGCACGCTTCGGGGCTGAACGTTTCTACCGTGACCTTGGCAAGACTTTCGAATGTAACTTTGAAATCGGGCTTCCTGTCGCTCCTGTCGATGACGCTGCCCACGCCGACAACGATGCCGCCTCCGGCCTTCACGACGTCGATCACCTCATTCGTCGATTTTCCCGTCGTGACGACGTCCTCGACGACGAGCACCTTTTCGCCTGCGGCGATAGAAAACCCGCGCCTCAGGGTCATCACGCCTTCCTCGCGTTCCGTGAAGAGCCCCCTCACGCCGAGGGCGCGCGCCACCTCGTAGGCGAACGTCACCCCGCCGAGGGCCGGCCCCACCACAACATCGATCGTGTCTTTTGAAAATTTCCCTGCCAATCCCCGCGCGAGTTTTTCGGCAACATCAGGATGCTGCAGGACAAGCGCGCATTGGAGGTATTTTTCGCTGTGGAGGCCGCTCGAGAGCTTGAAGTGGCCTTTGAGGAGGGCATTATTCTTTTCGAATACTTCCAGGACTTCCTTTTCCGTCATGAGCGCATCTCTTCCAGTATTTTCCTTGCGGCGTCGGCAGGATCCTTCGCTTCGGTCACGGGACGGCCCATCACGATGAAACTCGCTCCGTCGCGGACCGCCTCCTGCGGCGTCGCTATCCTCTTCTGGTCGCCGGCGGCCGCCCATAATGGCCTGACGCCGGGAGTCACTATGAGAAAATCTTTGCCGAGTTTCTCGCGTATGAGCGCTGTCTCCTGCGGCGATGCGACAACACCGTCGAGGCCCGCGTCTTTCGCCATCGAGGCCAGCCGCAGGATCTCCGCGTTCATACTATCACTTATGCCCACGTTCTTCAACGCATTTTCGTCCATGCTGGTGAGGATGGTGACGGCTATCACTTTCGGTCTTTCGATCCTGAGCTTTTCTGCTTCTGCCTTCACGATATCAGCGGTCTTTTTCATCATGTCGTAGCCGCCAAGCGCGTGGACATTGAACATATAGACGCCGAGCTTCATCACGGAAAGGGCGGCTTTTGAGACGGTATTCGGTATATCGTGGAATTTCAGGTCGAGAAAGACCTTACAGCCGCGTTTTGTTACCGCGGCCACGACGTTCGGCCCGCAGGACGAGAAGAGCTCGAACCCTATCTTAAAGAATGTAACGTCTTTTTTAAGCTTTTCGACAAGCTCGACTGCCTTCGCTTCCGTATCGACGTCGAGCGCTATGATCAGTCTCTCTTTAGGATCCATCATCACCCCAGCAAAACCCGTCCGACCAGCTTGCGAACGTCATGTATCCCGTTCTTCTTCATATATTTTTCTATGCCGCCGACAATACCCGCCGGCGCGCGGGGATCCACGAAATTCGCGGTCCCGACCTGTATGGCGCTGGCCCCGCAGAGCATGAATTCAACCGCGTCGGCGTAGTCCATGATGCCGCCGATGCCTATGATCGGGATGCCTATCCTCTTGTGGGCCTCCCAGACCGCCCTCAAACTGAGCGGCTTTATCGCCGGCCCGCTTAAGCCCCCGGTGACATTGCCGAGCTTCGGTCGCCTCGTATCGATATCTACCGCCATCCCTATGAAGGTATTCGTGAGCGCCACCGCATCGGCTCCTGCCGCTTCTGCCGCAAGCGCTATTCTTCCGACATCGGTGACGTTCGGCGAGAGTTTCGCGATCACGGTCAAGCCGGTAGCGGCCCGGACCGCCTTGACGGCCTTGTAGGTCGCCTTCTCGTCGTGGGCGATGAGCCCTCCGGTGAGGCCGTACCGTATATTCGGGCAGGAAAGATTGAGCTCAAGCGCATTCACCCGCGCGGACCTCGACAGCCTCGCCGCAAGCTCTTTGAATTCGCGCTCATCGTCGCCGGCGATGCTCACTACGACCGGCGTCCCGATAGACCCGAGCGCCGGGAGCTTGTTCTTGATAAAATCGTCGAGCCCTTTGTTCTCGAGGCCTATTGAGTTCAGCATCCCCGACGACGTCTCCGCGACGCGCGGCGGCGGATTGCCGGTGCGCGCCTTCAGCGTGATCGTTTTCAGAACGACCGCTCCCAGGCGATCGGTGTCCGTAAACTCGGCATATTCGGTACCCCATGTCCCCGACGCCACCATCACGGGGTTCTTCATCTTCAGTGTGCCGATCCTGACCGCGAGATTTACCATAGTATCTCTTCCGCGTTGAATACGGGCCCGTCCTTGCAAACCATTCTGTATTCGTATTGCGTATTGCGTATTGCGTATTGCGTCCTAACCCTCACGGGGCACCCGAAGCACACACCCACCCCGCATGCCATGCGCTCTTCAAGCGAGACCTGGCACGGGATGCGGTGCGCCTTTGCGATCCCCGCGACGGCCTTGAGCATGCCGGCAGGCCCGCAGGCATAGATAGTGGCATAGCGCATAGCGCGTGGCGCATGGCGCTTGGAGATCGTGGCTCGCAATAAATCCGGCAATAATTCCGTAGCAAGACCTTTATGCCCTCTCGAGCCGTCTTCTGTAGATACTTTCACTGAACAGCCGAATTTTTTGAATTCGTTTTCGCAGAGAATGTGATTTTTCGTCTTGGCGCCAATAAAAACGTGCGTGTTGTTTCTCTTCCCGCTATGCGCCATGCGCTTTGCGCTCTGCGTTACACCCTCTGCCAGCGCGAGTAATGGCGCCACGCCTATGCCCCCCGCGACCAGAATGGCCGCCCCTGCCGCTTCCGGATCGAAGCCGTTGCCGAGCGGCCCAATCAGGTCGACGCTTTCGCCCGCCTTCTTCTGCGCAAGGAGCTCTGTCCCCCTGCCGACAATCTCGTAGAGCACATCGATGCCGCCCTGTGTGATCCTGTGGCAGCCCAGCGGGCGCCGCAGGAGAGGGTCCGCGCCTTTCGTGCACCGAATTTCGACAAACTGGCCCGGCTTTGCCGATCCGGCGAGGTACGGCGAGGCGAGCCGCATCCTGCGAAAATCTTCACCCACCTTCTCGTTCGCCAGTATCTTCGCCGTCACCAGTTTCATAGGAATGCTCTTATGCGGTTATCGATCCGTTTTCCATCACAAGCCTCCCGCCCACGAAGACGTGCGTGGCCCTGCCCTTCAGCTGCCAGCCGATGAACGGCGAATTCTTTGAATTCGATTCGACCGAGCCCTTCGTATACACGTAGGCCGTGGCCGGGTCGATGACCACGACGTCCGCGCTCACGCCCTTCTTCAGCGTCCCGCCGCCGGTGTTCAATATCGCAGCCGGGTTCGCAGACATCTTTGCTATCAGCTCGAGCCACGACAGGACACCCTTCTCGACGAGCTCCATGATGCCCAGCGAGAGCGCCGTCTCGAGCCCTATGATGCCGAACGGCGCGAAGTCGAACTCGACATCCTTTTCCGCGTCCGTATGCGGGGCATGGTCGGTCGCTATCGCGTCGATCGTGCCGTCGGCGAGGCCCTTCTTCACCGCCTCGACGTCATCCTTCGTCCTGAGCGGCGGGTTCATCTTGGTGTTGGTATCGTAGGCCACGCAGCAGTCCTCGGTAAGCGAGAAATAATGCGGTGCCGTTTCGGCGGTCACATTGACACCGCTCTTTTTAGCCTTCCGGATGAGCTCGATCGACTCGGCGCAGCTGACATGCGCTATATGGATGCGCCCTTTCGCCTTGCCGGCGAGTTTGATGTCGCGTTGTACGCGTTCGTATTCGGCTTCCCGCGGGATGCCGCGCAGGCCCATCTTCGTGGATATAAAGCCTTTGTTTATGACGCCGCCCGCGGAGATCGCGGTGTCTTCGCAGTGCTCGATGATAAGGAGCCCTTCTTCGGCGGCGCTCTTCAGCGCCTGCGCCATCAGCGAGGCGTCTTCGACCGATGAGCCGTCATCGGAGAGGGCCGCAACGCCCTCCTTCTTCATGCCGCCAAAGTCTGTCAGTTTCTTTCCCGTCCGGCCCGCCGTTATGGCGCCGATCGGCGTGACATTGCAGACGGCATCTTTCTTTATGATCGCCTTGAGCTTCCTTACCGCCTCGGGGCTGTCGATGGCGGGCTCCGTGTTTGGCATGCAGGCGACCGTCGTGAAGCCGCCGCGCAGCGCCGCGCGGGTGCCGCTGGCCACCGTCTCTTTATCCTCCCTGCCCGGCTCCCGCAGATGCGCATGCATGTCGACTAAACCCGGCGCGACGATACAGCCTTTCGCGTCGATCGTCGCATCGGCCTTCTCGGCAAGGTCCGCGCCGACCTTTTCTATCCTGCCGTCCGATATCAGGACATCGTTACTACCGTCGATCCTGCCGGCCGGATCGATGACATGTCCGTTCTTTATAAGGTATTTCACCCCGTTAGACCTCCCCATTCATCCCCGTTAGCGTGACAGGTCTAACGGGGTTCATCTCGCGGCCTCTTTTGCCATCGCCACCAGGTACAGTACCGCCATCCGCACGGCAATGCCGTTGGTCACCTGCTCAAGGATGACAGAATTAGCGCCGTCGGCGACCTCACTCGACATCTCTACGCCCCTGTTGATCGGGCCGGGGTGCATCACGACAATATCTTTTTTGCATTTCTTCAGCCGCTGGGTCGTTATGCCGTACTGCTTGAAGTACTCGAGCTTCGACGGGAACGCGCCGCCCGAATCCCGCTCGAACTGCATCCTCAGCACGTTGATCGCGTCCGCGCCCTCGATCGCCTCATCGAGATCCGCCGTCGCCTTGACGCCCATCTCTTCTATGCCGACGGGGATCAGCATCTTCGGCGCGCACACGGTTACCTTCGCGCCCAGCCTGGTCAGCCCCCAGATATTGGAGCGCGCTACCCGCGAATGGGCGATATCGCCTATGATGCTCACCTTCAGGCCCTCGATCCTGCCGAGCTTCTCTTTCAGCGTAAACATGTCCAGAAGCGCCTGCGTCGGGTGCTCGTGCCAGCCGTCGCCCGCGTTCACGACGCTCGACTTTACAGAGCGCGCCAGTATGTTCGGCGCGCCGCTGGCGCTATGGCGCACGACGATGATGTCTATCTTCAGGGCTTCGATATTCTTACCCGTATCGATCAGCGTCTCCCCTTTTTTCACGCTCGATGACTCGACCGCTATATTGATGACGTCGGCCGAGAGCCTCTTTGCCGCGAGCTCGAACGACGTCCGCGTCCTGGTCGAGGGTTCATAGAAGAGGTTGACGACCGTCTTGCCGCGCAGCGCCGGCACCTTCTTGATCTGGCGCGTCGTGACCTCCTTGAAGCTCGCGGCGGTATAGAGGATGAACTCTATCTCCCCGCAGGAGAGGTACTCGAGGCCCAGCAGGTCCTTCTTGGTCCACACAAATTTTTTATCAGCCGTTTTCCCGCCCATCACGCCACCTTCTCGCCCAGCACCACTTCGTCTTTGCCGTCGGACTCCTCGAGCCGCACCTCGACGGCCTCTTTGAGCGACGTCGGCACGTTCTTCCCCACATAGTCGGCCCGTATCGGAAGCTCCCGGTGGCCCCGGTCGACGAGCACCGCCAGCTGTATCATGGCAGGCCGCCCGAAATCTATCAGCGCGTCGAGCGCGCACCTGATCGTCCTGCCGGTAAAGAGCACGTCGTCGACTAAGATGATCTTCTTACCGTCGATATCGAAATCGATCTCGGTGGCATGGACGACGGGCTGCTGCGCAACCTGCGTCAGGTCGTCCCGGTAGAGCGTTATATCGAGCGAGCCGACCAGGATCTTCCTGCCGGCGATCGCCTCGAGCTTGCCCGCGAGCCTCCGGCCAAGCACTGCCCCGCCCTTCTTAATGCCGATGACCGCGACGTCGTCCACGGCCTTGACCTTCTCGACGATCTCGTGCGCGATCCGCTCGAGCGCCCTATCGATCGTCTCCTTATCCATTATCTTTGTCTTCTCTTTGAGTTTCATCTGTACACCCCGGTTATTTTACATGAATATCCCGCAAAACAGCTCAGGAGTAATCTGACACCATTTATAGGAGTTTTGCGGGATTAATTCGCAGACGGCCTTCCCTTCGCCTTATGCTTGATAGGCCTATAATCTATGCCGCCCTTCGGACTGGCATAAATTATCTGCTCATTAAAAAAATCCCACATACCTTTTTCCGGGATATGCGGGCTCTTAAAACCATCTCTTCTCTCCTTTTCCGGCCTCTCAGGACCGGTATTAAAAGGCGCTTGTCGCTATAGTAGCTGCCATTGTACTACCCTTCGCACCGATTGTCAAGGCCTTTTCTCTTACGCTCATTTCTTCCTGCCCCTCCGGGCGACATCCCATATCAGATACGCCATCCGGGGGGCCGCGATCTGCAGCGAATACAGGCCTTCGGCTTTCCTGCGGCCGGCCTTCCCCATCGCCTCGCCGAGCGGCCTGTCGTCACGCAGCGCGATCAATGCCCGCGACCAGGCGGCGGTATCGCGGGCAAAAAAACCGTCGATCCCGTCCTCGACCAGCTCTTCGTTCACTCCTACCGGCGAAACTACGACAGGCAGGCCGCATGCCATGTACTGGATCGTCTTCAAGCCGCACTTGCCGCGCTCCCATAGTCCGTTATGAAGCGGCATGATCCCGACATCGCACGACTCAAGGTCAGCGACCTCGTTGGCCTCCGACCATGGCCTCGTCTCGACCGGCACCCCCGCAAGCTCCACCGGGCCCGCGCCGATCAGGACCAGCCGCGCATGCCCTCCCGCGCACACTTCCTCAAGAGCGGGCGCTATTTCGATAAGATATTTCGTGGTCGACGGCGACCCGATCCAGCCTATGGTGAAAGCGGCATTGGCCGAGGACGGCCGTTTCGGATACCGCTCGAGGTCGACGACCGTCGGGATGACCTCGACGCGCGGCGCGCCGGAATTACGGGCGTAGTCGGCCAGGAAGCCGTTGCCGGCGATGACGAGGTCGGCGAGCCTCATCACCGTATCGATCTTAGTGCCCAGCAGGCTGCGGACCAACCCGCTCGGGTTCTGGGTGTAGCGGTAGAATATGGCGTCGTCGTAGTTCACGATGACGGGTATGCCGAGCCTTTTCAGGAGCATCTCACACCAGGGCGGGAAATAGGGCAGGATCTCGTACTCGATAATAACGACGTCATACGTGTGCGCCGTGCCGAGCGCGGTGAGCCTGCGCACGAGCGCCTTTGCGTAGTCGAGGAGGCTGCCCCGCTTCATCGCGTACAGGTGTTTGAGGTAATTTCCGTCGGTGAGCGGCGAGAATGTGCACGCGATCCCTCGCGACTCCAGATACGGGAAATACTGCAGGAACCGGTAGCGGCTCGATGCCCCTTCGCGGGAATATTTTGTCAGGAACAGCGCCTGTATCGTCTGGTCTGTCTTCATTTAGATGATCACTATGAATTCGCCCTTCGGTTTCGAGGCGGTAAAATGCCTGAGCGCGTCCGAGACCTTTTCCCTGCGCACCTCCTCGAATTTCTTGGTGAGCTCGCGCGCCAGGACGATCTCGATATCGCCGTACACCTCCAGGATATCCGCCAGCAGCTTCGTTATCCTGTACGGCGATTCATACAGGATGGCGGTCCTGGTCTCGTCCTTCAATTTCTTCAGCTGGTTCTTCCTCCTGATCGGCTTCTGCGAGAGGAACCCTTCGAACGTGAACTTGTCAGTGGGCTTGCCCGAGATCGTGAGCGCTGCCATGAGCCCCGATGGTCCCGGTATCGGGACGACCGGGATCGCGTTATCGATCGAGGCGCGTATTATCTTCCAGCCGGGATCCGAGATGCCGGGCGTACCGGCGTCCGAGACGAGCGCGACGGACTTTCCTGCCTTCAGGAGCCCGATCAGGTAGTCGGTCTTCTGTACCTTATTGTATTCGAAATAGCTCGTCGTCGGCGCTTTGATCGCGTAGCGGTCAAGCAGGATCTTCGTATGGCGGGTATCCTCCGCGGCTATCAGGTCGACGGCCTTCAGCGTCTCGATCGCGCGCAGGGTGATATCGGAGAGGTTGCCGATGGGAGTCGAAACTATATAGAGAGTGCCTGACATTATCAAGTCCGCAGTCCGCAGTCCGCGGTCCGCGGTCCGCGGATTTGTCTGTCGACTGTTGACTGTTGACTATGGACTGACACGGTTTTGCTCCTATTCTACCGTCACCGACTTCGCCAGGTTCCTCGGCTGGTCGATGTCGTAGCCGAACTCGAGCGCCACATAGTAGGCAAGGAGCTGGAGCGGTATGACCACCAGAAGCGGCGAAAAGAGCTCCTCGACCGAGGGCATCTCGATGACGTAATTCACGTTGTGGTGCAGTATCTCCTTGTCGCCTTCGGTCACCACCGCGATGATGATGCCGCCCCTGGCCTTTATCTCCTGGATGTTCGACAGCATCTTGTCGTATGTCGACGACTTGACCGCTATGCACACCACCCACGGGTTCTCGTCGATGAGCGCGATCGGGCCGTGCTTCATCTCGCCGGCCGGATAACCCTCGGCGCTTATGTAAGAGATCTCCTTCAGCTTCAGCGCGCCTTCGAGCGCGTTGGGGTAATTGATATTGCGCGCCAGATACAGAAAATAGGATTTGTTGTGCTTCTCGTGGTAATATTTCTTGAACTCCGACGCGTACGCCGCGATCGGATTGTACCCGGATGCGTATTCTGTCAGAAGTTCCTTCATCAGGCCCGGCACCCTGCGGAACTCCTTTACGAGGGCATCGAATGCCGCCCTCTTGACCCTGTTCATGAGGCGGGCGAGGTAGAGCGTGAGCAGATAGAAGATCGCCAGCTGCGCCGTGTATGCCTTCGTCGAGGCGACCGCTATCTCGGGGCCGGCGTGCGTATAGATGACGCCGTCGGCCTCTCTGGCTATCGAGCTTCCAAGGACGTTGCAGATGCCGAGGACCTTCGCGCCTTTTCGCCTGGCCTCTCTGAGCGCCGCCAGGCTGTCCGCGGTCTCGCCTGACTGCGAAACGATAATGACGAGCGTCTCCCGGTCGACGATCGGGTTCCGGTAGCGGAATTCGCTCGAGGTGTCGACCCAGCAGGGCACCTGGGCGTATTCTTCAAGCATATATTTGCCGGTTAAGCCCGCGTGATAGGCCGTCCCGCACGCCACGATCACTATCTTCTTAAAGCGCTTGAAGTCGCCTCCTTTTATCTTTAACTCGTCGAACACGATGCGGCCGCCCCTGATCCGCTCGTCCTGTATCTTCTGCAGGACGTCGGACTGCTCAAATATCTCTTTGAGCATAAAGTGCTTGTAGCCGGCCTTCTCCGCCTGGCTTATGTCCCATTTTATCTTCACGCTTTTGCGCTGCACGACGCGGCCGCCTGAGTCTTTGACGACCACTCCCGCCCTCGACAGCGTCACGATATCGTGGTTCTCGAGATATATGACGTCGTGTGTGTAATCGAGTATGGCGGGGACATCGCTCGCCAGGAAGTTCTCGCCATTGCCCAGCCCCACGATCAGCGGCGAGTCGCACCGGGCGCCGACGATACGCTCCGTCTCGTTTTCGTGGATGACGGCGATCGCGTATGAGCCTTTCAGGAGGCTGACCGTTTGCTGGACCGCCTTCTCGAGGTCGCCCTGATAATGCTCTTCGATCAGGTGAGATATGACTTCAGTATCGGTGTCGGAGACGAACTTGTGGCCTTTTCTTTTGAGATGGTTCTTCAGGTCGATATAATTTTCTATGATGCCGTTGTGGACGAGCGCGATCTTTCCGGTGCAGTCAAGGTGCGGGTGGGCGTTCGTGTCGCTCGGCACGCCGTGGGTGGCCCACCGCGTATGGCCGATCCCCACCGTCCCGGGGATGGGACTCGACACGACCTCCTCGGCGAGGACCTTCAGCTTGCCCTGTCTTTTGACCATGCCAATCTTATTGCCCTTGAGTATGGCCACGCCGGCGGAATCATAGCCCCTGTATTCGAGGCGGCCGAGTCCCTTTAACAGGACGTCCTGCGCGTTCTTCTCTCCGATATATCCGACTATGCCGCACATATGCTAAAACCCTCTCTTCCGGAACATTATTCTACCACGCATGATGGTCATATTCACATCAAAATTTTTGTCAAATATGACAAGGTCCGCGTCTTTGCCGGGCGCGATCGCGCCTTTCCTGCGGCCGACTCCAAAAAGGCGGGCCGGATTTACAGTGGCCAGCCTCACGGCATCGGGGATGGCAAGGCCGCATCGCACGGCGTTCCTCACGGCCTCTATCATCGTAAGCGCCGAGCCTGCGAGCCTGCCGCTTGCAAACCTGTATGCGCCGGCCGTACGCTTCACGCCTTTTCCCGGGCAGGCACGTATCGAATCGGTGACCAACACGACCTTGTCGAGCCCCTTTGCCTGGACGAGGAGCCCGAAAAGCGCCTCGTGCACATGTATGCGGTCAAGGATGATCTCGGCCCAGACCCTCCCGTCCGAGAGGACAGCGCCCACGACGCCCGGCTCCAGGCTCGCTGTCGGGCGCATGGCGTTAAATATGTGGGTGGCGTGGCTGATGCCGGCCCTGATGCCCCCTTCCGCCTCCCCGCAGGTCGCGTACGAGTGGCCTATCGATGGCTGTACTCCGCCGGCGACCAATAATCGAATGAGGGCCGCGGCGCCTTTCAGCTCAGGGGCGACCGTCATCATCTTGAGCTCTGGTGCGCACGCCTTAAGCATGGCCCCAAGCTCCACCCGATCCGGTTTCCTGATATACCGCCGGTCCTGGGCGCCGGCCTTTTTCCTGCTGATGTACGGACCTTCCATCCGGAACCCGAGCACCGCCGGCCCCAGTGGATCACGCCTCATGAACTTCCGTATCGTTTCGCACTTCTTGTAGAATTCGCCGAGCGGGGCGCAGGATTCGGCCACAACGATAGAGGTCGTGCCGTATTTGATTTCATGAGAGAGGATGCTGGCCGGATCGCCGTGGATGTGGGAGTCTATGAAGCCGGGCGCGACATAGCAGCCGCGCGCATCTATGGTAACGGCGGCCTTGGGCGCCCGGCTCTTGCCGACGCTCATGATCCTGCCGCCTTCTATCAGCACGAATGTGTTCTTATGGATGCTATTGTTCAGGATGATGGTGCCGTTTTTGATCAGGGTGGTGGGCATGTGTGAACTTTTGTGGGAGTTATTTCCATTCCTGCGAAGCCCGACCGCAGTCAGCGCGTTGATGGGCGAAGCAGAATGGTCTGCTTCGCGACTCTGCGCAAACTCATAGGCGCTTCGCAGAACCTATCTCTACGAAGCTCAAAGCCGAAAGGCTTTGAGCGAAGTAGGATGGCGTCCCCAACCGGATTCGAACCGGTGTCATCAGAATGAAAATCTGATGTCCTAGACCAGACTAGACGATGGGGACGGCGCTATTTTCTGCGTATCTTCCTCGTTTTTTCCTTAGGCGCGGCCTTCGCTTCGGACTTCTTCTCTGCTTTCGCGGGTGCTTTCTCGACCGGCTCTTCTTTCTTGGCCTCGGCTGCCGGTTGTGCCGGCTCCGCTGCTTTGGGCAACGCAGACTGCGCAGCTATCTTCTCTTCCTCCGCTTCCTCGGGAACGATCTTTGCCACCGATGACAGCTTGTCACCGGCATCGAGCTTTATCAGCCGCACTCCCTGCGTCGACCGGCCGGTAGCGCGTATGCCCTTGACCGGCGCGCGGACGATCATACCCTTCTCGGTGATCAGCATCAGCTCGTCCTTGTCGGAGACGGTGGTCAGCCCCACCGCCTCGCCGTTCTTGCCGGTCACTTTTATATTGATGATGCCCTTGCCACCGCGCGACTGCAATCTGTATTCTTTGAAATCGGTGCGCTTGCCGAAGCCCTGGCCCGTGATAGTGAGGACCGTCTGGTCCGGATTGACGACCTCCATCGCTATAACGGAGTCCTTCTTGCCGAGCTTTATGCCGCGCACGCCCTTGGCGGCCCTGCCCATGTCGCGCACCTGCTCTTCCTTAAATCTGATGGCCTTGCCTTCCCTCGTCGCGATGAGGAGCTCGTCGTGGCCGCACGTCATCTCCACCTCGATCAGAGCGTCGTCCTTCTCGAGGCCGATGCCGATGATGCCGCCCTTCCTCGGGTTCGAGTATGCGGCCAGCGCCGTCTTCTTGATCAGGCCGTTTTTCGTCGCCATCATCAGGAAAAAGCCCTCTTTAAACTCCCTCACGGGAACGAAGGCGCTGATCTTCTCGCCGCTGGCGATCGCAAGCAGGTTGATGATCGCCTTGCCCTTGGACGCCCTGCCCGCTTCGGGTATATCATAGACCTTCAGCCACTGGGCCATGCCCTTGTCGGTAAAGAAGAGTATGTAGTCGTGCGTCGACGCGATGAAGAGGTGCTCCACAAAGTCCTCCTCCTGCATGTCGACGCCGGTCACGCCCTTGCCGCCGCGCCGCTGCTTGCGATAGCTCGAGACGGGCAGCCTCTTGATGTAGCCGCCGTGGCTCATCGTGATCACGACGTCCTCCTCGGCGATAAAGTCCTCTATCTCGAGCTCTTCGGCCTCGGGCGCGATCTCGGTCCGGCGCTCGTCGCCAAACTTCTCGGCCAGCTCTCTGGTCTCTTCCTTGATGAGCTCAAGCACCTTCTTCTCGCTGGCCAGTATCGAGCGGTAGTACTCTATTTTTTTGATCAGCTCGAGGTACTCTTTCTCGATCTTGTCGCGTTCGAGGCCCGTCAGGCGCTGCAGCTGCATCTCGAGGATCGCCTGCGCCTGTTTGTCCGAGAGGCCGAACTTTGCCATGAGCGCTTCCTTGGCCTCCGCCGGATCCTTCGATTCTTTTATGATCTTGATGATCCTGTCGAGGTTCTTCAGCGCGATCTTCAATCCCTCGAGGATGTGGGCCCTGTCGAGCGCCTTATCGAGGTCAAACTGCGTCCTGCGGGTGATGATCTCTTTGCGATGGCTGATGAACTCGGTGATCATCTCTTTTAAGGTCAGGACCCGGGGCCGTCCGTTCACAAGCGCCAGCATGATGACGCCGAAGGTCACCTGCATCTGCGTATGCTTGTAGAGCTGGTTCAACACGACCCGCGCGATGGTACCGCGCCTGAGCTCGATGACGACCCTCATGCCGTCCTTGTCGGACTCGTCCCTCAGGTCGGTGATACCGTCGATCTTTTTTTCGGCGACCAGGTCGGCGATCGATTCGATCAGGTTGGTCTTGTTGACCATATAGGGGATCTCTTTGATAACGATCGCCTCTTTGCCGTTCTTCTGCTCCTCGATGAATGCCTTCGCGTGTATCTTCAGGAGCCCCCTGCCCGTCGTGTACGCGTTCTTGATGCCCTCGAGGCCGCGTATGATGCCGCCGGTCGGAAAGTCCGGCCCCTTTATCATTTTGAACAGGTCCCTGACGTCGCAGTCGGGCGTATCTATAACATGAATGATCGCCGCGGCGACCTCTTTCAGGTTGTGCGGCGGGATGTTGGTCGCCATGCCGACGGCGATACCGCTGGAGCCGTTCACCAGGAGGTTGGGCAGGCACGACGGCAGCAATGACGGTTCTTTCAGCGACCCGTCGAAGTTCGGCGTAAAATCGACGGTGTTCTTGTCGATATCGAGCAGCACCCAGTCGGTGATGTGGGCGAGTCTCGCCTCGGTGTACCTCATGGCGGCCGCGGAGTCACCGTCGATCGAGCCGAAATTTCCCTGACCGTCGACGAGCGGGTAGCGCAGGCTGAAACTCTGCGCCATGCGGACGAGCGTATCGTAGATCGAAGCGTCTCCGTGCGGGTGGTATTTTCCGAGCACCTCTCCGACGATACGCGCGCTCTTTTTGTAGGGCTTGTTGTACTCCAGGCTCAGCTCGCGCATCGCGTAGAGGACCCTCCGGTGGACGGGCTTCAGGCCGTCTCGTATGTCGGGTAGCGCCCTTCCCACGATGACGCTCATCGCATAGTTGACATAGGAGTCCTTCATCTCCTCTTCAATGTATACGGGCAGTACTTTTTCGTTCAGCGCGTACATTATTGCTCCTCAAATTTGCGTGCAAATTTGATACTGAGGCTGCGACAGACCGGAGCAGCCGAAGTATCTATATATCGAGGACTTTCACCTCATGGGCGTGTTTCTCGATGAACTCCCGTCTCGGCTCGACCGCCTCGCCCATCAATATCGTAAACATAGAATCCGCTTCAACGGCATCTTCGAGCATGACCTTCAAGAGTGTGCGCTTCTCCGGGTCCATCGTCGTCTCCCAGAGCTGGTGGGGGTTCATCTCTCCGAGGCCTTTGTATCTCTGGATGCTCATCCCCTCCCTGCCGACATGCATCACGAACCGCAGGATCTCTTTGAGGCTGAGGAAATGGTGCTTGGCCTTGTCGCCCTTTATCATATAACGCGGCTTCGACTCTGCCTTGGCGTCCTTCCTGGCCTTCTTATCCAGGATCGCCTCTTCTTCAACATCATAGTCTTCAATGTCGACGCCGAGCTTCTCGATCTTTTCGACGATCTTGTCGATCTCCCTTGCCTCATAGAACTCAATGTATTGCGGTCCCCGGACTTTCGGCTGCGGCGCGTCTTCCTTCTTGAGCGCCCCCCTGGTTTTGTCACCATTCTTTGCCTTATCGCCTTTCTGCTCTTTAGCCTTGGCCTTCGGCTCTTCCTTATCTTCGCTTTCCTCGACTTTAATGTAATCGGACAATTCATCGTCATTGTACAAAAAGTGATCTACTCCCTCCACCTTAACCATATAAAGTGGCAGTTTTTTGGTCTTCTTATGCTGTAAAGACAGGTATTTTGAGAAATTCACTCCACGTCGCTCTACTGCATTGGAGAGGCTTTCCATCTCAACCAGGGCATCCAGAATGGCCTTAAGCTGCTTATCGGTAAACTCTTTCTTGTCCCTTTGCCTGGCAAGCGTCAACCCCTCCGATCCCAGTTCGAGGAGGAGGTTGTTCATATGGTCCTCGGTCTGGATATACTCTTCGCGCTTACCCCTCTTTATCTTATAAAGCGGCGGTTGGGCGATATAGACATGCCCCTTTTCCAGCAGCAGATGCATCTGCCGGTAGAGGAACGTGAGCAGGAGCGTGCGAATGTGTGAGCCGTCAACGTCGGCATCGCACATGATGATAAGTTTGTGGTACCGCAGGCGCTCCAGCGAGAACTCTTCCCCTATGCCGCAGCCTATCGCGGTAATGATCGTCCTGATCTCTTCGTTCGACAGGATCTTGTCAAGCCGCGCCTTTTCGACGTTCAGGATCTTGCCTTTGAGCGGCAGGATCGCCTGGAAGCGCCTGTCGCGGCCCTGTTTGGCCGACCCACCGGCGCTGTCGCCCTCAACGAGGTAGAGCTCGCAGACCGCCGCGTCTGTCTCCTGGCAGTCGG
>CAYGRZ010000015.1:0-31385 GCA_964352425.1 uncultured Planctomycetia bacterium | reverse complement strand
AAAACGCTTGCCAATCCGGCTATAGGGGGGTACTATGTGTCTTCCAGTCCCTTTAGGGTCATAGGGTTTAGGGTCGTAGGGTCAAGGTTTTAAGGATCGTATTAGACCACGTAACAGCTTCGTCACATCCTGACGTTCAGCATCAATTACATTATAGGATTCGGTGCAGATATAACCAAGATCCTTTGAAAATAGAAGATATGTTTCCACTTCTCCTAAAGAGCCTTTTGCCATCATGAGAAATTGAATATATTCTTTGCGATATTGTCTTTCATATCCTTCTGCAATATTAGCACTTACCGATACGGCAGCTCGTCTTATCTGGGAAATTAATCCATACAACTCCTCTCTGGGAAATTTCTTTGTAGTTGTATATATTGCGAGAGCAAGATTATATGCTTTTTGCCATACTACTAAATCCTTAAATCCTTGATTCATGTTTCCTCCCTATGCCCCTACTCGAGTCTGCACGAAAAAAACCCGGGCTGGAATGAGAGCGTGCCAACTCGGGGGGAAGGCCCCCTCATCCCACGCAGCCCGGGTTTTGTTTGAGCACATGACTTACGGAAGCCGAAGGCGACGTAAGCCATACGTGCGAAAACAATCCGCCGTAGCCAATCTAGACTAACGACATGTAACGGCAAAGGCGGATAAACAATGGTTTACTATTAAAGAGCGATAACTTCTTATGCCGCGCTTAAGTACGTCTCGACGGCGATCCTGTTATTCTTATCCAGTCCCTCTATATCGGCCGGATTGACCGGCTTAAATTTAATGCGATCGGCGAATGCCCTCGGATCCTTGAGCAATAGATCCAAGAGCGCTGCGGCATCCATATCATCCGTCTTCCTGAAGAGCATGCTGATGAATCTCGCGGCCGCCGCGGCGTCGCTGGCCATGAGGGCGCGCGTCATGCCAACAACGCCTTCCACATGCAGGTACCGGTCTCCCTTGAGATCCTCGCCGAGGATGAGCATCGTCGCCTTATTCTGCGTTTTATGGTTCTTATTCCATAGCTCAGGATCATCATAATCATTCTTACCGATGACACAGGCAACATTCTCCTTCTTCGTATAGTTATTGGTCGACGCATTCCGTACATCCTGCGGCGCCATGATCTGTATGTGCGAATCCGGTCCCAGGACCCTGCGCAGCTGGGCCGCGTCTTCCAGGCTGAAGAGGCTCTCGGACAGGAGTATCTTCGCGTTTTCCGCGAGCGGATGCGCCTTCATCACCGCGGCCGTGAGCTCATGCGTCTCCTTGAGGATATCGTCAACCGATCTGACCTCCGGGGACACTTCTGGGATCGCCGGCGGAACCGGTTTAAGATCAACTCGAGAACCGTCCCTCTGATTCTTACGGGCGTCTAGCTTGGCTTGAAGCTCTTTGATCATTTCCAGAGTCCGAGCTTTCGATGCCGACTTTTCTTCCTGCGACTGCGTTTCCTGTGCCGCAGTGTCTGAGAGGGTAACCTTGGGCGCAACTTTGACAGCCCCCGCCTTCGGAACTCGGCCGGCGGGCGTTGCCTTGATGCCCGCCCCTTCTCGCGCCCTATCCAGGATCCCGCTGCTGATCTCTTTCTGCCTCTTTATATGGAAATCATAGATCTCCTTATATAGAGCCGAGGATCCTGGAAGCTTGTTTTTGATAAGCATATATGCGATAACGCTATAATGGTAGGCGTCTTCATATGATCTTATGAAGTCACTCCCGCGTCTTCCCTTCGTCTGTTTATGCAGATCCACTGCATGGCGGCTCAGCTTCTGTGCGAGGGCCGCAACCTCACCATCAGACAGCTCTGCCGTCAGCTGCGTAATCCTTTTTAGCAGGGTTTTTGTTTCTGTTGTGCCGGCAAGCTCTGCATACAATGCATCGATCCTGACATCATTATCATCTGCAGCCGCGCCACGTAATTCTTCCGGTGCCACGGTTGGGGCCGCCTCATCCCGCGAATGGTCCTCGCCGCCGAGGTCCCAGTTTTTGCGGTCGCGTTCGCTTCTCTCGGCAGGAGATAGCGGCTTCGAAATGGCCCCGTCAGTCCCGTCGGTCTTCGACGCAGCCACTTCCGGGACCAGTGCCGGAACCGGTTTAAGATCGGCGGCGGAACCGTCCCCTTTTTCCCCTTTTTCTTCATTTTCTATGATGACCCCATTTGTCTTTGTTTTTTCAATCTGTAATATATCCCCCTGTAAAACTACGCGTAACCCGATTGAAACCCCTGCCAGCTGGCTTTGATGTTCAAGTTGCTTAAGAACGACTTCGATTTCTCGCAGGGATTCTTCCGGCGTCAAATCCTCGGATAATAAAATTCTGTCCCTAGCGCTCTGGCGATAAAGCGGCCAAAGTTCATCTTTGCTCATGAGCAAATAACCGCCGGGTTTTAACGCCCGGGTAAGTTTTGAAACAAACTGCCATTTCATTTCCTTCTGCGGGATTTTTTTGAGAGCATGAACAATCGACAACACGCCGACAATTATATCCGTCTGGGCATCGCCATATTCAATGTTCTGAAACTCACCCCGGAAAGTCGCTATCGATTGGCTCTTCAGATTCGCATCATACCGGCCAAACCAATCCATCTCGCTAGCGGAAACACCCTGCATTACTGATGCCAGCGCGGTCTTAATCGAATCCTCGAGTTCTGGATGCTCCATCAAATACCGGCGCTCATCGCCTTTGGGATTATATTCGTAGACCGATCCGTTTTGAACCGCTTCCAAAATTTTTCGGCTTCGATCGATAACGGTATATTCGGCGTTAAGCCCATTGAGAATGGCTAAGGTTTCGATTATTTGCGGCGAATATGCCTTTTCCCTCGTTGTCGTCATTCCGGGTCCCAAAACAAGCACTTGCGGATTGGAAGGAAGTTGTTTTTTGATACTCAAAAGCTGTTCTAATAAATCGATATGGCGAAGCGAGTAGGCAACATTGTCCCGCTCCAAGTCTTTACCTTCTTCTGTGTGCAGATTCGGATTCAAACGTTTTAAGGTCTCCACATATGGTCCCCTCATCTCGAAGGAGGATTCGGGGACGTTTCCTGCAGGGGCACCCTGCGATGGCTTAATTTCTTTCTCCAATTCGTGAAGCCTGCGGTCTATGTCTAGAACCCGTACGGTTTCAAGCGCTTTTTTAAATCTTACACGATCTTTGAGGACAAGCGGGATGCCCAGATGCACCGGCCTGAAACTGCCGAGCTCTGCCGCCGGGACATCATCTTTATTGATGATTTCATACCGCGCTGCTACAGCACCCCCCTCTTCCCCAAATAATATACTTGTTTCCGGATCCTTGAAATAGATCTCGAACACCTCGGACGCATTCTTTCCCGGCTTATGCCTGAACCAGGCATTCGGCTCCGACTTGACCTCGGGTTCAAATCCGTAGTCTCTTGCAAGGACATCAAGGAGAACGCAATTCATCACAGAGGGATCGGTTCGGACGGCTTCAGGAAAACGGCTGAAGAATATATTTAAAAGAGGTTTCAGGAAGCCCTGGCCGAGCATCTTCCTGGCTATATACGCTCCCCGGATAGCCGGCTTATTATCAACATCGCCGGTCGGTACGGCATATACGAACAATCCGGATTCCTGGACATCATTCCCGCCATCTATGAGACGCGTCAGGACCACGCCTTTCTTATCTTCTCCGCCATCCGGGAATTCCGAGATTTTAAATAAGGACATCCCTCCCGGCGCCGTTATCTTAACAGTGCTATCACTGATTACAACGCTCCTGCTGACTGCGGCCGGCGCAGGCTCGGCCATGTCATCCCACATCGCCTTCCCGCCGTCGCCGCTGTCTTTGAAGGAAGCTTCGGGGACGTTCCCCGAGGCCTGCCCGCCGAAGCCAAAGGCGGAAGTGCTTTGGCGAAGGCGGGGGACACCCTGTTCGGCAGTAACGTTGGTAGGGGACACTTCCGGGATTGGCGCCGGAACCGGTGTAAGACCGGCGGCAGAACCGTCCCGAAGACCGTTTCCCTCTTTGTTCAGAGCCTCCCCATTCTCGGCCATGTCATCCCACATCTCTTTGCCGCCATCGCCGCCGTCCCTGAAGATGCGCTTCTCCTGGCGCATAAACTGTTCTTCAGTGATAGCGGGCGCGGCGATCGTCTGCGGGGTATTCCTTTCTGGGACGGCCCCATCATTCTTCTCGATTATCCTGCTTATGTCCTGACGGTCTTTTTCTGCGATATTGCTCATGGCG
The DNA here is from genome assembly GCA_964352425.1 of uncultured Planctomycetia bacterium. GTDB lineage: Bacteria > Omnitrophota > Gorgyraeia > 2-01-FULL-45-10 > 2-01-FULL-45-10 > JAMWCX01. The sequence continues at coordinate 27,182 of CAYGRZ010000015.1, read as the reverse complement.
ATAATCACATCAAAATGTTCGCCTTTAAGTTGCCCGAGCTTTCTATCAATCAATTTTTCCATAAAACGGATCTCGCGCCGGAATGCCCGGCGATCTATCTTCTCTTTAAAGTATCTCTGCTCATGTAACGTAAGATCGATCGTAGATTTAAATCCAAGAAAATCCCTTACTTCCGAAAGCGCCAATCTTATTGAAAACCCTTTATCGGTAAGGGTAACTTTAGGGGCAATCTGCGGACGGTTACGGATAAATTCTTTTAATGCCTTGGCACCATAGCCATAATCTGCTTCTCCAAAATAAACCATGTTGCGCACTCCCTGAAAATCCGGGTTCTGTATCAGTTCTAAAAGATGCGGCCGCTGCGCGGAATCAATGCCAATAACCTGCTGATAGAGTTTGCGCAGGGTAAGATGAAACTTAAACTCAAAAACAGTGTTTTCGCTTACAGCGTCAAATTCTTTTACCGGGTAGCCATGCCCGCTGATTACCTTTTCTATTGCCTGGAGCCTGCCAAGGTTTATGCTCTTCAGCGTACCTTGCCTGTTCACTACTACTTCATACAAGCCGGATATCTCACCTGCAAGACCTAAAACGCGGTAGCGCCAACCTTCTCCTTTGGCAGACCACCCGGCCATTTCTTTTATCGCATGCCTGACAAAATCATGGATCATCTCTGCCGCGGGACCGCTATATTCAAGCAAGGCATGGGTTTTTCTGCTTAAGCTCTCAAAAGAAAAATCTCTATTGTTAAATTCTCTGAGCTTATCTAAATCCTCTTCGCCAAAACTACCAAGCGCTGCAGCCGGCGGTATGTTTTGGGACGGTTCTGGCTGCAATCCAAAATCTGTCCCTTTATGTAATCCTACACCTGTCCCCGCCTGGTCGTTATGAGCTGCTTTGGCAGGGGACACTTCCGGGATCGGCGCCGTAACCGGTGTAAGATCGACGGCAGGGCCGTCCCCCAAATCCCCCAAATCCGATTTTCCCGATTGAGATTGGTGTCTGTCCCTATTTTCCCTATTTTCCTTAGTAATGATGTAAGCCTGGGAATTTGAGCTATTTTCACTAAAGTCGACCTTGACGGGAAGTCCTGTTTTTTCTTCCAATATTTTCTTAACTTCGGGCGATTTGTCATTCACGATAACGGCCGCGGCGCCTCTTCTTAAATGATCGGCCAGCGTAGATGCAACTTTATTCAAAACCTCTCCGTTGAAATCGGTGGAATTTCTTTCGCTTGGTACGATGGGATATCTTGACATATCTATTTTATAAGCGAGATGCGGCATGTTAAAAACGATAAGGTCATAAGCGCCTAATCCCTCAAATAGATCTCCAGACGTGAAGACATGGACCCCTTTATCGACTCCAAAAATCGAAAGAGACATTTGCGTATCCTTCGCCGCCATCTCTGTGCAGTCCATCGCATCAACGGCAGCGCCCTTCTTCGCCGCGATCGCCGCTTCGAGGCCTATCCCGGTACCGACGATCAATACCCGCATCCCCGGCCGCGCCAGCTTTTCCGCCGCCTTGGCGCTTATATAACTTGCCGGGTGCGCCCCTTCGAAAACACCGGGCAAGACGGGGATCCTGTATATCTGCAACTTTTCCAGTTCCTCGCGTCCATAAGACCCTCTATCTTGAGGCGCTACACCATCTATTTCCTGGAGGTTCCCGTTCCTATCAAATATGGCATAGACGTAGGGACGGAATGGGGTGGTGTTTTCGCCGGTTTCAAACGAGCTGTATACGTTTTCTTTTATAGACTGCGCTTTTACCTTATCAACAGAAAGATAATATCTCAACAGGTCAACAGAGTTGACACGGCCTGCATTATTTTTGAACAATAAAAAGACCGGCACATTATCGTAATTGACTATTGAAACACTGCCTGCAGCCGCTGCCTCCTCCAGAATATCAAAGACCGTGCGGACACCGTCTTCTTTCAAGGCGGAGACGTCGACCGTTGCTACGGTAAAGATGCCTGAGGGCTGCCATTCCAGCTTTGAATTATCGACGCCGAGCGCCTCAAAAACACTATCAACGATAACGCGTTCATCTGGATTGATCTCAAAATCTGCCCTCGGCTTGCCTGCCGGTGCAGGAGAGGTGTTTTCAATTGTTTGTTTCGCCGGCGCGTTGAAAATTTGGGCCGCATCCGATTTTTCCGGCTCCGCCGCCGGTGATTGCGGCACCGGTAAAATAGAACTGTCCCTTTTTTCGTATGAAGAAAGCAGCCTGTTCACTTTTTCCTTCGGCGTCTCCAGAGATAACGGGGACGGTTCTGGCTGCAATCCCACACCTGTCCCTTCATGCAATCCCACACCTTTCGCCGCTTTAAGATCAGCAGCAGAACCGTTCCTGCGACCCCCTGCTTTTCCATTCGCGACGTCTGCCTCGCTCGCTACGCTTGTGGCAGGTTTTATGACCTCCCAAATAGCATATGTCGGATATCTTTCAAGCGGCTTATGCTCTACCACTGCCAGACCCTGTTTTTCTAATTCGGGGATCCGGTCCGCAATATTAAAATACCTGAGGCTGTGCCTTTCATTACTTGCCCAGGAAATCTTTGCCGCCTGAGAGTTCGGGTAGTGTAGTATAAGTCTTCCGCCGGGATTGAGCCTTCTCTGCAGGCAGGAAAGAAGCCCCTGCATAAATATAAAACCGGGGTCGTTGGTATTAGGATTGGCTTGATATGGCGCGTTATAATCTATCGTCGGAATAGCGGCAAGTATAAGATCAAATGTCTCGTTGTCCTTTAAGCATTCGTCAAGGTTCCCCTGCCTTACTTCCATACTTCCCTTAAGCGGCGCTTTCTCCTGCGCTTTTTTAACGTTATACATCGCGTCATCGCATGCTGTTTTTTGTATGTCGGTGGCCACAACGTTCGCGCCCTGCCTCGCCGCGTAAAGGCCCAGGACGCCGCTTCCTGTTCCGGGGTCCCATACCCTCTTACCGTTCGGATCTATGCCGCTCCGGGCGATCTGATCGATGATCGTATAAGCCCTTTCTATGTTTTTAAACGTCCCGTAAGAAATCCTCAGGCCGTCTTTCGTGTATTCATGAATAATATTCTGTGCGTCGCTTGTCGCGCTCGCCTGTATCCTGACTACCTCGCTACTGCCGGTAAAATACGCTTGCAGTTTGGTAAGCGGTATATCGACAGCGGCAAGCTCATCCCAACCGGCCACAACAGGCTTTTCCAAGGCACCGCCGTATGCGCATAATCCTTTATCAGATAGCACATACTCGATCCGGCCGCCCGCCTTAGCCCTCTGCTCCTCTTCAGGACCGGGAAGCGTATAAATGTCCTTCGCCGCACCCGTCTCCTTGACTATCCGCTTTGGATGGCTATGCAGTTTAAAGAGCGTATTCTTGAATGGTATGATGACGCCGCCACGCAATCCCTTTATCAGATACCACCCGTCCTCGGCTGAGACCAGTCCGATCTCCAGATTTCCCGTCTTGACCAACACCTTAAGATCGCCGATGGCCGGCGCCTGTAACAGCCTTACATACGACAGCTCATCCTCGGACGAGAGGACGGCCTTCCTCGCCTCTTCAAGCGTTCCTACTTCACCGGCAAGACGGAATTTCTCCTTCCATGCGCCATCTGAGAAGATGGACGGCGGAGCCAACGGCACCGGCATCCTGAAGACGTCTTCGTCGCCCGGTATGTCAGGCAGCTCAAGAGCAGGAGGCCTATCCGTGATCACGCCTTCTTCGGTAATATAGTGTAGCGCGTAGCCTGCCTCGTCCTTCAGGCGGCGGGTAACACCGTCGCTATGGAATGCGCCCATGATACACAATACGTTGCTATCTTTATTCGCCGCCCTGAGCACGCCGACCATATGCTCATCCCTTGCCCTGCCCATCGCGGAAGACTGCAGCGAGTTCCCGGCGATATCCCTCGCCAACGCTCTCAAAGCGGGATCTTTCAGCGCATGCAGTGCGGCTTCGATCTCTTTAGCGGACGGTGTCGTAAAGCCCCTGGTCTCTGAGCGCGCGCACAATGCGCTGAACTTGTTCACGGCTGCGACCTCGAGGCTCCCCTTATTATCCATAATCTCTTTCACGCGGGCGTTAAACCGCCTGGAGAACGCTTCCGCGGCCGTTCCGTACTCATACTCTTTTTGGCGAAGCGGCTCGCTGTCCAACGGCAGGATCTTCTTTATCTTCTTCCACGCGGGATCCCCCGATAACTTCAGATACTCAAGCGGAGCCCGGTACAGAAGCATCATGTCATCGGCTTTTTGCTTGAAATCCTCGCATCCGAGATACTGCAATGCCTGCTCATAATTAACCGGCTGTTCGATGCGCCTGTATAACTGGTCAAGGCCCTCTTCCGTCATCTCAATGCCCACGATGCCGATATTAGTGGCCTCATCCTCCAGATATTTCTTTATGGCCTGCACATGAGCCCTGTATCTCTTGATCAACCATTCGTTCTTCTTAAGCATGCTTTCGAAACGATGCCTGAAATGATCCTTCTGCTCATCTGTGAGGCCTCGATTGGCCGTCAAATAACGATCCATCTCCGCCAGATCGGCGCCTACCTCATCAATATCTTTCGGATGAGCATGCGTTATGCCCATAATATAGGCCTGGGCGCTTTGGGAAGCTATCGCGCGTCTGCCTGCATCGAACGATACGCATCCCAATTGCGGCAGTAACATACCGCTTGCCGCCGCAATAAGAAAGCTGATCAAGAATGGTCTGCGCGTCATCTTGCGGGCAGGGTGATCGCTTGGGTAGCCGCCTGCGTCCTGCGTGTACAGGGCTTCCTGCAGCTTCGCTAATAACGAGACCATAGCAGCGTCCTTTGAATCGGCACACAATCTCAAGATGCCTGGCTCGGTCTTGGAGGAGCGGAACCACATGAAGTGCCTGTCTCCGATCGTGTCTGTAAGCAGGATCTTGAAACCGCCGGAACCGGTTATGACGTCATCCGCCAGCTCGAAGGTATCGGTCTCTTCATGCGTCAGTATCTCCAGGCGCGCAAATACCGTCTCCCCCAGCCCGTCGACGCGGAATCCCTTCCCCGGAATATCCTGTATCCTTCTCTTGAAATTACCCGCGATCTGCTTCTTGGCGGTCGCGTCGATGGTAGGCATATCCGTCGTGCGCTGTTCCTGGATCGTGTGATATGCGGGCGTATTCGTCAGCCGTTTCAGCATCTCGGACGCCGCGGTGTCGGAATTGACGAGGAGATAGAGGAGCGCGCTCAAGGTGCCGTCCCTCACCTCTGAGCCAAAGAGGATGGTACCGCCGTTATATGCCTCGATGCCGATGGGAACGAAGAATCCCTCATTCTCAAGTTTATGCATCCCCGTAACGATGTTCGTCTCGCCGTTATCTGTCTCAAAAACATCTATGCCGAGCTTCCTGCACAACTCCCAGGTGCGCGAGCTTGCCGCGCCGTCCGTCACGATCGCCCATTTCTTGTTCTGAGCCTCGGGATAGCGCTCCATGCGGGTCCTGATCCACGCGATGATGGCCGCCACGTTAAGATACGCCTCATCCTGCCCCTCGAGCGCTCTGACGTTGCCCTGTTTATCCCGCACAACCTTGGTGCCCCTGTCAGCGTCAAAATCTTCAACAATCCCCAGCATAGCGCCGCTCTGCCGTACTTTGACCGCCGCGTCGCTCAGCGCTTCCTTTACAGGCTCTATCCTGTGAGCAGGCACGCCTTTTCTGCCATTGATCTCGATAGCCTGATAGCCGAAATAGCGTATGGCGTCTGCAGATATTCCGCACGCGCCGCCGCCATTCGGATCGACGACCACCTTAGTCTTCTCATTTCGTTTCCGCACGCGCCCCAGTTCATCGCCCGAGCTGCGAAAGATCCCTTTACCGATAAAATCGATGTACCCGCGTGCCGCTATCCGGCGGTTCTGCCGCACTCTCAATGAAGGCGAGATGCCGTTTATCAGGCCGGCGTTCGATCTCGCGAACACGTTCGCCCGTTCGACGAAATCAAGATGACCGGATGAGATAGAGGCCAGGAGAATATTCGAGCCGGCGATCACGCCCCTCATCTTGGCTGCGTTCAAGATGGAACCCTTCCCGTTCACGGGATCATTCTCAGGCTCCTCAGCGCCGGTCATGTATTTGAAGCCATTGTCCTCGAGAGGATTGTGGGAAGCGGTTATCATCACCCCTGCGTCATAACCCGACGTGCGGATGGCCGACTCCATGAGGGGCGTCGAGACTACCCCGAGATCTGTTATCTTTATCGAAACACCTTTTTCTCCGGCCGCCATGAGCAGGCCGAGAATGTGGAGGCGTTTCAGGATATTTCCCGCAGGCCGCGGATCCCGCCCTATCACGAAGGTAAAATCTTCTTTCTTCGGATCGGCTGTCTGCCACCGATCGATCACGTTAGCGGCAAAGGTATACGCGTATGCTACCGTAGCAGCCTTCGCATTTTCTGATATACGCGCCGCAGTCCCAAACCTGCCCCTCACACCCGAATACGACTGCATAAGCTGAAGATCGGAGTCCTGAAGGTTCGCAAGCGCTGTGCGATCGAGCGCATTGATATCTATGGCCATATCCTCACCGCTAAGAATATCGGCCGGCAGCTGGTAGGTCCTGCGAAGATTCTTCTTATCTATGGCGAATGCCTTGGCGAGTTCAAATCTTTCGTCATCACCGAGATCATGGTCTTCGGCAAGGGATTTGAGCAATTCCGTTCGCTGGGTCTTATCCAACGTACTGATCGATCGTACACTGCGGAATTCTTCCAGCTTTGTAAGGGTCTGGTTCAGTGGGTTAAGCCTGGCGATCTTCAGGATGGTCGGAATATCGTCTATGTCCACCGCCAGACGCAGTTCATTGATAGGCCCGAAGATAGGGCTGGGTATCTTCTCGGAAACCTTGAGCGGGTTACTGACCTTCATGGGAATGAAGACAGCAAGATAGCAGAGCATCTGGAGGGCGTTAGCCTCGGGCGAGCCGCGGATGAGCTGCTTATCTTTAATAAAGGATTCGAAGACGTTGATAAACGTGTCCTCTTTCATATAGAGGCCCTGCGCGGCGAGCCTTCTGGCAGCGTATTCCGTCCTGAAGGCTTCCATGAAGCCGGCCAGGAGCTCTGAAGTGTCGATCTTTCTCTTAACGAGGCAAACCCAGAACCGCGCCTTGCCCTCGGCTGCCTCCCGCTGCGCGGCCGATGGGGCCGTCTGCACCTCTCTCAACGATCCGATTATCCCCCCTATCATCGATCTCAGGCCGTCAAGTTCGGGTTCGCCGAGATATGGCCCCGTCTTCTTCATCAGGCCGTATGTATTGCCGAGCGCGCGCTTATAGTCGCCCTTTTCAATAAACGACCCTATCCTCTTCGCGAAGCCGAGGAGCTCCGCATTATCCCCGGTAACGATATTTCTGAACGGTTTGATCCGGCCTATCTTCAGATGATGCATGATCCTGTCGATATCCTCGATCCTCGTCTTGAGATTGCTCTGCGCAATCGGCAGCATCTCCTTCACGTTGCCGGGCTCGCCCAGCTCGATCAAGTTCCTGGCTGCTTCCAGGGCGAGGCGCGCGAGATACGTCTCCTCCACACGCACTCCGGAGAGCGCCGAAATGACGGAGCTGATGGCGCCACTCGACAGCCCGGACGGGTTCGTCCTGGCGGTCGCGAGGTCTTTCCCGATACTATCCAGATAACCCGCGATCTTATCACGCTCATCCAGGTTCCCATCCTCTTCCTCGTCGAACGACCTGCCCGCCTGCCAGCGCAGATCGAACGGCTGGTCGGCCTTATCGCGCACGAGCATCCGGGCATTATCATCGGCGCGGACATAGCTGTTCCGCCGCACGATATACTTTCCATTCTCCTTGAATACATTGACCCTGATCCACCCGGAAGACGTTTTCGTCCTCACTATCTCTTCCCGCGCCTTCGCCAGCGCATTGAGAGCGCCGACAAGGGCCGCATTCGCCGCTGGTTCGTTATTCTTCGCTATCCGGTCTTCAGCCTTGGCGAACTGCTCGCTCACCTTTGCAATGGCCTTCGAGCCGCGCAATTCATACGGCAGCTTCGCAATACGCTCGTCGAACCGGATCATCTCGGCGCGAAGAGCGTCAAGGCACTCCTGCGTTTCGAGCTTCGCCTGTGCCAGGGCATTGTTGTCCCCAAGCCGCTTGGCCTTCATCCGCTTGGCGAGCAGAACGAAGAGTCTCGTGTTGAATTCGAAGAGCGTTACAAAATCATCCTTGAATACGGAATCCGCTTTCAGCTTGTCTTCCCGGGATACCGGATCCGCTTCGTCCGGCAGCTGTCCCCGGGCCGGCAAAAATAATCCGTTTATGGAAAAGAACGGGCTGCCCTTCTTCCTGAGGCAGGATACAACATCATCGTTGATGCCGGCTTTCTTCCGCACAATCTGGTCAAGGTACGGCTCCGGATTCGTCACGAGAAAAGAGAGCAGTTTTCTGTAGAAACCGATAGTGGCTTCCCGGGCGCCGTCCTTTTTCCTGATCCTGGAGAAGAGGTCGAGAGGCATATTGACCAATTCGTCTTCGCCGCTCATCCCGGCGCGCACGGCATGCGACCCCCTTGTCGACAGGATCCTCCGGCAATATAGTATGAATTCCCCGGTGTTGGAGAAATCCGCGGCGATCTGTTTGAAAAACCTGTCGAGGATCCTATCGTAGAACGTATATGTGTGGAGCTCCGGATTCAGCGTGATATCCGACAGCGAAACTGCCGGCAAGTTTTGGGCCCTCTTCGCGGCATTGATCTTGTCCACAAGGCCGTCAATAAATGCGGCGGCTGATGCGCTGTCGTTCACGGCAATGTCGCGGCCGTCCGCGCTATTTACTTTCGAGCGCACATATTCGATTATTCGCTCTCCCGCTTCCCGGACGGATAAGACGGACGTATCAAGCTTGTATGCGTCCGGATACCGCCCGGCGATATTTCTCCTGTTGGTGATCGCATCGAGATCTTCTATCCATTCCGGCGCCTTGTTCGTCCGGGCCGCCCTGATGCCGGGGGGAGCGTCGAGCACTATGTTGATCACGTCTTTGTCGTCGATCGGTTCTGTCACCCGTATGACGACGCCGTTATACCTGCCGGAGGCCTTGATGGTATTGGCGAGCGACTTTATGAAAGACGTCACACCCCTCTCAACCCCTTCATAGGCGGCCACCGTATGGAGAAGTTCCGTGTTCTGCCTGTTCCTGTCGATCTCGGCCTTTATCCTGTCGCGAAGGGCAAGGCCATCCGCCGTATCCGGCTTTTCCGTGTCGATACCGTCGAACGTGACGGTCTCTTGCGAATAATCTATCCTGCCGGAACGTAAAAGATCTTCAACGAAAGCGGTAACGCTCTTTTCATCGTTAAGGTCGATGCCGGCGCCGGCCTTGTTCGTACGCAAAAGCTCATACACGAGGATCCTGACCAGGAATCCGCCGTTTATGTAACGAAGGCCAATCCTGGACGCGATCGACTGGGCCAGCACCCGCCTGCCCGATCCCTTAAGTCCGCCTATCGCCAGCACAAGCGGCTGCGCAAGCCGCGGCCTCGCAACGGTGTCCAGCGGCGCATTCAGGGGCAGGGTGAATGTGAACGCCGATCCCTTGCCGGGCTCGCTTTCCACCCCCATCTCGCCGCCTACGGATTCAATGGCCTCTTTCAAAGACGGCAGGCCGTATCCGGTCCCCGTATGTGCCGAAGAAGCTTCCGTGAACCCGGGCTCAAAGACTTTATCCAGATCCTGCGCTTTTATTCCCTTGCCGTAGTCCCTGACCTCCACCTTCAACTCACCCTGATCAACCGATATCGATACCGTTATCGTCTCGGTCCCGCTGTACTTTATCGCGTTCCGCATCAACTCATCAAGGGCCATCTTCAGGATAAGCTTGTATGTGAATACCTCCGTAAGCCGCCTTGCCTCCTCTGGCAGGGGGGTGATCTCAAATCGGATATCCGCGGCGGACGGCCACGACTTCTTCATGGCATCCGCAGACTTTGCGATGACCGCGCCCACGTCGATTTTGTTCATCGAATGGTCCAGCCAGTTTACGGTGCTTTGCATCATCGGGATCGCCGAATCCCTGCTGTAGTCGGCCAATACCCCGGCATTATTCCCCGCGCCACCGTCCCACTTGTAACCGCCTGCGGCCACTCTCGACCTTATCTTATCCGCGAGGAACGTAAAGCGGGGCAGTTCATCCTTAAGGGCCTCGATCATCTCCTTCAGGTCATGGCGTTTCCGGAAATATCCGATCGTCACCTCCCGCAACCGCTTGAAGATCCCCGCGAATTCTTCGATCGAAGCAACATCATCTTCCGCGGATTCTTTTTCCATATTCTGCACGTTTGCCAGTATCAAATCGCAATAGGCGCCGACGGTCAGTATATTCTTCAGGTCATGGAGCATGGTCCGGATGATGGGATCGACATATATCTCGTTCTTCTGATCTCCGCGCCGGGCAGCCATGCCCAGTATAAATGAATCACCGGCGGCGGCTTGTATGATATTGCGCGATGCAAGGCTCGCTATAGCCTCATCTACGTCCTCAGGGTCGTGCTGTTTCAGCCAGTTATATATGGCGGAGCGCGCAGCGGTCCCGCTATAATGTTCCAGGCATTCGATCACCGGCTTTTTAAGGTCCTCGCCCTCTCCCGCGGCAGCCGCGCCGAGCGAACGCAGCGGCCGTGATAAGGTACCTTGCGGAAAACCTGCCATTCTTTCTATCTTCTGCAGAATATCCTGCGGGGGCCTGGCGCCTTCGCCTGCCTCCCACGAGCGGTACAGGACTTCACCCACCCCTAACTTTTTGCTCATCTTTTCCTGCGAAAACCCGAGGGACTCCCTCGCGTGCGCTATCTTATCGTATATCCTGGGCGCCTTTTCCAGCGTATCCCTGATAAATTTGTTTCTCGCATCCCGGAGCATGGCATCCGCATGGCCTGCCAATTCCCGATATTGGCCTTGATAAAATTGCCGATCCTCGCTGTCAGTTATTTCATAGATCAACCCGCCCGCTTCCAATAAACGCAGCCTCACCTTGTCATGTATGACCCGGCGGATCTCTTCAGGGTCATCGACCCTTTCCATGTTTTTTATCCTTGAGGCCGCCGCTTGCAGTTTCTCGTCTATATCGGCCATTATTTCGTCCTGGGATTCGTCCTGGGAGACGTTTTCTTTGATATCCTTTTCGGGCTCATCATCAATAGTGCCATTGCTGCTACTATCATATTGATACTCATCCGGCGTATCCTCGGCGCCGATTTCGTTTATGACCTGCTTCACTACAGACGATAGCACCCCGTCCTGATGGCCGGCACGCTTATCATCCATTAAATAGCGTGGATAATTTTTCGCAAATAGCATCTCCTGCAGTGTCCGCGTCTGTTCGTGCCCAAGATGCGGGCAGATGATCTCATGGAACAGATATTCTTCAATGCAGGAATTATTGGACTTTAATTTATCGAGAACTTCTGTTGCGAGGCCTATGGTATTCGGGTATGATTCCTTGAGCAGGGTTTGCAGGTCGTTGAGAGACGAGTCTTTCACGGCATTAGGTGCTCTCGGCATGGTGTTGAAACCAAGGAGCCATCCCCTTTCGACATTTTCATTCTCGACGGCTGATACCACTATAGCGCTGAACTTGACGACATCCATCTTCCATACTTCTTTTATATGCCCCGATAGCTTCTTCTTCAGCGTATCGGACAGCTTCGACCCGGACACCCTTTTCTGGATGCTCTTTATCCTCTTGGAATATTGATTCCGGAAACTGGCCGGCGATAATTTTTGCGGGGAGCCGGCGGCAAGCATCTGCGCAAGCCATTTCGCATCCCCGCGCGCGATCTGGCCGGACTCATCCGGCAGGCCCATCGACGCACCCCAGTCCAGGAATATACTTCCACCTTTTTTATGCGCGACGATCTTCTTGAATTTTTCAAACTTCTTTATCCGCATAAGCCAATCATCGATCTGCTTCATCAATTCTACATGCCTGCTTTCAAGGATATCGATCCCGCCCCTGATCAACGTAATAAATGTCGCCAGCGATTTTATTTCGTGCAGCACGACCATCTTTTCGTCGTGAGACAGCCTCAGGCTTACCGCCTTATCGCCGGCTGTCTCCACCTTTTTTATTTGTTGGATTATGGCGGCCCTGTCGACCGGACCCAGCGGATACGGCCCCTTATGCCACAAAATCCGCAATGCGGACAACTCGCGGTCAAGCCCTGCGGCCCATTCCTTCAATTTTACGATCTTCCGCTTATCCTCCCGCGCGAAGAGAGGCATAGACAATATATACTTCGCAGTATTGAAATAGCGCGTAAGGGCAGTATCCCTGATGCTGCCGGCAAGGTCCTCACAATCGTCCACTGCCTCTTCAAGGGCTTTCAGTTTCCTTCTCGTCCTGCTCTCCAGGGACTGGCCCTGCCCTTCGCTGCCGGCCTCGTCTTTTTTTGTTTTCGCCTTAAGCACGGGTTCCGGCTCATACCTTCCTTCTTTGAGCGCATCCACCGATACGAGGACGATGCTCCCATCCCTGTTGACTACCCTTACCTGCCCCAGCCTCTGAAGGCCTTTTGTAAAACAGCCGTTCGGGCCGTCCGAACTCGATATGACCGTATTGATGCCGAGCTCTATGCGTCTTTTCGTCCGCGCCTCAGCCGTGCCGTCTTTTGTCTCCAACCCTCCCGGTTCATCCGTCATGCCGATGGACCGGAGCTCAAATGCCTGGTCGAACACCTTCGGGATGGGCCGCGTGCTCTCTTTCAGCTTATCGTCGAGCTGTTTGAATATCATGCCGACGTCGTTGTTCGCGGGGTCAGCCGCGATGGCTGCCTGGATATCATTAAGGATATGCTCCTTTTTTGCCGGGAACTCCGCGGCCTCGGCATCATCGGACCGGGCCGTCTTGTTTATCTCCCGCTCTCTTTGGATGATCCGGCGCACCCTGTTCATGAGCTCTTCCTTATACCCGTTGATCTCTGCCGGCGCCAGATACATGTGCCCCCAGATCTCTTTCATCAGTATCAGGATCCAGAGGCCCAGCCTCGTCTTTGCCTTGTAATCTTTTTCCATGGCGCGGAGCGCTTCCCGCCCTTTTAAGCCCCGCCACGTCAGGTCCTCCGGTATCGCCCCTAACAGATAGAGGTTATAATGGCTGTCTTCCGAATAGGCGAAGGCCGCATTGTCGATCATGAACTCGATCAGTCCCAGCAGTTTGGGATGGAACCTGTACCATTTTTGCCAAGCCTCATCCATGCTGATATTCTCTTTCATGGCAATCTCTTCCAGAAAATATTCGAAATCTTGGGCCTCCTCTATATCGCTGCGGAGCCGCTCCGGCATATCCGGCCGTATCTCTTTTTTCGCGAGGTCCTGAAGCGACCTCTTGACCTGCACGCCGCCGAAGCGCACGCTCGACAGCCATCTGTCGGTCCACTTCTCATCCCCCATCATCGCCCGCAGGAATACATGCTCGGTCCTTCCCAGAAGCATCTTCAGCCTCGGTATCTTCCCTCTCGGCATCTTCTCTGAATCCATATGTTCACGTATCATGTCAATGGCTTCAAGACCATATTCGTCCGTCGCATGTCCGATATAATCGCCCATAAGCTGCGCGGTCCTGAAAGTGTTCTTTTCCGCCCATTCCAGCGCCGCCTTCAGATTATCGATATGGCCGTGGACCTCGGAAAAGACCAGCTCCCGCTCGAGATCGCCCGCCCTGATCCTGTCGAGCCGCCTCCTGTCAAAGCTCAGCATTCCCCTGAGACTCGTCAGATCGTATGCGGTGGAGCGGACGTCTTTCTTAAGGATCCTGGCCGGCACAGCGCCTTGGGCCCTGGCTTCCTTAAGAGCCCGCTCCGCGTCGCGCACGATGAGCCGGACCCTTTCTCTTCTCTGCTCTATCGTATCTCCTCCGGGGCCGTCATCGGCTATGATGAGGATGAGTGACCTCTTATCCGACGACTCGATGGCATCCTTCAGGACATCGATATCATGGCCGTCGCCGGCGGCGTATGACGACTTGATGACGAGTATATCTTCGGGCCGGTCAGAAGACCGTATCAGTACCGCATTGGCCGTCCCGTCGTTGCCGCGCAGCCACTCCTGCCAGCCTTTCATATCGAGGTCTTCGTCCATCGTCACCGCGTGCGCATAGTCCTCGATCGCGCCGTCTATCTCTTCGTCGCTCAGATGCTGATGGATATTGGCTCCGATAAGCCTATGCCCTGCGGGGCTCTCCACGACGCCGTATTGGCGCGCAACAACCCCCGCAATATAGGGAAATGCCGCTGTATAGGCCAGGAGGGACGCCAGGAATGCTACGTCAAATGCGGACAGGAGGAAACCCGTGCTTACCAGGATCACGAGAAGCACAGCCGCACAGGGGATGCAGAACGTGAGCGGCACTGCCGCGGCTTCTATGCGTACCCGTAACTTTTTGCCAAAGAGCCTGTTGCCGTGTATCCATTCATGAAGATATGCGACCCATTGAGTGAATTGGTATGTGCGGCCCAGCGCGTCCTTATCGGCAAAGAGGGGGTTCTTTATCTCCGCCATTTCGCCGCCTTCTATCATCTCCTCGATAAAATATGAGAAGTACGAAAACTTGCCTTTGGCGTCTTCGCGGGCGGACTTGTCGGGCAGCATATCCAGAAGGCGTATCTTTTCAGCCTTCTCGAACGGCGGGATGATGCCGTGGTCCTTTCTGGCGCGCCTGAAGGATAGAGAATCTTCAATATCATGCGCGATCAAGAGCGGCAGGCCCGACATCGTGATCACATATAATCCGCCGATCAGAGACGAAAAATGCAGCGAGTGAAGCACGATCGTTATAAGAACAGGGATGAACGCTATGAGGCCCACTACGCAGGCGCTCCGTATCTTGTCGGGCACTATCGCCGCGCCGAGAAGGAGCTGGCCCTGCACGTACTGTAACCGGGAAACCTCCGTCGCCAGAGCATCGAGCTTCTCAGAGAGGCCGAAGAGTTCCCTGCGGGTGTTGAGGCCGGTCATATCGGGGCTTCCTTCCGGCCAATAATCTCTCGGCTCGCCGTCAACCGGCCTCCCCATCCGTGATATCTTCTTCAGCGCAGCCGCATAGCTGCTCACCCTGGCATCGAGGATCGCGCTCCTGCCCCGGCGTCGCAGAATACTGCGCAGGCCGTCGGCGATCTCCTTCATCCGGACGCCGAGACTGCCGCGCCCGCGGTCTTCCGCAATGCGCTCCAGCCGTAAGGCGATCTCGGTGGCGCTCAAAAGGACGTACTCCAGCCTCTCCGGATTAGCGGCGTTAACGGCCGGTCTGCATGGCCTCCAATCTATGCCGTCCAGCTCCGCGAGGACGCCGTCCACCCTTACATTCCTTGCGCCGATCAGCCCTCCGACCTGCCGCAGCTTCCTGAGCTTGGCAGTATACGATGTGAAATATTTATGGCTGATCCTCTCGTGCTCGCGCCTGGCGCTTGAAACGCTCGCGTCGGCCTTCTGCAGCCTTTGGAGCGCGGCCCGGTATTTCCTGCCTGCCGCATCCTTCGCCATGCGCTCGCGCTCGATCTCGCGTACGCTCTTTTGCTGAGCGCCAGGCGCCGCCCGCAGGACCTGCTTGTGGACCACCCCGAACCGCTCAATCGCTTCTTCCCGATAATTCGTTCTTGACCTTGGCGCCGCAGTGATGTCGAAATAGCGCAGGGCTTGACCATTGGGAAAGACTATCAGTGCCTCGCTATAATTCTCGGCAATGGTGCACGTGACATCATTTGTCTTAAGCCAGCTCTCATGGTTCCTCAGGATCGCGGCGATGGCTTTGACCACTATCCGGCTTCTCGTGATATGCCCGTTATTTTCTATGGCCGTTTCGATGAACTTGGCGACCGCCCGGATCGGGGATTCAGGCCGTCGAACGAAAGATTCGGGGGCGAGCTTATCGGGATATGCCCACACTATATCCTGAAATATAAATGTTATTATTAAGAGGACGGAGATCGCCCTAAGGATTGATGGGAAGCGGTGAGCCGATATTTTTATGGTGGTACTCAATTTCTTAACTTTACTTCTTTTAACACACGGACAACAAAAAAAACCAGGACGCCGAGCATTTGTCCGCCAACAGCGGAGTCTTTCTAGGCTATCTGGTCATTATGGTATTGGAATCATGCTGGGTGTTTGATGTACTTACAACACCAGCTACTCTAAGATCCATAACCATTCCCCGAGTTATCCCGCGACTTTGCCCATGATACACAACATGATACAATCAAAGGATCGCTTAATGGGGATCCTAGAAACTATACATATAGTACCATATTACAGAGGATTGTCAAGTGCAGATAGCTGACTTTTTTATAACTTAATAGGCGGGATAAGTCTGAAGATTACCTGAAGGATTATATTAGTATACAATGCTGCGATGATATCGTCGAACATTATGCCGAGGGAACCCGTGAGCCTCTCCATTCTCCGGGCCGGTGGAGGCTTCAATATATCCAGCATCCTGAATATGAAAAACCCCAATATTACGGAATAGAGGTTAAAGGGAACGAAGAAGAGCGCCAGCAGCATGCCGCAGGCCTCATCAATGACGATCATGGCGGGATCTTTTCTCTTATATATCTTCTCGGCCTCACCGGCGAAGAGTACCCCCAGGGTAAACAGGAACAGGATCGCGAAGGCGTACAGAATATCGTTGTTTCTCACAAGAAAATAGACTATCAGCCCGCCGAGCGAACCCATCGTGCCGGGCATGAACGGCGAGTGGCCCAGATAAAAGAAGCTGGTGACCAGTTTAACTTTCCTTCGCATTTGAGTAGACCTCCCTGTTGTTGACGAGGTAGGAGACACCGCTTATCAGCGTCAGCGTCACGGTGACCAGCATCAGGACGAATATCGAATTCCTGAAGGTCTCTTCTGTCGCGGCCGACCAGAAAGCAGGATGGGCTTCTTTGAATATGATCAGCAGCAGGATAACGAAGATCGCGATGACCTGGCAGGCCGTCTTATGCTTGCCTCCGTAATCTGCCACGATCACCTTACCTTTCGTCAGGGCCAGGAGCCGCAGGCCCGTCACGGCAACCTCCCTGAATATGATAACGACCACCATCCATGCCGGCACGAGTTGCATCTGCACAAACGCCAGGAACGCCGACAATATCAGTATCTTGTCGGCAAGAGGGTCCATTAACCGGCCGAAGTCGGTTATCTGGTTATGCTTTTTTGCGAGATAACCGTCAAGTATGTCGGTGACGGACGCCGCGATGAACGTGGCCAGCGCAAGGGCCTTCCAGGCGAGGCCGGGCAGGAACAAAAACACGATGAACGCGATCGTCAGCGCTATTCTCGATATCGTCAGCTTATTGGGAAGGTTCATTTTAATCGAGCTTTCTATCAGTCAGTCCGTAGTCGGTAGTCGACAGATAAGCTTTTTCTACCGACTCCTGACTGTCGGCTGTTAATTAAACCGCCTTTCCTACTAGATCATACTCCAGCGTATTCGTGATCTTTACTTTGCAGAATTCACCCACTTTTATATTCTTGCCTGACACATACACCACGCCGTCGATCTCAGGCGCATCGCCCTGCGTTCGGCCGACAAACGACCCTTTCTTGCCCTGAGCTCTGTCGAAGGGCTCGCCCGGCGTCTTCTCATCGATCAGGACCTCGACAATTTTACCGCGGAAAGACTTATTTATCTCGCCGGATATCCGCTGCTGCAGTTTCATCACCTCGTCGAACCGCTCCTTCTTCACGCTTTCCGGGACCTGTCCCCCGAACGCATGCGCCCTCGTGCCCTCTTCCCTCGAGTAGATGAATGCGCCGAGCCGCTCAAAGCGCGTCTGGCGCACAAAGTCGAGCAGCTCCTTAAAATCTTTCTCGGACTCTCCGGGAAAGCCTACGATCACGGACGTCCTGAGCGTGAGCGCCGGGATCTTCTTCCGCAACCTCGCTATCAGCTCCACTATATCGCGCTTCGCCGTCTTCCTGTTCATCTTCCGCAGTATTGTATCGCTTATATGCTGGACCGGAAGGTCCAGGTACTTGCATACCTTCTCTTCACCGGCGATTGTTGCGATCAGCTCGTGAGTGTAATGCGCCGGGTGCGTGTAGAGGACCCTGACCCAGCGCGGACTGCCCTTCAAGGCGCATATATCGGACAGCAGATACTGCAGGGCGCTCTTACCGTACTGGTCTATGCCGAAGAGCGTCGTGTCCTGGCCTATCAGCTCTATCTCTTTTACCGCGCCGCCTCTCGACAGCTTCTTCACCTCGCCGAGGACGCTCTGTATCGTCCTCGAGCGGAACGGGCCGCGCAGGCGGGATATCACGCAGTAGCTGCAGAAATTGCTGCAGCCTTCCGAGACCTTGACGTACTTGTAATGGCGCGGGGTGAACGAAAACCGCGGGGAATCCTCATCGTAGAGGTAATCGAGGTGGTTCGATACGGCAGACCGGGAGGCGCCCTTCTTCAGAGAGGAGATAAGGCCCGCGATGCGGGGAAAATCGCTCGTCCCGATGATCAGGTCGGCCTCGGGAAGTGTTTTAAGCAATTTATTCTTGTAAAATTGCGGCAGGCATCCGGCGATAACGAGGTGCTTTATCTTTCCTTCTTTTTTGCGGCCAGCGGCCTCGACAATGGCGTCAACCGACTCCTCCCGCGCCGACCCTATGAAGGCGCAGGTGTTTATCACACAGACCTCGGCGTCCTTTTCCGCGCCGGCCATCCTAAACCCGCCTTGCTTAAGAGAGCCGGCCATGACTTCCGAGTCGACAAGATTCCGGGGACAGCCGAGGCTGATGATCGAGAATGTTTTCATAAGATAGGGCTAAGGGCCGAGGGCTTAAGGGCTAAGGGCTAAAGAAATTGGTGCCGGCAAAAATCTTAACCATTGACCCTACTTCACCCTGACGCCGTTCCTGGTGACCTCTACAGCATCGAGAACGCCCCTGCCGGGCGACCCGAGCGATTTCCCGTTGAGGACCAGCTCTATATATTCGCCTTTCGCGACAAAAATATTGATAGCCTTCTCCGCCGTAAACTCCTCGGCCATGCCCTTCGGGAGGACCTTCCCGAACAGGAGATTTCCGTCCACTTTGAGCTTCACGAGCACATCATGGTTGACCTTCAGCAGAAGTTTCAGCGGGACATTCTTGGGGATAGGGGCCTGGGCGACCGGCTTTTTTGCGGAACTCTTCTTTTTTGCAGCCTTCGACGTTTTGGCTGCCGACGCATTTTTCAACACCACCGCCTGTTTGATGAACTTCTGTCTGTTAAAATGCGTGATGATCCTGCCGCCGGCAAAGACGATCAGGGCCACGACGGCGACCGTGATCGCGATAAGCCTGGCCGCCGGCGCTATCCCCGACAGGTCGGGAGCGCTCTCGAGTCCGGGCGGGTGAGCCGGTTTTAACAGGCCTCTCTCCTGCCGTTGTGCAGCGGGATGGAGCGCCCCGTATTCGTCGAGGGCCTTCCGCGAATCGAGGCCGAGATAATCGGCGTATTTTTTAAGGAAGCTCTTTACGTAGGTGGGGTTCAGGACGTCGTCGCACCGGCCCTCCTCGAGGGCTTTTATGACCGTGGAATGTATATGCGTCTGCTTCTGGGCCTGGTCGATTGTGAGCGACTTCTTCTCCCGGGCCTCCCGCAGCATATCGCCTATGCCGGCCATCGTCATCTTACTTGCCTGGCTCGTGTTCGTCATTTTTTGCCTGGTACTCCTCTAATGTCGTAAGGATGTCCCGGGGCTTTGAGCCCTGGTACGGCCCGACAATGCCCTCGTCTTCCATCATGTCGATGAGGCGCGCCGCGCGCGTGTAGCCGAGGCCGAGCCTTCTCTGCAGCACCGACACCGATGCCTGTTGCGTCTCGAGGATCAGCTTCACGGCCTCTTCATAGACCTCATCTTTGTCGAATTTTTTGAACACGCCCTTCTTCTGGACTTCGGAGATCTCGGCGATATATTGGGGCGAGCGCTGCGCCTTGATCATCGTCGTTACCTTCTCGATCTCCTTGTCGGAGATCAGGCTGCACTGCGCCCTGACGGTATCGGGGGCGCCCGGCTCCATGAAGAGCATGTCGCCCCTTCCGAGCAGGTCATCCGCGCCGTTGGAGTCCAGGACGGTCCTGGAATCGACCTTCGAGGCCACTTTGAACGATATCCTCGCCGGGAAATTTGCCTTGATAACGCCGGTAATGACATCGACCGACGGCCTCTGTGTGGCTATGATCATATGGATGCCGACCGCCCTCGACAGCGCGGCAAGGCGCGTGATCGTGCTCTCGACATCGTCGCGCGCCACCATCATAAGGTCCGCGAGCTCGTCTATCACCACGATGATGTACGGCAGCTGCGCGAGCTCGTCTTCGTCTGCCTTCGCCTGCGCATTGGCGTAGCGCTCGTTATACCCGTCGATGTTACGCACCCCGACCTTGGCGAAGAGCTCGTACCGCGAATCCATCTCACTCACCACCCAGCCCAGCGTCGTCGCCACGCGCTTCACATCCGTGACGACAGGCGTCAGCAGATGCGGGAGGTCATTAAACGGTACCAGTTCTACCCGCTTCGGGTCGACCATGATGAATTTGAGCTCGTCGGGTGAGGCATTGAACAGAAGGCTCGTGATGATCGTGTTGACGCAGACGGTCTTTCCGGAACCGGTCGCTCCGGCGATCAGCAGGTGCGGCATCCTGGAGAGGTCCGCGACGACTGGCGTACCTGCGATGTCCTTGCCGAGCGCCATCTTCAGCTTTGACTTCATCTTCCGGTACTCCTCCGAATCGAGCACTTCCCGCAGGTACACGAGCGTGCTGTGCGAATTCGGCACTTCAAAACCTATGGTCCCCTTGCCCGGTATCGGCGCGACGATCCTGACGCTCTGCGCCTTCATCGCAAGGGCTATGTTGTCGCTTAAGGACGTTATCCGGTGGACCTTGACGCCCGGCGCGGGTTCGAGCTCATACCTGGTGATGACCGGGCCCTTGTTTATCTCGACGACCTTGCCTTCTATATCGAAATCGCGCAGCGTCTCCTCGAGTATCCGGGAGATGTTCTCGAAATCTTCCTTCACCTTCTTCCCCTCTATCACAGGCGGCAGATCCAGGATGTCCAGGACGGGAAGCTTGTAGAGACCTTGCGCGGGTGAGCCCTGTTTCGTTGCAGCCGGGAACGTCTTGACAGACGCCTCCGCCGTCACCGCGAGCGGCTCCCTCTTCGCGATCGGGGCGGGCGCAACTTTAATGACCGGCGGCTTCTCGGCCTTGCCGCCGAGCGTCGTCTTTATACTCTCGAACATGTCCTTTGACCTGGCCATCATGTCTTTCGTCACGGCCGCCTTCGGCCCCTGCGCGATGTTGATGACGGGCTTCTTCTTTACCGTGAACGTCGGGCTCTCACCCCTCTTCGACAGGCGCTCTTTGATCTCTTCGGGCACGCCCGCGAACCGACGGAAGACCCCGGACAGGAACGGCAAGAGTAGGAATTCGGTCGCCAGTATCAGTGAGAGCAGGAAGAGCACCCCTATCACGAGCAGCGCGCCGCCCCTGCCGAGATACTTGACGAGGAAATCGGAGAACATGAGCCCAACGATGCCGCCGAGGCTGAAGCGCAGCGCGTTGTCGGCGCTGCCGAACATCGAGAATATCGAACTTGAGGCAAGGATCAGGAAGAACGTCCCGGATATCTTGAAGAGGATCTTCTGCGGCGTGACGCCGTAGAGCCTCGCGGCGGCCCACGAAAGGACCAAGAGCGGCATCACATACGAGCTTAAGCCCATCAGGAAGAAGAGCGCCCCGCCGACATACATCCCGAATATCCCGGCGAAATTCTTCACGGGCATGTTCGGCCGAGAGGTGAACATCTTCAGGTCGGAGAAGCTGAACGTCGCCAGGCTTATCAGGATGAGAAGCGCGAGCGCAAAGAGAATAACGGCCTGGATCTCATTCCACTTCTTATCCGGCCGCTCTTCCCTTATATTATTCTGTCTGCTGTTGTTCTTTTCCATATCCTATAGCAGTATTATAACGGCTGCACCCGCCAAAATGCAATAGATTCCGAAGAGGTAGAGCTTGTTGTCCTTGACCAGCCTGAGCAGCACATCGATCGCGAAAAGCCCGACCACCATCGCCGTGAGAGCTCCCGCGATAAAACTGACGGCGTCGCCTGCGGCGAGGCTCTGACCTATCTTGACCGCTTTCAGGCCCGTCGCGCCGAGGATCGCCGGAACCGACAGGAGGAACGAGAATCTGAATGCGGTATGATGATTGAGGCCGGAGAGTATGCCCGCCGAGAGCGTAGCCCCACTCCTCGATATGCCCGGCATGACCGCTATCCCCTGTGCGACGCCTATCACGACCGAATTGGCAACGCTTTGTTTTTTCCCGCCGGCATGTTTATTGAGCCTCGTATAGACGGTGGTCGCAATAAGGGCGAGCCCCGTGACCAGCATCATGTAACCGACGACCTTCGGCATCCCGAAGAACCGCTCCACGGCATCCTTGAACAGAAACCCTATCAGAAATGTCGGAATCGAAGCGGTTATGATATAAACGAGGTCCTTGCGGTTCTTTCCGAAAAGCCACCGTATGTCATGACGGAAATATACCAGCACGGCCGCCAGCGTCCCGACATGCAGGAATACATCAAACGCCAGCTGCGGCTCCTTCAGGCCGAAGAGGCCCTGGAGTATCACGAGGTGGCCCGAGCTCGATACCGGGAAGAATTCGGTCAGCCCCTGCACTATACCCAGTATGATCGCCTCGAAGACCGCCACGCTCATCTCCCCGTGTGGCCGAATCCGCCGGCTGACCGGGCCGTCTCATCGAGTGAATCCATCACTGTCATATCGGCCCTTACCACTTCTTGTATGACCATCTGGGCAATGCGGTCGCCGCGCTTTATCCTGAAAGGCTCTTTACCGTGATTTACCATGATGAGCCCCACGAGGCCGCGGTAGTCGGCATCGATCGTGCCCGGCGTATTGACGAGGCTGATGCCGTGTTTTAAGGCCAGGCCGCTGCGGGGCCTTATCTCGGCCTCATAGCCTTCGGGGATACTTACATAAATGCCAGACGATATCAGTCTGATCTCGCCTGGCAATAATGTCACTTCCCCGTCTACGTCAGCGCACAGGTCCATCCCGCTGGAGCCGGGGGTCGCGTATGTGGGAAGAGGGATGTCTTCGCAACCCTCTTTTCGTTTAAGGGATATCGTTACGCGCTTCAAGGTATCTCACCATCAGCTTACTATAGCCGATTATCTTCTGAATTCGCGCCTCGGCGGCCTCTCGCGCCTGCCTTCCGGAGGAGCGCCTTCGGGCCTGGGTTCCGGCACGTAACTGGGATCGGCCTGTTTTATCGACAGGTTCACGCGGCCCTGATCGTCTATCTCGATGCACTTGACGGTGACGACATCGCCGGTCTTGACAACCTCATCGACCGTCTTGACAAATTTAGGGGCCAGCTCGGAGACGTGGATCAAGCCTTCCTTGCCGGGCAGGATCTCGCAGAACGCGCCGAAGTTCATGAGGCGCGTGATCTTGCCCGTATAGATCTTGCCGACCTCGGCCTCCTCGACCATTCCCTTTATCATGGCGACCGCTCTCGCGATGGCCGCGCCGTCCTGAGAGGCGACCTGCACGATGCCATCGTCATCGATATCGACGGTACATCCCGTATCGGCGATGATCTTCTTTATATTCTTGCCACCCGGCCCGATGACGGCGCCGATCTTATCCTGGCTTATCTTGAAGCTCTCGATGTGCGGCGCGAAGTCGGATATCTTTTCCTTCGGCCTCGCGATGGCCTGCATCATCTTGTCCATGATGAAGAGCCTCGCGGTCTTCGCTTCAGCAAGCGCCTTCTTGACAAGTTCCGTTGATATGCCTTGTATCTTCAGATCCATCTGCACCGCCGTGATGCCATCCACGGTGCCTGCCACCTTGAAGTCCATGTCGCCGTAATGGTCTTCGACCCCGCCGATGTCGGTCAGAATGATCTCGTGGCTTCCTTCTTTCACGAGGCCCATCGCTATGCCACTTACCGGCTTTGTGATCGGGACTCCGGCGTCCATGAGCGAAAGAGAGCTCGCGCAGACCGTCGCCATGCTGGAGGAGCCGTTCGATTCAAGGATATCGGAGACCACCCGCACGGTGTACGGGAATTTTTCCTTTGAGGGCATGACGGCCTTGAGCGCCCTCTCGGCAAGCGCGCCGTGGCCTATCTCGCGCCTTCCGGGGCCCCTCATCGGCTTCGTCTCCCCGACCGAGAACGACGGGAAGTTGTAATGCAGCATGAAGTTCTTCTGCAGCTCGCCCTCGAGCGCTTCGATAGTCTGCTCATCGCCGCTGGTGCCCAGCGTCGTGACCGACAAGCTCTGCGTCTGCCCTCGCGTGAATAACCCGGAACCATGCGTCCGGGGCAGCAGGCCGACCTCGCACGTGATCTGCCGTACCTCGTCGAACCGCCTGCCATCGACACGCTTCTTCTTCTCTATAATGAACCGTCTCACGTCCTCTTCCTCGACCTCCATGAGGGCGTTCTTGACATCTTTTTCTGAATATCCCGAATCCTCAGTCACAAGTTTGACGATGAGATCCTTGCACAGGAGGTCCATAGCCTCTTCGCGCTGCTCCTTCGTCCCGAGCCTGTTGATCTCGTCGAGTTTCGCGACCGAGGCGTCCTTAACTTTCTTGAGGAGGCCTTCGTCCGCCAGAAAGGCCGTATATTCCCTCTTCTTCATGCCAAGCTCGCGCGCCATCTTCTCCTGCACGTCTATCAGCGGCTGCAGCTGGCGGTGCGCAAAGGCTATCGCGTCAGCGATGACATCTTCGCTCAGTTCTTTCGAGCCTGACTCTATCATGATGACGTTCGAACGCGTTCCCGCGACCACGAGATCGAGGTCGCTCGACTCAAGCTCCTTGAACGTCGGATTGATGACGAATGTGCCGTCTATCCTGCCGACCCGGACAGCTGCTATCGGGCCGCCGAACGGTACGTCGGATATGACGAGCGCTGTCGATATGCCATTCATCGCCAGCACGTCTGAATTATTTTCCTGGTCGCTGGAAAGGACCAGCGCGACCGCCTGCACCTCGTTCATGAAACCCTTCGGGAAGAGCGGCCGTATGGGCCTGTCGATGAGTCTCGAGGTCAGGATCTCCTTCTCGGTAGGGCGTCCCTCGCGCTTGAACCAGCCGCCGGGGATCTTGCCCGCCGCGTACGTCTTCTCCTGGTACTCGACCGTAAGCGGGAAGAAATCGACGCCTTCCCTCCTGTTATTTGAGCCTACGGCGGTGGCCAGCACGACCGTCCCGCCGAGTTGGACGGTGACCGCGCCGTCCGCCTGCTTTGCCATCCGTCCCGTCTCGATAATGATGCGTCCGCGTCCTACGGTAATCTCGAATTTTTTTATCATATGCCCCTTTTTATCCATAAAAAAATGCGCCAACGCGTAAACTCTCGTTCGTGCGCATAATACCTGCCCCACCGGGGGCAGACACCGTTATTTTCTGAGATCCAGTTTCTTAATGAGATTCTGGTATTCCTTCAGGTCCTTCCTCTTAAGATACTCAAGAAGTCTCCTGCGTATCGACACCATGCGCAAAAGCCCCTGCCTCGAATGGTGGTCCTTCTTATGCTCCTTGAAATGCCCGGAGAGAGAGTTGATCCTCTCTGTAAGGAGGGCGACCTGGACACTCGAAGAACCGGTATCCTTCTCATTCGACTTAAAGGTCTTTATGATCTCATTCTTCTTTTCTTTCACCAACGCCATTTTCCCTCTACCTCGCTTTTTGCTTATGTTAACACACTCCCTCAAAAATGTAAAGGTAATATTTTCAGCTTATCTTCGCAGGCGGCGGTGACTTTTGTGGCCGCCTTCGCTTGTCGTCCTTCGACTTCGCTCAGGACGACCCTGAGTACTACCGAAGGGTCGCAGATTTACATTAGGCGTGTAAATCTGCTGTGGACAAATTTTGATGCCTGCCCGACCGCATGAGAACACATTCTGGCAGGCGGGGCCGATGAACCTGCCACGTATCACTATTATATGTAGGTCACCCTTAAGGGTGACCTACGCTGTGGATAACTATTGAGCAGTTTCCCTGGCCGTGCTGTATCGCCAAGATGTATCAAAATTTGTTAACAGGGCAGATTCCAGTTACTGGTGCAACAGCTTGACGAACGCTTCATGCGGCGTTGAAAACTCTAAGACTTTTCGTGGCCGGTCATTTAACATACGTTGTGCCCTGTTGATCTGTTTAAGAGAGACTTTTGAGAAGTCTATGCCCTTAGGGAAGAACTGGCGAATGAGATCATTGGTGTTCTCATTCGTACCCCGTTCCCAGGGTGAGTGCGGATGGGCAAAGTAGACCTGCATCCGCGTGCTCTTTGTAAAGAGCTTATGTTCAGCCATCTCCTGGCCGTTATCATATGTTAAGGAGCGCTTAAGGCCTTCGGGAAGATGCGTGAATTTTCGAGCGAATGCTGTGCGCACCGACATAGCATCTTTGTTGATAAGCCGGACCAGGAAGGTCATGCGCGTGGTCCGCTCGACCAATGTGCCTAAGGCCGTGGCGTTGTTATGGCCCATGATAAGATCGCCCTCCCGGTGGCCGGGAATGATGCGGTCGGCCACCTCCTTGGGGCGCTCTTCGATGCTGATAAAGTCCTGTATGGCTTGTCGCTTAACGCGGACTTTGCCGTATACCCGGCGGTATTTATGCTTACGGCGGAGACATTTGAGTATGACCTTGCGCAATGAGCCTCGCGGCCAGACGTACAGATATGAGTAGATGGTCTCTGGAGAGACGCGCATGGTCATGTCTAGAGGGTACAACGTTTTAAGGCTTTTGGCAATCTGTTCCGGCGACCAGAGCTCGTTCAGTTGATCGAATACGAATTTTCGCAAGGGGCGGTTTGTTTCGAGCTTGCGTTGTCTGCGGGGCTTGTGGGCTAGTCGATCAGCCAGCCTTTGAGACTTAGCGGCTCTATAGTGGATATAGTCGTACCCATGGTAATGATTGCGGAGGATCTCCCGGGAGACTGTGGAGGGACTGCGGCCTATGCCGGAGGCAATCTCGCGCCTACTGCGCCTCTGGGCTAGCCCAATGGAGATCTCTTCACGCTCATTCATACTCAACCTTTGATATTGTATCATACGCAACACCCCTTTCTTCCGGTATAGTATACCAGAGTTAAGTGTTGCGCTA
>CAYGRZ010000014.1:6894-33250 GCA_964352425.1 uncultured Planctomycetia bacterium | reverse complement strand
GGACGTGTGGTTTTCCCCTGCGAGGAAAACCACACTCCGAAAAATTGCTCGCTCTCCGCCTTCGCCGTTGCATGTGTAGGTGAGAGATTGGCTTCGGCGGATCCATGCCCGCTCGCAATTTTTAGGCCCCGCTCAACACCCAGGCCTCCGGGCTTGGTTGAATGCGGACGCCCAAAAGTTCCGCCACTGGAAGAAGCCGAAAAATATTGGTGGGGGTATAGAAACGCCCGGCGGCGAAGCTTTTGTGCGAGCCCAAGCTGTTAAAAATTTTGATACCTCTTGGCGATACAGCAAGGCCAATGAAACCTGTCAAGAGGCAGCCGACAGTCCGGGTTCATTGGCCCCGCCTGCCAGAATGTGTTTTCATGCGGTCGGGCAGGCATCAAAATTTTTCCACAGCACATTTGCATGCCTAACGCAAATGTGCGACAAGCGTAGGCAAGCACAAAAGTAGGCGCCGCCCCGGAAGCGGAAGGCAGCTGCAAAAGTCGTCGTTAAGCGAAAATACAAACATGAATTCCATCGTACTGACAGCTCCCGCGAAGGTAAACCTCTTCCTGAAAGTCCTCGCCAAGCGTACAGACGGCTATCACACCATTCACACCCTCTTTGAACGGATCTCGCTCGCAGACCGGATCAGGATCACCCGCATCCCCAAAGGCATCACCCTCTCTTCGGACAGGTTCATAACTGCAAAGGCGCAGGACAACATAGCCTATAAGGCCGCCGAGGCCATCTTGAGGCAGGCAAAAGTCCAGGGCGGGGTCAGGATAGAAATCAGGAAGCGCATCCCCATCGCGGCAGGCCTGGGAGGGGGGAGCTCTGACGCCGCAGCCACACTAGAAGGTATCAATAGGCTATATTGTTTAGATATCCCTAATGGCGTGCTGAGGCGGATCGGGTCAAGACTGGGTGCGGACGTGCCGTTTTTCCTCTTAAACACCCCTTATGCCATAGGCAGGGGCATAGGGGACAGACTTCGGGCTGTCGATTCCAGGCTGAAATTGTGGCATCTTTTGATATATCCCGGCTTTAAAGTTGCCACAAAAGACGCCTATAAAGGGCTGGATAAAAACTTGACATGGGCATCGGGCGGTGATAAAATGGCCTTCCCCAAGAGATGGAACGACGCGGAAGGGCTTCTGTGGAACGACTTGGAAAGCGTAGTAGCAGGCAAAAGACCGGTTATCGGAAAGATAATTCAATGCTTGGCCTCTTCACTGGGCAAACGAGCCATTGTTTCGGGAAGCGGGCCAAGCGTATTTTGTCTCTACAAGACGAGAAAGGGGGCGACACAGGCTAAAGAGAGGCTGTTTCGCAGTGTGCCGGCGCGTGCAAGAAAGCGCTGGCAGGCGTTCATCGTTGAGACTGAAGTGTAGGTTAAAGGGCAAATTTAAGATACTTAAGCGCCTATGATGCTCCTTTTCGTCGCATCATGTAACGGCGCTTCAGTATCGAATTTGCACGCAAATTCGAGGAGTATACAAGCATGGAGATCACAGAGATAAAGATTTTCTTGAAAGAGGGACAGGACAAGAAATTAAAGGCTTACGCGACATTGACGTTCGACGGCATGTTCGTCGTGCGCAACGTCAAGGTCATCGAAGGCACCAAGGGCCTTTTCGTCGCGATGCCTTCAAGAAAACTTAAAGAACCGTGCCCCAAGTGCAACTTCAGGAACGTCGTCAGGTCGCGGTACTGCAACAGCTGCGGTTCAGCGCTTCCGATAACAGAGCCAAAGCCGGCCCCGTCAGCCGCAGGACACGAGACGAGGGAATCCGAGCATAAGGATATAGCGCACCCGATCACAACCGAGTGCAGGGATTATATACAGAAAAAGGTCCTTGAGGCGTACGAGAAAGATAGGAAGTCGCCGTCAGCCCCCGGTTCCGGCTCAGCTTCCGTTCACGGCCCCGTTTCCGGCGCTCCTTCCGGTGCCGCGCCCGCCGCGCCGTCGCGGGGTCCGGTTAGGGCCGCCCCGATCGTCGACGAGGATAACGATATAGAGTTGTAGGCGCGAAAAAATTTCCGGCTAAACTGCCCGGTGGTGTAATGGTAGCACACCAGCCTTTGGAGCTGAGGGTCCTGGTTCGAATCCAGGCTGGGCAACCATGGTTCGACGAGAGGTAACTTTTGAAAGACATCGTCGCTATAGTGCTTGCGGCAGGCAAGGGGACGAGGATGAAATCCGAAGTCCCGAAGGTATTGCACGAGATATTCGGCAGGCCGATTATATCGTACGTCCTCGATGCCGTGAGGGGCGCAGGCGTCGCCGATATCATTATCGTGGCCGGATACGGCAGCGATCTTTTGCGGGAATCGGAAACGGTAAAAAACACGAAGGTCGTCATACAGAAGAAACCTCTCGGCTCGGGCGATGCGGTCGCGGCGGCCGACAAGCTCCTGGCGAAATTCACCGGCGATTGTCTCGTCATCTGCGGGGATACGCCGCTGATACAGACCGACACGATACGGCAGCTGATAGTAAAACATAAGGATTCCGACGCGAGCCTCACGCTCCTTACTGCGGAGCTGAGGGACCCGACCGGCTACGGCCGGATCATGCGCGACGGAGCCGGCAGGATCACGAAGATAATCGAAGAAGAGCATGCCCGCCTTTACGAGGAAGTGATAAACGAAGTGAACGTCGGGACCTATTGCTTCAAGGCGAAAGACCTGTTCGACGCGCTCGGCCAGATCAGGCCGAATAACGCGAAGAAGGAGCTGTTCCTTACCGACGCGGTCGAGATCCTGCATAAACGCTCTCGGCCTGTCGAATCGGTAAAGATGGACGATTCATGCCAGATGACAGGGATCAACTCGCGCAAGGATCTCGCGGAGGCGATCCGGTACCTGAAGGAGAAGGTGCTCGATGAAGCGATGGAAAGCGGCGTGACCATCGAGGATCCGTCCTCGACGACGATATATCCCGGCGTTACCATAGGGCAGGATACCGTGATCGGGCCCAATACGTTCATAGGACCGAACGTCCGGATCGGCAAGCGCTGCCATATAGGCCCGTTCGCGCGCCTGACGGCCGACGTTACGGTCGGTAACGATATACTGATAGGCAATTTTGTGGAGCTCGTCCGGACCGCGGTCGGGGACGGGACCAAGATCAAGCACCACACGTATCTCGGCGATACCACCGTCGGCAGGAACGCGAACATCGGCGCGGGCACGATAACGGCCAACTACGACGGCAGGAACAAGCACAAGACCTCCATCGGCGACGGGGCATTCATCGGCGTGGGGGCGCGTCTCGTCGCGCCCGTCACGATAGGCGAAGGGGCCGTCCTGGGCGCGGGGTGCGTTGTGCTGAAGAACCGCGATGTGCCGAAGGGCGCGACGGCCGTGGGCGTGCCGGCCAGGATAATCAGGAGAAATAACAACAAACACAAATAAGGGCGGGCCCCGCACCTTCCTCTGTGAGGGCGGGGCAGGAAGGAAGGTGCGCAGGTGAAAAACGGTCTCTTGATCTTTGGCGGGAATTCCAGTAAGGCCCTTGCGGTGAAGATATGCAAATATCTGAAGGTGAAGCTGGCCGACGCGTCGGTCGACACGTTCTCCGACGGCGAGATACGCGTCAAGATAAACGAGAACGCCAGGGGCCACGACGTCTTCGTGATCCAGTCGACGTCGCACCCGTCGAACGATAACCTGATGGAACTCTTAATCATGATCGACGCGTTGAAGCGGGCCTCCGCGCAGCGGATCACGGCGGTGCTGCCTTATTTCGGGTACGCGCGCCAGGACAGGAAAGACCAGCCGAGAGTCCCGATCACCGCCAAGCTCGTGGCAAATGTCCTCACGGTGGCGGGCGCCGACAGGGTCCTCACAGTTGACCTGCACGCCGGCCAGATACAGGGATTTTTTGACATACCGCTCGACCACCTGTACGCGTTCACGATCTTTGCGGAATATATCAGGAAGCTCAAGCTCGACAAGAACCTCGTCATCGTTACGCCCGACGTCGGCGGCATCAAGACGGCGCGGGCCTACGCCAAGCGCATGAAATGCGGGCTGGCGATCGTCGACAAGCGGCGCGTCAATGACAGTCAAGCCGAGGCGATGCACATCATGGGCGACGTCAAGGGTAAGTCCGTCGTGCTGGTCGATGACATGGTCGCGACGGCCGGTTCTCTCGTCGAGGCCGCGGACGCCGTGAAAAAGGCGGGCGCGCTGGATGTCTACGCGATGATATCGCACCCGGTGCTGTGCGGGCCGGCGATCGAGCGGCTTAAAAGATCGGCGATCAAGGAACTCGTCGTGACCGATACGATACCCATTCCGAAGGAGAAGATGCTCCCGAGGATAAAAGTCCTTTCCGTCGCAGGGCTTCTCGGAGAGGCGATAAAGAGGATTCACGAAGAAGAATCCATCAGTGTGCTGTTTAGCTAAATGAGGAGTGTGTGGTCATGGAAAAAGTATTGCTGAAAGCTACTGTCAGGACGCTCACCGGTAAGAGGGTCGCCAAGGACCTGAGGAACAGGGGCATCATCCCGGCGAACGTCTACAGGGGCGGGAAAGGCGCGCTCAGCCTCGAGATATCGGGAGACGACCTGGACAATGTCCTCCAGACGAAGGCCGGAGAGAACGTCATCATCACGCTGAAGATATCCGGCGAGGGCAGCCCGCAGGACAAGACCGTCCTGATCAAGGAGATCCAGCGCGAGCCGATCAAGGACGGCATCCTGCATGTTGATTTCAACGAGATATCGCTGACCGAAACGCTGAAGGTCAACGTCCCGCTTGCGTCGAAGGGCGAGGCGGTCGGTGTGAAGGTCGACGGAGGCACCCTCGAGCACGTCATGTGGGAACTGCAGGTCGAATGTTTGCCTGCCGATATCCCGGAAAAGATCGAAGCCGATATCTCGAACATGAAGATAGGCGATGCGCTGCACGTGAAGGATATTGCCGTGCGGGAAGGGGTTAAGGTGCTGAACGACCCGGAGCTCATCGCGATCATCATCAAGGCCCAGAAGGTCGAGGCCCCGAAAGAGGAAGCAGTCGCGGAAGGCGCGGTGGAGCCGGAGCTCATCAGGAAGAAGAAGGAAGCCGAGGGCGAGGAGCCAGCCGCAGGGACGGAAGCCCCGAAGGAAGCGCCGAAAGAAGTGAAGAAAGAAGCGAAGAAAGAATAGGTGCTTCGGTGAAGTGTATCGTCGGCCTGGGCAACCCCGGGCTTGAATATAAGGACACCAAGCATAATATCGGTTTTGCGGTCGTCGAGGCGCTCGCGAAAGACAACAAGATCAGGATGAAGCAGGCGCGCCACTTTTCCGTTTCCGGGAAAGGGAAGGTCGCCGGCATCGACGTGCTGCTGGTTCTGCCCCAGACATTCATGAACCTCTCCGGCAATGCGGTCGGCGAGCTCTTCGGCCGCGAGGTGAAGGATGTCGAAGACCTTCTCGTGGTCTGCGACGACATCAACCTCGAGCTCGGCACAATAAGGCTTAGGAAACAGGGTTCCTCGGGCGGCCACAAGGGCCTGGAATCGATCATCCATATACTGAAGCGGGACGATTTCCCCAGGCTCAAGGTTGGCATAGCCACCGAGGCCCATAAGGGGGATATCACCAACTACGTCCTTACCCCGTTTAAGAAGAAGCAGCACCGCAGTGCCGCCCATGCCGTGGCGATGGCCCGGGACGCGGTGGCCTCGATGATAGAGGACGGCATCGACACGGCCATGAGTAAATACAATAAGAGAAAGGCCGGGACGTCCTGAGACGGGAATGTAGTCAACCCTGAGCTCTGTCGAAAGGGTTGATTTATGTAATATAATGTGGTAATCTAATGACAAAATTGACGGAGGAAAGGTGAACAATTACGAAGGGATATTCATAGTAAAGCCCGATTTCAAGGATGATGAGGTGAAGGATGTCTTTAGGACCATCGGCGACCTTGTCACGAAGAACGGCGGGAGCATCAAGAAGGAAGAGGTCTGGGGCAAGCGGCAGCTCGTCTACCCCGTGAAGAAGTTCAAAGAGGGCTACTACTACAAGCTCGACTTCGAGTCGCCGGCCGCGAGCATCACGAAGCTGGATGCGGCCTATAAACTGAACGCCGATATCATCAGGACGATGATAACCAGGAGATAAGGGTTAGTCGACAGTCCATAGTCCACAGATAAAGCTTTTGCTGTGGACTGTCGACTGAGAACTATGGACTGACGTACATATTCGGAGAGAAAAAATGGCAAGTTTGAATAGAGTGATGCTGATAGGAAACCTTACCAGAGACCCGGAGCTGAGATACATACCGAGCGGCTCCGCCGTCGCCACCTTCACGCTGGGCGTCAACCGCGTCTACAAGACACAGTCCGGCGAGAAGAAAGAGCAGGCGTCGTTCATCAGGATCGTCGCGTGGGGGCGCAGGGCCGAGGTGTGCGGCGAGTATCTTTCGAAGGGCAGTCCCGTCTTTGTGGAGGGAAGGCTCCAGTCGAGGGACTGGCAGACGCAGGATGGGCAGAAGAGGAACACCGTCGAAGTGATAGCCGACAACGTCCAGTTCCTGAGGATGGGCGACAAGCAGGGCGGCCCGGGTAAGAAGAGTCTGCCGCCGGAAGAGGTCGAGACGATAAACCTGAGCGAGGAAGCGGGCCTGCCGCATGACGAGAAGTCGGTTGGCGCCGGCCCGGGCAGCGAAGAAGCCCCGTTTTAAAAAATAATCAATATGAAAAACCAACCAGGAGACATGAATGTTCATCAAGCCGTTTAAGCCGGACAGAAAAAAGGTAAAAAAAGACCCCCTGAAGAAGAAGGTATACAAGAAAAGGCCCTGCAGGTTCTGCATGGACAAGGTCACGGCGATCGATTACCTCGACTACCAGAAGTTCGGGCGGTTCATTACCGAGCGGGGGAAGATCGTCCCGTCGAGGATATCGGGGAACTGCGCCGGGCACCAGCGGCAGCTTGCGAAGGCCATTAAGAAGGCCCGCGTGCTGGCGCTCTTACCGTTTGTAGCGGAGTAATGCCATGAAAGTCATACTGATCCAGGACGTCGACAGGCTCGGCAAGACCGGGCAGGTAATTTCGGTCGCGACCGGATACGCCAGGAATTTTCTGATACCGAGCAACAAGGCGAAGGTCGCTACACCGGGCAATATGAAGATCCTGGAAGTGTTGAAGAAGAAAGAGTCGGCCGAGGAGGCCAAGCGCGTCGAGGCCGCCAGGGCGCTCGCCAACAGGATCTCGAACCTGTCGCTGACGATAAGCGTCGAGGCCGGCGAAGAGGAGAAGCTGTTCGGCTCGGTCACCGGCGACATCATCGCGGACGCCCTGAAGGAAGAGGGTATCGAGATCGACAAGAAAGACATCGTACTCGACGAACCGATAAAAAAACTCGGTGTCTACCAGGTAGCCGTGAAAATCCATCCGGAAGTCAAAGCCAGTGTCAGGCTCTGGGTCGTAAAGAAAACCTGATCGCAAAGAAATGCAATGGCCCAACAACAAGATATGATCGATAAGGTGCCGCCGCAGAGTATCGACGCGGAGATGGCCGTCCTGGGTTCAATGCTGCTGGACAAGGAGGCCATACCGCTGGCGATAGAGACGCTCGGCCCGGACTATTTCTATAAAGAATCCCACCGCAGGATATACGCCGCCATCATTCAGCTCTTCGACCAGAATAAGGGCGTCGACCTGATCACGATCATTGAAGAGCTGAAAAAAGCCAATTCGCTCGATGAGGCAGGCGGACCCGCCTACGTGACGGCCCTGGCCTCCAGCGTTCCGACCGCGGCGAACTTCGTCCATTACGCGAAGATAGTCAAAGAGAAGATGATCCTGCGCAGCCTGATCAACACCGCTACGAAGATCGTCGCGGAGTGCTACGACACCTCGCGGGACGTGGACGGGCTTGTCGACAAGGCCGAGCAGATGATATTCGACGTCTCTTCGAAGAAGATCGCGACGCGTTTCACGCCGCTGAGAGAAGTTATCCGCAATTCGATAGAGACGATAGACAACCTGTACCAGCGGAAAGAGAACATCACCGGGATCGGCACCGGCTTCAGGGATATGGACATCAAGACCGCCGGCCTGCAGCCGTCGGATCTTATCGTGATCGCTGGCCGCCCGTCGATGGGAAAGAGCGCGTTCGCCACCTGCATAGCCGAGCATGCCGCCGTGACCGCCAGGATACCGGTCGCGTTCTTCAGCCTTGAAATGTCGAAAGAACAGCTTGTCCAGAGGATGCTCTGCTCCCATGCGAGGGTCGACGCCCACAAGGTCAGGACCGGATTCCTGTCCCAGTCCGACTGGCCGAGGCTCGTCAGTGCCGCGGGGAAGCTCTCCGAGGCGCCGATCTATATCGACGATACGCCGGGCATTACCGTACTGGAACTGCGCGCGAAGGCGCGCCGCATGAAGGCGCAGTTCGATATCAAGCTTATAGTCCTCGACTATCTCCAGCTGATGCAGGGCCCGGCAAACGCGGATTCGAGGCAGCAGGAGATCTCGGAGATATCGCGGTCGCTCAAGGCGCTCGCCAGGGAGCTCAACGTCCCCCTGATAGCCATCAGCCAGCTCTCGCGCGCCGTCGAGCAGCGGTCCGACCACAGGCCGCAGCTTTCCGACCTCAGGGAGTCCGGCGCGATAGAGCAGGATGCCGACCTCGTCATACTTTTACTGAGAGAGGAATATTACAATCCGACCGATGAGAATAAGGGCGTGGCGGAAGTGATCGTAGCCAAACAGAGGAACGGCCCGACGGGGAGCATGAACCTTGCGTTCCTCGGAGAATATATGAGGTTCGAAAACCTGGTGACAAGGGGCGAAGAGTTTGTGGACGCAGAAATGGAGAGGGTATGAAATCACGCACGTTTTTCCCGGGCCTTATAGTCCTCGCTTTTGTATTCTCTGCGGTCGCGGATAGCGCGTATCCGCAGTACGGCTCCAACGACGGGAAGGACATAACCGCGGTGCGGGTTGAGAACAACAGGGCGATAAGCTCCGAGACGGTACTGTC
The DNA here is from genome assembly GCA_964352425.1 of uncultured Planctomycetia bacterium. Classification (GTDB taxonomy): domain Bacteria; phylum Omnitrophota; class Gorgyraeia; order 2-01-FULL-45-10; family 2-01-FULL-45-10; genus JAMWCX01. Next base: position 24,280 of record CAYGRZ010000014.1, on the reverse strand, counting down.
GAAGATCAAAACCAGGGCGGGCGACAAGTTCAGCCAGGACGTCCTGAACGACGACCTGAAGAGGCTGTACGCGACCGAATATTTCACGGACGTCTCGATCGACGTTAAGGACGAGGCCGCCGGCGTGGCCGTCACGTTCATCGTGGAGGAGAAGGCCGTCATCGAGGATATCGCGTTCAAAGGGAACGTCGCGTTCAGGGCCCCGAAGCTGAAGGCGATGATGAAGTCGAAGCCGAACGAGATGTTGAACCTGGCGCTCCTGGCGCAGGATGTTGCCGAGATAAAAGATTTCTACGTGAAGAAGGGCTATCCGCTGGCCGAGGCCAGGTACGAGATCGATGTCGACAAACAGACGAACAAGGCCCGCGTCACGGTCATCGTGGATGAGAAGACGAAGGTCAAGGTGGCCAGGATCGACATCGCCGGGAACAAGGCGATCAAGACGGGTGACATCAAAAAGGTGCTGCAGACAAAGCCGGCGTGGTGGTTCAATCCCGGCATATTTAAGGAAGACGTGCTGCAGGAAGACACGGAGCGGATAAAGTCTCTGTACGACGACCTTGGATACCTGGATGCCGAGCCGGTACCGGCGCTGACCTACAGCGGGGACGGAACGAGCCTCAGTATCGTGATAAATATAAAAGAGGGCAAACAGTACCTGGTCGGCGATATAGCGCTTGAGGGGAACCTCGTCCTTCCGGAAAAGGAAATCAGGGCGAGGGTAAGGATGAAGCCCGGCAAGCCTTTCTCCAACCGCTCGCTGAGGGAAGACGCCTCCGCGATCAAGGAGATGTATTATAACAAGGGCTACATGAACGTCGTGCTGGATATCGAGCGCAACCTTAACCAGGCGACCGGCAATATAGACATCAGGTATACGATCGACGGCAAGGACCCGGTCAATGTCGGCAAGATAGAGATCCGCGGCAATACGAAGACCAGGGAAGTGGTCATACGCAGGGAGCTCAGGGTATACCCGGGTGAGCGGTTCAGCGGCGACAAGATAAAACGCTCAAAGGAGAGGATATACAATCTCGGGTTCTTCGAGGGCGTCAACTTCGATACCGAGCCGACCGAGGACCCCAATGTGCATAATATGGTCGTCACGGTCAAGGAGACCAAGACGGGCGAGTTCTCATTCGGCGGCGGGTACAGCTCGGTCGACCAGCTGATCGGGTTTGCCGAGATAACCCAGCGCAATTTCGACATCATGAATTTTCCGACGTTCACCGGCGGCGGCCAGAACCTCACGATCAAGGCCGAGGTCGGCATGACGCGCACCAACTTCAATATCGGCTGGACGGATCCCTGGATATTCGGATATCCGTACTCGTTCGGTTTTGACGTGTACAGGATGTCGCACAACCAGAACAGCGATGTGGGCTGGGCATATAGCGAAATCAGGACGGGCGGCGACCTGCGGCTTGGCAAGGAGTTTACCGATTACATTAAGGGGATGATGACGTACCGGCTGGAAGAAGTCAATATATCTGACCTGATCGATAACGCCTCGGTCGAATTCAGCAGGGAAGTCGGGTCTAACTGGATATCGAGCCTTATGCTCGACCTGACGTTCGATTCGCGCGACAACGTCTATAATCCGCAGCGGGGATGGATCGTGAACGGCTCGATAGAGGACGCCGGCGGCATTCTCGGCGGCGACAAGGACTTCGTGAAGGGTACGTTCATGGTCGCGTACTATTATACCTTCCTGGAAAAAATCAATCTTGAGGTGAAAGGGCGCGCGGGGCTGGCCAGGCCGTACGGCAGCTCCGATTATGTGCCGATATACGAGCGCTTCTTCGCCGGCGGCGCCAATACTATCCGCGGCTACAAGGAAAGACAGGTCGGCCCGAGAGACCCGGGCAACAACGAGCCTATAGGCGGCGAGGCGATAGCGATCGGGAACGTGGAGGTGACGTTCCCATTGTATGAGAAGGTGCTGAAAGGCGCGGTCTTCTACGATGTGGGTAACGTCTGGTCTGACGCGGGTGATTTTCTCTTTGACAGCCATTACAAAGCCGGCGCCGGCATAGGCGTCAGGGTAAAGACGCCGCTCGGGCCTGTCAGGGTGGATTGGGGATATCCGCTTATCAAGAATTATGAAGACGACAAAGGTGCCGGCGAGTTCTATTTCAGCATGAGCCGGGGGTTCTAGGCAGTTGTCAATTGCCGGTTGTCAGTAAAAAAAAGAAAGAGGAGGAGCGCAATGAGGAAGATAGCGGTATTGGCGGTAGCGGCGGTGTTCGCGTTCGGGCTGGTCGCCGGCCTTGCGAATCAGGCATTCGCGAAAGAGTATAAGATCGCGTATGTCGACCTGGCGAAGGTATTTGATGAGTACAAGAAGACCAAGGATTCCGAAAAGAAGCTTGAGGAAAAGGGCAAGGGAAAAGAAGGCGATCGCATGAAGATGGTCGATGAGCTGCGGAAGCTCAAAGACGAGCAGGCGCTCCTGTCAGAAAAAGCGAAGGCCGAGAAGCAGGCAGTGATCGACAGCAAGATAAAGGCACTGCAGGACTTCGACAGGGTGACACGCGATGAGCTCGTGAAAGAGCGTAACGACATGCTCGGCGGCATCCTGAAAGACATCGAGAAGATCGTCACCGAATACGCGAAGGCGAACGGCTATGATCTGGTCCTCAATTCGCGGATGCTGCTCTACGGAGGCCAGGAGTTTGACCTGACCAATGAGGTATTGACAAGGCTTAATAAATAAGAGGGCTGCTTTTAGCGGATAAAGCGCAAAGTGTGATCACTTTGCGCTTTATCATTGCGGAGGAAGCATATGCAATTCAAGGCCAGGGATGTTTCGCTCTTCGTAGGCGGCGAGCTCGCCGGCGACGGCAACGCGTCCATAAGCGGCATCAACGGTGTGAAGGAGGCCGGTGAAAAGGACCTCGCCTTCATTCTCGACCCGAAGTATGAAAGCATGATCGACGGGTCGAAGGCCGCATGCATCGTTATCCCGAAGAGCCTCAGCGGATCCTATGCAAAGACCGTCATCAGGGTCGAAGACCCGGGCACGGCCTTCTCCAAGATAATCAACTTCGCCATGCCGGAGAGGATCCCGCACCCCAAAGGCATACACCGGACGGCGGTCGTTGCAAAGGGCGTAAAACTCGGCTCCGGCGTCGCGTTAGGAGCGTATGTTGTTATTGAGGACGGCGCCGAGATCGGCGACAAGACGGTCGTATACCCGTTCTGCTATGTCGGCAGGAAGACCAGGATAGGTTCCGGCTGTATCATCTATCCGAACGTTACGATCCGGGAATCGATAACCGTCGGTGACCGGGTCATCATCCATCCGGGCGCGGTGATCGGCTCCGACGGGTTCGGCTATTTTACTGACAAGAACGGCATGCATATCAAGATCCCGCAGCTCGGTACCGTCACGATCGAGGATGACGTTGAGATCGGAGCCGGCGCCACGATCGACCGCGCGCGTTTTTCCAGGACCGTCATAGGCAAAGGGTCCAAGATAGACAACCTCGTCCAGGTAGCGCATAACGTTATCCTCGGGCCCAACTGCATTCTCGCGGCGCAGACGGGTGTAGCGGGATCCACCCAGCTCGGCAGGAACGTGGTCCTCGGCGGCCAGGTCGGCGTGTCGGACCACCTGAAACTCGGTGATTATTTCATGGCCGGCGCAAAGTCGGGCGTATCCAGGTCATTCCCCGCTCACACCACGGTATTTTGGTATCCTGCCAGGCCGATCGAAAAGGCGCGGGAGCTCATAGCCTCGGTAGGGCTGCTCCCGAAACTGTTCGGCCGGGTACGCGCTCTTGAAGCGAAGATAAAAGAGCTGGAAAATAAGTGATGCCTCGGCGCGGCCTGATATTTTACGATTGCCTTGCTCGGCACCATGGTGAGCAAAGTCGAACCAGGCGAGCAAAGCGAGTCGAACCATGATAAAGCAGCGGACGATCAAAGATCCGGTTACCGTTGAAGGGGTAGGCCTGCAGACCGGCAATAAGGTGAGCGTGACCCTCAGGAGCTCTCCTGCCGGCAGCGGCATCAATTTCATACGGACGGACCTCCCGAACAAACCCCTTTTAAGTATCAAATCGCTGGGCACAGGCGACACGACGCAGGCCGAACGCAGGACAGCGGTCGGGCTGGGGCCGCTCCAGATCCAGACGACAGAACACCTCCTGGCCTCTCTCGCCGGGCTTTCGATCGATAATATCGTCGTGGAGCTTGATAATGTCGAACTGCCCGGCCTCGACGGCAGCGCCAAAGGCTTCGTGGATGCCCTGAAGAAGGCGTCTATAGTCGAACAGGACGCGCCGAGGGACTTCCTGGAGATCCGCCAGGCCCTGTGGCGCGGCCAGGGCGATTCGCTCATTGCCGTATTCCCGGACACGGTATTCCGCGTCTCCTACACGCTTTCATATCCCGGCATCGGCACGCAGTTCTTCAGCGCCGTCATGGATGAAGCCGCGTTCGAGAGCCAGATAGCTCCGGCGAGGACGTTCTGTTCAGAGGCCGAAGCGCTCGAGCTTTTGAAAAGAGGCCTCGGCAAGGGCGCCAATTACGACAATACGCTCGTGATGGGCGCCGGAGGCCCGATCAAGAACACGCTCAGGTTCCCCGACGAACCGGCAAGGCACAAGGTCCTTGATTTGGTCGGCGACCTGTACCTGGCCGGCATGCCGGTAAAAGGCCATGTGGTGGGCATAAAGAGCGGGCACAGATTGAACATGGAACTGGTTAAGCTGATGAGATCGTCTGCCTGTCCGGCAGGCAGGCAAAAAGGAGAATGACATGGGAAACGAAGCTCAGGACATCTCGGGGAAAGTCTTGGACATAAACATGATACAAAAGATACTGCCACACAGGTATCCTTTCCTGCTGATCGACAGGATACTGGAGATCAGCGACAAACGGGTCGTCGGCATAAAGAACGTCACGATCAACGAGCCGTTCTTCCAGGGCCATTTTCCGGGCCACCCGATCATGCCCGGCGTCCTGATACTGGAGGCGATGGCGCAGGTCGGCGGCTGCGGCGCCCTGAACGCGGAGGAGAACCTGGGCAAGCTCGCGTACTTCCTGGGCATAAATAACGCCAGGTTCAGGAAGCCCGTCATACCGGGGGATACCCTGAGGATAGAAGTGGATATACTGAAGAGGAAGTTAAGCATATTGCAGGTGCGCGCAGTGGCGAAGGTGAACGGCACCGTAGTGACCGAGGCGGAGATGATGTTTGCGTTCGTGACTCCTGGAGAGGTGAAATAGGCAGGGTATGGCAAAGATAGGCGTCGTTGCCGGAAGCGGCAAACTCCCGATCATATTTGCGGATATCGCGCGCGCGAAAGGCGAGAAGCTCGTCGGTATCGGCCTTAAAGGCGTGACCGATCCCGCCCTGGAAAGCCGTGTCGATAAATTCATATGGGTCGATCCGGGCGCGGTACAGAAGGCCATCTTCGCTGTCGTTGCCGAGAGGATCGGCACAATAGTCATGCTCGGAAAACTCGGGAAAGACATGATCTTTAAGAATAACGACCGTCTTGACGCCGGCGCGAAGACGATGCTCGGCAAGCTGCAGGACAGGAAGGACTATTCGATACTGAAAGAGGCGGCAAAATTCCTGGGAAAGTTCGGCATCGAGATCCTGGACCCGACCCCGTACCTGGGCGAGCTCATCCCGCAGAAAGGCGTCCTCACCGGAAGGGGCCCCACGGAGTCGGAGGCCTCAGATATCGAGTACGCCACCGGCATAGCAAGGGAGCTGGCGCGGCTTGATATCGGCCAGACCGTTGCCGTGAAGTCGAAGACGGTGATCGCGCTGGAGGCGGCTGAGGGCACCGACGAGACGATCGCCAGGGCCGGAGCCGTGTCGAAGAAGGGTTTCGTCGTTGCGAAGCTCGCCAGGCCCAACCAGGATATGCGCTTCGACGTGCCGCTCGTCGGGCTTGAGACGGTCGAGGGGCTCGTCAGGGCGGGCGGGACGGCGCTCGCGCTTGAGGCCGGCAGGACATTCCTCATAGACAGGGCCGAGATAATAAAACTTGCCGATGAAAAGTCCGTCGCGATCGTTATAGTATAGGCAGGTACTTCTTTCCGCCTTCGCATCCCGCGTTCAGACAATGCGGTGCTTCGGCGGATTTTTTATAGTATGGGTAAGTATTTTTTGATCTCGTGGCTCGTGATCTGGATCCGGTAATCTTCCCACTCATTCTTCTTATTGATCAGGAACCTCGAGAATATATGCTCCCCTAAAGCTTCCCGCACGATACCGCTCTTCTCAGTCTCCGCGATCGCCTGGAACAGGTTCCCGGGCAGCGCCACGAGGCCCCTGTGTTCCCGTTCCGACATCTCCATCTTATAGATGTTGGGCTCGACGGGGTCCGGGCACTTGTACTTCTTCTCGATCCCTTCCAGGCCCGCCGCGAGCATCACCGCGAACGCGAGGTACGGGTTGCATGACGGGTCCGGGCAGCGCAGTTCCGCCCTCGTGGCCTTCTCGTTGCCCGGCCTGTAGAGCGGCACGCGTATCAGCGCGGTCCTGTTGCGCTGCGCCCATGACGTGTAGACGGGCGCCTCATAACCGGCCACGAGCCTTTTGTAGGAGTTCACCCATTGCGCGGTCAGCGCGCATATCTCGCGCGAGTGTTTCAGCTGGCCGGCGATGAACTGCTTTGCCATGGGGGAGAGGTGGCTCCTGTCGTTCTTATCGTAGAAGGCGTTCTTGGCCCCCTTAAAGAGCGACTGATGGACGTGCATGCCGCTGCCGGCCTCCCCGAAGAGGGGCTTCGGCATGAACGTGGCGTAGACGCCGTTTGCCTTGGCGATCTCCTTGATGCAGTATCGTGCGGTTATGATATTGTCCGCCATCGTGAGGGCGTCGTTATATTTCAGGTCGATCTCGTGCTGGGAGGGGGCGACCTCATGGTGGCTGGCCTCCATCGGGATGCCCATCTCTTCGAGGACGTCGACCGTCTTGTTCCTCACCACGTCGGCCAGGTCGTTCGGGATCAGCTCGAAGTAGGTGCCCTCATCGAGTATCTCCGGCGCCTTATCCGATTTAAAGTAGAAGTATTCGAGCTCCGGGCCGATATAGTAGACGAGCCCCATCTTCTTTGCCCGCTCGAGGTTCTTCTTAAGCGCGTACCTGGAGTCGCCCGGATACGGCGTCCTGTCGGGATTCAGGATATCGCAGAAGAGCCGCGCGACAGGCGTGGCCGACTCTTCCCACGGGAGTATCTGGAACGTGGCGGCGTCGGGCATGGCGATGATGTCGGATTCCTGCGCTTCCGCGAAGCCGGTGACCGATGAGCCGTCAAAGCCCTTGCCGTGGTAGATGGCCTCCTCGAGGTCCCTGGCGGTTATCGAGACGCACTTGAGCACGCCGAGGATGTCGACGAACCAGAGCTGTATCGTATTGATGTCGTTATCCCTGACCATCTTCAGGACGATTTGCCTGTCGTCGGTCGACCGCGACGATCGCTTCGCGCCGGCCTTCCGCAGCGAATATCCCTTCTTCTTCAGGCTCTCGAGTTCCTTCCTGTCGATGATATACTGGTGGCCGACCCTCGTCGCGTCGATGAGGCCCTTCTTGATCTTGTCGATGACGGCCTGTCTCGATATGCCCATCATGCGGGCAAGCTGCGTGGGGGTGAGATAATCTTCTTTCATGGCAAGCTCCTTTCGTTAACCCGTGCCTAATTATTAGGCACTTGACACTTGTAAATATACCATCAATCTTGTCGTTTGTCAAGTACCGGTGGAAAATTATTTTAGAAGGGGGAGGATGGCCCGGGCGGCGCGCAGGCTGGCGCCCGGGCGGCCGAGAGAGGACTGAACGCCGGCCAGCGCCTGCCGCATCGCGGCGAGCTTCGCGCGGTCGGACAGCATCTCGACCGTTGTGGCAGCGATCTTCTCAGGCGTCATATTGCCCTGGAGGAGCTCGGGGGCGACCTCTTTGCCCGCTATCACGTTGGCGAGGCAGAGGAAACGGATATCGGCCACGAGCTTGTAAAGAGCGAAGGTCAGGATATTGACCTTGTAGACGACGAGAAAAGGAGTGCCTATCATGGCGGTCTCGAGCGTCGCCGTGCCCGACGCGACGATCGCGAAGTCGCTGGCGCCGACGATATTATGCAGGTCGCCCTCGGCGAGCCGGTAGTCTATCGGGAGGCCTTTCAGGGCGCTTTCGTACAGGCGCTCCGGCCGGTCCGGATGCTTCGATACCAGGAACTGGACTCCCCCGAGCTTGTGGGCTATACGGGCGGCGGCATGCGCTATCACCGGCATAAATGTGCGCACCTCGAACTCCCGCGAACCGGGCAGGAGCGCGACCGTCACCTTATCCGGCGAGAGGCCGTATTTCTTCAGCACGTCGGCCTTCGGTCTTGTCACCTTGACGACATCGAGCAGCGGGTGGCCGACGAACTCCGCATCGATGCCGTGCGCCTTATAGAGCTCTTCTTCGAACTTGAAGAAGACGACCATCTTTTTGACGAGTTTCTTTATCAGGCCGATCCTCTGGCGGCCCCACGCCCAGACCTGCGGGCTTATGTAGTAGGCGACGGGGATCGATCTTTTGGCGAGGTCGCCGGCGAGCTTCAGGTTGAAGCCGGGGTAGTCGACGAGGATGGCCAGGTCCGGCCGCTCGGCGTCTATCCGGGCGATCACGGCGTCGTGGGCCTTCTTTACGGTAGAGAGGTGCTTCAATACCTCGACGGCGCCGACGAGGGAGAGCTTCGTGATGTCGAAGACCACATCGACGCCGGCCCTGCGCGACAGGTCGCCGCCGATACCGAAAAACGCCAGGTCCGGGTCGAGCGATATGAGGTCTTTTACGAGGTTTGCGGCATGGAGATCGCCCGAGGGCTCTCCCGATACTATGAGTATCTTTTTGCCTGCCATTGGATTAGTGTTTTGACGGGGTTATCTTTTTGACTATCTCGAGCGCCACCGCGAGCGCGCGCCGCCCCTCGACACCGGAGACGATCGGGCGCCTGCCGGTCCTGACGCACTCGATGAAGGATTTGAGCTCCTTTTTGAGCGGCTCTTTCTTCTTTATCTTGATCTTCCTGGTGAGGATCTTCTCGCCGGTCTTTTCGAACAGCATCGCTTCCTGCGATACGTAGTCAAGCGACAGGTACGACTCGCCCTGGAAGATACGCATCTTCCTGACGACGTCCTTCGTGACGCGGCTGGCCGTGATGTCAGCGATCGTGCCGTCCTCGAACGTCAGCCGGACGTTCGCGACATCCTCGTAGTTGGAGATCGTCGAGAGGCCGACCGCCTCGATATTCACCACGTCCTGCTTCATCAGGCCGAGGACGATGTCGATGTCGTGTATCATCAGGTCGAGGACGACGCCGACGTCCTGCACCCGTTTATGGAAGGGCCCCAGCCTCTGGCATTCTATGAACTTCGGTTTCTTTATGTACGGTTCGATGGCGAGGATCGCGGAATTGAAGCGCTCGATGTGGCCTACCTGGAGGATCAGGTTATTTTCCTTCGCTATGCCGATCAGTTCGTCCGCTTCCGAGAGCGTCTTCGTGACCGGTTTTTCGATCAGGACGTGGATGCCGTGGTTCAGGAAGTCCTTCGCGACGTTGTAGTGCAGGCTCGTCGGGACGACGATGCTGGCGGCGTCGACCTTATCGAACAATTCCTCGTAATCCGAGTAGCTGGCCGTGCGGAAACGCTTACCGATTTCGAGGGCCCGCTCGATATTGCAGTCGCAGACACCCGCAAGCTTGACGTTGTCCAGCCTGGCATAGTCTTTCGCGTGGATGGCGCCCAGGTGGCCCACGCCCACTACGCCGACCCGTATCTTTTCCATAATAAGGTCTCCGCTGAAATAAACCGATAAATTATAACATTAAACAGATCTGTTGGCAAGCTTCCGTTTTTACCTCGACAAAGCGGGTTATATGTGTTACCATACACCAAAATATTGACTAATACATGGCCAAATACAGTCGTCTCATAAGATTCGTCTATCCGCATGCCTGGGTGCTTGCCCTGGCCTGTCTCTGCATGGTCGCCACCTCCGCCTTAAGCGGTGTCTCGCTCGGCATGATCATCCCGCTTGTCGACAATATCATCGCGGGCAAGAAGATCGCGATGCCCGCGGGCATCGCGCTGCCGCCGCTTCTGCAGCACGTGATCGACAGGGTAAATGCGACCCCGTCGATGCAGCTCTTGAACGGCATGATCATCATCGTGATCGTCCTGTGGCTGCTGAAGAGCGTCTTCGAGTTCCTGCAGACATACCTGATGAACGACGTCTCCCAGCGGGTCATACGGGACGTGAAGAACATCATTTACAAGAAGCTGCTGACCCTCTCGATGGATTTTTATTCGACGAACCCGACGGGGAAACTGATGTCCCGCGTCACCTATGATGCCGCCGTCATCCGCGATTCGATCTCGACGGGGCTCACCGACCTCCTGTACCAGCCGGTCCAGCTCATCATCTACATAGGGATGCTGCTGACGATCAAGGCCTACTTCTCGATCCCGTGGTCGCTGATCGTGGTCAGCCTTTTTCTCTTTTCGCTTGTCGTCTACCCTGTCATAAAGATAGGCAAGCGCCTCAAAGCCATCTCGCGGCAGACCCAGGAGAAGGCGGGGGATATCACGACCACGCTGCACGAGACGATATCGGGCGTGCGGGTTGTCAAGGCGTTCTCCATGGAGGACTACGAAACGAAGAAATTTGAGGCCCAGAACCAGTACTTCTACCGGCTCGCGATGAAGGCGGTCAAGCGGATGACGGTCGTGAGCCCCATCACGGAGTTCGTCGGGATGCTCTGCATCGCGATCATCCTCTGGATAGCGGGTAAGCGAATCGTCTCGGGCGAGCTCTCGGCGGGTGCCTTCATCACGTTCCTCGCGGCGATGCTCTCGGTGATGAGGCCGATCAAGCGCCTGACGAATGTCTACAGCATCAACCAGCAGGCGATGGCCGCCGCCGACAGGATCTTCGAGGTCCTCGACACAAAACCCTCCGTCCACGAGAAGCCGGGCGCGCTGATCCTGCCGAAGATCGGCAAGGGGATAGCGTTCAGGAACGTCTCGTTCGGTTATGACGACAAGACCGTCCTCAAAGACATAAGCTGCGATGTCCCGGTCGGCAATGTGGCCGCTTTTGTCGGCCCGAGCGGGGTCGGCAAAACGACCATCCTCAACCTCCTGCCGCGGTTCTACGACGTGACCAAAGGCGCCGTCACGGTCGACGGGGTCGATATCAGGGATTGCACGCTGAAGTCGCTGATGTCGCAGATCGGCATCGTGACGCAGGAGACGATACTCTTTAACGACACGGTCGCCTCGAATATAGCCTACGGCGTTGCCGGCGCCGGGATCGAAGACATCACGAAAGCGGCCAAAATAGCCAACGCCCACAACTTCATCATGAAGATGCCGCAGGGCTACGACACGGTAGTCGGGGAGCGCGGCTTCAGGCTGTCGGGCGGTGAGAAGCAGCGCCTCGCTATAGCCAGGGCCGTCTTCAAGGACCCGCCTATCCTGATACTGGATGAGGCGACGTCGCAGCTCGATACCGAATCGGAGATGCTGGTCCAGGAGGCGATAGACAGGATGATGGCCGGACGGACGGTATTCGTTGTGGCGCATAGACTTAGCACAATAAAACATGCCAACCGCATCTATGTCCTGGACAAGGGCCAGATCATGGAAAACGGCACTCATGACGAGCTGCTGAAGAAGGGCGGCCTCTACAAGCGGCTGTACGACATGCAGTTCAAAGATAATTTAATATTATAAATATGTTGAAAAAAGGGAGATTTACCACTATAATATCAGAACCTAAAAAGGGTGAAAAGGAGGGTTAAAAGATAATAGTATGGTCGAATCTACACTGATGAAAAGCTTATTGGAAGCAGGGGTGCATTTTGGGCATGAGACGAAGCGCTGGAATCCCAAGATGAAGAAGTACATCTTCGGCGAAAAGAACGGGATCTATATCATAGACCTCTCTAAGACGCAGGATGCGCTGCTTAAGGCGTGCGATTATCTCAAGACCCTCGCCGCGAGCGGCAGTTATATACTGTTTGTCGGTACGAAGAAGCAGGCGCAGGAGATCATCAAGGAAGAGGCATCGAAGTGCGGGATGTTCTATGTCAACCAGCGGTGGCTCGGCGGCATGCTCACCAACTACCAGACGATCAAGAAAAGCATAAAGAGGCTCCTGGATATCGAGCGGATGAAAGAGGACGGCACGATGGCGAAGCTCGCCAAGAAAGAGGTGTCGAAACTCAACAAGGAGCTGTTCAAGCTGAACAAGAACCTGGAAGGCATCCGCTCGATGGACAAGCTCCCGAAGGCGATGTTCGTGGTGGACGCCAAGAAAGAGGATATAGCCGTAAAGGAAGCCAAGACGCTCGGCATACCGGTCGTCGCGCTGGTCGATACGAACTCCGATCCCGACAAGATCGGCTATGTCATTCCGGGCAACGACGATGCGATACGGGCGATAAAGCTGGTGACGGGCCTGATCGCCGACAGCGTGCTCGAGGGCAAGGAAGCGTTCAAGGCGGGCGTGGTCAAGGCCAGGGAAGAAGCCGCCGCGGCCGCTGCCGAAGCCGAAGGCGAGAGCGTGACGGTCGTTGATGAGAAGATCGAAGAGCTCGTGGAAGGGGACCTCAAACTCAAGGAAGACGAAGAAAAACCGAAGGACGTCCCGATCAAAAAACGGAAGAAGATGAAATAAGGCGAACAACAAGCCACGAGTCACGAACTATGAGAAAGAGGTAGGAAATCATGACAGATGCCATTAAAAAATTACGTGAAAAAACGAGCGCCGGTATCGTTGCCTGCCAGAAAGCGCTGCAGGAATCGGGCGGCGATGTTGACAAGGCCATTGAGGTACTGAGGAAGCAGGGCGTCGCGCTGGCCTCGAAGAAGGGCGGCAGGGCGGCCAAGGAAGGCAAGATCGAAAGCTACATACACATGGGCGGCAAGATCGGCGTGCTGGTCGAGGTGAACTGCGAATCCGATTTCGTTGCCCGCAACGATGACTTCAAGCAGTTCGTGAAGGACGTGGCCATGCAGATCGCGGCGTCGAACCCCATCTATGTCAGGAAAGAGGACGTCCCGGCCGAGGCCGTCAAGAAAGAGACCGAGATCATCAAGGCGCAGCTGTCGGGCAAGCCCGCCGCCGCGATCGACAAGATCGTCGAAGGGAAGCTGGCGAAGTTCTACGAGGACGCATGCCTCTTGGAGCAGCCGTTCATCAAGGACACGGGCATGAAGATCAGGGACATCCTGACGTCGATGGTCGCCAAGATCGGTGAGAACATCCTTGTCCGCAGGTTTGTGAGATTCCAGGTAGGAGAAGATATCAAGTAGTTCATAGTCAACAGTCGACAGTCCACAGTAAAAAAATGGCGAAACCGGTTTTTAAAAGAATAGTCCTGAAGATCAGCGGCGAGGCATTGCAGGGCCGCCTGGGCTACGGCATCGATTATGACGTTACGAACTCGATCGCCAGGCAGATAAAAGAGATACGCGCCCTCGGCGTCCAGGTCTCGATAGTGATCGGCGGCGGCAACATCTTCAGGGGCGCGACCGGCTCCGCGAAAGGCATCGACCGGGTGAGCGCCGATTACATGGGCATGCTCGCCACGGTCATTAACGGGCTTGCCCTGCAGGACGCGCTCGAGAAGAACGGCGTCTTCACCAGGGTCCAGACCGCGATCCAGATGCAACAGCTCGCCGAACCGTTTATCAAGCGCCGCGCCACGAGACACCTCGAGAAGGGCCGCGTCGTCATATTCGTCGGCGGGACCGGCAACCCCTACTTCACGACCGACACGACCGCGGCGCTGCGCGCGATCGAGATAGGCGCGGACGTCATCCTCAAGGCGACAAAGGTCGACGGCGTCTACTCCTCCGATCCCGTAAAATATAAGAACGCGAAACGATTCGAGGCATTACGGTATATCGACGTCCTGAAAAAGGGGCTTAAGGTAATGGACGCGACCGCGACGAGCCTCTGCATGGACAATCGCCTTCCTATAATAGTGTTTGATCTCTTTAAGCAGGGGAATATAAAGAGAGTCATAATGGGTGAAAAGATAGGGACCATAGTAAAGGGGTAAGCGAGTATGACCGTTAAAGAGCTATTGCACGAGACAGAGGCGAAGATGAAGAAGACGGTGGAAGCCACACAGAGGGAATTCTCCGCCATCAGGACGGGCCGGGCGTCGACGGCGCTTGTCGAGGGCGTCAAGGTCGATTACTACGGAACGCCCACGCCGCTGAAGCAGGTCGCGGCCGTCACGACGCCGGACGCGCGGCTGATCGTCATCCAGCCGTGGGACAAGGGCGTCCTCGCTGAGATAGAGAAGTCGATTATGAAGTCGGATATAGGGATAACCCCCACGAATGACGGTAAGGTCATCAGGCTGTCGATGCCGCCGCTGACGCAGGAGAGAAGGGCCGAGCTCGACAAGGTGGCGAAGAAGATAGCCGAAGAAGGCCACATTTCGATAAGGACCGCCCGCCACGCGTCGATCGAGAGCATACGGAAGCTCGAGAAGGACAAGGCCGTCACCGAGGACGACAAGTTCAAGGCCCAGGAAGATATCCAGAAGCTTACCGATAAATACATCAAAGAGATCGACACCGCCCTCGCAGCGAAAGAGAAAGAGATACAAGGGTAAAAAGATCAGGTGCTTAGGGCGGGCTTGCCCGTACTACGCCGCTATGATATAACTCATGGCTTCGTAGGGCTTGCCCTACGAAGCACCGTGTAGTCTGCTCATAGATTGCGTAGTAGGGCCGCTAGCTCATCTGGTAGAGCACCACACTTTTAATGTGGTTGTGGCTGGTTCGAGTCCAGCGCGGCTCACCAAAAATTAAAAAGCCCTCAGATAGTGGTCAAGTCTGAGGGCTTTTTAATTTTTGTTAAGCTCGTGTGACGAGAACCTGAAAAAGGATCTTAAGGAAAAAACTATAGTTTTTTCCTTATCGGCGCACGAGAGCATCCCTGCGTAAGGAAATGGAATATTAAGGAAAAACCATCAGGGTTTTTCCTTAAGGAGATTTTGCCGAACAAGACTTACCGGGTGATAGCTCATTGGTCGCAGTGAGGCAAAATCGACGTGAGAGTCCAGCGCGGCTCACCATACATTCTACCTAGAAACAGATAGGTAGATAACATCGAAGCCCTCGTTAGAATTCACTGACGAGGGCTTTTTCTATGATTTCCCGCTTGTTTGTATGGAACAGTATAAATATTACATGCTGGCTATTGATATTATCTAACATCATGCTATACTTGTCGCAAGTAATTTTTGCCTGATATATGTGATGTGTTAAAGGAAAATAAGCATGGGTATTGATCAAAGAGCTTTAAGAAGGATGAGCATTTTTATATTATTTGCGGCATTATTCATTTTTGATAATGCTATTGCGCAAGAATCCGCAGATGCATTTGCTAAAGAAGCGTTTAATAAAGGGGTAGGACATATAGAGCAGGGTAATTATAACGAGGCTATCTCCTGCTTTACCAAGGCCATCGAACTTAAATCCGACTATGCGGAAGCCTACAATAATCGAGGGGTTGTGTACAACTACACAGCAAAATATGATCAAGCCATATCAGATTACACCAAGGCGATCGAGCTCAGCCCTGATTATACTATTGCCCGCATAAACCGGTGGTGCGCTTATGAGAGCAAAGGCGCTTTCGACCAGGATCTGTCAGATTACACGGCGCATGCCGAACCCGGCCCCGACTATGTCACGATCTACACCGCAAAAGGGGCCATTTATTATTGCAAAGCCAGCTATGACCAGGCTATCTTATCCCGCACCAGGGCCATTGCGGTCGAATCCGGCCGTGCCGCAATCCGCCCCAACCGCGAAAACTCTTATGGCGGCACAGCCAACCATGAACAGGCCGTCTCAAATGCTGCCGGGACCCCAAAAACGAATCCCGACGATCCCGTAGCCTATTACACTGAGGGGCTTGCATATCAATACAAAGGTAACTATGCCCAGGCCATTGCGGATTACGCCAGGGCCATCGAGCTTAAGCCCGACTATGCCGAAGCCTATAATAACAGAGGGTTTGCCTATCAATACAAGGCCGACTATGACCAGGCCATCTCGGATTACACCAGGGCCATCGAGCTTAAGCCCGACTATGCCGAAGCCTACAATAACCGGGGGATCGCCCATCAATATACGGCAGACCGCGATAAAGACAAAACCGAATATTATAAAGCCATTGCAGACTACACCAGGGCCATCGAACTTAAGCCCGACTATGCCGAAGCCTACAATAACCGGGGGATCGCCCATCAATATGACGCCGACTATGGCCAGGCCGTCTCAGATTACACAAAGGCCATCAAGCTTAAGCCCGACTATGCCGCAGCCTACTATAACCGCGGCAAGGTTTATGGCGCAAACGCCGACTATGAAGAGGCCATCTTAGATTTTACGAAAGCCATCGAACATAATCCTGCTTATGCCGCTATCTATTACAATCGAGGCGTCGCGTATCAGTATAAAGCTGACTATAGCAAGGCCGTCTCAGATTACACAAAGGCCGTCGAACTTAAGCCCGACTATGCCGAAGCTTATAATAATCGCGCAATCGCTTATTATTTAAAACGGGAATACGATAAGGCCTGGGCAGACGTGCATAAAACAGAATCATTCGGATCAAAGATGACGATCAAATTCCTTGAGGCCCTGAAGAAAGCTTCGGGAAGAGCGGGTTAAAATAAGAGTGTCAGAAGGAAGGCGATCAATGAAGAAGTTGTTTTCCGTATTCATGGTACTTGCAATGGCATGTTCGCTTTCGGCGCCCGCGTTCGCGGTCGACGCGGACTGGACAGGCGGCAGCTTTCCGGCAAATGCCGACTGGAGCGATGCCACAAACTGGAGCGGCGGGGCAGTGCCCGACAATCTCGCGGTATTTAATGCGGCGGCCGGAGCCGGCGGCGCCACGATCAACCTCGGCGCGGGGCCAGTCTCGCTCTATGATATTATCTTTGATCTTCCGACGTGCGCCGCTTACACGATCGGGAAGGCTCCGGCAGGAACCGATCTGTTCACGCCAACTAACGGCGGCGGGGTCGTCGTGAACTTCGGTGTCGTGCAGACCCAGACGATCCAGGCCAATGTCACTCTGTCAACCAGAGGCACCCTCAGTAACAATGGCGCCACCGACGCCTTTGTATTGGACTGCACCGGCAATGTCACGGGCGGTGCCGGTGCCGGCACCTTTACCGTCAACGGCACCGATGCGGGCAATAATACCGTCAGCGGCATCATCGCCGACGGTGGAGGCGCACTGGCCGTAACGAAGGGCCAGGCAGGCTCCTGGACGCTCTCCGGCGCCAACACCTACACCGGCAAGACCTCGATCCAGAACGGAACATTGAGCGTG
>CAYGRZ010000014.1:0-6794 GCA_964352425.1 uncultured Planctomycetia bacterium | reverse complement strand
TCACAACGGTCACAAAAGCCGGCACCGGCACCTGGACGCTCTCCGGCGCCAACACTTACACCGGCGGAACGACTCTCACCGCCGGCGCGCTCAACATCAAAAACGCAAATGCCCTCGGCACGGGTGCGTTCATGATTAACAGCGGCACGATCGACAACGCCTCGGGCGGAGCTCTGACGCTGGCGGCCAACAACGTGCAGAGCTGGAACGGCGACTTCATCTTCACGGGCACCGACGATCTCAATCTCGGCACCGGCGTGGTGACGCTGGGCGCTGCTCCGACAGTCACGGTTGGCGGAAATACCCTGACCTCCGGCGGGAACATCGGCGGGGCTTTTGGCCTGACCAAGGCCGGCGCAGGCACTCTCACTTTGGGCGGCGCCAACACCTACACAGGAGCCACGACGGTCAACGCCGGAACGCTCCAGGCCGGAGCGGCAACTCAGGCCTTTGGCGTGGGCTCGGCCGTGACAGTTGCGGCCCCAGGGACGCTGGATCTGGGCGGCTTTGACGAGACGATCGGTTCGCTCGCGGGAGCCGGTACGGTAACTAATTCGGGCGCGGCAAAAACATTGACGGCAGGCAACGCCACGTCGACCGTCTTTTCCGGCGTCATTCAGGACGGCGCCGGCGCAACGGGTTTTACTAAGGCCGGCGCGGGCACGCTCACTTTGAGCGGCGCCAACACCTACACAGGAGCCACGACGGTCAATGCCGGTACGCTGAAGGCCGCAAGCGGCAGCGCTCTCGGCACGGGAGCGGGAGGCGTTACCAATAACGCTACGCTTGATATCGGCTCGACAGCTTTGAATATCGGAGGTACCTATACCCAGGCCGCGGGCGCAACGCTCGCGGTCGTCGTGAACGGCAATTCCAGCGGTTCAATCATAACGACAAATGCCGCAAACATCGCCGCGGCCAGTAACATAAATGTTACCGTTGCGGGCGGCTATATACCGAATAATGCGACCTTTAAAATTGTAGACACGGGAGGGCTGGGCATAGGGGCCATACCGGGCACAGTCTCTTCAGGCGGCTCTTTTATAACATTTTCCGATTCTTCGTCGGTCAACGATCTCATTCTTACCGCAAATTCCATAGGCTTCAGCGGCGCTGCCACAAATCCCAATGCCAGGACCGTAGGCGCAGTATTGGATGCTGTACAGAACCCCTCCGGAGATATGCTTACCGTATTAACCACCCTTCAGAATTCATCCACAAGCCAGGTCAGCGCCAGTTTAAATACCTTCAGTCCTATAGCGGATAACAGCATCCCCCAGGTAGGCAAGCGCACGCAGGACCAGTTTGTGTCTACCGTGATGTCTCAATTGCATCCCGTTGATATTCAGACCACCCAACAGGATGAATTCGGCATGCGCTCGTTTAGCGGCCCTTCACCTGTTACCGGCCAGACAGGTATTTCCACGGGCAGCGAGAGCGGAGCGTCAGGTTTGAATATATGGGCACAAGGCTTCGGAAGTTATCTGCGCCAGGATCCCGAGGATTTCAGTAACGGTTATACCGCTACAATATGGGGTTCTGCGTTAGGGGCTGACGTGCCGATATCCGATAACATACGGGTGGGTATCGCCGGGGGCCTTGCCCAGGAGTTTATAAAAAGCCAAGTTGTCTCGGCCAGGACCGATGTCGATAGCTATCAAGCCACCGTTTACGGGTGCTACACCAAAGATGATATATTTTATATTAATTCAGCCATATCGTTCGCCTATAATATGTATGATGCCTTCCGCAAAGTAAATGTGGTAACTATCGATAGAGCGGCTACCGCTGATTTTAACGGCCAGCAGTATTTAGGATATGTTGAAGGAGGATACACGATACAGGCATTTAACAACTTCCGGATAACTCCGCTTGCCTCATTCGAATACCTGCATGTATATACGCCCGGCTATACCGAGGACGGGGCAGGCGCCCTGGGCCTCAGGGTAAACTCCCAGGACTATGATATTGCGCAGACAGGCCTTGGATGTAAGGTAGGCTACCTTATACTATCCAAACAACTGAATTTAAAAATACTGCCCGAGCTTAAATTCAAATGGCTCTATGACTGGATAGGGGATAATCAGCAGGTCACATCCGCATTTTCGGGAGGGGGCAGCCCGTTTATTACGACCGGCTTTACGCCCGCCCGATCAAGCTATGACTTCGGGGCCAAGCTGTCCATATTCACCAAATATAATCTCACCCTTGTCCTGGATTACGACCTCGAGATACAAAATGGCTTCTACGGCCACTATGGTTACGCGAATGTCGAGACAAGCTTCTAAGATCTGCACTGTATTTCTTCTTGCAATAGTAATCTCAGGATGCGCTGCTTCGTTATCGTCGATAGACAGATATGCTTCGGCCGACAGGATCGCGCGGGCAGGCAGTTTCGACAGATCCTTCATAAAGACCGATCATTTTGTTCTTACCGCTTACAGCCGTTTTAAACGCGTTGGCGCCCCTATCAATATTTATATAGAAGGCGACGGTATCAGTTGGGTGTCACGTACGCAGCTATCAGGCGACCCGACCCCGCACAGGCCCCTCGTTCTTGAACTTGCCGCCCTAGATCCGGCTGAAAATGTCGCATATATTGCCCGTCCCGGACAATATTCTACTGCAGGCACGCCGCAGTATGATCCTTCCTACTGGTCAAATAAGCGTTTTTCAGAAGAAGTCATTGAATCTATGAACGAAGCCATTGGTGATCTCTCCGGACAAGCCGGAACAAAAGATATCAACCTCATCGGATATTCAGGAGGAGCGGCAATAGCTGTTTTGATCGCAGCCAGGCGGAATGATATAGCCAGCTTAAGAACTATAGCGGGAAATCTTGATCCCGAAGCGGTAAACCAGTGCCATAATGTCAGTCCGCTCAGCGGTTCTCTTAACCTTCTCGATGTTGCCGGAAAGATAAAAAATCTGCCCCAGCGGCATTTTATCGGCTCAAAAGACAGGATCATTCCGGCGTGGATTGCGCAATCTTTTGTCAAGCTGGAAGGAGATAAAAACTACGATCGGATCACGGTAGTCGACGGGGCTGCGCATGCAAAAGGATGGAAAAACCGATGGAAAGAGTTGCTTCTCTTTCCATTATCAGCCAACTAATGGGTATCCCGTGTCGTGACCGGCGCCCGGAAAATAGGGACAGACACCTATTAATTCACTATGCCCTTCGTGCGGCAAGCAATTCGAGGAATTTGATATGATAGAGGTCCTCGACAGGCAGATGATGATCATCAGATGCGATGCTTGTGGCGCAACCCTGCGGGTGGATACGAATATAGGGGAATTTGTAAAGGTTACGTAAAGAGCCGGATGCATGAAACCCGGATAGTTACCTGGCCCAGAGCCGCGGTAACGATCCGGGTTTTTCTTTGGCGAATTATTTTAAAATAGTTTGGAATAAAATGAGCCGTTTTGAGCATCTTATATAGCGGGGAGACATTTACCGGGATGCATAGCGAGCATTCCAAGATACAGTATAATTGTTTGTAAGTGTTTTCTAATATGAAAACAGCTACATTTGGCCTTGACAATTATACGCCAATGACGTATACTTAGCAGGAGAGGGATATGGAGTTAATAGAAACACCGATCTTCACTAAGAGAATAACAGGTATTCTCTCTGATGATGAGTATCGCGATATGCAATGGGCCCTGGCGATCAACCCTGAACTGGGGCCTGTTATTCCCGGTGGCGGCGGGCTGCGGAAGTTGCGATGGAGAGGTTCCGGAAAAGGTAAAAGAGGAGGCGTCAGGGTTATCTATTATGTGTATGCGCGCGATCAGAAAATATACCTTATGTATCCCTGTAAGAAGTCAGATCAGGATGACCTGACGCATGATCAGCTAAGGATGTTAAGAGAGCATGTAAAGGACGGTGTGCTATGAAAAAATATCAATTTAAGGAGTTGTTGACCGGTATTGGCCAGGCCAGAAAGATACATGCCGGTAAGATGTTGGCGGGACGCGTTACGAAGTTCGATCCCCATATGGTCCGGAACATTCGCCTTAAACTGCATGCGTCTCAGGCAACTTTTGCCCGTATGATTGGGGTGAGTGTCGATACTTTACAAAATTGGGAACAAGGCCGCAGAAGGCCTGAAGGGCCGGCATTGGCTCTGCTTAGGGTGGCTGAGGTTAATCCGAAGGCCGTTATTAAAGCTCTGCACGTGTGATTTCAATAAGAGTATCGGAAACAGGGGGCGACCCATAAAGTGCCACCCCATGAATGGGTGAAAAAGGCAATAATTCCAGTGTCCCCAGAATTCAAACGCTATAGCATTCAACTGCAATTATGATATAGGTTGTTATTAAAGTTGTCGTTTAGGTTGTCAATTATGTTGTCGTTTAGGTTGTCATTTGTGCAATTATGTGATATGCTTTGAGTATGAAATTCAATCCGAAATACACAATAACAGATAAGATCCTCAATAACATCTCTCAGGTCATTGCCGGAAGAGAGGTTATTGAGCGCGCCAGGCTTATACCAAAATGGGAATTGAAGCTCCAGAAGGAAGCGCGATTACATAATGCTCACTCCTCAACCAGCATTGAGGGCAATGCCTTAACCCTTGACCAGGTCAAGGATCTGGCAGAACGTAAAGATGTTGTCGCCACGGAAAAAGATAAGAGGGAGGTGGCCAACTATCTGCAAGCTATAGATGCCATACCGCACTATGCCGAGAAAAAGACGTTGGATACGCGCCTGTTCCTTGAAATACACAAAACCATAACAGCAGGGACGTTGAAAAACGAAAAAGATTGCGGCTCATTCAGGGACCGGCAGGTCTTTGTCGGGCGAAGAGTATTTGACGGCACAGGATTCAGAGAAGAGGTGGAATATATGCCGCCTCCCACGGGCGATGTTCCGCGATTGGCGGAGGAATTCTTTGAATGGCTCACTTCAGATATGGCGCAAAACGTGAACTCGGTCCTACTGGCCGGCATAGCCCATTATGAGGTGGCGAGGATCCATCCGTTCATTGACGGTAATGGCCGGACCGCGAGGCTCCTGGCTTCGCTTGTATTATACCGTAGCGGTTTTGATCACAGGCGATTCTTCGCGCTGGATGATCACTATGACGAAAATAGGCAAGCCTACTACGCGGCGTTAAAGACGGCGCAGCAAAACGCCGGCGACATTACTCAGTGGCTCGAATATTTTACGGAAGGAGTGCTGGTTTCCGTAACCAGGGTTGCGGGAGTTATTGAAAAACTTGAATTGACGCCAAAGGAGCTTGGCGCCGAGCAAATAGAGCTGACACAAAAACAGATAAAGATATTGGAAAAGATAAAGGAAAAGGGCAGGGTTACCAATAAAGACCTACGGAGCATGTTTCCCGTATCCCGGCAGGCGATATTGAAAGAAGTGGCGAAGCTGGCGGACGCGGATATTGTCGAGCTCGTCGGCAAAGGCCGCGGCGCTTATTATCGTATGAAATAATGAAATCAGGGACACCCCATTCACCAATGGCAAAACAGACCATAACGCGACGACAGCAGGAATAAGTTCGGAAAATAAGGACTACGATGCCTCCTCATACAGTGCATAGGCACGCGATATCAAAAGCTGAAATAAGCGCTCTGCCGCTCAGGTCGTACACCGGCCATATCCATGTGGTAGATTCGGACGCGAAGATGCGCGCGGCCGTCCGGGCTCTCGGCACCGAGGGGATCCTCGGTTTTGATACGGAGACGAGGCCTGCCTTTAAGGTAGGCGAATCGTATCCGCCCTCTCTCATTCAGCTTGCCGCGAGCTGCAGCGTATACATATTCCAGCTGCGGCATATCAATTCCTATGAAGGGCTTGCCGGCATCCTGGCCGATAAGAACGTGCTGAAGGCGGGTGTCGCGGTGCGCGATGATATAATCAAGCTGGGCACGGTATTTGCTTTTAAGCCGGCGGGATTCGTCGAGCTGGCGAATTTAAGGGCCAGGCTGGGAATAAAGAACGCGGGGCTGCGCGGCCTGGCCGCGCTCCTCTTCGGCTTCAAGATATCAAAATCGGCGCGGACCTCCCGCTGGGATGCGCCGAAGCTTTCACGCGAACAGATAGTGTACGCGGCTACCGATGCGTGGATATGCAGGGAGATATATTTCGCGCTGCAGGCCATAGTGCGCGGAAAGAGGCCCGGCGTGCGGTAAGCGCGGGGAATTTGTGGAGGTTAAGAGATATCCGAAAAGGAGTAAACTCTATGAACGTCATGGAAGCGATCAAGAAAAGATGCAGCGTGCGCAGTTACCAAAACCGGCCGGTAGAAAAAGAAAGAGTGAATACGATCCTGGAAGCTGCGCGGCTTGCACCCTCGGCCAGTAACCGGCAGGAGTGGAGATTTGTTGTAGTTCAGGATAGAGATACTCGGCAGCGCCTTATGAAGGCGGCTAAGAACCAGCCCTTTGTCGGCGAAGCGCCGGTTATTATTGCCTGCTGCGCCAAAACAGATGATCATATCATGACCTGCGGCCAGATGTGTTATCCCATTGATGTGGCTATCGCCATTGAGCATATGGCGCTTGAAGCGACTGAAGAGGGGCTGGGAACGTGCTGGGTCGGAGCATTTTATGAAGACCAGGTTAAGGAAATTTTAGGCATTCCTCAAGATATCCGAGTCGTAGAGCTATTGGCCCTGGGATATCCGGCTAAGCCATCCTCGACCCATAAAGATAGATTACGTATCGAAGAAATTGTAATGCATGAGAGATGGAGTAAATAAGGAAATAGGGGACAGCTTGGGCTCTAGTTACTAGCGCAACACTTAACTCTGGTATACTATACCGGAAGA
>CAYGRZ010000013.1:21324-33565 GCA_964352425.1 uncultured Planctomycetia bacterium | reverse complement strand
ATGGCGTGCCTGGCAGGATTCGAACCTGCGACCACCTGGTTCGTAGCCAGGTACTCTATCCAACTGAGCTACAGGCACGTGAATACGAGATCTCGTCGTTAGTCACTAGTGACTAACGACTATTTAACAACGCTTCCCAACTTCAGTTCCCGATCCGGAGAAACTACGGAGATGCCGTTCTCGTCGGAGGCGGCCAGGAGCATCCCCTGGCTCTCGACGCCGCGCAGGATCGCGGGGTCAAGATTGTCGACCACGACGATCTGGCGTCCGACCAGGGCCTCTTTCGTATAAGAATTTTTGATCCCCGCGACTATCTGCTTCGTTGTGTCGCCCAAATCTATCTTCAGGACATAGAGCCTGTCGGCATCGGGATGGTCGTTGACTTCCATGATCCGCGCTATCTTCAGCTCCAGCTTCCTGAAATCATCGTACGTCGCCATCAACCCTCCTGCGCGGCATAAGCTAACGGGCCTTTATCCCGAGAAGTTTTCCTATCAATTTTCTGAGCTTCTCGCTGTCGTGCCGGACCAGGTCAGTCTCATGCCCGACATCGGCCATGATTATCTTTGCCCTGGTTATCTCCCGTATCTTCCTGAGATTCCCAAGCGTAACCGGGAATTGCCCTTTGGCCTTATAGCGCCGGAGCCCCTTCTCTGACAACTTCGTATTGGACACGATGACGTAATCGAGATGATCTCCGCCCAGGTAATTGATTATTTCCCTGACATGTTCAAAGACGCCGTAGCGCGCCGTCTCGCCGGGCTTCGTCATGAGGTTGCAGACGTATATCTTCTTGGCGCCCGACTTCGCGATCGCTTCCGGTATGTGCTCTACGACAAGGTTGGTGATAACGCTCGTGAAGAGATCGCCGGGGCCGATCACAATGGCGTCCGACATCAATAAGCTCGTGTAGGCATCGATATTGCACTCCGCCTTCGGCTCGTGCCAGAGGTCCTTTATCCGGCAACCGGGATGCCTCCCCTCAGCGGCGTCTATCCTGCTTTCGCCGCTGATCACGGTGCCCTCCTCAAACATTGCCTTCAGCATGACACGGGTATCGGTCACCGGTATCACGATGCCTTGTATGTTCAGGATATCCCCGAGGCATTTAATCCCCTCTTTCATCGAACCCTTGATCTCCGCCAGGACGGCAAGAAAGAGATTCCCGAAATTGTGCCCTTCGAACGTTTCGCCGCCGGATTTAAACCGGTGCTGCAGGACTTCATTCATGAGAGCCGGGGCGTTTGACAACGCCACAAGATTCCGCCGCACGTCTCCCGGCGGCAGAATACCGAAGGACTCTCTCAGCCTGCCGGTCGATCCGCCATCGTCGCTCATCGCGACGATGGAATTCACAATGACATGCGGTAATTTTTTTAAACCCACCAGGAGGTTGAAAAGCCCCGTCCCGCCGCCGAGGCAGGAGATCCTCTTCTTCTTGTGATAGCAGGCGTTGACACGCAGTATAAATTCCCGGCAATTATACGGCCTCGCGATAAAGGCCTGCGCGCCCATGCTCATTGCCTCATCCGCAAGGCTGAAAGACGACGAGGATGTCAGAAAGAGAAAGCCTTTTTTTGAATCTTTCAATATGTTCAGAAAATCGAACCGCCTGGGGTCCCGCCGGCCGGAAAAAGTATCATCGTCAAAAAGCGCGCATTTGACATCACCCCGCTTGATCTTTTTCTTTACACTCCCCGCGTCGCGGGCCGATTCCGACGGTATAGCCAGCTGCGCAAGAACATCTTCTATGCCCGACGTCTCTCTCCCCTTACAGATCAATAAAAACTTTTTTTGCACTTATTGTTCTCCGTGTTCGATGGTACCGGTACCCATATATCAAGCCATTATACTATCACTTTCCCCATTAAGGCGCAATATCAACGACCGCTTCCCACTCTTTTTATCCTTTATGAGAATGGTCGCGCCTGGACAGGACCTCATCGACTTTCGCCTTCAGCTCTGATATCGCCACGGGTTTGACAATGTAATCCTCGTTGTACAGCCCGAGCGCCTTTTCCTTGGCCTCCTCCGTATCGACCGCCGTCAGCATGACGACGGGGATGGCGGTCGTCGCCCTGTTCTCCTTCAGCTCTTTCAGGACCTCGAAACCGCTCATATTCGGCATGATGACATCCAGCAATATCAGGTCCGGTTTGTAGTGGGCCGCGGCGGCGATGCCGTCCCTGCCGCTGGTGGCGACCGTGACGCTGTAGCCGCCGGCAAGTTCCAGGTTCTGTTTCAGAAAAAAACCGAAGTCCTTCTCGTCGTCGATGACCAGTATCTTCTTCACCATACTCCTCCTTTTTAGGCCGGTTTTCCCGCAATCGGCAATAGCATCTTGACCGTCGTCCCCTTCCCGGGAACGCTTTCTACGGTAATGGTGCCTTTATGCTTTTCCACTATCGATTTCACTATCGGTAGGCCCAGCCCCGTCCCCTTATGGCCCATCTTCGTCGTGAAGAAAGGTTCGAAGATTTTCGGCAGGTCCTCCGCGGCAACGCCGGAGCCGGTGTCCTTTACCTCTATCACACAGGCCTCTTTTGGGGCAGAGCCGGGCGGCAGGCTCACCTGCACGGCATACGTTTTAACAACGATGTCGCCGCTCATCGGCATCGCCTCGATGGCATTCAGGAGTATATTGAAGAGCGCCTGCTGCATCTGGTTCTTGTCCACGTCGACACACATCTCCCTGTCCGTGAGCTCCTGACGCACATTGATATCGGCGGTATCCGACTTGTGCTTGAAGAGCTCCACGAAGCCGCAGGCGTCGTGTACGAGAAGGTTAGGATGGACTGTCTCGGTAACGAGCTTGGACGGCTTGGCGAAAGCGAGCAGGTCCTTTACGATGATGTCGGCCCTCATGATCGCCTCCCTCATCTTCGCCATCGCCTCGCGCACCTCGGGATCCATGGCCGAAATCTTGGCCTTCAGGTACTCGAGCCCGCCCAGGATGATGGCGAGCGGGTTCTTCACTTCGTGCGCCACGCCCGACGCGAAGCGGCCGAGCGCTGCCATCTTCTCCGACTGGACGAGCTGCGCCTGCGCCTCCTGCAGCTGCCTGTAGGTCTGCTCCAGCTCCCTCATCTTGTACACGACGGCCTCTTCGGCATGCCTGCGCTCCGCCATCTCCGAGACGAGCTTCTGCCTCTGCTCGAAGAACTCGGCTATGAGACGCGCGATATTGCCGAACTCGTCCGACGAAGTGATAATGCCCTGGATCGGGGCCGTATCGCCGCGGGTAAGGGCCCGCGATATCGATTCGATCGGCCTACTGATCCACAGTACAACCCCGACGAAAAGAATGATGAAGAGCGCGATCGTGTAAATGATGAGCGCGGCAAGCGCTACCCTCGACGCGCTCAGTATTATCTTCACGAGTTGCGATTCGTACAACACGCTTACGCAGGCCAGCGGCCGGCCGAAACAGTCGTTCAACACCTTCTGAAAGCGTATCGTTCCTTTCTTGAGATCGAGCGCCAGCGGCGGCCCCTGCCGGGCGCCCTGGCAGATGGAGACCTTCGCGCCGGTCAACTTCGAGATCGTATGGACGTGGGCGTCGTCCCACAGGCGCCCGGCGAAGAAATAACCTACGGGAGACGTCTTCCGCTGCCTATCGCCGGAGGGATGGATCGTGGCGCCGCGGACCTCCATCAGCCCCTTCGGCGTGTCGATAAAGAAATGGTAGAACTTCGCGCCGTGGAAAAGCTCGTCAACGGCGGCCTGCGACAGGGGTGACCTCCGGAAGAATGGTTCATCGATATCGGTAACCGCGTAGATAAGCGCCCTGTTCTCGTTATAGATCCATGCGCCACTGGCGTTGTAGGTCTGCAGGGACGCGTCGATATTCTCCGCCGCCCACTGCTTGTCGCGATTCGACACGAACGAGACCATATCGTTCCAGTATGTGTAATCGTACGCGTACGCCTCGAGCGGGCGGCCTATCATGCCGAGAATATTCTCGAAGTTGGCGACTTTTTCCTTCGCCTCCTCCCTGAAGAGCGTCGCCATCCGCCGGTGTTCGATGTCGTTATGGATGGCGAGGCTGATACCGAAGATGCCGACATAGACGAGCAGGAGGATCGCAAGTTTCGCGCGAAGCTTCATGGCACAGACATCCCTTTCTTAAAACATGAATTCGAGGCTGACCTCTACCTGATACGCAGGGTCGGCCTTGCCGTCACCGCGGACGAACGGCGTGAAGAGACTGCCGGCCGTATCATCCCGCTCTTCCCTGTACGCTGCGCCCGGGAAGAAGATGCCGCTCGAGACCGTGAAAGTGATATAATCGCTCGCCGCAAACTCGATCGAAATGTCCGCCTCGTTGCCAAGTTCCGGCGATATCACCTTCGGGACATTATTGAACATGCCTATCCCCTTCTCGGCGCTGGCAAGATACCACCAGTCCAGACAGACCAGCACCCTGGGCGTTACACGATAATCGAGGCCCGCGTTCACGAGGATAAGATTCTCGACGATGCCGGGATCATTGAAGGTCGTCGGCCTCTGGACACCGTAATTCATCCCCCAGCCGGAGCCCATCGCCACGAGGGGCAGTGCCGTTATCGGCGCATAGATCGAATCGGCGAGATTGGCATTGAGCGGCGAATAGACGCTGAAGGCATTGTTCTTGCCCGACGGGTACCGCGTATCGCCGTTGGTGATCATGTCGTCGGTCAGTTTATTGCCGGAGGCGTAGATAAAACGCGAACGCGGGGTCACTTTGTCATGATCGTATGAGGCATCGGCATAGACAGCCCACCCCCGGTGCTCGACATCGGGAAAGTCCTGATCGATGGAATTGGCGCCACCGAAGTTCTTCGCCCACTCAAGGCTGGCCGAGAACTTCTCGAAACTGAAATCCCAGGAGACGCCGACGGTTCCGAGCGCATCGCGCCGGGTGGGCGTCTGGAAATAGTTGAACCTCTTGGAATCGCTATAGTCGAGAAGCATACCGACGTACGGCTGGATCGTGTTCTCCTCCAGGAGCTTAAAGAGCATGTCGGTGGCAAAAAAGTAGGTCTTGGCGTGCTCGTAGTCGATGCCCTGCGGTTTCTGCTGTTTGATATATGGCCAGGAGAGGTTCTTTGTGGCGTAATCGGGCCAGCAAAAATAGAGATGCCAGTTGAAATACTCGCTCTGCGTATAGAGGTCGACGCCGTAATTTTCATAACTGCCGGTCAATGCTATGCCGTGGCCCACCTGATAGGTGAAGAGGCCTGCGCGCAGCCTGGCTGCCTCGCCGGCAAAGAGCGGGATGTCGGCCCAGAATTCTTCAATATACGGCAGGAGCTCGGCGCCCTTATAGGGCGCGACCTTGCCGAGGTAAGTATTGAGCGTATTATTGACGATGAGAGGGGCGTCATAGTCATAGAGGCCGTTACGCTCGACCTTGAAGTAGAAACGGGGACCTAAGTCTTTTACGGCGAGATCGAGGGTGAGAGAGTAGTCGAACGCTATATACTGGACGCGGTCGTCCCTTATTTTAAAGTTGAGATCGTTATTGTTCTCCTGCGCTATAACGTCGGTCCTGAAGAAGGGAGTGGCCGTAAGGGTGAAGTTCTTCCCCTCGGCCATCTTTATTTCCGCGAGTGCTGCCGTCGGGAAGAGAAGGGCTGCGCACAGGAGAGCGGCCCATACCGCATGCACACTTACGCCGCGCTGTAAGGGCCGTCTCTCCATGTGCGCTAATACTTTCTGTTACTTCTTGGTCAACTGCATCAATAACACTACCGCCGCCGTGAGGAGGCAGGTATTCGTGAACGCCAGAAGCGCCTGAGCTTCCAGCCCGCCCGGCATGATCGGGATCAACTTCACGGTCATGCGCGATACGACGGCCAGGATAAAACTGACCGCCCCTGCTATCAGGGCAACGTTTGCGATCATCTTCATATGTGCCCTCCTTTCACTTGGTATAATAATACCATATACACGCAGGCGAGGCAAATTTTTCGGAAGGCATTACCGGTTGATCTGGCCGCGCTTGCCCATGACGATGAGCACCGCGATGATGCTGAAGACGATGATACCCTGGAGGATGGAGAGGGCCGCTATGACGGTATTCCCCCTACTTACCATGATGGCGCTCAGGCCCAGCGAAATGTTCGCGCAGTAGATGAATACGACGGCCCCGGCCGTCTTGAGGCCGAAGTCGAAGAGATAATGATGGAAATGGTCCCGGTCGGCGTATTTGAGCCATTCGTGGACGGTCCTGATCTTCTTCTCCGCGATACGCATCACCGTGGTGAAGACCATGTCGAAGATCGGGACGCCAAGGACAAGGACCGGTATCGATATCTTCACCGCGCTCCCTGTCGCCCAGTATCCGACGAGGCCGATGCTCGCCAGCATGAAACCGAGGAACGTGCTCCCGGCGTCACCCAGGAATACCTTCCTGCCGCGCTTTTCGACCATCCCGAAATTGTGCGGCAGGAACCCGAGGCAGGCAGCGATGAGGACTACCGACATGACAAAAAGGTGCGGCTGGTTCGTCGCGTAGAGGATGACGCCGAAACACGCAAGGTTTATCGCAGCGGACCCGGCCGCGAGCCCGTCAAGGCCATCGAGATAGTTGAAAGCGTTCGTGATGCCGATGATCCAGACCAGCGACACGAGTATCTCGAAGAAGTCTCCGTAAGCGGTAGGCGGCAGGAAGTTGATGCGGTCGCCGAACACGACCACCGTCAAGGCCGCGATGCACTGGATGACGATGCGAAATCTCGCGCTTAAGCCCCGCATGTCGTCGCCCAGGCCCAGGAGCAGGATCATCGTCCCGCCGGCAAGTATGGGCGCCAGCGGCTCGATCGCCTGAGGGAAGAAACACATCCCCAGTATGAAACCGGCATAGATCGCCAGCCCGCCGGTGAGCGGCGTGACCATGCGGTGCATCTTCCTTTTATTCGGGTAATCAATGATCCGGAACCGTACGGCGACGCCGCGGAAGAAAGGCATCGCCAGATATACGAAGAGTAGAGCCGTCAAAAAAGCCGCTGCCAGCCGCATCATTCGCTCCTTACGGTATCTGTTTCAGGATACGCATCGCCATGAAGCCCTCGGCATATTTCACCCTGCCCTGGAATCCGCGGAAATTGGCGCACGAGCGGGCCGCCTCGATGATGGTGAGGTTCTTTACGCGCGTCCTGTCGACCTGCGAGGCATGTATCTGAAGCAGGCGCATCTTCTTATTGAGGACATCGTGTATATCGACAAAGACATCCGGTTCAAAATGATGGGTCGTCGGCACTTCATAAAAGAGGACTTCTTTCACGTACCGCGTCGCCGAGATGCCGGCCATCGCCGTCGCCCGGTGATCCTGGTGGACGTCCTGGTAGTAATTCAGGAACACCGTATCGGGCTTCACCGTGCGCATGATCTTGTCCATCTTGACGATGAGCTCGCGATTGTTGGCGATCTCGGTATCTACCAGGCTGCCCCAGAAGAGTTCTTGTGCGCCCATGGCCGCGGCCGAGCGCTTCTGCTCGGCGCACCTCGTGTTCGCGTCGCCGCCAAAACTGCCGTCGGTGAGCACGAAGAGGTATACCTTGTGGCCGGCCTTCGCGTATTTTAAGAGCGCGCCGCCGCAGCCGTATTCTATGTCGTCGGGATGTGAACCGATCGCCAATATATTCATGCCTTGGGGCCTCCTTTGCCCAATATGTCGCCGGAGCTTGGACCCTCGTTAAAAATGAGGTCGAGCGCCGACATATGCGGTTGAAAATCTTCTTTCGTCTTCATGAACTGCTGGCGGTATACCGGATGGACGAAATCCTGGTATTCGAGCTTTATGCCGGCCTTCGTGAATTTATCCTCTTCCAGATAGTCCCTGCCGCCCGCGCCCGAAAGATAGGTATCCGCTTTGAGCTTTGCGCAGATCTCGATGATGCGGTCGGTCTTCGTGCCGCAGATCCCCAGCTCGGCTTCAAAACGGACGGGTGTGGTGATCGCCAGCGTTTTCATCAGATATTCAATGATATGGACATTGAGCTCGGCGAGCTTTTTCCACTGTCTTGCATACAGGTCCTCAAAGAACGGCGCGTGCAACGGCCAAAATTCCGCGCGGCCGTACGCGCTCTTTATGCTCAAGCTGTGTTCGCGGCCCCAGCCGGCGCTGTTGTCTATCTCTACGCCGGAGATGAGCTGCCTGCCCAACCCCTTCGAGATGACCGGCACCGTCAGCCATATCCAGCCGGCCCTGGTCAGGATCTTGTTGCGGTTCTGGAATTCCCGCTCCTTATACTGGACATTGTCCAGGAATACAAAGCAGTCGCTCTTCCGGATCTTGTCGAAGTACCCGAGCCATGGTATATACTGCGGCTGATGGACCGATACGATCATGTGTACCTATTATACAATATACCGTCTGATAAAAATACCGATTATTTCCCCCGAACGAAGACGGGATTCGCGATCACGATCAGGCCGTCGCCTTTCAACTCGACACGGTAATAAGACACCTCGCCGATACCCGCGGACACGCCGTCGTAGACGATATCGAACGGCGTCGTTTCTGTAAAGACCTTCACTATCTCGCCGTCCCTGATCAGAGTTATCGTCACCGCCTTCTTCGCCCCGTCGGTAAAGCGGCCGCTGATATGGAGCGTCCCCACACCCTTCAGGGCGATCTCGCCGCCCATCGCGGCCCGGGCCGACGAGCCATCCGTGACGGCGAACCTGTCGAGGATAAAACCGGACGCGCTGTCGTCTTTTACCACATACATCCTGCCGCTCCTGAGCGAGCGCAAAACCTCATCTCGATTCAGGCGCGGCACGAGGAAGACCGTCCGCAGCTGTTTCATAGACCTGGCCAGGTCACCGGCCATCTCGAAGTCGAGTGCGCCTATCGCCCAGGCCGGGGCGCGGCGCAGGCCCCGGCAATACTCCGTCAGGACGCGGTCCCAGACACCGCCGGGTACGCCGACGCGTTCGTATCCTTCGTAGAAGACGGCAAATCCCGTGTAATCAAGCGACGCGATAAGATAATCGACGTGCTCGTCCGTTTCTATGCCGACACCGCCCTCTTTCTCGACGTTGCGGGCCTGCGGGTGCTCCCAGAACGTCGAGCCTCCGGCACGGTTCACATAATCGATGAGGTCCTGGTACGGCCCTACGCCGCGGTCACCGTGATACTGGTCGTATCGCGCGGCGCGGTACGGGTAATTATTAACGAGGATGATGACGCCCAGCGCGATAATAAGAGAGCCGATGAAGAGCCAGTGCCGCGTCATGATCCCGCAGCGAAGTTCGTACAGCCCCTGCCACGCGCTTCTGCCGAGCGACATGCAGTACAGCCCCAAAGCGATGACCAGGAGGGGCAGGCCAAAAAGAATTATACTCGCCGGGCCGATCCGGCTCGTGGCCGACGAGTTATTGCCGATGACGGGCATCTTCCTTAGCCTGGCGACGGTATCGATACCGAACACCAGAAGATGCCTGTGCCAGCCCCTGATACTGAACTGCCTACCGAAAGGGTTTCCCGCCCAGTAATAAAAGGGCCCGACCTCGAGGCCCGGTATCAGGACCATGCCCGGGTTCGCCGCTTGCGCTTCGTTGAACTCCCTGAGGTACCACCTGAAGCCGTATTTCATAACGGACCTTGTTTCGACCCTCTTTCTGATGATATTTCTGAGCGGCCAGAGGCCGTACTGCCAGCGGTTCAGAAAACCGTCGGCGGTGAGAACGACGGAAATGCCCTGCGACCGCGCGATCCTGGCTATCTCGTCGATGGTATATTTACCGTCGCCGGCAACGGTGCTGATATCAATAGCTGCCGGCGTTTGGATATAGTCATCGGCCGCAATGGCCGCGGAGGCGGCCGCGGCAAGGACTGCGGCTGCCGATGCTATGAGAAGAAGATAACGCACTATCGCCCTCCTGCGGTACGCGATACCTTCTGTTTCAACAACTCCATGTAGAGATCCGATATCCTGGCGGCCATTGTGTCGGCATCGAACTTGCCGGCCACCCAGGCTCTGGCCTCAGCACCCATAGCCAAGCGCCTGGCCGGGTCCGAGATGAGCTGTGTAATGGCGCCCGCCAGCGCAGCCGCATCGTCCGGCCCGACCAGAAGGCCGGTCCGGCCGTTCTCGACCACCTCCGGTATCCCGCCGACATTCGTCGCAACAACGGGAATACCCCGCGCCTGCGCCTCGATGAGCGCCATGCCCACCGCCTCGTTACGCGACGGCATGACCAGGAGGTCCATCACCGACAGGAGTGCCGGTACATCCTCGCGCCAGCCGGTGAAGACGACGTGGCTGTCGATACCCAGTTCACGCGTCCTCTTTTCGAGCTCCGCGCGCAGGCCTCCCTCCCCCACCACGATGAACTTCGTCTGCGGCACTGCTTTCACAACAATCGCGGCCGCCTCGATAAAATACCGGCTGCCCTTCACCGGCTCGAGACGGCCCACCATACCGACGACATTCTCGCCGGCAGCGATGCCGAGGGCTTTTTTAAGATCCGCCGCCCTGCCGGCGTCAGGCGCATACGCGCCGAGCTCGAGCCCCTGCCGGATCACGTCTATCTTGCTGTCGGCGGCGACATTGAACGCGATGTTATCCTTCTTCTCAAGTTCCGTCAGGGCGATTATCCGGTCCGTAAGGCGGGTGAGCATCCTCTCTATGTAAATGACAACGGCCGACGCCTGCGGGCCGAAATAGCCGTAAAAATTATGGCCGTGCGGCGTGTGAACGATGACCGGCGTCCCGGAGAGCCGCGCCGCAAGCCTGCCGAGGGCACCCGCCTTCGCCGTGTGTGTGTGGACAATATCGAAACGCTGCCGCATACATAGTGACAACAGCTTAAGGAACGCCGCCGTATCGAGGATCGGATTGATGTCCCGGCGTAGCGACGGAATGAGGATCACCCGCCCCTTAAAACCCTTCAAGAAGCGCTGCACTTTCTCCGCAGGATGGCGTGTCGGTCCGGTTATAAGTGTCACCTCATAGACGTTGGGATCGAGGTGGCTGGCCAATATCCTGTAGATATCGGGTGAGCCGCCGCGGTCGAGCCTCGTTATCACCTGTGCTACTTTGATCTTTTTCATATCAATACCTGTAGAGCTCGGTGCACCGCGAACATGCCGGGAACATCCCGTGCTCCTTTAAGAGCCGGCGGAACGTGACGGCGCTATGGCTATTCCACACCTGCGCAAAAGAGGCGTCCTTTATAGTGCCGAACGAGTAGGTGGAGTTCAGGCACGGCCTTACTCCTCCGTCAGGAAATACATATGCGACGATCCACGGGCTCAAGCACCTGGGTGCATATTCCGCCGGTGTGTAACAGGGGTCCCTGTAATAGCGCTCCAGGGCGCTTCGGGAAAAATTCGGATAGAAATCGACGTCGAAACTATGCCGGCCCGAAAGGATCTCTCCCATCTTTTCGTACAGGATCCCCGGATCAATCCCGGGCTCGAATACGAAACCTTCCCAGTCGGCGGACGAGCACTGCAGGATATCGTCATATTTTTTCTGCTTTTCGAGAACGTTCCTGTCGGTGAAAATGAGATTATGGAAGGTTAGTGAGCTGGCGCCGGCTTCTTCTGCAACAGCTACCATCTCATCAAGCCTCTCGTAATTGTATCTGGTGATCGTGCACTGCAGGTTAATAAGAGGGAGCTTCCCGTGTTTGAGCTTCTTCACGCGGCCGACCTCCTTCAGGCCGCCCATGATCCTGTTGAAGAGCCCCGGCATCCCCCGTATACCGTCATGGAGCTCGCTTCCTCCGTCGAGGGAAACGTTCAGCTCGTCGAGCCCGCTGTCGACTATATCGCCGGCCATCGTGTCTAGCAGAAAACCGTTCGTCACTACAAGGCAGTGCATCCGCTTCGACTTGATATGCCGGACGAGGTCGACAAAGCCGTTGTAGAGGAGCGGTTCTCCGCCGAAGAGCGTTATGCCGGGCCTGAAGCGCGCCAGCTCGTCTATGAGCGACTTCGCCCTCTCGAGCGGCAGCTGAGCCCATACAGCCTGAGAACTCTTCTTCTTCGTCACGCCCCCCTCGCCCCACTGCCCGCACATCTTACAGTGGAGATTACAGCGATGCGTAAGGAAAAGCGTCACTGCTTCGGGGTCGCCCGCCCTGCCGCTGCCGCACCTGTACCGCGCCTGTGCCGCCATGCGCTTCGCCAGGATATTGAACGCGTACAACGGCTGCCTTACCGCTTTATAGAGATGCCGTTTCAGGTTCGGATAGAGCCTCATCGCGATACCCTCCGGATAACGCCGATCATCCTGTCGAGATC
>CAYGRZ010000013.1:0-21224 GCA_964352425.1 uncultured Planctomycetia bacterium | reverse complement strand
GAGATCTCTCGGCGGGGCCTTTTCTCTGAAGAGCGATATGACGCCGTAGCCGGGCCCGTAAATATACGGGTTTGTCGCCGCCGAGAACGCGAGCGCGCCGGCGGGTGCAAACATACCGCGGACGATGCTCTCCTCGCCGAGGCGGGCCGCTTCGATGCCGAGCTGCGCCGCGATCTCGGGGTCTTGAGTTGCGCAGAAACCTCCGCCGCAGGCAGGGAGATTCTTGCCGCGGTTGAAGCTGAAGAGGCTCGCATCCCCAAATGTTCCAACTCTTGCCTGTCCGACCTTGGTGCCCATAGACTGGGCGCAATCCTCTATTATATAAACATCCTTGGTCAGAGAGTCGCGCAAGTCGATGATACCTTTCATCCCTATGCCGAACATGTGGACGCACGTCACCGCGAGCGTCTTCTCCGACACCGCTGCCACGAGTGACCGGACATCCGCATTACAATCGCCGGGCGCGATGTCGCACAGGACGACTTTGAGGCCCGCCTTCCTCACCGCCACCACGAGACTCCCGGCGGTATAGGCCGGCAGGACGACCTCATCTTTCTGCCGAAGCGCCGCGAGAGCCTTCAGGATCATGTAATAGGCGGTGATGCCGGAATTAGTGGTATATCCATGGCCAGAGCCTGTCCATTTCCCGAGCGCTGCCCCGCATTCCGCGGCGACCGCCTTATCATCGACGCGCCTGAGGGCGTACATGATGTCGGCCACGCTCGCGGCGGAGCTGATGACGGGCATTTTTCTGATCACCTTTTCCTCGCTTCGATCATGATGATCGGCGCTACACCTCTCAGCCGCGGCCCGCTACCGAAAAAACGAGGTATGAATCTTTTTTCCACGACATCGAAATTAAGGTCCTTAATGATCCTTTCGATCTCGCGCGGGTCATATGTGCTTAACGGTAAATCCTTTACCGTCTCGTCATAATAGCGCGCAAGTTTATATTTTGCCGTAAGAAGGAGGTTCCGCGAATTCCGGAAATCAAATATGATCCTGCCGCCTGTTGTGCATACGCGCTTCATACGGGCTAGCGTCTCTTTCACCATCTCGATCGATGGCATGTTGAAGAAGACATTGACGCAGACGACCGCGTCGAAAAATTCATCCTGGAACGACAGGTTGGGCGCTTCCTGAAGAGACAGATTTATATTTTTCAGATCATTTTCGGCGAACCTTTTTTCCGCGCGGATCAATCGTCCGCTGTCATTGTCAACGCCGTAAAGCTCCGGGGCCGGATTCTCCTTCGCGAGAGGCGCCAGAAAAAGCCCCTCCCCGCAGCCTATCTCAAGGACCCTGCCTCTGACTGTCCCGCACAGCCTGAGCGCCTCTTTTCTCACCATATCCTGCCAGCACCCGCCCGAATATTCGCCCCTCTCGTCAGGCCTGGAAGTCATGTCGTGGAGCCAACCATAGATTTTTTTAAGCATCGGCCGGTTTCCTTCTCCACACCGTATACGTGCCTATCTTCCCCGGCAAAAATTTATCCTTCAGCTCCGTAATAAATTTTTTATCGGAGAAGACTTCCCTGAATTGCCTGACGTCGTTATGACCGATACTATAGACGACAAATTCGACAGGCGGGTCTTGCAAAGCATTCATGACACCGTCGCGATCATACCAAAAATCAATAGGAAGATAGGAAACTTTTTTATTTCGAAGGTAATAAATAATGTCATTAGTAGCCAGAACACGTTCGCCGGGTTTTGTATTTTCATCCAGGTATTTGATCAGCTCCGTCGTTCCTTTTTCACCATAGCAATATCTCGTTGAGTAATCCGCCTTTGCCTGAATAATACTTAAGGAAATATTAGCCGCACATATCATGATGGCCAGGCCAAGCGCTGCTTGCGAAATGAAGCCGCAGCCCTTTTTATATGCCCTTACTATCAGGAATACGGCCGCGAGCGGCAGTAAATACAGGATATATTTGTGAACAAAGCCAGATAACACTCCTTTAACCATTGACGGGTTGAGGGCAATGGCCTCTCGTAGTGAAAAATTGAACATATAGATCAAGTCTCCGACAACAAAGTACAGATAAGCGGATACTAAAATACTCACGCCGGCGCACAATGCCAGATCTTTCCGGGAAATGTTGTCCAATAAATCCTTTAACGCATACGCGGAGACGATAGCCAGCGCCGGAAAGATGGGGTAATAATACCTTACAAACCCGAATTCTGTTCCCCCTACGAAAGTATACCCTATCCCTAATAAAACCGCACAGATCATCAAAAAATCTATCGGTTCTAAAATTTTTCTTTCTTTGAAAGAGAGGATCCTTTTTATCAATACCGCAAGCCATAAAAGAGACGTGTAAATGCCGGCCCATAAAACAACTCTTACGATAACGGTCGAATAACCCATAAACGCGGATGCAGCCGTTCTATGCGTCTGTTTAGCAAAAAAAGCGATGGTGAAGACATAGCGCATGGGGCCCCAGAAATCCAGAGCCTTTACATTAGAGTACGCTAACCAGGAAACCAAGAAGATGCCCAGGCCGACGATGAAAACCGCCAGCGTACAGGCGATGCCTTTCCAATCTCTGTTAAAAAGGTAATATATTGCCATACCCAGGATCAAAACAGGCGGCGTGGCAAGCGCTGTCCAGAGAGATATTGAAAAAATGATCCCCAATAGCATGCATGATTTGAAATCCCTCTTTCTTTCAAGCCTTAAAAAAAAGAGGGCGAAAAGCGTCAGAAAGACCGGGAGCATGGTCGTATCGTGAAAAGGGAGAAGAGCTCCCTGGATCACGGCCGGGTTGGTGATGAATATCAGCGAAGAAAAGAACAGGAACCTCCACCGGTCATGTAAACCGCTTAAAAGCGTTTTTCCAAAAAATAAAAAAATGACCAGCTGGAACAGAACGCAGGAGACGCCGATCAGTCTTGATGAAAAATTCGATACGCCG
The DNA here is from genome assembly GCA_964352425.1 of uncultured Planctomycetia bacterium. GTDB lineage: Bacteria > Omnitrophota > Gorgyraeia > 2-01-FULL-45-10 > 2-01-FULL-45-10 > JAMWCX01. Next base: position 18,301 of record CAYGRZ010000013.1, on the reverse strand, counting down.
AATAATTTATACAGCGATGCCTGGATATTAATATATAAAGGGGGCTCATACAGCGCTTTCTCCTCCCCGAAAAAAGCTTTTATCTGGCCTGTCTTTGCCAGCGACTCCGCCCTGATAGGCCAGTTCAGTTCGTCATAGGTAAGCGGTGAATTGACCGCCGGGATGGCGAAGCATAAAAATAACAAGTAAAATAATACGGGTATGATGAAAAGTCTCATTTTTCCGCCTTGGCTACGCATAATAGACAAAGGCCGTTCTCGCATAGATGTCTTCTCATCTTAGAAACCTCAATGCGGCCTCTATAACCTCTTCGCTGGAAATCACTTTCAAGCATATCGGATCCTCGCAAACGGCTTTTTCGCACGGGGCGCAGGGAGCCTTTTTATACAATACCTGCGCCTTATCTGAGATCTTTCGCGGATCGAAACGGACGAGATGGCCGGGACCGAATATCGCGACCAACGGCGTCCGCAGGATCGCCGCTATATGCATCGGGCCCGTGTCGTTGCTGATAAAAAGACTGCATCTCTTTATCAAGGCACCCAATTCTTTAATATTCAATCTTCCAGCGAGGTTTATCACGTCTTTACCCTCGAGTCTTTTTACTAAGCCCGCTTCATCCTTGCCGCCGGTAAGCACGAATTTGCACGAGACTTTCTCGCGGATCCCTCTCATGGCTTCGGAAAAATTATCCACAGGCCATCTGCGCGACGGCGTACCGCCGGCGTGTACCCCCACAAGCATATCGTTGCCGGATATGCCTTCGTTCTCTAAAATTTTGTCGACACGACCCGCGCTCTCTTCATCGATCCTGAAATCTATGCTTTTATCAATGACCTCTGCCCCAAGAGTGCGGACCGTATCAATATCATACTCCATCTCGTATTTTTTGCCTTTTTCCGTTTCCGGGATCCTGACATCGAAGAAATACCCCCTTCCTTCGGTATCCCTACCGGCTGTCTTTACAGGGTTTATCACATCCAGCAGGAATTTGACCTTTCTCGCGCTCTTCTCGGAAACGAGTGTCCGCATATTAATGGCCAGATCAAAGCGCTCTCTTCTCAGGATGTAGAGAACCCTGATATTGTTAAAGATCTTTGCAAGAGGCACAGCTCCGCCAGAACCCATATTAAAAACGAAAGTTTTATCTATGTAGGGCAGGCCTTCTGCGACCTCAAGGGACCTGGGGATGACCAGCATGTTGATCTCCGCCTGAGGATACAGGCTCCTCAATCCCCTTAATGCAGGTGTCGATAAAAGCAGATCGCCGATCCCTGCCAGATTTATTATTAATATCTTTTTCATTTCCTGCATTTAAAGACCGTATACCTTAGAAGGCCCTGGAGATACCCCAGCGCATAGAAAAACTTTGCCAGGACCAATAAGATCCTTATCTTACAGATCGCCTGAAGTCCGCTGGATACGAATCTTACCAGCCTCTCGAAAGCGCTCTTCTTCTCCGAGGTGTATGCGATCCCCTTCGGATGTACATCTATATTCAATTCCGGATGAAAAACATCGACAAAAGCAACGCCATTTCCTATCTTAAGCTGCATCCTGATAAGCTGGACCAAGTTTGCCGGCTGGGGATGGTAGCACCATGTATTGGGAGCCAGGACCACGCGGTACCCTGCTTCTTTCAGTTGGTACGAAAGCAGTGAATCTTCGCCGCGTATTATATCCTCGTTAAATCCTCCCACTCTGAAAAATATATTGCGGGGTACGGCGCAGCAGGCTGATGAGGCCACAAAGACATCGGTCAGTTTATCCGCTATCAGAGATTCAGAATGAGGTACTTCTCTGGCATAACGAATCTGAAATTTCGAAGAATCGGGAGACGCGCGAAGGGACGCGCAGGTTATTCCTATATTCTCCTCCTCCAGTAAGGGCCCTACCAGATTGGTGAGAAAATGTTCGTTTCCCGGACGGATATCGCAATCAATAAATACAAGGATCTCCCCTTTTGCCTTCTTTGCACCGTCATTCCTGGCCTTCGACGGAGGACTGACATTCGTTATCCTTATGGCTTCTGTATTAAAGGATATCTTCTGATCAGCGATATCCTTTAACAAGCCTTCGATATCGTCCTTCTCATACCTACAGGGGATTATTATGGAGATCAGCATATGGAACCCCATGGGCTTACGCCCTCAGTACCTTTCATATCCGCCTACACGCCAGGTGTGACATCCGCCGAAGCCCCTTGTAGTTTGCAAGTACTAGCGAAGGCGGATAATTCCTTAAGAGATGACCGCGTACGCCAGTCTATAGACCATCTTTCTCAGCGCCTTATTCCTGAGGACTATGTCCTGGACGAACGCGCTTGAGTAAATGAACGCAAGACACTTCCCCAGGATACCTAGCCCGGACAATCTCTTTGCCCAGTTCCTGCGCATCGTCTTTCTCGTTATCGCGAAAGCATGCCGCAGGGCCTTTCTTCTCACCTTCAAAGGCATATCCGGCGTCTCGAAGACAGGGCTGTTGTCCAATACAGGGTAATCATTCAGATACATATCCGGGTCCTTCAGGAATTTTCCGTTTGCCTCTATCCAGCCGAAGAGCTCCGTATGAGGAAATGGGATTATGTTATAGAAATACGCGATCCCCGCTGGATTATCCAAAGCGATCCTGAAAGAATCCTGCAGGTCCCGCCACGTCTCCCCCGGTGAACCGACAAGGAAGAAGAGGTCGACCTCGTATCCCAGGCCGCAGGCGTCCCTTATGACGGTCTTAATGGTCTCTATGCTCTCGCTCTTCTTCAGGCTCTTCAATATCCTGTCGTTCCCGGCCTCAACGCCCAGCGCTATCCTGTAAAAACCGGCCTCTCTCATCAGTTTCAAGAGACCCTTATCCGCCATGTCAGCCCGGATGCCGTTGTCGCAGCTCAATCTCAGGTCATCCATCCCGCTCTTCATTATCAGGCCGCACAGCTTCCGGACGCGCTCCTTTATGAGCGTGAAGTTATCATCGGCAAAACTGAACCGCCTGTAGCCTTTCTGATACCAATAGGCCAGCTCCTCCATGATGCTTTCCGGCGAGCGCGCCCTGAAAGAGTGCCCTATAGAACACTTCACAGGGCAATAGGTGCATTCAAAAGGGCAGCCTCTTGACGAGACTATCGGCAGCGCATTAAAGCGCCTGTTTATGGTCCTTTCGAGCTCAAAGTTTTCGTATTTAGGGAAGGGTATCTTATCGAGGTCTTTTATAAAAGGCCTCTCGCCGTTATTTACCATTCTGCCGCCTATCTTTAAGATCAGTCCTTTTATGCTGTGCGGATCGGCCCCTGTGCACAGTTCGACGATAGTCTCTTCCCCTTCGAGGATGATGCCGAAGTCTATTGCAGCGCAGTTGTGCAATACCTTCTCTCTTAATAGGGACATGAAGGGCCCGCCGACAGCGATAGGAATGGCCGGAAAATCCCTCTTGGCGGCGCTTATCAGGCCATACGTCTCTTTATATCTATAACTCATCATAGATACGCCGACCAGATCAGGCCGGTAATTCGCTATTCTATTCTTCAAATCTTTATACGTATAGCCGAGGCTCATATCAAGGACATCGTATTCTAAGCCCGCGGTCTTCAGGGCCTCCGCGATATAACCGAGGCCCGCGGAGAAGACGGCCTTTACTCGCGTCCCGGTATAAGGAGGATTTACCAGCAATACCCTGTTATATCTCATCGTCTGCAAACCATCTCTTCGAGGAGGCGCGCCTCTTTCTCCGCCCTCTTCGCCCATGGCTCCAATACTTCGGCCGCCCGCCGCCGGGCATTCCTTCCGAATTCATTCCTCCGGTTATCGTCGTTTAAAAGTCCTTCCAGGGTCTTAGGAAGCTCCCGGTCGAGCACTTCACTCGGCAGCAGTACCGCGTCTCGCGTCGTTAAGACCTCTTTTATGGCATCGGTCTCGGTGGTAACTATGCATTTGCCGCAAGCCATCGCTTCCCACATGGTATTAGTGCAATTGTGGTTCCTGGAAAGAAGAACGAATATGTCCGACGCGTAGAGTATCTTCTTTATCATCTTCCGGTCAACTATGCCGGTAAAGTAGATCCTTGAAGCAATGCCTTTATCGGCGGCCATTCTCTTAAGCATGCTTTCATCCGGGCCGCTTCCCGCCATGACGCATACGGCACCGGGGACTCTCTTAAAGAGCTCGGCGAGGGCAAGAATGAGCCTGTCGACGCCATAATAATAAGAGACGAGCCTCGAGGTGGATGCGATGATCTTCGAGGAGGGGTCTATCTTCAGGAGCTCGCAAAGTTCTTTCTTCGCATCGTGCTCGGCTATATACATATCTTCGTCAATACCGTTCCTCCAATACCTTAGCTTGCCGTCCGGCACCCCGCATTCTCTGGCAAGGCAGTCGCCGTAATTCCCGTCATCGGTAACTATAAAATAGTCTGCCGGCACCTTAAAGCTCAGGTAGTCCCTGAACCCTCTCACGCGATACCAGGGCTCTTTCCGCCGCCAGTAGAGCTCCCCTGTCCCGTATACCCTGATAATCAATTTTGCCGGCAGGAGGGCGCTGACCAGAAAGGCCGTAAATGCCGGGGTGAGGCTGTGGGCATATACGATATCCGGTCCGAATCTCATGCCTAGCTTCAGAGCCCGGAATGCGGAGAAGAGCTGGAAGAAGAACCAGTTAAGATTATACAGGACCGTCGCCCTTATCCGCCGGAAGGCGGTGTTGGTTTGTATATATACCCTCTTTTTAAAATTGAAAGGAAAATCGAAACGATAGATATGGATGCCTTCGACGATCGACTCTTCCGGCTCCCCGTCCCTCAACGGACAGAGAAAATATACTTCGTAGCCCCTTTTCGCAAATTCTCTTTGAGGAAAGAATGTGGAGGGAATGCCTTTGCCTTCCCCCCAGGCCCAAAGAGGCATGTTAGAAATGTTCAATATCTTCATCTTGTCTTCTTCATCTCAAAAAATAAGAAATACCCCTGTACTCTTTTGAAAATATACTGGTCGATTCTCACGGCTATAAAGAATAATGGAAACCTCGAGTAATAGGCCCATTTTATACCATATGTAATGTCTGTGGCGAGCGATGTAAAGACCTTGTTAAAAAATTGCCAGTAAGAGACGCTGAATAGTTTTTCAGCCTCTTTTATTACCGTATCCGGGGAGTAATTTTCAACGCACCCGAGCTTCCTTGCCATTTCATCGGAGGTGAAATCGAGCCAGGCCTTACCGCCTGGCATATCGCGGGTTTTAAGAAAAGATGGTGTTATCCGTCTCAGGACCTGCTGGGCGGTGAATAATTTAGCTGAACAGACATAGTCGTTCGGTATAGAGAACGTCAACCTGCCATCCTTGTTGAGCACGCGGCTGAATTCACAGAATACCCGGTTAACGTCCTTTATGAGTTCCAAAACGTCCAGAGAGAAGATGATGTCAAAAGCCATGTCTTTAAAAGGAAGGTGGGCAAGATCGCACACCAAGAAGATGCCGCTCCTGTTTCCGGCGGACCTTTCCCTTATCGCCTCAAAAGACTTATCCACGCCTATGACCCTGAACCCCCTCTTTAATAGCCCATGAGCGGCTATCCCTTCCCCGCAACCTGCATCCAAAATCAGCAAATCTTTGTCTCGTTTGTTTAGCCGCCTATAGAAAGTGTAATAGCGCGGCCACCAGAGTATCTGAGAAGGGATTATCTGTTTAAGAAGTCTTTTGATCATCACTTAAGGCTCTATTCTGTACACAATATACCTGCTGCCGGCAGCAGGAATAATGTCTGTAGTGTTTAGTACGGTGCATGTATATTTGGAAAATGTATGCTCATTAAAAAGATATCTGTGCTCCCCTTTGGAATAGAGCCTCGGATCGTCAATCTTTTCAATATATGGGGTTATTATCAGAACGGCGGTCTTTACATATTTTAAACATCTATCCAGAACGGCAAAGGGGTCGTTAAAATGTTCCAGAATATGGACAAGGCTTATGAAATCATATTTATGCGGAGGATCCTGAGTCCCTATGTCCAGTATAAAGTAGTTGATCTCATTTTTTTTGCTCCTGGCCTTCTCTATGGCCAAAGGGCTAAAATCGGATCCGTATATCGTGGCGGATGGGAAAGCTCTCTTCAATAGCTCGCATCCTTCACCTAGCCCGCATCCTATGTCCAGAAGAGAAAAGCCGGCACCTTTAGGCAGGAAATTGATAAGGAACCTATACGGAAAATCGCGCACGAAGGTATCAAACCTGGAGTAATGGCCATCCCAGTATTTGGGCCTGTTGACATTGGTCATCTTTCTGATTATATCACCGAATATATGGCCGGTGATCTTATCCAGTCTCTTCATTAAAGAGACTATGAGGACCCTGCACGCGCTCCCTATCTCCTGAAACAGCATCCCTGTTCCGGATGTCCTGAACGCAAATTCCGGTAACGTGCGAGCGGTGATACCCAGTCTCTTAAGTTTATATATATCTTCATCCTTATTCAAGCCCTCGCTGCTCGTAAGACTGCAGATAAAACCCTGCTCCTTTATAGCATTTAACGTCCTCTTATCATACCTGCCGAAAGGGATGGCGAACGGGATCTTCTCTTCTCCTGTCATGACCCTTACCGACTCCCACGAGTCCTTGATCTCTTTCTTAAGATCCTCATCGTTTAAATGGGCCAGGTTTGCATGTGTGCTCGAATGCGCGCCGAAATCTAGCCCTTTTCCGGATAAGGCCTTTATTTCGTCGGCGGTAAAATACACATTCTCAAGTTTAAATACCTCCTTCACCCCAAGAATTTTCCTTAGTTCGTCTATCAAGGCATCTCTTTTATTTTCGGGAAGGCCGCTGAGTGCCACTATGATCTTTGAGATCGAAGCGATCTTTTCATCATCGCTATTCAATAAAAAATGGATCGTCTCGCCTGAGAACATCTTAAACTCGACGTCTTTGGTTTGGGCGTGATCAAATAATAGATCTACAAGGTGCCTCCAGTAGAGCTTCTTAAGGAAGGAAGGCGTAATAAAGACCGTCGCCGGAAACTGGTAGCGGCTCAGGATCGTTACGGCAGAATCCTTAAAACCGTCGTCAAAGGTAATAACTGCGCAGGAATTAAGCGCCTCTCCCCTTTTTCTTCTATCGATATATTCGGTCAGGCTTATCACTTTATATCTTTTATCCAGATACGCTATCTGGTCTTCGAACTGAGCGCTGGAAACCGCCAGGCCGCGCAGATAAAATGACGACTTTCCGGTATCGGTCTCCACTCTATCCTGGACACTGTGATAGACGAGGATGGGAACATATCCCCTCTTCGATAAAATCATCCTGAAGATCTCAAAAATTCCAGAATAGTATCCGGCGGCTAATACGGCGTTCCGGAAGATATTTTTTAAAAATCCACGCTCCATCGCTGTCCCTTTCATAAAGTTCCCGGCGATTGAATCAATGCTTCGATCGCCGGCACAGAAGGCCCGGCTTCACCAATAGATGGCAACGCCGTCGATCGATTTTTTTGCCATGTCGTCCTTTAAATAATCCTTGTAAGCCTTTGGAAACAGGGTAAGCGGTATCAGGTGCGCGTATACGAACCACTGCGCGGGCCTTACCCGTATCGATTTCATAAAATATTCTTTCGCCTCTTTCATATCGCCTGAGACGGCATAGAGTACCCCCAATCTGTTTAAATGATCTGCCATGATCGAGGGACGCTTGGAAAACTCTTCCTGGTGCTTGCGCAAAAGTTCTTTTCTTGTTTCAATTTTATTTTTCAGGACGGTTATCGATTGCGTTCCGTGAAAGTAGCGCCTGAACAACACCTCGGGGATGAGGTCAAACTCGTAAGATTTCGAGAGCCTTATATACATATCCCAATCCTCGAATCCCTGTATCGACGGAGTCTCGTCAAAAAATCCGCATTTTTGAAAACACTCTTTTCTTATAAGCGGCACCGAGCCTCCCCCTAATAACGCAGACCGAAGCGCTGCAATGTGCAGATCTCCTCTTGCAGCCGGAACCCTATCGTCTATCACCTTCCCGGTCTTCTCCGATATAAACTCATGCCCTCCATAAATAATGCCGATCTTATCCGGCGACTCGCTCATTTTTTTGACCTGCTTCTCCAGTTTTTCCGGAAGCCACTCATCATCGCTGTCCAGAAACGCTATATATCGGCCTCGTGCGATCCTGATACCAGTGTTTCTTGACGCCCCCGGCCCTTTATTCTTATTATGGCGGACATACTTGATCCTTTCGTCCTTAAAATCCGCAAGGGTTTTTTGCGTATCGTCGGTCGAACAGTCATCTACCACAATGATCTCAAAATCCTGATACGTCTGATCGAGCACACTCTTAACGGCCCGGCGTAAGAGGCCTGCCCTGTTATACGTAGGTATGACAACACTCACTTCCGGAAGCCCTGTCTTCTTGTCCATACGCTTCTTTCTCAAAACATCCTGCGGACTATCGTTATCATCTCATTAAAGGTCTTGCGGCTTATAAAAAAGATGGCCGCGATATAGACAGCCGCGCCGCTACAGATCATCGCCGCCAGAGAGATCGCGCCCGAAGGCAATCCGCCCGCCCTCATCAGCCGGCTCATGGCGGCAAGCGCCGCTACCATTATAAAAGAGGCCTCCGCAGCCGGCAGCATCGCCCTAAAATACGATACAAGCCCTATCCCGATGATCTGTTTAGCCAGGATGTTCCCCCATATGTTCATCACCATGGCATATATCAACAAACTGGCGCTTATTCCCACCAGGCCATATTTGAGGCCGATCAACACGGCCGTTACCAGGCCTGCTAAATTCACCAGGCTGTACTTGAACAGATAGTCCGCTCTTCCCGTGGCCACATACACAGTGCCGGTTAAAGTCGTGATCGAAAATAGCACGCCGTATACGCACAAAAACTGCAACGGCACCGTCATGCCGCTCCACTTTGGGGAATAGACCGTATTTACGAACTCCGGGGACACGGCCATCAGGCCAAAAAGCATGGGAAAACTTATGACGGACAGGTAGCGCACGATCTTACGATACGCATAACGCAGCTCATCAAAGCGCTCCTGCATCTTCGAAAATACCGGGAATGCCACGACAGAGACTATGGACGACGCTAGTTTTTGGCGCGGGAAGTTCACGAGGCTAAGCGCCAGCGAATAATATCCGAGCGCGGAGGGCCCTAACAGCTTTCCTATCAGCACCAGATCGATGTTGCCGGATATAAAGCTCATGACCCTGAATCCCACGATATTCTTGCCGAAATCGAAAAGCTCATTGAAGCTTTCCCTGTCAAATTCCGGAGATGGCCGAAAGGGGCAATTCAGCCATAACAACGCCACTTTGAGCAGGCTTTTTGCCAGATAGCCCCACAGCAGCGCGGCTACCCCGGCTCCGGCAAAGACCATGCCTATCGAAATAATTCCGAAGGCCAGGCCTGAAGATATCTCTATAATGGTAAGCCTGCCAAACATCAGCTCTTTATTCATAAGCGATTCGTGGACTGTTCCGCCGGCGTCGACGAGAAATTTAAAGGCGAGTATCACCACGAGGGGGCGTATCACCGGGCTGTGGAAAAATCCGGCAATATACGGCGAACATAGAAACCCGAGCGTCATGAAGAAAGCCCCCATGGCAAGGCACAGCCAGAAACCGGTATCCATATGCCTCTTCGATAAGTCCTTCTTCTGTATGATGGCGGAGATTATGCCGAGCTCTCCGAAAGTTGAGGCAAGATTTGAAAACACAAATGCTATGCTCAGCGCGCCAAAGCTGTCGGGAGGAAGCAGCCTCGCCATGATGACCCATACGATGAGCTGTAAGGCGTATGTAAATGACTGGCCGATGCCAAGCCACTTAATGTTAACAGCCATATTCCCTTTCAGGTCGAAATCGCTATCCATCTAAGATCCGTCCTTGGGCTCGGTCCTCTTTATAATGCGTCTGTATATTCCCCTCGCGCCATTATAGAGCCCTGTCCTGTACAACAGCCAACAACATGCCGATTCTATCGCGTATCTGATCCTGTAAGGCATTATTGGAAGATATCTTCTCAGTGTTTCCACGCGCCTTAAGTGTGAGATCGTTTTTTTATACTCATCTCTGTACATGCTGGTTTTTTCATCGGGCTTAAAGATACTTCTTATCTCCTGCCCTCCTTTGCTCATTTCAAAACCGCTTTTATTTAAAAGATTGCGCAGGGTAACCAGTGAAAAATGGTAGGTATGCGCTAGCCGTAGATATTTAAGAAAGTCCATCTCATACTGATTGTAGGGCGATAGATTATAAATACCGGGAACTTCTATATAGACCAATCCTCCCGGGGCAATAATAGATCTGATAAGGCTCATTTCCTCTACCGGCTTCAGGAGATGCTCTACGATATGGGACATTATTATTATATCCGGCTTCTTTTCCAACCTGCATTCAGCCAGGCTCCCTGCGCGAAGATCGAGGCCATAATTTTCCGCTCCGAATCTGACATATTCTTTATCCAGATCAATGCCGGCCACCTGAAAACCCTGGTCGCGGAAATAAGCCAATATGCCGCCTGAACTGCACCCCACTTCGAATATGAATGTCTCTTTGGCATCTTTAGACAAATAGTTTCCCAAAAACCGGTAGATACTTTGACCGTGGAAATATCTGTCAAGAAAAAATTCTTTTGTCGCCTTTTCACAGCCAAGATCGAGCCTGCTGTATTCTGTGCGATAGAATTCCTCGTACGAAGCCCTGTCCATGCGAGGATTGGTTTGTATCAATCCGCAATCTCGGCATATGACTACGGATAGCCTTATGCCGAAGCGGTCTTTTTCTGAAAGATGCTTGAAGTTGCTACCCTCGCATACGGCGCAGGGGACTTTTTCCATTCTATATCGGCCGTCTTCGATCTTTGACGCGATCTGCAATTTTATATTTTCCTGCAGAGAGTTTAATTTTATTGCAGGCTTACCGTCAAATTCATATCGCTTACCTAGCATATATCCTTACCTCTTTATCGCCTGTCCCTGTTGTAATAATATTTAATCTTCTCTTTTATCGCCTCCACGTCTCTTATCGGTATTATAAAGCCGTTCTCTCCTTCCTCTATCAGTTCCTTTGCGCCGGTATTGTCGGTAACAACCACCGGCAGGCCGTACGCCAGGGCTTCGAGCACTGTAACTGCCGTATTATCCTGCAAGGAAGGATGGACCAGAAGGGACGCCTGTTCATAAGCCGGCCTCGGATCGCCGTGGTCTATCTTGATATTAGCCCATCCCTTTACGAGCGAATCGACCCACTCCCCGGCTTTTCTGGTCGCCGGGCCTCCGAACAATATCAGTTCAGAGCCGGGCAGATTAAGCTCCTGAAACGCTTTTACCAGATAATGTATGCCCTTCTGCGGAGCGATCCTGCCGACATATAAGACCCTGAATATATCGTCCTTCTTGTCCTCTCTTCTTTTGTAATAGCCTCTGTCGATCTCTTGAGGTATATATTTCAGTTTCACTTCACTTATGCCTCTTTCCAAAAATGTCTGATAAGTGAGTTTAGAGGGAACGATTATAAGGCCAGCCAGCTCATACTCTTTTAGGATCTTCTCCTTTAATCTTGAATTAAGCCATTCGTAATCATATCCCAACATCTTCTCTTCTTCTTTGTGAAGCTGCCAGACCAATTCTATGTGTAGGGAAGTCGCTATGAGTATCTTTTTAAGCCCTAATCTTTGCGCCTTTTTAAAGATATTTAACGCCATCCCCTCAACTGCATAGACAGGGGATGAGTTTTCCACATATCTGGAAGCGAAATGGTCGAAGAGGTCATATTCCAGCATGGTCATCGTCTTTAAGTCCCACCTCAATGGCGTCAGGGACAGAATCCTTTTCAGAGGGATGATATTCACGCGCTTAATGTTCCGGAATCCTGATTGGCTCGTGCCTCTGCCTATCAGACGGACCTCTTCTTCTCTGTTCACGGTTTCGACGAGCTGAGATATCAACTTGCCAAGACCGAGTTTTTTTGATCCCATTTCGCCGCTGAAGAAAAATTGCGGCTTGTCATGCGATCTTTTTATCATATCGATTATGGTTTGGGCGGCCCGTTTCGATGCGTTACTATCATGGCCGGAGAAAGTCGAGTCAAATACCTCTTTCCTCTTCTCTCTGAATTCCTCCGGATGTTTAAGTGAATGCTCTATTGCCTCGCACATTGCCGGGACGTCTTCTGCGACACGGCCACAGCCCCACACAGGATAGATGCCTTTATTTTTCCAGTCCGCTCTTTTTGTATTAAAGAAGAGCGCCGGTTTTTTGAAATACAGCCACTCGTAGGCGGCGCTGCTTACGTCGGTGATATAGATATCGGCGACCGCCATGTACTCCAGGTTTATCTTAGGCCTGTCAACAACAGTTACGCCAGGCAAAGCCCGCGTCTTGTCTATCAATCGGGGATGTTTTCTCGCCAGGTCCGGATGCGGCATGAAGATGATGTTATATTTACTGCTTTTTGAAAGCGCCTCCAGAAGCTCCTCGCCCATGTCAAAGAACGAGCTCTGCGACGGATCGAAATGGGGATTGTACATGATCACGGGTTTTTTATCTCTGAATAAGACTTTAGGCGGTGTAAGCGTACGGTAGCGTAAATAATCGAATTTGGAATACCCCATTACCGCGCAGTTGGTGAGCGGCCCAACCATGGCCTCGAGACGCTTACGCTCGCCTTCGCCCGGCACGATGATAAGATCGTAATCCTTTATATGGGGGTCTGTAAATCCCCGATTCTCCGGCCCGTGAAAAGTATAGACCCAGAAAGTCTTCACCAGGAGCTGCCTGAGGACGTTGTCATAGTAATCGGTAACAACGACCGCCCTTGGTCGATGCATGCGCAGGCGGCACAAAAAGACGAACCAGTTCACGCTGAAGTCTCTTCTTTCATATCCGGGATGGCTGATCTTTATAAATCTGACATCGTTCGGGATCGATGACAGTTCGCTCTCTATGATGTCCGACGCCTCAGCGCTGGTGCTTAAGACCACGACAGGATATTCTTTCTGTACATTGGATAATTCGATAGCGATAAAGAGTGAGTGGTAGATCTGATGGATAGATTGGTTATAGCAGAAATATATGCCGGGCCGCATTGGCCTGAATACTCTATAGATCCCGATGAAGCACGTCAAGATCGATGCCGCTATCCGGATAATGGTCTTTTTTATCATTGTGCTCACAGTGTTTGGGCAGTCGCCGTTAACCAGCTGCTGCTTCTTCCTCGGCGGTGACCTCGGGCAAGACCGTCACGATAGCCGCCAGGAACCAGAATGGCTCCATGATGCGGATGATTATGAAAACCTCGGCGCCTATGCCCATGACGAGGAGGCCCACGAGCGCAGATACAAAACCCAGGCTCAGGCCTTTACCAAAATTATCCACCTTTGGATCCGTGAAAGCCCGGAATCCCATTTTAAAAAGCACTATCAACATCCAGATAAATATCAGAAAACCAACGATGCCCACCTCTCTTAATACTCTGGTATACTGCACGTCCGATACCGCGCCGCGACCGGGAACGCCCTGCCCTAAGATCGGATAATCGCTCCACATCTTTAAAGATGCCTCCCACGATTTTGCCCTGAGCCAGGCGGATTCATCAACGGCCAGCGCCCCTCCCATGACTGTATAGGTCCTATCGCGGGGCAGTATGGTCTTAAATCTCGCGACTACCTCCTTTGAAAAAATGAACGGCCCGATCGCGATCATGACTGCTAAAAGCAGGATAAGTATCGTCTTATTGCGCTCTGAAAAGATCAGGAAGGTAAAATAGGCGGGCAAAAGGCTGATCCACCCGCTTCGCGACAGGGTATAGATGAACGGAAGGGTAAAAAAAGCCAGTAAAGACCCGAACAGAAAATGCCAATTTGGCGAAGATGAATAGAGAAAGAGCCCAAGGGTTGTCGACATCATTATGATCAAATAGCCGGCCAGGGTATTGGGTTCCCCTTGTTTCCCCTCAAAGGGAGCGGTGGCACGCATCCCGGCAGGAGAATAGACCGTCGAAGCGTAGATGCTGACGATGAGGCAGGTAAACAGCAGGAAGTAGAGAAAGAGCCTTATCTGCTTTTTATTATTGATATTGTTTGAAACCATAAAAAAAACCATGAAATACTCGATGTATTTCAGGATATAGAAGAAACTGTATTTGGGGTTGTTCGTGCCTTGCAGGACACCCACTCCTGACGACACTATACAGATAACGATATACGCCAGGAGAGGGGCGTTGAGCGGCGTGGCCCTTAAAAGGCCCAGATCTTTATTGATCGCCATCTTCGCGAGCCATCCGAAGAATATGACGATTATGAATATGTCGTCCGCCCGTATCACGACCGCCCTGCCGGGAACGGCGCCGGTATTAAATTCCGGGGAGAGTAACATCGAGAATATGAGTATGATAAGCGCCACATCGGTATTGATAAAGGAGATGAAAAATATGAGGCAGGCACCTATGATGACAACCGAAAATTTCAGAGACACACCTAATACAGCGAAAAGCATCAACAGGCCGGCAAAAAAAAGGATGGCTACGATTCCGATTGCCGCCTGGCCGCGTCTGTTTTCGATCATACATCAGCCCTTAAATGAATAAAGGGGCCTGTAAAGCCCCTTGCAAGAACTGCCGCTCGCCCGCTCCTTGAGCCTGTCCGCATAGATCTACAGGTTCACGCCGCTTTCATCCTTGCCTTATCTGCGCTTTCCTTATTGCCCTTCTCTTCCCTGGCAGGATATCCGTACCTGTATTTATAGTACGGGTAGGTGGCGATGGCCTCCGTCTCGGGCTGGGTATGGTTCAGGACCACGCCGGTGATCTTTGCCCCGACCGATTCCAGCTGTGTCTTGGCGCGGATGAGGGCCTCGCGGCTCGTTCTTCCTATTTCGTACACAAGGATGACCGCGTCCATGCCGGGGGCCAAAAGGCTTGCGTCGGTGACCGGCAGCACCGGGGGCGAATCAAAGATGATGATATCGAAGCGGTTCTTCAGCTTCTCCATCAGGGCCTTTATCTCTTTCGATTTCAATATCTCCGCCGGGTTATATGACAGCCTTCCGGACGGTATGATACATATATTGTCCAGGCCGGGCGTCTTCCTGATATCGTCGAAGTTCATGTCACCGACCAGGATGTCGACAAAATCCTTCAGCACGTCTTTCAGCGGCGCCGCGCCGGTGATGAACTCGTTCAAACCCGGCTCTCTCGGTATGCCGAACACCTTGTCGATGCTCGGCCGCCTGAGGTCGGCCGATATGAGGAGCGTCTTCTGGCCTGCCTGCGCCATCACGACAGCGAGGTTGGACGCGATGCTGGACTTGCCTTCACGCGGGCCGGAGCTCGTCACGAGGATCGTCTTCTGGGTCGGGTCGAGCTTCAGGTTGGTCTGGATATTGCGGTACGCTTCCGCGGAGGTCGATGTCGGCTCGAAATGCGCGATCAGATATATCGAGTCCTCCGTATCCCTGGGGTTCCCCGAGGACGGGAAGAGCCTGCCCTTCAGCTCATTGATGATGCCTTCCTGTTTCTTGCGCATGCCTTTGCCCAGCGGCGGCACAAGCCCGAGCACCTTCAGCTTGACCATGCGCTCAACGTCGTCGATCGTGCTTATCGATGTATCGAGCGTCTCGACGATGAACGCGAACGCCGCGCCCAGCACCAGGCCGAGCAGCGCGCCTACGACAAGCCCCACCTTCTTGTTAGTCGATACGGGCGAATGCGGAAGGAAAGCCGGATCGACGATCGAGACATCCGATACCTTCTGCGCCTCGGTGATCCTCGCCTCCTCCAGCTTTTCCCGGAGAAGCGAGTACAGTTTCCTGTTCACCTGCGCCTCCCTGGTCAGCCTGGAATACTGCAGCTGCGGGCCCGAGACGTCCTTTATCTTCGACTCCAGGTCGGCTATCTGCTCCCGAAGCTGGATCACGCGGGGATGCTTCTCCGTATATTTCTGCGCGGCTTCGGCCATCTCATACTGCAGGTCCTCGAGCTTTTTTTCGACCGGTTCGGCGAACCGTATCCCCTTAACGTCGTCGCCGAACTGCCGGATCTTGTCTTCCGTCTTTCTCATCCTCGACTCGAGAGAAGACAGCTGATCTTCTATGAATGCCCTGGCGTGCCTGACCTGCTTCGCCTTATCCTGGAGGTTGCTCTCTATGTAGGATTGCGCGACCGCGGCGGCGATATCCCGCGCCCGTTCGGCGGTCTCGGTCTCGACCAGGATGCGTATCATGTTCGTCGCGCCGAGCCTTTCCGTCTGGATGCATCCCTGCAGGTTCGACACGGCGTCGTTGACGGCATTTAACGCGGTCGAGTCCGTGATCATGCCCAGGCGCAGGGCGGTATTCTTCATCACATCATACCCTTTGATCATCTTCGTTTCGGATTCCATGATATCGGCGGGGCTGTAGACTATCCACTCGGTGAGAAGGCCTGCGACGGTCTTGCGCTCTTCGATCTTTATCGTGGTGCTGGATTGGTAAACGACGGACTGGCCGGAAAGGTAAAAGGCGGTTCCCGTAAGCACGGCAAGGAACGTGACCACAACGACCGCCCTGCGCTTGCGCAAGATCCTCAGATAATCGCGTATGTTCAGTTCGTATCTGGGCACATCAACCCCTCGATGGTTTCAACAAATATATCATATGATATATGGATAATCAAGGGCATTTGAGGATAATATTAACATATTGACGCCTCCGGGCTTTTTTGTTAGACTTAAAAACACATGGATCTCATACTGGAAATATCGCACATAACCAAGGATTTCACCCCGCCACTCTCCGTTTCTAAAATGCTGCTGTTCGATTTCAGCCACGGCGGCGTCACGCGCGCGCTCGACGACGTCTCCTTTACGTTGAATAGAGGCTCTGCCCTCGCCATCCTCGGCCCGAACGGCGCCGGCAAGACGACGCTCCTGAAGATCATCGCGACCCTTTTACTGCCTGACGCGGGCACGGCCGCGGTCAACGGTTACCGCGTCGGAAAACACGACGAGAAGATCAAGGCTTCTTTAGGTCTTGTTACGTCTTCGGAGAGGACCTTCTATTGGCGGCTGACGGGACGGCAGAACCTGGAATTTTTCGCCGCGATGTACGGGCTAAGCGCCCGTCGGGCGAGATCCAGGATAGAAGAACTGTGCAGCCTTTTTGAAATATCGTACGCTGATAAACGCTTCGATTCATATTCTACGGGCATGCAGCAAAAATTCGCGCTTATGCGCGCACTGCTCCATGATCCGGAGTTGCTTCTCCTCGATGAGCCCGCAAAGAGCCTCGATTACGCTGCCTCGGTCGGTGTGTGGCGCCTTATAAAGGACGTGCTCGTACGGCAGCAGGGAAAGACTGCTGTTTTCACGACTCACCGCATGGAGGAAGCGCTCAATATCGCGGATGTTTTCATGGTCCTGCACAAAGGAAGGCTCTTCGCCCTGGGGACGCTCGAGGAGTTGCGCCAAAAAGCCGGAAAACCGTCCGGTTCGCTTGGCGAGATATTCCTAAGCCTTACGGAAGGTATCTGATATGACCGCAAAGCCTCTTGCCTTCTTAAAGAAAGATTTCCTGACTGAATCGAGCTATAATCTCTCATTCCTGTTCAACGTGGCCGGCATACTCGTAAGCGCCCTCGGCTATTTCTTTATCGACAGGCTCTTCGGCAGCCGCATGGTCCCGTATCTGGAAGAGTTCGGCGTCAATTATTTTTCTTACGTGCTGTTGAGCATGGCCTTCTTCGGCTATGTCGGCGTGGGACTGGGTTCATTTTCGGAGCGGATACATAATGAACAGACTCAGGGCACGCTTGAGGCGGTGCTGCTTACACCGACGCGCATATCGACGATACTCTTCTCGCTCGCCCTGTGGAACCTGATCCTGGCGACCGTGGATATGCTTATCTATATCGGCCTTGCGGTGTTCGTGTTCAAAATAAACCTCTCAAATATAAATCTCCTGTCGACCTTTGTGATATTCGTGCTGACGATACTGTCTTTCAGCAGTCTCGGGATCATCTCCGCCAGTTTCATAATGGTATTTAAGCGCGGCAATCCCGTAGGCTGGATCGTATCGAGCCTTGAAGGCCTGATAGGCGGTGTCTATTTCCCTGTCACCGTCCTGCCGGTATGGCTGCAATTTCTGGCGAATTTTTTTCCTATCACGTACGCCATCCGGGCCATCCAGCTCGCGGTCTATAAAGGCTATACGCCCGCGCAGCTGTCTAAAGAGATAGCGTTCCTTCTTCTCTTCTCCGCCCTGCTTCTTCCCTTAAGCCTCGTCTCATTCAAATACAGCATCAGGAAGGCGCGCAAGGACGGGACGCTAGCGCAGTATTA
>CAYGRZ010000012.1:14620-33729 GCA_964352425.1 uncultured Planctomycetia bacterium | reverse complement strand
GCGCTCATGATCACGACGGTGCCGGTCGAGACGAAGGAGTCGTTCGCGATCGCGGTCATATACATAGTAGGAGCGCTCGTCGGGCTGATGGTGCTTTTCAGGAGATAGGCAGAAGGTGCTCAAGTGAAAACTATAGACAGAATAGTCAACTGGTCGCGCGTCAAGTCGCCCTGGATACTGCATTTTAACACGGGCGCCTGCAACGCCTGCGATATCGAGATAGTCGCGGCTCTCACGCCCAGATACGACATGGAGCGTTTCGGCGTAATACTCAAAGGAACGCCGCGGCATGCCGACGTACTGGTCTGCTCGGGTCCCGTAACAGGGATGGTCAGGGACCGGCTCAAGAGGATCTACGACCAGATGCCGGAACCGAAATTCGTCGTGGCGGTCGGCAGCTGCGCGTGCTCCGGCGGCGTCTTCGACGGCTGCTATAACGTGGAATCGGGCATCGACCAGGTCATTCCCGTATCGGCATACATACCCGGATGCCCGGCCAGCCCCAGGGCGATCATTGACGGAGTGTTAAAATTGCTGCAAAGCCTTGAAGAAAAAGGGGGCTCGTAGCGATGGCCGCAGAAGAGACGATCGTAAACGCTCTTATCGGAAAGTTCGGATTCCTCGAGAACAGGATAAGGGTCCAGAGGGCGCGGCGCATCATCGCGGATGTCGATACCGGGCGCTTCGAGGAAGTGTTCGCGCATCTTATCAAGGATCTCGAGTTCTCGATCCTGTGCACGATCACGGGCCTCGACGAGGGCGCGGCACTCGGGTTTATATACCATATGGCGCGCCCTGACGGCATCGTCCTGAGCCTGAAGATAGCCGTGCCGAAGGACAGGCCCGTGATAAACACCGTGATGCGTTATTTCCCATGCGCCGAGATCTATGAAAGGGAATTGACAGACCTTTTTGGAGCCGAGGTAAAAGGGCTCGGGCCCGGGAACCGTTACCCGCTTCCCGATAACTGGCCGCAAGGCGATTACCCGCTCCGCAAGGATTGGAAAAAGAAAGCCGATAAAAATAAAGTGGAGAACGAAAAGAATGCGTAACGTCGTCATACCCGTCGGGCCGCAGCACCCGGCATTGAAGGAGCCGGAGAGCTTCAGCGTAACCTTGAGCGGCGAGAGGATCATGGCATTCAGCGCGCGGCTCGGTTACAACCACCGCGGTATAGAGAAGGCCTGCGAAGAGAGGACGTATGTCCAGGACGTGTACCTGATCGAGCGCATTTGCGGCATATGCTCCCACGCCCATTCGACCGCGTTCGTCCAGGCCGTCGAGGAGATCGCCGGCCTTGGCGTTCCCAAGCGCGCGCTCTACATCCGCACGGTCATCGCGGAGCTCGAGAGGATACACTCGCACCTTCTGTGGCTCGGCGTGGCCGGACACGAAGTCGGGTTCGACACGCTGCTGATGTACACGTGGCGCGACCGCGAGATCGTTATGGACATCCTCGCAGAGCTCACCGGCAACCGCGTCAACTACGGCATCAACACGATAGGAGGCGTCCGCCGCGATATTGCGGGCACGGAGATCGACGATATCATGAAGGCGATGGATACCCTCGAGGAGCGGACGAAATACTACATACAGGTCGCTACCGAAGAGAGGACGCTGATCAACAGGCTCTCCGGCGTCGGAATGCTCCCGCGCGAAGACGCGCTCTCGCTGGGCGCTGTCGGGCCGACGGCCAGAGCGTCGGGGATCGCCCGCGACACGAGGCACGACGACCCGTACGCGGCGTACGGCGAACTTGACTTCCAAGTAATTACCGATGATCACTGCGACGTCTACGGCAGGACGCTCGTGCGGATGGGCGAACTGATGGAGGCCTACAGGATAATACGCCAGGCCCTGAAAAAGATGCCCGGCGGTCCCATCGCCGTCAGGGCGCCGCGCAGGATACCGCCCGGCGAGGCGCTGAGCCGGTATGAAGCGCCGCGCGGCGAGGATGTCCATTACGTGAAGGCCAACGGCACCGACAAGCCCGAAAGGGTGAAGGTGCGCGCTCCGACGCTCGCCAATATCCAGACCGTCGCCAAGATGCTCGAGGACAGGCAGCTGGCGGACCTGCCGATCGTCATCGCAGCCATAGACCCGTGTTTCTCGTGCACCGACAGATCTGTCTCAATACGGCGGCGCCGGGCGGCGCCGCGGCGGCGCATGGCGTGGGAAGACCTGCGCGCGTACAGCATAGAGTGGTACCGCGGCAAAGGCATCGATTTCTCAAAACTGAACAAAAAACTGAGCGAGAGGCTCTAATACGATGGTGGCGGCGCTTTTCTGCATGCTCATATTTCCCGGGTTCCTGTTCCTGGCGGTGGCGGGCTTTATCGTCGAATACATAGACCGAAAGCTGTATGCCAGGCTCCAGAACAGGGCGGGCCCGCCGTTCTTCCAGCCACTGGCCGACTTCATAAAGCTCGCTTCGAAAGAGGACATCGTACCGGAAGAGGCGAACCCCAGGATGTTCAAGGCGATGCCGATATTCGCGCTCGCAGCCACCGTCACCGCGTATTTTTACATCCCGCTCTGGAACGCACGAGCGCTGTATTCATTTAACGGCGACTTGATCGTCGTGATCTATCTCCTGACGATACCCACACTCACGTACTTTCTCGGAGGGTGGTATTCGACGTCGCTCTACTCCAAGATAGGCGCGATCCGGTCGCTCACGCAGCTCTTCGCGTATGAAGTGCCGCTCCTCATGTGCATGCTCGCGCCCGCGCTGCTGGCGGACACGTGGTCGTTAAGCAGTATGGCGCGGTTTTACGATACTCATCCGTGGTACTGGTGCTTCAATATCATAGGCTTCATCATCTCTATCATCGCGCTGCTCGGAAAGCTCGAGAAGGTGCCGTTCGACATTCCGGAGGCCGAGACCGAGATAGTGGCCGGCACGTTCACCGAGTACAGCGGGCGCCTCTTGGGGCTCTTCAGGCTTTCGATCAACATCGAGGCCATCGTCGGAGCGTCGCTGATCGCGGCGGTATACCTGCCGCTGGGCCTCGAACTGGGGGCCGCGGCTGGATTCGCCCTCTACATCGCCAAGGTACTCTTCATCATCGCGATCATGTCGCTTTCGCGCACCGTATTCGCGCGGCTCAGGATGGACCAGATGATAGACTTCTGCTGGAGATATGTCTCACCGTTCGCGTTTCTCCAGATACTCATATGCCTCATCGCGAAAGGGGTGCTTGCAAAGTGATCAGGCCCGGCACAATGATCAAGCAGGTCCTCCAGTCATTCTTCAAAAAACCGGTAACGACCCGGTACCCGTTCACGAAGGCGATAATGCCGGACCATTTCCGCGGCAAGATAGCGTTCCACCCCGAACTCTGTATAGGCTGCCAGATGTGCGTGAAGGACTGCCCCTCCAATGCCATAGCCATACGGAAGGTCGGCGACAAGAAATTCGAAGCCGATTTCAACCTCGCGAAGTGCATCTACTGCGCCCAGTGCGTCGACTCATGCCCGAAGAAGGCGCTTGAATCGACCAAAGAGTTCGAGCTCGCGGTCCTTGACAGGAAAAAGCTTAAGGTGACCTTCGGTGCCGACACTACAGACCATCCTGCGCCGTAGACTGTCCGGGGCAAAAAGAATAGCCGTGCTCGGCATCGGCTCGTCCTTGCGCGCCGATGACGCTGCGGGCATCCTGGCCGCCACGCAGCTTAAGAAAGCGCTCGCCGGACGTAAGGCAGGCCGCGCCGTAAAGATATTCCTCGGCGAAACGGCGCC
The DNA here is from genome assembly GCA_964352425.1 of uncultured Planctomycetia bacterium. Taxonomy (GTDB): domain Bacteria; phylum Omnitrophota; class Gorgyraeia; order 2-01-FULL-45-10; family 2-01-FULL-45-10; genus JAMWCX01. Next base: position 29,988 of record CAYGRZ010000012.1, on the reverse strand, counting down.
GGAAAACCTCACCGGTGAAATAAAGCGATATAAGCCGTCCCATCTTGTCATTATAGATACCGCAGACCTGCGCAAGCGGCCGGGTACCATCTTCGTCTTCACGCCTCAGGACGTCGGCGGCGGCGTATCATTCTCCACCCATAAAATGCCCGCCAGGATACTGGTCGACTATCTCGTCAGATCTCTCGGCTGCGAAGTGGCGATAATCGGCATACAGCCGAAATCGGTCGATTTCGGCAACAATATCTCACGCGCGGTAAAATCTTCAGCGAAAAAGGCAGCCGCGGCGCTGGCAGGTGCCATAGTATGAACACGGCAAAGGTCTTCCGACGGATAAGGGTGGCCGGCCTCCTGTCGCTCATCCCGATCGTCCTGGCAGCAGGACCGCTCGCCGGTTACGCCGCCGGATATTACCTCGTAAAGCTCTTCAATTTTCCGCACTACACGCTCATCGTTTGTGCTATAATTGGCCTCATCGCGGCAGCTCAGGAGACGCTCATGATAATACGCGCTGCCTTACGGTCAGGGAACGACGAATGAACGATAGAGCGAAAAAGACGATGAGGTTCTCTTTTTTTTCCGCTGCTGCCGTTGCGCTCGTGACGATTGCGCGGGGGCATACCGGCTGGGCGGCGGGGCTTATGATCTCGACCTTCTGGTCCGTCATTAACTTCTCTATGATCACGGGGCTTCTTGAGATAGCGATCCTGAAAAACTCGCCTTCGAAGCTTTCCGCCATCCTTTTCGTCAAGTTTCCCGTGCTCTACCTGGCCGGTTATTTCATATTGACATCAAAACTTTTCCCCGTAATGAGCGTCCTGGCGGGGGTAACATTGACCCTGATAGTCATAGGGATGGTCAACGTATGGCCGAAACGCACATAGTGCGGCCTGAACTTCCGAATCTCGTAGCGATCCTGGCCGACAAGTTTGGAGCTGGCGCGTTCCTGCAGCGCAATCCGTGGCTTGAGGGCACTATATTCTCGCTCATCGCCATAGCCGCTATCACGATCCTGGCCGTTATCGCCTCCCGAAGGGCGACCATCGTGCCGGGAAGGCTGCAGGTGGTTGTCGAGCTTTTCGTCGGCGGAATCGACAAATTCGTATGCGGTATCCTCGGGCCGAAGGGAAGGGCCCTTACGCCGTTCATCGGAACGCTCTTCGTATACATACTCGCCATGAATATGATGAGCCTCATGCCCTTCATGAAATCGCCGACATCGAGCTGGTCTACGACGCTCGCACTCTCGCTCTCGGTCTTTGTGTACCTTCAGTACACGGCCATAAGGCAACTCGGCCTCCTGGGATGGGCTGACCATATGCTCGGAAAGCCGCGGGGCATGCTGGCGGCAACGGTATTACTACCTGTGTTCATGCTGTTCCTTCACACTATCGGCGAGCTGATACGGCCGATAAGCCTGTCACTACGCCTACGATCGAACATATGGGGAGACGACATGCTGCTTGCGGTCCTGGCCGGCTTCGGCATAAAGGGCGTGCCGCTTTTTCTCTTCAACTTCTTCCTTGTCCTGATCGCCGCAGTAGTGCAGGCATGCGTATTCACGCTTTTAACGACGATATATTTCGCCCTCGTGCTTACCCACGAAGAGGCTTGACCGTAAAACGATTTATACAAAAAAAGGGGGTTGAAGATGGATTACAAAATGGTGCTGGCATTCGCGTTGCCGATAGGGCTTGGAGTAGCCGCTGTCGGGTCGGCCATAGCCCTGGGTAGGGCGGTGGCTGCGGCTATGGAAGCGACCGGCAGGCAGCCGGAAGCGTCGATGAAAATTCTCATAAACATGGCCACCGGCTGCGCGTTCATCGAGGCGATAACGATATACGCGCTCGTATTCGTCTTCGCGTTATCCGGGAAAATATAATAGCAGAGGAATGAATTATGGAGCTCCTCAAGCTGCTTAGCGCAAGCGAGATCGTTGCGCAGTTGGTCTGTTTCCTGCTTGCGCTCGTCATCCTGCGCGTTTTCCTGTGGAAGAAGTTCCTCAAGATCCTTGATGACAGAAGCCAGCGCATCGCCTCGGAGCTCAAAGAAATAGAGACTGCGCGCTCTGATGTCGAAGTTATGAGAAAGGGCTATGAATCGCGGCTCGCAGCCATTGATGAGACCAGCCGCGCGAGGATCCAGGATGCCATAAAGGAAGGAAGGCGGATTGCCGACGAGATCCGTAAGAACGCCCAGATCGACGCAGAGAAGATGGTCGACAATGCCAAAGGATCGATCAAGGCGGAACTGGCGCGGGCAAAGGAGGAACTGAAGGACACGATGGTCGACCTCACGGTGCGCGTGGCCGAACAAGTCGTGCAGGAGAAGCTCTCCGATGTGGAAGACCGGAAGATCGTCGAGCGGTTCCTGAAAGAGATGGAGAAGAAGTGAGAAATATCGTCCTGTCGAAAAGATATGCCGACGCTTTTCTTAATACTGCAAGCGCCTCCATCGGCTTCAAGCGAGGCTTCGAGGAACTGCAGCTCATGAAAAGGATATACCATGACAATCCGGACTTTCGGAGGTTCATCGAAAGCCTTCAGATAACCAGTGCTGAAAAGTGCGGCATGATCGATACGGTCTTCGCCGATGGATTTTCGGAGAATTCGAGGGATTTCCTCAAATTCCTTATCGTAAAGAACCGCATCGAGTTGTTTGACGATATCGCTGAATACGCGAGAATAAAGTACGCCCACGGTGACGAGATCGACGCCCAGCTGAAGACAAGCTACCCGCTCGATACCGATGTCCTGCTGAGGATCAAGAATGATCTTGAGGCGCGATTCAGGAAGAAGCTCCATATGTACGTTGAGCTCGACTCGGATCTTCTCGGCGGCATATATGTCAGGATCGGGAATACCATTATAGACGGCACGGTAAAGCGGCGCCTGAGCGACCTGAGAGAAAAGCTGACCAATCTTAAGGTGGCATGATATGGACATACGGCCGGACGAGATAACCGCGATACTGCAGAAAGAGCTGGAAAAATACAAGACACGGGTGAGGGTCGACTCCGTCGGCACCGTTCTTCAGGTCGGCGACGGCATCGCGCTTATTTACGGCCTCGACGACGTCATGATGGGCGAGCTCGTCCAGTTCCCTGACGGACTTCTCGGCATAGTGCTCAACCTTGAAGAGGATAACGTCGGCGTCGTCATACTGGGTTCCGAAGAGAATATCAGGGAAGGAGATCTCGTAAAGAGGACCGGCAGGATCGCCGAGATGCCGGTCGGCACCTCGCTCATCGGCAGGGTCGTGAACGCGCTGGGAAAGCCGATCGACGGCAAGGGCCCGATAGAGACGCACAGATTCCGGCCGCTGGAGGCGAAGGCGCCCGGCGTCGTCGACAGGCAGCCCGTCAAGGAACCGCTCCAGACGGGCATAAAGGCGATCGACTCGATGATACCGATCGGACGGGGGCAGCGTGAGCTCATCATCGCGGACCGCCAGATCGGGAAAACGGCCATCGCGATCGACACCATAATAAACCAGAAGGGCAAGGGCGTCTTCTGCATATACGTCGCGATAGGGCAGAAGATGTCGAATATCGTTTCCGTATCGGAGACCCTGCAGCAGAACGGCGCGATGGAATACACGACGATCGTCAGCGCCTCGTCGCGCGCCGCCGCATCCCTGCAGTATCTGGCGCCGTACGCGGGGTGCGCCATCGCCGAGGAATTTCTTTATTCCGGCAAGCACGCCCTCATCATATACGACGATCTATCCAAACACGCGCAGGCCTACAGGCAGCTGTCGCTTCTCCTGCGCCGGCCGCCGGGCAGGGAGGCATATCCGGGCGACATATTCTATCTGCACTCGCGGCTCCTCGAACGCGCGGCAAAGCTCACCGATGAGCTGGGCGGCGGTTCCCTTACCGCCATACCGATCATAGAGACGCAGGCCGGCGACATAACGAGCTATATACCCACGAATGTCATTTCCATTACCGACGGCCAGATATATCTCGACACGGACCTGTTCTACGCAGGGGTGAGGCCGGCCATAAACGTCGGCCTGTCCGTATCGAGAGTCGGCGGCAATGCGCAAACCAGGGCCATGAAACAGGTGGCAGGCCGCCTGCGCCTCGATCTGGCCCAATACCGCGAGATGATCGTCTTCACGCAGTTCGGCTCGGAACTCGACAAGACTACCCAGTCGCAGCTTGTTCGGGGCGAGCGCATGATAGAGATATTGAAGCAGGGCCAATATACGCCCATCCCGGTTGCTAAACAGGTGATGATCATATACGCAGGCACGAACGGCTTCCTGGATGATCTTTCCGTCGCCTCCGTGAGGAAGTTCGAGGCTCGGTTCTATCAATATATGGATAAGAATTTCGCCGAAGTCGAGCATGAGATAGCCATGAAGAACGAATTGACAGACGAGCTGAAACAAAAACTGGACATCGCCATTACGGCGTTCAAGATAGAATTTGTGACAAAACTCAAACCATGATACAGACCTTACGGCAGATAAAATCCAGGATCAGGGGCATCGAAAACACCAGGAAGATCACGCGCGCCATGGAGATGGTCTCCGCCGCCAAGCTGAACCGCGTGAAGAAGGCCTTCTATGCCTTCAGGCCGTACTTCTCAAACCTCGAATCGATCATGAAGGACCTTATTGCGGATATGCCGCTGTCGAGGCATCCGCTCATCAGGGCGCGTGAGCATATAGCCAGGACCGGGGTCTGCGTAATAACGTCCGATACGGGTCTCTGCGGCGCATACAATCACAACATCATCCGGCATGCCGGGGCATTTCTGGATGGCCGCGAAAGAGGCGCGATACGCATGATCACGGTTGGCAAGGAATCCTTCTCATATTTTACGAAGCATGAGTATCCTGTAGAAAAGTCGTATCTCGGCCTGTACGGGCGATATTCGGAAGCGCTCTCTGACCGGATAGCCAGTGACATGATAGAGATGTATTCATCGGGCGAAGTGGACGAGATATACATCGCCTATACCCATTTCAGCGCCTCATTGCGGCATGCGACAACAATAGATAAATTCCTGCCCATCGAATCAGGACACAGCAAAAGAAAGTATTTCATACTCGAACCCGATGCTGATCGGGTCATGGGCGCGCTCGTCCCGGCATATCTCCTGAACAGGATGCGCGTCATCATCCTCGATGCGTTTACCGCAGAACACTCGGCGCGCATGCTCGCCATGAAGACAGCTACGGATAATGCGGACGATTTGATATATGCACTGACGATGGCACGAAACAAGGCAAGGCAGGCAGCCATTACGAAAGAGATTCTCGAGATAGCGATGTCTGCCGAGGCCTTGAAAGGATAGACGATGGCGGATGGCGAAGTAATCCAGGTCATAGGCCCTATAGTTGATATACGTTTCCCGGAGAAGGAAACGCCCGAGATCATGCATGCCGTAAAGATAGAGGATCCCGAAAAGAATATCAACCTGACGCTTGAGGTTGAGCAGCTCATAGGAAATAATGCCGCGCGCTGCATAGCGCTGGGGCCGACAGAGGGTCTCGTGCGGGGGATGAAGGCGACCGATACGGGCGCGCCTATCAGTGTCCCCGTAGGCGGCCAGACGCTTGGCAGGGTCTTTAATCTCCTTGGTGAGCCGATAGACGGCAAGGGCAGCGTGCCCGAGCCTGATAAGAGGGCGGTTATACACAAGCAACCGCCGTCATTTGAAGAGCAGGTACCGGTATCCTCGATGCTCGAGACAGGCATAAAGGTGATAGACCTCCTGGCGCCATATCCGAAAGGCGGAAAGATCGGGCTATTCGGAGGTGCGGGCGTAGGCAAGACGGTCATAGTCATGGAGCTTATACGCACCATCGCTGCCGAGCACGCGGGAGTGTCAGTCTTCGGCGGCATCGGCGAACGCACGAGAGAAGGTAATGACCTCTGGCGCGAGCTGAACCAGTCGCGCGTTATAAAGAAGACCGCGCTCGTATTCGGCGAGATGAGCGAGCCGCCGGGCGCGAGATTCCGGGTCGGGCTCTCGGCCGTTACGATGGCTGAACATTTCAGGGACGAGGAGGGGATGGATGTCCTGCTCTTCATAGACAATATCTACAGGTACGTGCAGGCGGGCTCCGAGGTCTCCACGCTGCTGGGCAGGATGCCGTCGGCGGTCGGATACCAGCCGAGCCTCGGCACGGAGATGGCGCAGCTCCAGGAGAGGATCGTCTCGACCAGGCGCGGCTCCATAACCTCGGTGCAGGCTGTCTACGTCCCCGCGGATGATATCACCGATCCGGCACCGGCCACGACATTCTCCCACCTCGACGCGATGATGGTGCTTTCGCGCCAGATATCGGAACTCGGCATATATCCGGCCGTCGACCCGCTCGATTCTACATCCAGGATCATGAACGCGCGTATACTGGGAGACGAGCACTATGATACCGCGCTCGCGGTACAAAAAATACTTCAGAGATATAAGGACCTGCGCGATATCATAGCCATCCTCGGTATCGATGAGCTGTCTGACGAGGACAAGCTCATCGTGAGCAGGGCCAGAAAGATCCAAAAATTCCTGTCGCAGCCGTTCTTTGTCGCAGAACAATACACCGGCATACAGGGCAGATACGTGAAGCTGGACGACACGATCAAAGGATTCCGCATGATCGTGGACGGTAAGCTCGACGACCTGCCCGAGCAGGCATTCTACATGGTCGGGCCTATAGAGGAAGCCATGGGAAAGGCCGATAAACTTAAGAACGGGGGCTAGCGGCCGTTATGGCAGACACGTTCAACGTCACCATCATGACGCCCGTCAAGTATGTGTTCCAGGGCCAGGCTACGTCGCTCGTCGCGCCCGGAGAATTAGGTTACCTGGGGATACTCGCGAACCATGCCAGCCTCGTGACGACGCTCGTGCCGGGCAGGATAACGCTCAGGAGCCCGTCGGGCGAGGTATCGGTCATAGATTCGAGGTCGAACGGTTTCCTGGAAGTCTCGCACAATAACGCCGTCCTGCTGCTTGATTGACGCATAATAACCTGCCACCGGCCCGGTATTAAAAAATGTAAGGAGCTCACCATGCACTACACTGACGCAAAGCTCGGACGCATATTCCTGCTGAAATTTGATCACGGCGATGTCTTCGTCGACTCACTCGTCACGTTTGCGCGAAAAGAGAGCCTGAAGGCGGCCACGATCGTCTTTATCGGCGCATTAAAGAAAGGCGACCTCGTTACCGGCCCGAAGAGACCGGTCATACCGCCCGAAGCGAACTGGGTCCGCTTCGACGGCGCCTGGGAGGTCATGGGCATCGGGACGATATTCACAAATAAGAAGGGTCCGCAGATCCATGTTCATACGGCGATGGGGAAGAAACTGAAGACATTGACCGGCTGCATCAGGAAACGCTCGGAAGTATTCCTTGTGATAGAGGCCGTCGTCTTTGAGCTGAAGGGCGTGAAGGCGACGAAGGATATCGATCCGAAGACGGGATTGAATCTATTGAAAATCATTGATTAGTCCACAGACCACAGTCCACAGACAAAGCTTTATCTGTCGACTATGGACTGTCGACTAAACATAACCTCGGTTTGCGATGAGATACAAATTAATCGTATTCGACATCGACGGCACGATTACCAGGCACATAAGCTCCTGGCGCTTTATCCACGAGAAGCTCAGGCTCTGGACGCGCCGCGCCTTCCGGTACCAGGAGGACTTCTTCGCCGGCAAGATATCATACAGGACGTTCTGCGAGCTGGACGCCGCGCATTGGAAGGGGATGTCGGAAAAGAGGATACGGCGGTTATTCGAAGGCGTCCGCTATTCCAAAAATGCCGTCCCGGCGATAGCGAAGCTTAAAAAGCTCGGTTTCAGGCTTGTTGCAGTATCGACGGGATTGCAGTTCATGACCGACAGGGTCCGCACGGAGCTCGGGTTCGACTACGCCATATCCAACCGCCTCAGGTCGCGTAACGGCCTTTTGACCGGCGGCGTCACAATCAATCTCGAGCACGGCGCGAAACATACGGTGCTCTCCCATATCTATAAGAAGTTCAACGTCAAGCCTCACGAGGTCATCAGCGTGGGCGACAGCGAGGGGGACATACCGCTTGCCAAAAACTCCGGGTATTCGATCTCCTTCAATTCGTCAAGCAAAGAACTTTCCAGGATAGCAGATTATGACTGCAGGACCAGGGACTTCCGGGAAGTCTACAGAAAGATCGTTTCGATAACTCATGCCTGACCTTCTGCCGATCTCACGACAGGATATGGATGCGCGCGGCTGGGACACGCTCGACGTCATCCTTGTCACCGGCGACGCCTATGTCGACCATCCTTCGTACGGAGCGGCCGTGATCGGAAGGGTCCTCGAAGACGCCGGGTACAAGGTCGGCATCATCGCGCAGCCGGACGTGAAAACAATCGATGATTTTAAAAAGCTTGGCAGGCCCAGGCTCTTCTTCGGCGTCACCGCGGGCAACCTCGACTCGATGGTCGCCCATTACACGGCGAACCGGAAACCGCGGAGCGACGACGACTACTCGCCCGGCGGAAAATCGGGCTTAAGACCCGACCGCGCTACCCTCATATACGCGAACAGGATCCGGGAAGCATTCCCGAACGCAGTCGTCGTAATAGGCGGTATCGAGGCCAGCCTGAGGCGCCTGGCTCATTACGATTACTGGTCGGACAAGGTCAGGCGCTCGATCATCCTCGACTCGAAGGCGGACATCCTTGTCTACGGAATGGGCGAGAAGCAGATCGTGGAGATCGCCGGGCGGCTCAATAAGGGGGAGAGCGTACGATCGCTGGACGGCATACAGGGCACCGTTGTCGTAAGGAACTCGTTTGACGGCTTAAAAAACTATACCAGGATCGCATCTTTCGAAGAGGCTGCCTCGGATAAAGATGCGTTCAACACTGCGTTCGAAGCGGCCTACCGCGAGCACGACCCGTTCAGGGGCAAGACTATCGTCCAGAAGCACGGCGAGCGGTTCGTCATACAGTTTGCGCCCGCGCGCCCTTTAAGCGAAGCCGAGATGGATGCCGTCTACGGCCTTGACTACACGCGCAGCCCCCACCCGGCCTACAAGACTTTCGGCGGCGTTCCCGGATTTGAGACGGTCAAGTTCTCGGTCATCTCCCACAGGGGATGTCCCGGAGAATGCAGCTTCTGCTCGCTCTTCGCCCACCAGGGGCGGATCGTCCAGAGCCGCAGCCAAGGATCGATCCTGGATGAGATAAAGCTCATCGCCGGACGCGAAGATTTCAGGGGCACGATAACGGATATCGGCGGCCCGACAGCCAACCTGTATCAGGCCTCCTGCCAGCTCTGGGAAAGAGACGGCGCCTGCGCCAACCGCAAGTGCCTGGTGCCGGAAAAATGCAGCGGCCTGGACCCCGGATACGGCAAGACCCTTGACCTGTGGGCCGCGGCAGCCAGGATACCGGGCGTAAAAAATATCTTTATCGGAAGCGGTATCAGGTACGACATCCTGACCGACGCTGATTCGGACAGATTCCTTAAAAGTCTGTGCGAATACCATGTCAGCGGACAGCTGAAAGTTGCCCCGGAACATACCGAAGACCATATCCTGCGGCTTATGAACAAGCCGTCCTTCACAATATACGGGAAGTTCGTTGAAAGGTTCAATGCCGTCAATAAAGCTTTGCGCAAAGAGCAGTTCCTCGTCAATTACTTCATCGTCGGCCACCCGGGAGCAACGCTGGAGGACACGCTCACAATGGCGCTCGCGCTCAAATCGATGGACATCAACCCGGAACAGATCCAGGATTACCTGCCGCTACCGATGACCGCAGCCGGGTGCATGTATTATACCGGGAAGGACCCGTTTACCGGCAAAAGCGTATACGTGGCGAAGGGCAGGGAGCGTACATTGCAAAGGGCCCTCATACAATACAGGCAACCGCAGAACAAAAGGTATGTCATAGAGGCGCTGCGCAACCTGAAAAAAGAGAATCTGCTAAAAGAGTTTTACCGCTGATATGCCTACACTGTTACTATCGGACACACGCGGCACCATATCAATCCATCCGCATCTTGAAGCGGCGGGGATGTCGGGAGGCAGTTTTTTCAAACTTGACGGGTGGGAGCTTATCAGGCTTCCGCCGGGCTCCAGACTCTTCATGCTGCCGCACCGCATGCCGGTAGCATACGACGCGGCCGCCGGAGGCTTCGTCACGCTCAAAGGCTCATGTGCCGTTGCGGCATTCATTGCACCCGGATACACCGTTACCCATACCGCCGCATACCGCGAACTGGGCCGGCCGAAGATGCTCCCGCTCTTTTCATACGCCGCCGTCTGCCTGCATAAAGGGGAGCCCCACGTCACCGCTATACAAGTCGACAAAGACGCCCGCCACGATTGCCGGTTCATCGATATCGACACAGTCCGGAAGAACGTCAAAATTTTCAGGAAGACCTTCGGGCCCAACAGGCTGATCGGCCATCTCGAGGCCTGCGCGCTCGTCCACGGCTGCCCCAACGCGCAGAACTTCTTCCTGTCCAGGTATGAGGGGCCGCTGCCGACATCGCCTTCCTGCAACGCATCCTGCAGCGGATGCATCTCGTATCAGCCGGGCAAGCGCTGCCCGGTGGCACAGCCGAGGATAACATTCGTCCCGACCCCTGAAGAGGTTGCCGGGATCGCGCTCTTCCATATCCGGCACGTGAATAAGGCGATCGTCAGTTTCGGACAAGGGTGCGACGGCGAGCCGCTTTTACAGGATACATTGCTCGAAAAGGCAATTACCATTATACGAAATCAGACCCGGAGAGGGGTTATTAATATAAACACAAACGGCAGCAGGCCGGAATCACTGTCACGTCTTTTCGACTTAGGCCTCGACAGCTGCCGCATCAGCATGAACAGCGCCCGAGAGAAATATTATAAAAAGTACTACAAACCGCGCGGTTACACATTCAGCGATGTGCTGCGCTCTATCAGAATTGCCCGGAAAAGGGGATCGGTGTCGATAAATTACCTGACGATGCCCGGTTTCACCGACTCCGGAGAGGAATTCGAGGCGTTCAAGCTGCTTCTGCGTACATACGACGTCGACATGATCCAGTGGAGGAACCTGAATTACGACCCTGTCCGGTATTTTGAAGAGATGGGGATCAAAACGGATGGGGAAGAGGTGATCGGCATTCGTAAGGAGATGGCGCTACTGAAAAGACAATTCCCGCGCCTCAAGATGGGGTACTTTAATCCGCTTACCCCTCGCGCAGCTGTTTCTCCGCGTCCACAACGTCACGGCTGATATAACGGACAGTATTCGTGATCCTCGCCTTCAGTTCCGGAGAGATCGGAGCGTCTTTTATCTCCCGCAATATTTGCACCGCCATCCTGAAATACCTGATCAGCTCGCCTTCGTCGGTGTCGGTGAACTGCAGCACCCTCTGGAACTTCATGCCGTTCAGCCAGCACTCCATCGCCTTAGCAAGGTGAAAGTAGGGGGGCTTGCTGAACGGATAGATGCGGTTACGCGTCTCCATCCGGCGAATCTCGTAAGCGGCCTTGTCGCATATATCCTTGATATCGCGTGACTCTTTGGACAGCGAGACCAGGCGCTGGTTCTTCCTCGGTTCAAATACCGCCGAAACGGCTATCACGCCGAGGCCTACCTCGTCCAAATCCTCAAATACGCCGCCGCTGTACAGGTCGGTTAGCAGCAGCTCGTTGCCGTAGACGGCCTTGGCGAACTGTCCCTTCATCGTAAGAGAGCTTTCTACAATGCAACCGGCCTCCCTCAGGAGCTTCAGCTTCGCCTCCATCAGCCGCACCGCTTCCAGCTGCTGGTGTTTCTTGGTCTGGAAGAAGTGCAGAGACCGCGGGTAGATGTCGAACAGGCCTTCCTTATGCTTTTCGTAGAGATTGAGGAGGGTCGCGTACGAAGCGTTGAACTGACTGCGAACATCCTCAGGCTTGCCATAGATGACAGTTTTGACCTCATCGACCCTCATCCTGTGCAGATTGACGCGCGTGTAGACGAAACCTTCCTTATCAATGCCGCGCCTGCCGGCCCGTCCTGCCATCTGGTAGAAGTCGCGCGTCTTAAGATTCCTGACATAGGTGCCGTAGAACTTGCGCAGCTCATCGAAGATGACGGAGCGGCTCGGCATGTTGATGCCCAGCGCGAACGTCTCGGTCGTGAATATTACTTTAAGGAGGCGGCTGGTGAAGAGCCTTTCGATAACCTCTTTAAGCGTAGGGAGCATCCCGGCGTGATGGAAGGCGATCCCGCGCTCGACCAGCGGCCTCATCCTGACCGCGCTCTTCTCGTTGGTGAGCTCATACTTGGTACAGAGATCTTCATACATGGCCGATATCTGCGCCTCTTCATCCTTGGTGAGAAAATTGAAATTATAGAGCTCGTCCGCCAGATACTCGGCGCGCTTCCGGCCGAAGACGAAATATATGCAGGGCAGGCCGTCCTTCTCCTTGACATATTTAATGAGCGAATGCGTCGTGTTGGGTTTAAATGCCTTCGTTCTCTTCAAGACGTGAAGGTTGTCAATGACAGTGTTCTGGCACTGGTAGAAGAAATGGAGCGGCACCGGCCTCTCGTCCTCGATGACGACCCTGACCTCTTTCTTGTGTATCGTCTCGATCCACTTGGCGAACTGCCCGATATTGGGAATGGTGGCCGAAAGACAGAGGATGTTCATGTGATCCGGAAGAAAGATGAGGGACTCCTCCCAGACCGTGCCGCGCTCGGGGTTGTCGATATAATGGACCTCGTCGAATATTATCCAGGAGTATTTCTGGAGCGCCTCAGGATTGTCGAGTACCTTGTTGCGAAATATCTCGGTCGTCATGATGAGGACGGGCGCGTCGGCGTTTATCGAGACGTCGCCGGTGAGGATGCCTATCATGTCACCATATTTTACCTGGAAGTCGCGGTATTTCTGGTTCGAGAGCGCCTTGATCGGGGCGGTGTAGATCACGCCCTGGTGCCGCTCGATGCAGGTCTCGATCACATGTTCGGCGATCGCGGTCTTGCCGGCGCCGGTGGGGGCGGAGACGATGACCGAATGGCCTTCATTGATGTAGTCGATTGCTTCCCGCTGGAAACGGTCGTACGTGAACATACACTCTATTATAGTAGAAGGGGCTCGGTAATTCCAATACAAAAATATTTGTTTGCCAAAACTAAAATACATGATATACTGGTTATGAACATACGTTCATAACTAACCGGAGCAGACGTGAGACCAAAAAAGACCAGATTTGTCGAGTGCCTTGCAGGTGACCGGTGTTTTAAGCCGCGCTGCAAAGCAGGCAAAAAGCTCGCCGGTGTAAGTGTTACCATGGATGAGCTCGAAGCGATGCGGCTTGCAGACCTCAATGGCATGCGCCAGGAAGACGCAGCGAAGTGTATGGAAATCTCAAGGCCGACGTTTTCGCGCATAATAGAATCGGGCCGGAAAAAAGTCGCAGACGGACTTGTCAATATAAAGTGTATTAAGGTAGAGGGCGGTTGCTGCACATTTAACAACTGCAAAAAGAAAGGATAGTAGCGGTGGACAAAAAAACGATCACAGCGGTAAGTATTCTTTTACTGATATTCGGCATTATCGTCGTGTATGAGTGGGAAGGAGCATGGTCAGGCGTCAAGCATACCATGGCAGATAATAAGAACATCACCTCGCAGCTCCTGCAGGATAATAAAATACCCGTTCACGAGTATATGATCTATGTCATTATCGACTATGTCAAGCATTCGTGGCTCTGCCTCCTCCTGGCATTCTTAGCAGCCGGAGCGCTCCAGGAATTCGCGCCACGCGAGAAGGTTATCAAGCTCATGGGCTCAGGGCAAGGCTTTATCCCGTATGCGGTAGCCGGATTTGGCGGGCCACTCCTTTCGATGTGCTCATGCAGTATCATCCCGCTCTTTGGCGGACTCTATCTGAGAGGTGCAGGCCTGGGGCCTGCTTTGACCTTTCTCCTTACGGCTCCGGCATTCAACCCAGCGGCTATCCTCCTTACCCTGGGGCTTCTCGGATGGAAGTTTGCAGTTGGCAGGATCATTGTCGCGGTAGGCGGAGGCATGCTTGTCGGGTACATAACCGACCGCTATTTCAAGAACAAGATCAAACATCCAAAAGAGATGCACATCGAAGCTGAGCCGGCCGGCACACACCAGGAAAGACTGAAGTTAGGTAAGAGGCTAAGGGACTCGCTACTTTATTCGTGGGAATTTGTGAAGATGGTCCTTCCGCTGATCCTTATCGGAGTCATCGGCGCCGGGATGGTAAAAGCCTTTGTTCCTCCGTCTCTCATCATCAAGTATCTTGGTAACGGCTTAGTCCCCATCGCGCTTGCATCGGTGATCGGCGTATTCATGTACACACCGACACTGGTCGAAGTGCCTTTCGTCAGGGGGCTCCTTGAATCCGGCATGGGCACAGGCGCGGCATTCGCGTTTCTCCTGACAGGCCCGGCGCTCAGCCTGCCATCGATGCTCGGCGTCTGCAAGATCATTAAGCCTAAAGTGGTCGTTCTGTACGCATCACTTATGTGGATATTTGGCACTATCGTGGGACTTGCATTCTGGTATTTAGTACCCAAATTCATGTAAAAGGAGGATGTCATGAAGATCGAAGTATTCGGGCCCGGCTGCTCAAAGTGCCTGCAAGTTGAAAAGACCGTCAAGGATGCGCTGGCGGAACTCAACGTCCCGGCAGATGTTGAGAAAGTAAAAGACATAATGAAGATAATGGAGTCGGGTATCATGCTGACGCCCGGGCTTCGCATTAACGGCAAAATCAAATGCTCGGGCCGCATTCCAAAGATAGAGGAAGTCAAGAAGTGGATAGGGGAGGAGAAATGATCCGCACAGTATTCAATTCGTGCATAATTGCTCTGGCTGCTCTCTTAATAGCCGGAGCTACTATGGACGCGGCTTATGCGCAAACGGCAGAAAACCAACCGGGTAATTCAGTCGTCGTCTACTATTTTCACACAAACTTCCGCTGCACCAACTGCTATAATATGGAAAAGTGGATGAAAGAGCTGATGGAGACGCGTTTCAAGGACCAGGCCGCCGGTGGCAAGGTAGCGCTCAGGATCTTCAACACTGACGAGAAGGCGAACCAGCACTTCCTGAATGACTATAAGCTTTTCACGAAGTCGGTAGTCGTGACGCTCGTGAAAGGCGGCAAAGAGATCCGCTACGAGAACCTGGCAAAGATCTGGGACTACCTGCGATCGAAAGAGAAGTTCCAGAAGTACGTGGGAGACGAGATAGATAAGTACGCAAAGGAGCTGTAACGCGTGGGTATACTGCTTTCCGCCTTGTGGCTCGGGATCCTCACCTCAATAAGCCCGTGCCCGCTTGCGACGAACATAGCGGCCGTTTCGTTTCTTTCGAAGACGATCATCCATCC
>CAYGRZ010000012.1:0-14520 GCA_964352425.1 uncultured Planctomycetia bacterium | reverse complement strand
ACGACCTTGAGCCACTGGTTCCATAAGCTCACGGCCTTCGAGCGCTACATACGGAAGGTCACGGGTGCCGTCTTTATCCTGGTCGGGATATATTATATCTTGAGCCACATACTGCACATCCTATAAAATACGCCGCATAATCCAACGCCACTCAATTTTATATACAATTTATAAAAATAGTGTGGTAAGATTTTACCCATGAGCTACACGGCGGCACTCGAAAAGGCGTGGAGCGACGTACTGGGAGCCACCAAGGAGAAGAGATTCTCGATTAAACTCCTTTCCGACACGTATGACATAGACCTTGAGAAGAAGACGGTCATGTCCGCGTCATGCAACGTTCCCGCAAAAGAATACACTATAATCATACTGCTGCACTACCTCGCCCAGAAACTGGCATTCAAGAAACTTCCCGAACCCGCAGGCGAGTGGATCGATTTCAACCAGCTTGAGGGCGGCGAGGCCTATTACCCCGCATTCAAGAAGCGTACCATCGACCGCATCATAAAGAAGTTCGGCCAAAAACCCGGTGAACTCGCAAAGGCCGCTGTCAGATTTCCGTCGAAACCGGGTCAGTTCGGCGATGTCAGCGCCATCATCTATCCTTTTGAAGAAGTAGGCATTCTCATAAAGATGTCGAAAGCCGACGAAGAGTTCGGGCCGGATGCGAACATATTATACGACGCCAATATATCGAGGATATTCTGCACAGAGGACATCGTGGTGCTTACCGAAACAGTCGTTCACCAACTATAAGGACAAGCCATGAAAATTGTCAGGAAGAAGCGCATCGGCATACTGACCGGCGGCGGGGACTGCCCCGGCATCAACGCCGTCATACGGGCGGTGGCCAAAAAAGCAATTCACGATTATGATATGGAGATCATAGGCGTAGAGGACGGCTATGAAGGGCTGGTGCACGACAGGTTCAGGCATCTTGAGAACCGCGACGTTTCCGGCATCCTCACGCTGGGAGGAACGATTCTCGGAACGACCAAGAAGGTGAACCCGTACCGGTACGCCATCAAGAAGGGCGATGACTTTGAATTCAAGGACATGTCGAAGACGGCTGTCCGGAATTATGAAAAATACGACCTTGACTGCCTCGTCGTCATCGGAGGCGACGGTACGCTCGGCATCGCGTACAAGCTTATGAAGGACGGCATCCCGGTCATCGGCGTTCCGAAGACGATAGATAACGACATCATCGGCACGGACCTGACGTTCGGGTTCGATACTGCCATGTCGATCGCTACGGAGGGGATCGATCGCCTGCACACGACCGCCCAATCACACCACCGCGTCATGGTCGTCGAGGTCATGGGCCATAACGCAGGCTGGCTGGCGCTGTCTTCAGGCATAGCGGGCGGCGGCGACATCATTCTCATCCCGGAAATACCGTACGAGATGGGCGCCATCGTCGAGAAGGTGAAAGAGCGCCACAGGAGAGGAAAGCGCTTCTCGATAGTCGTCGTTGCGGAAGGCGCAAAGCCGAAGGGCGGCAGCGTCGTCATCCAGAGGATGGTCAAGGAGAGCTCTGATCCCGTGCGCCTCGGCGGCATAGGCTTTGTCCTGGGCGACCAGATCGAGAAGGCGACCGGGGTCGAAACACGCGCCGTCGTAATGGGCCACCTCCAGAGGGGCGGGACACCGACGCCGTTCGACAGGGTGCTGGCAACTCAGCTCGGTTCAAAGGCAGTTGACCTGATCGCGGCAAAGTCATTCGGCCACATGGTGGCAATGCAGAGCAGCCGGCTGGTCAAAGTCTCATTGAAAGACGTGGCAAAAGGGCACAGGAGCGTTCCGGTCGACCATCCGCTGATAAAGACTGCAAAATCACTCGGCACCTCATTCGGAAAATGAAGAAAGGGTAGATTATGGCTAATGTATTCAACGTCGCCGAAGTAATCGATATGGGAATTGAGAAGGAGAAAAAGCGCAGGGATTTTTACGGCCTTGCAGCCGCGAAGTTCAAAGAGCTCGACATGAAGGACCTCTTTACCCGCCTGCGCGACTGGGAAGCCGAACACATAGCGAAATTCACCGGCATCAGGAACAGCGTCGAGGACGCTGAAGTGATGGAAAACTACCAGGGCGAGTTCGAAGCGTACATGAAGGCACTGGTCGACGACATGCTCTACGAGCAGGTATCGGCAGACCAGTTCGCGAAATTCGTCAACACGCCCCTCGATGCTATCAGGTTTGGCATAGAGTTCGAAAAGGATGCGATACTATTCTTCCGGGAACTCCTCGGCTACATGACGCCGAACCACACCGAGAAGGTCGAAGAGCTGATAGGCGAGGAGAAGAAACACCTGATATACCTCACGGAATTGAAACGGAAATACAGATAAAATGGCAGCAGCTATGAGGATCACCGTCAAGGTCAAGCCGAACTCCAAAGTCGAGTCGATAGAAAAAGGCGGTGAACGCTCTTTTACCGTGCGCGTGAAGGCTCCGGCGACGGAGGGCAGGGCAAATGATGCGCTCGTCGAGGTTTTAAGCGAATACTTCGACGTTCCGAAGAGCAGGATAACTATCGCGAGCGGCCGTAACTCGAAGCTCAAGATCGTGGATATCGCCTGAAAAATATTTGTTGACAATATAATCGTTGATGCTATTATAGACGTACATTTAATTCAGTAAAACGGAATGACAAAGACGTCTACCATGGTAGACGTCTTTTTATTTTACCTCCGGATGCCCATAAAGTAGGCAAATATGGCAAAGATCCTCGCAAAGAAGACATTATCCGACGTGGCAGGAACCAAAGTCACGCGCATGGAGATACACGCGCCTGACATAGCGCGAAAAGCGGCGCCCGGGCAGTTTATCGCATTCATGGCGACCGAGAAGTCGGAGCGCATCCCTCTTACCATAGTCGATACCGATAAGAACGCGGGATGCATCACCCTCATATTCCAGGAAGCGGGCTTAAGCACGCGCCTCCTCGGCAGGATGAATCCCGGTGATTCTCTCTACGCGATAGTCGGCCCGCTCGGCCATGCGACCGAAATAAAGAAGTATGGCCGCATCATCATCGTAGGCGGCGGCGTAGGCATCGCGGAAATATATCCCGTTGCAAAAGCATTCAAGGCCGCGGGTAACCACGTTACTACTATAGTAGGGGCGCGGACTAAGCCTATCCTGATACTTGAGAACGAACTGAAGGCCGTATCTGACTCGCTTCTCGTGGCGACCGATGACGGCTCATATGGCAGGAAGGGCTTCACCACCGACATCCTCGATGAACTGCTCCAGAAGGGCACATATGACCTCGTCTACTCGGTCGGCCCGATCCCTATGATGAGACGCTCGGCTGCCGTGACCGCGAAATACAAGGTTAAGACGATCGTGTCGCTCAACGCGATCATGGTCGACGCGACCGGCATGTGCGGCTGTTGCCGCGTCACGGTCGGCGGCAAGATGCATTTCAGCTGCGTCGACGGCCCGGAATTCGACGCCCACCAGGTCGATTGGGATGAGCTTGCGAAGCGCAACAAGATTTATGAGTGCAAAGAGAAGCATATATGCAACCTGAACAAAATGTAAGACCGATAAAGAAAGATCCCGTAAAGGTGCGCGAACACGATGCGCTCAAGCGGTCGGCCTCGTTCGATGAGGTCGTGCTTGGCTACTCAGAAGAGGAGTCACTGCGGGAGGCGGCGAGATGCATCCAGTGCAAGGATCCTACCTGCATCGAGGGGTGCCCGGTCGGCATCGACATCAAGAAGTTCATCTACCAGATGACGCGGAAGGACTATAAGGGGGCGTATTTTACGATACGCGAGAAGAACGATTTTCCCTCGATCTGCGGCAGGGTATGCCCGGCCGAATACCAGTGCAGGAAGACATGCGTATTCACCAAGAAGGACGCGCCGTACGCGTCGGGAAATGCCATCAACATCCATTTCCTCGAACGGTTCATCGGCGATTTCGGCATGAAGAGCGATCTCGAGATACCCTCGACGAAGAATCCGAAGCTTTCAAAATACAAAGTGGCGGTCGTGGGATCCGGCCCCGCGGGCGTGTGCTGCGCGGGAGAACTGGCGAGGCAGGGCATCAAAGTCGTCGTCTACGAGGCGCTTCACAGAACGGGCGGCGTTCTGCGCTACGGCATACCGCCGTTCAGGCTGCCGCGCGACATACTCGATTTCGAGCTCGACTACCTGAAGAGGCTCGGCGTCGAGATCATTCCGAATTATATCGTGGGCAAGGCGAAGGGCTTAGATGAGCTTTTTGACGAGGGCTACAGCGCCGTATTTCTCGGCCTCGGCGCCGGCGTGCCGTCTTTTCTCGGCGTACCGGGTGAGAACCTTTGCAACGTATATTCCGCGAACGAATTTCTGACCAGGGTCAACCTGATGTCAGCGTACAAGTTCCCCGAGTACCACACCCCCGTTAATATAGGTAAGTCCGTTATCGTGATAGGCGGCGGCAACACGGCCATGGATGCGGCGAGGGCGAGCTTAAGGATCCAGAAGATGCAGGGCATGCCGCCTGACACCACCATAGCCTACAGGCGGACCGAGGTGGAGATGCCGGCGCGCCGGCTTGAGATAGAGCACGCCAGGGAAGAGGGCGTAAAATTCAGATTCCTCGTCCAGCCCGAGGCATTCTCGGGAGACGAGAACGGTTTTGTGAAGAAGTTGCGTTGTCTCGAGTGCAAGCTGGGAGAGCCCGACGCTTCGGGCAGGAGAAGGCCTGTCGCGATACCGGGAAGCGATTTCGAGCTCCCGTGCGACATGGCCGTCATAGCTGTCGGACTGGCGGCGAACCAGGTATTGACGCGCGTGACCCCGCAGCTCAAGACCGATAAATATTCGGATGTCATAGTCGATAAAGAGACGATGGAGACGTCCGTCGAGAAGGTGTACGCAGGCGGAGACATCGTGGGTGGAGAAGGCACGGTCATAGAGGCGATGGGAATGGCGAAAAAAGCGGCCAGGGCCATCATCGACCGGCTGCTAAAACAGTAAGAAAAAGGAGGAAGGTATGAGCAAGAGAATCGAAGAGTTCATGGGGAAGGTCATCGCAAAAAACCCCGGTGAGAAGGAGTTCCACCAGGCAGTACAGGAGGTCGTCGAATCGGTGATGCCTTTTATCGACGAGAATCCGAAGTACCAGAAGGCGAAGATACTTGAACGAATGGTCGAGCCAGAGAGAGTGATCATGTTCCGTGTTCCATGGACGGACGACAAGGGCGAGGTCCAGGTTAATAGAGGTTTCCGCATCCAGATGTCGAGCGCCATCGGGCCCTACAAGGGCGGTATACGCTTACATCCCAGTGTCAACCTCGGCATCCTCAAGTTCCTTGCGTTTGAGCAGGTATTCAAGAACAGCCTTACGACGCTGCCGATGGGCGGCGCCAAGGGCGGTTCCGATTTCGATCCCAAGGGAAAGTCCGACAATGAAGTGATGAGGTTCTGCCAGAGCTTCATGACTGAACTTTCCAAGTATATCGGACCCGACACCGACGTACCCGCCGGCGACATAGGCACGGGCGGACGCGAGATAGGGTTCATGTTCGGCCAGTACAAGAGGCTCCGGAACGAGTTCACCGGCGTCCTGACCGGCAAAGGCCTGAATTGGGGCGGAAGCCTGATCAGGCCGGAAGCCACCGGCTACGGCTGCGTCTACTTCGTCCAAGAGATGTTGAAGACCAGAGGCGAGTCGCTGAAGGGCAAGGTCTGCACGGTATCGGGCTCCGGCAACGTCGCTCAGTATACGGTCGAGAAGCTGCTTGACCTCGGCGCGAAAGTCGTGACGCTGTCCGATTCCGACGGCACCATCTATGCCGAAGACGGCATCGGCAAGAAGGATCTGGCGTTCGTGATGGAGCTCAAGAACGTAACGCGCGGCCGCATAAAGGACTGCACGAAGGCCTTCAAGTGCAAATTCCTCGAAGGCAAGCGCCCGTGGGGCATCAAGTGCGACGTAGCGTTCCCCAGCGCGACCCAGAACGAGATATCCGGCGAAGACGCGAAGACACTCGTGAAGAACGGCTGCTTCGCGATCGGCGAAGGCGCGAACATGCCGACCACGCCCGAGGGCATCGAAGTCTTCCAGAAGGCTAAGATACTCTACGCGCCCGGCAAGGCGGCAAATGCGGGCGGTGTGGCGACAAGCGGCCTCGAGATGTCCCAAAACAGCCAGCGCCTGGCATGGACGAGCGAGGAAGTCGATGAGCGTCTGCACAATATCATGATCAGCATCCACAGCTCGTGCGTAACGTACGGCAAGAACGGCAAATACATCGACTACGTCAGGGGCGCCAACATCGCGGGATTCGTGAAGGTCGCAGACGCGATGCTGGACCAGGGATTGGTATAATACTGCAGGTTGTAGGGCAGACTTAAGCCTGTCCTACAATGATTTCGACTGTTACAATAGTTGACATACCGAGAAGATATGTTATACTGAACAAGTAGCTCGAGGTTGAACTACTGCTACATAAACAAAGGCGTTTTGAGGCCGAACTATCGGCAGCCAAAACGCCTTTGTTTTTTATATAGGGAGAAGACCATGACAAAATTCATATTCACGACGGGCGGCGTCATATCGAGCCTCGGCAAAGGCATCGCCTCGGCTTCCATCGGGAAGATCATGGAATCGAGGGGGCTCAAAGTCTCTCTCATAAAGCTCGACCCCTATATCAACGTCGACCCCGGCACAATGAACCCCTACCAGCACGGCGAGGTCTACGTAACTGAAGACGGCGCCGAGACCGATCTCGACCTGGGCCACTACGAACGCTTCACGAACGCCCAGATGACGAAGTTCAACAACGTCACGACGGGCCAGATATACAATGCCGTCATATCCAGGGAGCGCCGCGGCGACTATCTCGGCAAGACGATCCAGGTCATCCCGCACATCACCGACGAGATAAAGGAACGCATCAGGAAGGCGGCGCAGGTCTCCGGTGCCGACATACTGATCATCGAGATAGGCGGCACCGTCGGCGATATCGAGAGCCTGCCGTTCCTTGAGGCTGCGAGACAGTTCCGGCTCGACGTCGGCTACCACAACGTGCTCTACATACACCTTACGCTCATACCGTTCATCAAAACGGCCGGCGAGATCAAGACGAAGCCCACCCAGCACAGCGTGGGGAAACTGCGTGAGATCGGCATACAGCCCGACATACTCATCTGCCGCAGCGAGAAGGCGCTCTCCGACGACATTAAGGAGAAGATATCGCTCTTCTGCAATGTCCGCAAAGACGCCGTTATCGAGGCTCCCGACGCGGAAACGATCTACCAGGTGCCGCTCATATTCAAGGACCAGGGCCTCGACAAATTCATCTTACACCACCTCGAACTGCGATCGAAAGCAACTAACCTCAAGAATTGGCATAAGAAGGTAGTGGAGAGGATCCTGCGGCCGAAGCATACCGTGACCATCGCCGTCGTCGGCAAATACATAGGCCTCCAGGACGCGTACAAATCCATATACGAATCGCTCGTCCACGCCGGCATCGCCAATGATTCGCGGGTGACGATAAAGAAGGTGGACTCGGAAGAGATCGAGAAGGCAGGCGGGGAGAAGCTGCTAAAAGGGCTCTCCGGCATCCTGGTGCCCGGAGGGTTCGGCTACCGCGGCATCGAAGGCAAGGTCAAGGCGATACGGTACGCCAGGGAACATAAGATCCCGTTCTTCGGCCTGTGTCTGGGCATGCAGTGCGCGGTCATAGAATTCGCCAGGCATAAGTGCGGCCTGAAGAATGCCAACTCGACGGAGTTCATGCCGGACACGCCCCACCCCGTCATAAGCCTCCTGGAAGATCAGAAGAACATCAAGGACATGGGCGGGACGATGAGGCTCGGCGTCTATCCGTGTGAGATAAAAAAAGGCACGCACGCGTTCAAGGCGTACGGCAAGGATCTCATCCTCGAGCGGCATCGCCACAGATACGAATTCAACAACAAGTACAGGGACATGCTCTCGGATGCCGGCATGGTATTCTCCGGCATCTATCCGAACAAGAATCTCGTCGAGATGATCGAGCTCAAGGACCATCCGTTCTTCATCGCAGTGCAATACCACCCAGAGTTCAAGTCAAAGCCGGACAGGCCGCATCCGCTCTTCCGCGACTTCATCAAGGCCGCACTTAAGAAGTAACTAAAGCCGAACAGAGAATTTTACGCTGCAAAACAATCCCTAATAATCGAAAGGTTATTAGGGTTTTTTTGCATTGAGCATGCATTCCATAATTGTCCAATTTAGCAGATGAGGTCTACTGAACTAAAGACACCCCTATCGTAGCAAAAAACCGATTTTTTGCAAGAACTAGTACTTTAGTTCGACTATCTTCTCTCTTTCGCGCGTATCAAAGAACGCATGCCTCCATAAAGTTTTGCTAAGTCCGTGGAAAGCATAACTTTTTGTCCTCTAATAAGGTAGATCCTATTCTCAATTACCGCCTGCGGCACTAATTCACTCATCTCTCCTCCTGTTCTATGGGGTCACAAATTGTGACCCCATACGTGATATGCCAAACTTGAATTTCAAGTTCTCCTACCATATAAGATGCAATTCTCTCTGAAATTATTGCAAAATGTTTTAAAATAATTCCCAATGCGACAATGGAAAATGGGGATGGTTCTATTTTTTCATATAATTAGAACCGTCCCCATTAATTTAAGATCATCTGTAGGGACGGGTCCGGGATTGTAACGGGGACGCTTCTGGGATATAATATATTATGGGGCCATCCCAGAAAGGGACACCCCAAGATCCTAGGCTGTCCCCATGTAGGATGGCCCCATATACACAGAACCGTCCCCAGGACGTAAGACAAGACGCAAGACAAAAAGAATCGATTACAAAAAAGAAAGGACGAAAAATGAGAAGAGCAGATAGCTTTAGGCCTCACTATGTTATTCTTGTGATCATTCTATCATTTTTTATGGTAGGTTTTATTTTTTACGCGAAACCAAAATTGGCATACAACACGTCTTCGCCAAGGTCAGCATCAAACAATATAGCGATTTACGTCGAAACTTTTCAAGACGCAAGAAATGAAAAAGGAAGTGGCGTCATCGGCGAAGTTTGCAATGCATTTTTTAAAACGGGAGATGTCAAAGAACCCGACGGCATAGAGGACTGGGCGGCCGATGCATTCAAAAAAGAATTAACGAACGCAGGGTACGCTATTTCTGACAATCCTTCCTGCCTCTTGCGCTTACGAGGGAAGGTCCTGAGCCTTTATTCCTCGCTTCACATGCAATATGATTCTGGCGCGACTATTTCGATCACGCTGATAAGCAACGGAAAGACCCTGTTTGAAAAGATGTATACAGGAAGTAACAAAACTGTACAACTGGTGCAGATGGACATCAGTAAAGGCGTTTCAAACTCCTTAAATACGAGCTTGAAAGACGCGATAAAACAAAGCCTGGCCGACATAAAGTCTGCGGTTGCCAGCCAACGATAGCAGGGTGAAATATATGTATAACAGATCTATTGAAGGGGCCGTAAGGACGGTTGTGTCGGTTGCGTTGGTTTTGTGCATGTCATCTCTCTTCGGTTGTGCCACAATAACCAGAGGCGCGAAGACGGTCGAAGATATATCTGTAGATTCAGATCCTCAAGGCGCGGCTGTCATGACGAACTCCGGCCATAGAGGTGTTACGCCGTGCGTTCTCGCATTAGAGAGCGACAGGATGCATGTTTTGGAGATTTCTAAAAAAGAATACAAAACAACGTATGTCACGGTCAAGAGGTCGGTCACCGATTCAAGTGCCGGCAATTTTATCGCTGGAGGAATAATGGGGACGGGGATAGATAGCGTAAGCGGCGCAGGATACACGCTCGTCCCTAATAAGGTGAAGGTGAAATTGGTTGCCGAATAAAGAGGGAGTATGGGGACGTTCCCCAAAGGGACAGGCCCCAAAGAATTAAATTTAGAAAGAATGGAGGCAGACAATGACGCGAAAAAGAATGATCATAGAGATGTCGCTCATTGCTTTCTTGGTCCTGACGGTTTTAGGGCCATCGAGGCTGTCGTATGCCAAAGGGGGAGGGCATGGCGGGGGTCATGAAAGCCACGGAGGGCATCATGGTGAAAGACACGGATGGCATCATGACGGACACCATGAATGACACCATCATGGGGGCAATTATTATCATCATGGCACAAAATATTATAGGTTACCGGAGGGCCACAGCTATTTTAGGCATGGCGGGGTGGATTATTATTATTGGGACGGCGCATATTATACAAAGAGAGATAAGGAATATGTGATCGTTGAGCCACCCCTCGGGGCAGTTGTCCCAACTATGCCTCAGGGATGCGAACCGCTTACTATCGGAGATAAGGTATATTATAGCTGCGATGACGTTACTTACCTAGCTACGCCTCAAGGATACCAGATCGTAAAAGAGCCGGAGTCGAAAGCCGGAAATGAGGGCAAGTAACTTTTCTACTTTTCTAACCAGGTTAAAAAGCCCTCATTCTAACCTGGTTAGAATATTAAGAATATTATAAGGGGTACATCCCGTTTATTGGTGGTAAAATAGGATGTGTCCCTGTTTTATAAAGGTATGATGAAACCCAATATGAAGATAGTAAATAAAAAAATACAAGTCAAGACAAGCGGGGCAGGCGATCTGGTGAATATAACGGGCGGGATAACGAATGCCCTGGGCAAGTCCGGCCTTAAAGAAGGGAGCGTTACCGTCTTTGTTGTGGGATCGACCGCGGCTATAACAACCTTCGAATATGAACCCGGCATGATCAAGGATATGCAGGATCTATGTGAGAGGATCGTGCCGTCAGATAAGCATTATAATCATGATGAGACCTGGGGCGACGCGAATGGATTCAGCCACTTGAGGGCCGCTCTCTTTGGTCCTTCGCTGGTGATACCGTTCGAAGGCGGCGAACTGGTGCTCGGTACGTGGCAGCAGGTGGTCCTGGCCGAGTTCGACAACCGGCCGCGTAGTCGTGAAATAGTTGTCCAGATAACCGGGGAATGATATGACAGAGTGCAGTAATCTCAGGAAGAACACGGCGAATTGTAATTGCACATATTCGGGAAAATAGGGACAGACACCTATTAATTTAGTAACTACGAGGCTGGCACACACTACCCGAGATTAGACAAGTTAGAGCGTATTGCTGAAGCGTTAGAGATCACGCCTGAAGAGTTGATTAAATAGCGGGGTGCGAGATGTTAGAATTTGCCTATATGTTGCCACTCATATTAGCCGCACTTATTACATCAATGGGGAAAAAGAGTATACTGATAGGCGTTTATCTTGTTGGTGTATATTTTTTGATGGCGTTTCTTCCAACCGCATATCTTTTCTTAATAACTGAGGGTCGACCTTTTTGGTTGCTACTTTTAAGCATCTTCTATCTGGCTCTTACGATTGGAATGTTTAAAAGAAGCAGGGCGATGTGGATATTCTTACTGATATTTGCTGCTGTGAGAATCGGGATAGCATTTATATTTTCTTTTCTATATATATTCAGCTTTTCGTCAGACGAATCAATTACGCCCCTCCCGCTTGAAATAATATATATTGCAGAGTGGGGGTTTATGATATATTTTTTCACCCGTCCCAAAGTAACAGAGCAGTTTAAATAGCCTTGAGCTTTCAGAAAACTTATCAACAAAGGAGGGTCAAATGGGTGATAAAGGCAAGAAAGATAAGGATAAGCACAGCAAACAAGTAAATATAGCAAAAAACGAAGCAAATAAGAAAAAACAAGAACAAACACACAAGCAACCCTGACTTTCGGCAAGCACTAAAGCTGAGAGCACAATAAAGGGGAAAAAATAAAGGGGACGGTTCTATTTAATATATGCGGGTTTTATAAAGCGAATCGAGGAAATATTTGGCGTGGGCAACATAAGGCGTGAGATGGGAAGGTCAAAAAAGAATAATTAGAACCGTCCCCATTTTTATTCTTAAGGGGGTTGTTTTTTTGTTGTTGCCAATTAACTGGGAGGGATGAAATGTGTGACGAAAAAAAACAGGATGTCCATATGTATTGCCATTTTGATAATTTATTATGGCAGGTTTCCTCAATGCTTATGGCCACAAACGGAGTTCTTATTAATGCTTTTGTAGGGGCGGATAACACTATTATAGAAATATTCATTTGCGTGCTGGGATTTGGCATAAGCGATCACGCGATCTGGACGGCGAAGAATATCCTGCGTAGTGGCCCCACCCCTAAACATTCGCACAACTAACACCCTTTCAAACTCCAACCTATTAATTTCAAACACGTTGTGCCCATTCCGTAAACTCTTTTAATATAATCTGCATTAATTTCGGCCCCTTTTACATCTTATATGGTAGAGGGATGATTTATAGACACTACTAAAAATTGGAACCAAAAGGCCTGCTATAACCAAGCATTTACGTAACATATTTAATTATAAAGAGTTGCAGGAAAATTCAGTATGTTCCATTTTGGAACATACTGCCAAAGACGGGAAGACCTATACTACTAAATTTTATAGTCTTGATGCTGTTATTTCTGTGGGATACAGGGTCAATTCGCGCCGCGCTACACAATTCCGCATCTGGGCCACTGATGTTCTAAAAAGGCATTTGGTCGACGGTTATACCCTGAACGAACAACGCCTTCAGGGGCAAAAGCGCAAACTTGAATCTCTGCAGAGAGCAATAAAGCTCATGCAGGACGTTAAAACCCGCAAGGAGCTTGAGCACAAAGAAGCCCTCGGGCTTTTGGATGTGATAAGCGACTACAGCTATGCGCTCGGCCTATTGGATGATTACGACAATAAAAAGCTCAAGATATCCCGTATCTCGAAAGAAGAGAGATTCAGGCTCTCGTACGATGATGCCATAAAAGCAATCCATCAATTGAAAAATAGGTTTGGCGGCTCAGGTCTGTTCGGAATAGAAAAAGATCGGTCATTCAAGAGTTCGATAACGGCTATCTATCAGACCTTTGACAGCAAGGACCTGTATCCCAGCGTAGAAGAAAAGGCGGCGAACCTTCTGTATTTTGTAATAAAGAATCATTCTTTTGTAGACGGCAATAAACGGATCGCGGCCTCTATCTTTCTTTGGTTTCTGGAGGGCAATGCGCTGCTGTATAGAGAAGACGGCACCAAGCGAATTGCCGATAACGCTCTTGTCGCGCTGACTCTTTTAATCGCAGAAAGTAACCCGCCTGACCGGGATGTCATCCTTACTATGGTTGTGAACCTTATAAATAAGGATAACTAACAGGGTTGACATCTCGCAGTAATGTGATATAATCACGGCGGTAGGTCAAAGCGGACTACCAAAAAACAAGGGCGTTTTGATGCCGGAGTGTCGGCGGTCAAAACGCTCATTATGTATAAGGACACAATGAACGCTGTACTGGCCTTAGAAGACGGGCGGATATTTAAAGGCAGCTCTTTCGGCGCAGAGGGTGAGCGGTACGGCGAAGTAGTCTTCAATACCAGTATGGCCGGCTACCAGGAGATCATCACCGACCCTTCCTATAAGGGGCAGATCGTCACGATGACGTACCCGCTCATCGGCAACTACGGCGTCAACAAGGATGATGTGGAGTCCCGGAAGCCCTTCGTCGAAGGTTTCGTCGTGAAGGAATACTCGAAGATCGCGTCCAACTGGCGCAGCACCCAGTCGCTGGGCGATTACCTCGCCGAACACAAGATAGTCGGCATCGAAGGCATCGATACACGCAGCCTCACGCTCCATATCCGCCAGGCCGGCGCCATGAAGGCGGTGCTCTCGACCGTTGACCCGGACGAGGCGAGCCTCATCAGGAAGGCGGCAGCGTCGCCCGGAC
Organism: uncultured Planctomycetia bacterium; assembly: GCA_964352425.1. Classification (GTDB taxonomy): domain Bacteria; phylum Omnitrophota; class Gorgyraeia; order 2-01-FULL-45-10; family 2-01-FULL-45-10; genus JAMWCX01. Next base: position 728 of record CAYGRZ010000012.1, on the reverse strand, counting down.
TCATCGGCAGGGACCTTGTGAAGGACGTGGCGTGCCAGAAGACATATGAATGGAACGACAAGGGCCGCCTGAAGGTCGTCGTGCTCGACTGCGGCGCAAAATACAATATCATGCGTGAGCTCGCGCGGCGCGACTGCAAGGTCACCGTCATGCCGGCCAGGGCCACCGCAGCAGAGATCCTGGCCGTAAAACCGCACGGCGTCATGCTTTCGAACGGCCCCGGAGACCCAGCCGCGCTGCCGTACATCGTAAAGACCGTGCAGGACCTTATAGGCGCTCTTCCGATATTCGGCATATGCCTGGGCCACCAGATGCTCGGGCAGGCGTTCGGCGGCAGGACCTTTAAATTAAAGTTCGGCCATCACGGCGGCAACCAGCCTGTCAAGGACCTCAAAACCGGCAAGGTCGCCATCACCGTCCAGAACCACGGCTTCTGCGTCGATATCGACACCCTGAACAAGAAGGAGGTCGAGATCACCCATATCAATCTGAACGACCAGACGCTCGAAGGGATGAAACACAGAAAACTGCCCGTCTTTTCCGTCCAGTTCCATCCTGAGGCATGCCCCGGGCCGAAGGACGCGGAGTATTTGTTCGGCACGTTCGTTGAACTCATGAAGAAGCATTACTATGCCAAAGAGAAATGACATTAAGAAGATCATGATAATCGGCGCCGGCCCGATAGTGATAGGCCAGGCGTGCGAATTCGATTATTCCGGCTCGCAGGC
>CAYGRZ010000011.1:0-33869 GCA_964352425.1 uncultured Planctomycetia bacterium | reverse complement strand
TGCCTACCTGCGTCAGGGGCTCTCTATTCTCAAGCTCATCCTCTATCGATGGCTTAAAAATTTTGATTCCTCTAGGCGATACAGCAAGGCCAATGAAACCTGTCAAGAGTCAGTCGGCAGTCCGGGTTCATTGGCCCCGCCTGCCAGAATGTGTTTTCATGCAGTCGGGCAGGCATCAGAAATTTTGGACAGTCTCGCCACATGCCTAATGTGGCGAGACGACAAGCGAAGGCGAGTGCCCGAAAGTCAACGCCGCCCTAGTGGCGAACAAAAATTATGAGTGAGTGACAAGCAAAAGGCGAGCACAAAAGTAGACGCCGCCTGGAAATTCGAAAGTTTCTTATATGAGGATCACGAGCGCGAGTGATGAAATGAGCGCCGTGGCGGCGCCGTAGAAAAATGGCGCGGAAGCGCCGATAGAAGTCCAGAGCAGTCCCGCGATGAGGCTTGCGAAGAATGTGGCGAGTCCCGTAACGCAGTAACAGAGCCCTATGGCCGTTCCCCTCACCGAGCTATCGACCGTATCCGTGACGAACGCCTTGCTCACGCCGTCCGTCATCGCCATGTAGAAGCCATAGACAAAGAAGAGGCCCCAGATCGTACCCTTTGTCGCCCATGCCGCAAAGCCAAAATAGACGAGCGCGAATACCAGATACCCTGCGGCCATGACCGTCTTCCTGGGGAATCTGTCGGAAATGATGCCTGCCGGGAATGAAAGCGCCGAATACGATATATTATACACCACGTATGCGAGAACGATCGCTACCGTCGCCAGGCCTGCGCTCTTGGCTCGCATGATGAGGAATGCGTCGCTCGAATTCCCAACCGCGAATATCGTCGAGACGAGAAGAAATTTCCAAAAGGCGGGAGCAAATTGCCTTATATTTATCCTGAAAGAAATGCCGTTGGGGCGCGTTCGTATCGGCGGCTCCTTAAGAAAAACGATCAGCACGCCGACCGCAAGCATGGCAGGCACAAAGGCGATCAGGAAGACGAAGCGCAGGTCCTCTTTCAGTGCCGTCAGAAGCCATATCGCAAAAAGCGGCCCCATGATCGCCCCAACTGTGTCCATCGCCCGGTGAAAACCGAACGCCTTCCCCCTGTATTCGGCGTCGCAGGAATCGGCGATCATGGCATCCCTCGGCGAGGTGCGAACGCCCTTGCCTATCCGGTCGACGACACGCGCCAGGAGCACCACCGGCCAGGAATATGCGAGAAAAAATAAAAGCTTGCCGAGCGCGGAAAGGAAATAGCCGCCTGTCACGAACGGCCGCCGCTTCCTGAAAACGTCGGAGAACCAGCCCGAGAATGCTTTCAGGATACTCGCGGTCGATTCGGCCGCGCCTTCTATCAGGCCGAGTACGGACATGGGAGCGCCGAGGACGCTCGTCAGGAATATGGGGATTATCGGATAGAGCATCTCGCTCGAGATGTCGGTCAGGAGGCTCGTTACGCTGAGGACGACTACGTTCTTACTTACCCCGTTAAAAATCCCCGGATTTTTAACGGGGCGCGTGCCTTTGAAGAGGGCGCTCACGTGAGGTGCTTCGCCTTGTAATTTGAGGCCCGCACGTCGTATTCGTCCTCGATCTCGCCGACGATCTCTTCGAGGAGGTCCTCGAGCGTCACGATGCCCTCGACCGTGCCCTTGTCGCCGGTGACGACCGCGATATGCGTGTGGCCCTTCTGGAATTCCTTCAGCAGCTCCGTCACCTTCTTCGCGCCGGGGACGAACGTGGCCGGATACATGAGGTCCTGCATCACGATCAGGTCTTTATTATAGTACAGGCTCAGGAGGTCTTTCATGTTGATGATGCCGACTATGTTATCGGGCGAGTCCTTATAGACGGGGAACCGCGAATAGCCCGATTCGATGACCGTATCGATGATATCGTCGAGCTTCGCTGCGATGTTGATCGATATGACCTCTTTCTTCGACGTCATCATAGCCCTGACGATCGCATTGCTGAAATCGAACACCCTGGAGAGCATCTTCACCTTCTCTTTGTGCAGAATGCCCTCTTCCTCTCCGATCTTGATGAGCGCCCTGATCTCCTCTTCCGTAACGAGGGACTGTGTGCCTGTCTTTTTTGCGCCGATGATGCGGGTGATGACCTTTATGGTCAGTTCGAGCGCCTTCACGACAGGCGTAAAGAGCTTGATCATGATGTGCATCGGCCGCGCCAGGACGAGCGACATCTTGTCGGCGTACCTGGTGGCCATCGTCTTCGCCGTTACCTCAAAGACGATGATCAGGAATGACGAAATGATGGTGGCCACCGCCAGCCCCACGCCCTCTCCGCCCATCAGGCGGATAAGCATCGCCGTCACGATGACAGCGATGAGGGAGTCTACGATATTGTTGGTGACAAGGATAGTGCTGAAAAACTTTTCAGGCGTTTCCAGGATAGTCAGGACGATCCGCGCAGCCTTCGAGCCCTCGGAAGAGAACTTGCGCAGTTTGATGCGGCTTGCCGCAATGATGGCTATCTCCGATCCTGCGGTGAGCGCGGCCAGGAAGAGCAATAAAATAAGCAGGGTTATTTCTATAAGTACTTTCATACTATGGTTTGACTATGCCTCCTGATACGATAAGCTTGACCCCTGCCTCGATCGATATATCGAGGAACTGGACATCTTCTTTCGGGATGAGCGCCAGAAAACCCGTTAGCGGGCTTGGCGTCGTCGCGATGAAAATATGCAGAAGGTCCCGTTCCGTCTTTTCATTCGCCTCTTTAAAACTGTCATTGGTCATGAACCCTATGGCCCACAACCCTTTCGACGGATACTGCGCCAGCACGACCTTCTTGAACGCCGGGCTTTCTTTCGATATGAACGAATCGACGATCTGCTTCGCCGCGGGATAGATCTGGCGGATGAACGGGAACTTCAGGAACCAGGCCTCGAGCGCACGGATGATCTTCTTCCCGAAAAAGTTCGCCGCTACAAACCCTATAAGGAAGACGATAACGGCGCCGAGGATAAAACCCACCCCGGGTATGCCGAAGCCCAGGTACTTGTTCAGATAGATATTGATGATCTTGCCGAATATACCGTCGATGAAGCGGAAGACCGCAAAGATCACATAGAGCGTGATAAAGACCGGAAGCGATATCAGTAACCCCGTCGCGAAATAATGGCGTATCTGTTTTATCATATCCCTCACCTGTATATTGGAAGAATCAGGAGCGCGATCCACGCGATGACGGTCGTGACCACGCCTACTATCAGTCCTATCCAGAACCACCGGAAGAAGGTCATATGGATACCCTCTTCCTTTTCCAAAAGGCCGAGCGCGACTATATTGGCGGTCGATCCGACGAGCGTAATATTGCCGCCGAAACAGCCGCCGAAAAGGAGCGCCCACCAGAGCGGCTGGACATTCACCCCCATGTCCTTGAAACTCTGGACCACCGGGATGACCGCGGCCACCAGGACCACGTTATCGAGGATGCTTGAGCCGATGGCCGAGACCCACAGGATGACGCCGGTGAGCGCAGAGATGCTGTGCGTCGTCGCGCCGATTATTCTTTGCGCGATAACATCAGCGGCGCCCGTGAATTTAAGCGTCCCGGCCTGGGCAAAGAGCAGCATAAAGAAGAGGAGCGTCCACCACTCCACATCCTTCTCGATGAAATCGCGCGCCCTGCTTCTCTTCCACGCCATGACGAGCCCGCTCGAGACGAGCGGCAGGATCAGCAGCATCGTATTCGGCTGGAGCTGCCACCATACCTCAAGGCGGTGGTGGAACGCGATGGCGCCGATCGTCGCGGCAAACACCAGCAGGCTTATCTTCAGGTCCCGCTCAGGCGGGATCGAGATCAGCCGGATCAGCATCTCGTTTTCGCCGAGCGCCTGTATCTTCTCATCAAGATGCGCGAGCTGCTTTTTGTACCATAGCCTCACGATGCATATGAGCGCTACGAGGCAGACGATCATCACCGGGAATGCCTTGACGATAAAATCCTCGAACGTGAGGCCCGACTTGGTCGCGATGAGGATGCCTATCGGGTTCCCCAGGACGGTGCCCGCGGAGCCGATGTTGGTCGCGAATATCGCTATTATCAGAAACGGCGTCGGCTCCACCTCGAAATAGTCGCATATCTCGAATATTGCCGCGGCGATGAAGATGATTGCCGTCACCTCGTCGACCGCGCATGCCAGGAGCGCCGAAATGACGGATATGATATAGAGGAATTTTTCCGCCGTGAGGTTCCTGATCCGCAGGATGAGCGTCACGATCCACGCGAAGAAGCCGGCGCTTTTCAGGAGGCCCACCAGGACCATCATCCCTATCAGGAAGAGGATGACCTCGAGGGAGGCGAATTTGATGATGTGCTCCATGTCGATCGTCTTCGTGGCGAGCAGGACCGACGTGCCGAGGAAGGCGAACGTGAGGCGGAAGTGCCAGAAGAAGAGCGTTCCCAGTATCGACACCGAGAATATCGATATCGACAGCGCCTGGTGGAACGACAACCCCCCTCGAGCGCCGATCATGCCGATCACGACAGATACAGCGACGAGGATAACGGACTTTTTTAATATATTGTCGGTTCCCATGGCTATACGGTCAGAGAGAAACTCCCGCTTCCCTGGCAAGCGCCTTCACGACGTCGGCGCGGGTGATGACGCCGATCGCCTTCTTCCCCTTCACGACGATGACGCGCCGTTCGCTTTTGGTGAGCATTATATGCGAGACTTCGGTAAGCGAGGTCTCCTCAGTCACGGTCGGGATCTCTTTGCGCATCACATCCTTGACCTGGAACTTTTCGAGATGCGCCAGTTTCTTGAGCTCGCCTTTCGAATCTTGGCCGTAGACGAAATTGCCGATCTTCATCAGGTATACCGGCATTATCGCCTTGAGGACCTCCTTCTCCGTAAAGACGCCGATGGGACTGCCCTCTTTGTCGATGACCGGCAGGCCGCTCGCGCCGCTTTCGATAAGGATCTTGAGCGCCTCCTTCGCGTTCATATCAGGCGGGACGGATTTGATAGCCCTCGACATACAATCTTTAGCGGTAAAAGACATGAGAAGCCTCCTTTTTATCCCTGGCGCGGCAAGAATGTGCAGAATATCAGGCCCGCCGTCAACGCGATCAATATGATGACGGTTGCCCATGACACGATATTAAAAAATCTGGAGTTCCTATATTGGCCCATCAGGTGTTTGTCGTTGATGAGCAGCAGCATGAAGACCAGGACGAACGGCAGGAAGATAGAATTAGCAGCCTGCGATAACAACATAACCGCAATCAGGTTTATCTGCGGGAACATGATGATACCGGCGCCCATGATGATGAGCGCGGTGAAAAGGAAGTAAAACTGCGGCGCGTCCTTCAGGCGCTTATCGACGCCGGTCTCCCAGCCGAGGCCCTCGCAGACCGAGTACGCCGTGGCGAGCGGCAGGATCATGGCCGAGAAGAGCGACGCGTTCAGGAGGCCGAAGGCAAAGAGCGCCGCGCAGTGGGCTCCGGCAAGCGGCTTCAGGGCAAGCGCAGCGTCCTTGGCCGTCTCGATCCTTATGCCGCTCTTAAAAAGCGTGGCGGCGCACGAGATCACGATGAACATCGCGATGACGGTCACGACTATCCCGCCGACGATAGTGTCGAGCCTGGCGTATTTGTAGTTCTTGATGCTTATCCCCTTCTCCACCACCGACGACTGCTGGTAGAATTGCATCCACGGCGCGATCGTCGTCCCGACTATGCCCATCACCATCAGGATGAACGGCCTATTGAACTGGAAAGTCGGCGACACGGTCTCCTTGAAGACCCCCTTCCATTGCGGGTGGACCAGGAATCCGGTGATGATATAGGACAGATAGAAGAGGCATGCCCCCAGGAATATCTTCTCGACCGACTTATATGTCCCCTTGACGACTACCCACCAGACCAGCGCCGCGGCGATCGGGAGCGATATGTATCTCGATACACCGAATATCTCGCAGCTCGCCGCTATACCGGAGAACTCGCTGATCGTATTGGTCAGGTTCGAGAAGAGGAAGACGAGCATCGCGTAGAATGTCACCTTGACGCCGAACTTCTCCCTGATGAGATCCGCGAGCCCCTTGCCGGTAACCACACCCATCCTCGAGCACATCTCCTGGATCACGATAAGCGCCAGCATCATCGGGAGGAAGACCCAGAGCATCGAATAGCCGAAATGGGCGCCCGCCACCGAGTAGGTCGCTATGCCGCCGGCATCATTGTCGACATTCGCGGTGATGATGCCAGGCCCCATGACGCTCAGGAATATCATCAGGTTCCTGAAGCGTGAAGGTTTTCTGAGCGTATCGACGTTATTCATAACCTCTCTATAACCCCTTAGGCATCCTGGGCCTTTTCCTCCAGGCGATCGAAATGACCTGGCTTAAGATGTCGTCCATCGTGATGATACCGTGCAGCACTTTGTTCTCGTCGATGACCGGGATCGCCGATATCTTATATTTGTCCATGAAATAGGCGACTTCTTTCGCGCTGTTGTTAAGATAGACATGCAGTGTCTTCTGAAAAGCTGTCTTCGAAATGGGGTCTTTGGCATCCGCGAATAACAGCCTTCGTATCGTCGTAACGCCCTTCAGGTGGTTCTTATCGTCGACTATGTATATGTAAGGGACAACATCGTATTCCTTTGTTTGGTTTTTGATATATTCTATCGCGGCCTCCACCGTCATCGTCTCCGGCATAGAGACAAACTCTGTTGTCATGAGGCCGCCGGCGGAATCGCTCGAGTAGCCCAAAAGCGTAGAGAGCTTCTTCGCCCGCGAGGATTCAACCAGCGGAAGAAGATTGTTGACGATCCGCGGAGAGAGCCTTTCAAGCATGTCCGTAGCCTCGTCGGTGGACATGTGCGAAACGATCTCGGCCGCCTCTTTCTTGTCCAGTTCCTTCAGTATCTTGTTCTGCTCCTCGAAATCAAGATGTTCGAATATCTTTGCTTTCGTCTTCATGTCGAGCGCGCGGAAGAGCGCCATCCTCTGGTTCGGGTCGAGGTCGAAGATGATATCGCCGAGATCCGCCGCCGGAATGGAAAGCAGCTGCTTCTCCGTCACAGAGAGCTTCATCATCATGCTCGCCGGGTTCACGGCCACGGGCTGCACGTATTTCCAGGAGACGAGGTCGGCGTTCTTCAGGTACCGCGATTGCCCGTTGACGAGCCGCACGAGAAGGTCGACAGGCCTTTCCCAGCCCAATCTCCTGAAGAGCCCGCGCAGGCCTATATCGACGTGGGCTATGACGAGGTCGTGGTCGACCTTCAGCAGATGGATATCGTTCACGCGCCTGACCTTGTGGTTAAAGGTATCGACAACCTGCTGGTCGAGGATATCGCGCTTGATCAGGAATTCGAACTCCTTCGGCGTCGGACTGAACAAGACGGCGTCCTTCCCGATGGTGAGGATTATATCGTCCTCGACCGAAGCTATGGCCGACCATGGCACGACCGCATACTGCCTGTGCATGGTACCCTTATACAGTATCAGCTCTTCGGTCTTCGGATAGACCTCGCCCAGCCTGGCGGAGAGGTCCCACACGTTACCCGCAAAGGCGCCGTCAAAGCTCCTGACGTCCATCTTCAGGATATCGGAAAAGTTCAGGAACATCGCCGCAGCCTTGATCCTGGCCTCGGTAAGGATAGTATTCGTCATAGCGTTATGGTTACATCTTCTTTCTGAAAATGTAGATCACGAGAAGGACGAGGAGAAATAAGATGACGGAGAGGCTGATCTTCCTCATACTGACATGCTCTTCGACCCGGTAACCCTGTTCGACAATATTCACCCTGAGGGCATGTATATCCAGCTCTCCCTTATGCGCCGGGCACGCGCGGCTGAAGACGCCTTCGACTTCCAGCATGTCCCCTTTATGCTTATAGTCTCCGAGGAATTTTACGTCCTTCAAAGAAGCGCTTTCGCACCACACGCCTATGGCGTTGTAGCCGTCAAAGACGTTTATCCATGAGTATTGCCCCCGGTTTATGATAGCCGTGATCGCCTCTCCTTTATAGGTCAGGACCTTTCCGTCGAGGAGCCTGGCGTTCTCTATCAGGTCCTTGCTGGAGAACGACGCGGCTTCGCAAAGTAAAAAGTAAGAAGTCAAAAGGAAAAAGTTCAAGGCAAAAGTTAAAAGGAAGATACTTTTGAATTTTACATTGTACTTTTGCCTTTTGCCTTTTGCCTTTTGCCTTGATTCTCTCATCGCTTCCCCTTCAGCGTCGCAAGCACCATCCCGCCGAGCGCGAGTATCGCGATGAATTCGAGCCTGCCTGCCCACATCTGGAATATGTACGTCAGCTTGAGGACAGCCGGCATCGCGGGCGACGTGATGCCGCACGAAAGGCCTACATTGGCAGCGGCCGATACCGATTCGAACGCGGCCTCGCTTAAGGAATGCCCGTAGAACATCGTCACGATCGCGCCGAACAGATAGAGCGCTATGTATGACAGCAGGATCAGCGCCGACGCCCTGACGTGTTTATCCTCGAGGATGATATCTTTTATATGGTGGAACTTCTGTATCAGGACCGAGGTCTCGGGGATAAGGAGTTTTTTGATGTCCTGCCTCAGCGCCTTGTATATGATACCGAGCCTCAGCACCTTTATGGCGCCTGTCGTGGAGCAGACGCAGCCGCCGACCGCCATCGCCAGCGTCACGCCGAACATGCCGAGCTGGCCCCACTCGTTGACAAACTGCCTGGGATAGATCGTCGAATATCCTGTCCCCGTATGGCCGGAGATGAGCTGGTAGAATACCTTATCGAAGAAAGGTACGGCGCCGGAATATACCGCGCGGCTGGCAACGCCCCACGCCGTTATCGAGAGCGTCACCACCACGCTTATCAGGAGCGTTATTATCTCGATATTCCTGTAGGCCTCGCGCCGGTTGCCGGTCCACAGGACGTAATGCAGCGCGAAGTTGATGGCTCCAAGGAGCATTATCGACACGCTGATGAGCTCGAACGCGAAGTTATGATAGAAGAGGACGTTCTGCGACTGCGGCGTGAACCCGCCCGTATCAAAGGCGGCCATGAAGACGCAGACGGAATCGAATACCGCCTTGCCCGGCTGCAGCCCCCCCTGTATGGCCGCAATGGAGAGCGCGGCCGAACCGAGGACGAGATATACCAGGCTCACCAGCCATATGAAACGCGCCGTCTCGATGACGTTGGGCAGTATCTTCTCATCGCGCGCCTCGCCGACATACATCCTGAACGCGCCGGCGGTCCCCTTAAAGAGGAACGTGAGCGCTATGACGACGATGCCCTGGCCGCCGATGAACATCGTGAGGTGCCGCCAGAAATTGAAGGAATTGGCCATGTGGTCCACATTGTTGGTCAGTGTCAGCCCCGTTGTGGCATACCCGCTCATCGTCTCGAAGCAGGCATCAAGGAAACAGCCGTAGTGGCCGCTCAGGTAGAGGGGGATCGCCGAGAAGAGCATCGCCGCGACCCACGAGAGCGCCGCGACGCACATCGCGTGGCCCGTGCCGAGGTCCTTCCTGGTATAACAGGCACCGGTCAGCAGGACACCCAAGAGCATCGTCACGGCAATGCTCAGGATAAAATCGACTGCCGGTTCGAGTTCGGAATAGACGACGGCCAGCGCCAGAGGTATGAGCATCAGGAAGGCCAGGCCTATAACTATCTTGCCGAGATAGTGGCCTATGATCCTGTAGTCTTCGCCGGTAGGTTTCAATATCACTGAAAGAGCCCCCACCACAATACGCAGACGGCCAGGCCCGCGACGACAAAGACCGCGGTCATACACACCTCGACGCCGATACCGAGTATGCCGTTGGAGAGCGCTTTGAAGAACATCCTTACCTTCGGATGGATCATCCTTCCACCTTGCCGACCAGCGTATCCAGGAGCTGCTGTTCGTTCTCTATCATTGTGAGCGCCACGACGTCATCACCTTTCTTCAGGACGGTATCGCCTTTCGGGACGATGACGCTCTCGCCGCGCAGTATGGTGACGAGCACCGAGTTCTCGGGAAGCGTTATTTCCCTGACCCGCCTGTCGATGACCGGCGACTCGGCGGTGATATCGACCCGCACGAGCGCCAGCTTCCCGCGCTTGAACGTCATAAGGTTGATGAAATCTTCGAACGAGACCTCCTCCTCGATGATCTTGGCGATTATCTTGGTGGCGTTCACCGGCACGTCGACGCCGAGCTCGGTGAATATACGCTCGTTCTGCGGGTTGTTGACCCTGGCGACCGTGCGCCTGACGCCGAAGACCTCCTTGGCGAGCTGGCAGATGATGAGATTGTCCTCGTCGTCGGCGGTAACGGCCGCCACGACGTCGGCGCGGCCCACCTCGGCGTCTTCCAGGAAACGGGGCTCGCAGCCGTCGCCGTTGATAACGAGCGCGTCGAGCGCCTGGGATATCTGCTCGCAGCGCGAGCGGTCCTTCTCGATCATGGTAACGGTATGCTTGTCCTGAACCAGCTTCTTCGCAAGGTTGAACCCTATCCTGCCCGCTCCGGCTATAACGATATACATGGGTATGAGCCTCCGCTTACATCCTATAATTTAAATATCTTCTTCACCTTATCAAGGCTCGTCGTCCTGACGACGCCTATCGCCTTGTCGCCGGCCTCGAGCTTCGTATCAGGCTGCGGTATGATGACCCTCTTCTTCCGCTCGATGACGGTGACGAGAAATTCGTCCGGTATGTTGATATCCTGTACCCTTTTCCCCCTAAGCTCCTCGGCCACCGGGATCTCGATGACACCGAGTTCTCCCGTATCCAGGAGATAGCTCGTGAAACGGTTCTCGATTATCTTATCCCTGATCATGGCGGCGACGAGCGTCGTCCCGCTTATCACGTCGAGGCCGAGCTTGCGGTAGATGTCGGCTCTCTTGGGATCGTAGACGCGTGCTATGACCCTGGGTACCTGAAAGATCTTCTTGGCGATCTGGGTCGCCATCAGGTTCGTGTTGTCGCCGCTCGTGACCGACACGAAGGCGTCCTGCTTGTCTATCTTGAGCTCCCGCAGGAGCTCCTCGTTAAAACCGGTCCCGGTGGCCGTCAGGCCGTTGAACGAACCGCCGAGCCGCTTGAACGATTCGGGGTTCTTGTCTATGATCGTAACGTTATGGCCTTCCTGGGACAGAAGGAGCGCGAGCTGCGAACCGACCCTCCCGCAGCCGACTATCATGATATTCATCGGTCATCTCTCCTTTTTCACCGCAGCGATGCTGACTTTCGTGATATCCAGTTCGTTAATGATGTCGAGGGCCGCCACGACGTTCGCGAACCTGGATGAACCGTCGACCTTCAGCATCACGCTTAAAGACGGGTTCTCCTTTGCCCGCGCCTCCAGCGCTTTCTTTAGCTCCGTGAGCCTGACTTTGTCTTCGTTGATAAAATATTCCCCCTGCCTCGTTATCGCGATGATGACCTTCTCGGCGCCTTCGAGCTCGACCGCGGTCGACGCCTTCGGGAGCCTCACCTCCACCTTCGACATCCTCGTCGGGCTGAACGTGTAGAGAAGGCTGAAGGATATGAAGAAGAATATGAACATGTTGAGCACGATATCCGTCATCGCGACGGATTCGAGCGCAACGAGGTAATCCTTCTTTCCTTTTATCCTGATCATGCGTTGCGCTTGGTCTCGGACAGCGCCTCGACAAGCCTCATCGACGAATCGCCGAGCTCGTACGAGGTATACTTTATTCTTGAGATGATGAAATTACACACGAGGTAATACGGGACCGCGATGATGAGGCCGGCGGCCGTCGTTATCATCGCTTCGTATATGCCCGAGGCGAGCTGCGATACGGTGATATTGGCGCCCGCTTTCTCCCACGTCATGAACGCCCTGATGAGGCCCGTGATGGTGCCCAGGAACCCGAGGAGCGGCTCGATACCTATGATCGATATGAGCCCGCCGATGTGCTTCTCGAGGCCCTGTACCTGGGTATTGCCGACGCGCTCAAGAACCTTCTCCACCTCGTGGGACCCGAGGAAGCGCTTCTCCAGCCCCGCCTTCAGCGTGACGGCGAGCGGATACCGGCTGTTCCGGCCGCAGAGGGCAAGCGCCTCATCGAAACGCCCCGCACGCACCTTGACGAGGACCGAGTCCGTGAATTTCCCGGTGTCCATCCGTATCTTAACGAGCATCCAGAGCTTATCGATTATGATGGCCAGTCCCAGCACCGATCCGAGGATGATCGGTATCATCACCGGCCCGCCTTTTATGATCGCCCAGAGCATATCAACCCTTTCTGAAGATCGATCCCCAGAGCATGAAGATGCCTATCAGCGATATGGCCGCTCCGCAAAATTTCGGGATCAGATGTTCCGCCTTTTCGCCGAACTTCTTTTTCACCAGCGTGAGGATGCCGCCGACGGCCAAGCCGAACGGCAGCAGCGATATCATGGTCCCCAGGCCGAAGACCGCCACCAAGAGCCCGCCCTGGAGCGCGCTCTTCGTCGAGGCCGCCATGACGAGTATCGCCATCTCTATCGGGCACGGCGGCAGGCCACGGATGATGCCGAACAAGAGCATCGATATATCGCCCTTTAACCCCGCGAACTCCTTGATGTAGCAGTGGGATTCCAGCTCGTGGTTATGGATGAAGACCATCAGCCCGAACGCCACCGTGAATGATGAGGCTATGATCTCGAGGTATTTCGAGAACCGCGCCAGGTACTGCGCGCCGAGAAAGCCGAATATCACTCCGAGTATCGTGTCGGCGATCATCATTCCGAACCCGTACAGCATCACCAGGAAGACGATCCTCTTCGTATTTTTTCCTATGATCGTCGCGTAGAGGCTGGCGACCGCCTTGTCCTCGCACGGCTCAAGGACGTGCAGCAGCCCTATCGTGAACGCCGATACGAGCGTTATAGTATTCATGCCTTAGCCCGGTTTCTGCGCGAGGAAATACGCGATGGTATCGACGATACCCTTCCTCATCATCATGACCGCTATCGCGGCGAGCAGCAGGTGCGCGATCTTTGAGACGGCTTTCGAGCCGGCCCTGCCCAGAAAACCGGTGATCGTGTCGGCATACAGGAATACGACCCAGGTGATCGCCAGGTTCACCACGAACGAAAGGACGGTAAGCGCCGCGCCGTAAAAATCGACCATCATCACTATCGTCGTCAGGACCGCCGGCCCGGTCACGAGCGGCGTACCGATCGGCACCGCGCCCATCGTCTGGGCCGACAGGTGCGGCTCTTTCCCGCGCTGCAGGATATCCCGCAGCGATATGGCCAGCAGGACGAGGCCGCCGGCGATCTTGAAGTCGGCCACCATGACGCCCAGTATCCTGAATATCAATTTTCCGAGGAAGAGGAAGGTGATGCCTATCAGGAAGGCGGTGACCATCGACTGCGTGATGATCATGCGCTTCTCGCGCTTCTTTAAGTGCTCGGTAAAGCCCATATACATCGGCAGGACGCCTATCGCGTCCATCGCGACGAATATAGGTATGAATGACAGCAGAAATGATTTCATTATGCCCCTTATATGCGATGATTAAGTAAAATTATATCATACTATACGATAAAGACAAGCGTTTTGGCTTACATCAAAAAGATGAGGCCGGGCCCCGTAAGGTCCAGCCTCATCTTATCAAATTATTTTGAGTTAGAGATGTACCCCGTTAGAAAGGTGCTTTCTAACGGGGTGAAGGATTATCTGGAGATCTTCCCCTTTATGATCCTCTCTGCCTCCAGCCAGTCGTCCATTGAATGACCGGCCTTGCGGCCCCTCTTCTCGTAAAGCTCGTAGGACTTCTTCGCTATGAGAGCGCTCAGGTCGTCCTTCGACATCGTCGGATTAGAAGACTTTCCGATTTTGAAAGATGGTGTTCTTGCCATGATCGATTCCTCCTTTCATCTGGATTTGATACGATATGCATTATACATATCCCGCGGCAATTATGCAATAGAAATCTTAAGGAAGTCGGGGACACTCTTACCCATCAGATGGTATATGTTCTTCAGGTGGGTCCGGTAGAGCCTGTCGAACGGATTGTCGTTGCCGACGTGCGCCCTGCCGCCGTACCACCAGTTCCAGTCGCTGCCTTCGGCTATGTAGAGCTCTCTCCAGGCCGCTCTCACCTTCGAGGGGTCTATCTTTTGGCTCTTGTGGGCCTGCCTCGTGAACTTGACCAGGTCCTTGCGCACCCTGTCCAGGTATCCCCAGGAAACGTTGTCCTGGTCCTGGCCTATCCATATCTCGAAATTGTGGTTTATCCACGATCCGGGGAATATCTTCGAGATCGTCCTCTTCGGGCTTTCGATCTCCAGGAAGCCGCTGATCGTGGTCGAGGCGACCTTTTCATCCCGGTCGATATTCGCGTACAGCGTCTCAAAGAAGAGCCTGCCGTTATCCTTGTAATACTCCCAGGCGTTCTCGCCGTCCATCACGATCGCCATGAGTCCCCTGTCCGTGTCGCGCCGCAGGCCCTCCTCGACCTTCCTGCAATGGCCGATCAGGTCATGCGCCGCCTCGTCCTGGTCCCACGCGTTATAGTTGAAACTTATGATATCGGAGAGGTTCTTGTCCCTGAATATCATCGTGATATGGCGCGAACCGGCCTTGTAGCTGTAGGGCCGGTAGATGATCCTGCGGTCGAACTGCGTGACGTCCTTGTACTTCCTGTCGTAGAGCGACAGGCTCCTGAACAGGATATCCTCGTCGGTGGCGACCCAGCCGATGCCGTTCTTGATCAGGATTGCGAGCGCCTCGTCTGAGACGCCCCCCTCGCCCGGCCACATGCCGCGCGGCGGAGTGCCGAACTGTTCGGTATGGTATTTGATCGCCTCCTCGACCTGCCACTGGGCGTCTTCGGGGTGCGCGAAGCGCTTCGGCAGCGGATGGTGCGGCAGCGATACTTTGGCGACCGACGTGTCGCAGATGAGCGGCAGTATCGGGTGGTAGAACGGCGTCGTCGTGATCTCGATGCGGCCGGCGTCCTGGAGCCTGCGGTAGAGCGGCAGGATCTGGGCCATGATCTCCTTCTGCTTCAAGACGATATATTCCTTGTCCTGCTCCGTGTAGCCCTGCTTCTTCGCGACGAGGTCCTTCAGGTTGATATCGTCGTCGATCGTTATCGAGTGGAACCACGCGAGATTGAACAGGCACTGCAGGTCGAGGAAATCCTGGGTATAAAAACCCTTGATGGCCCTCTTCACCGCCGATCCCGCGAGCGGTTTCATACCCTTCTTAAGCAAAAGGCTCGAGTAGCGCTGGTTCGATTCGATGAATTGCTTGAAGTTGACCTTGAAGAAATGGTGGAGTATCTCGACCTTGTCTTCGAGGGAGAGCGAGCTTGCTTTTTTCAGCGTGAGATCGAGGAGGGTGTCGGTGGCGTCGTTCTGGACGTAATCGTTGATCTGCTCGACCAGCGACGGGACCATATTGAAGGTGGCCTTGACGCGGTCGAAATTCTCGAGGAGCGCGGCCATCGGGTAGTAATCCTTGATACCGTGCAGCCGGACCCATGGCATCTGGTAGATGCCGCTTAAGGGATCCTTGTAAAACGGCTGGTGCATGTGCCAGAGCAGCGCGACCCCGAGCCTCTTAGAAGTATTCATAATAATTCCTGCCTTACACCGCTAAAACGCAAAAAACCGCAAAAACGCAAAGAAACTTTTGCGCCTTTGCGAAAATTTTGCGGTTGTGCGGTGTAGCATGAGTTTTCGACTACGTGCAGTATACCGTGTAATCCATATCCTGGAATATGTTGTTCTTGTCTTCGAGGCGCTTTATGTATTCCTCGTCGAGGTCGCCGGCCTTGACGTCGTCGTAAAGATTGGTGAAGAACTCGGCGTGGCCCCTGAAACGTTCGACCGCATACGGGACGTGCGAGCCGGTCTTCATGATGAACGCCCAGTCGCTCGACTGCGCCAGGAGGAGCTCCCGCGCCATCTGGCTCAGCGCCCGCCGGAGCAGCCCGCTCGCGTTACGGTTGGCGTTCGCGACCTCGACCATCCGTTCGACCATCTTATGCAGGTGGCGGTATATCCAGTCGTTGGAGCCTTCCAGCCACACCTCGCTGTACCCCTTCCATCCCCAGCTCGAGAAGGCCGGCGTCATCACCTGGTAGGACTTGTACATCTTCAGGTATTCGCCCGGCGTGGTAAGCTTGACCGTCTTCTGGTCGTAACACATCTTCCTCATCAGGAAGTCGAGCCACATCGGCCCCTCGAACCACCAGTGGCCGTACAGCTCGGCGTCATACGGCGCGACGATGACGGGCTTGCGGTCGCCCATGCCGCCGCCAAGATATTCTATCTGCTTTTCGCGGTTGAACATGAAGTTGCCGGCGTGCGAAGCGGCCGTATCACGGGCCACATCGGGATTGTACGGCTCTTTATGGTTGGTCCTGCCGGTGATCTTGTAGTACTTGATGCCGGTATTTATCCTGACGCCGTCGGCGTTGATGTACGGCCGGACATAGTCATAATCGAGGTCGAACCCCACGTCGCGGTAAAATTCCCTGTAATTGTAATCGCCCGGATACCCCTCTTCCGCGCTCCATACCTGCTTTGACGACTCGGTATCCCTGCCGTACGCCGCCACCCCGCTTGTGCACATGTAGGGGCTGAAGACGCCGAATCTCGGGCGGGGGTTCCCGAACAGGATGCCGTGGGTGTCGACGAGGAAATACTTCACCCCTTCCTTCTTCAGGAACTCGTCGTCGCCGGGGACATAGCCGCACTCGGGCAGCCATATGCCGGGGGTCTTCCTGCCGAAGAACTTCTGGTACATGTCGGCGGCGACCTTGACCTGCGCCCTGACCGACGCGGCCCTCTCCGTCTCCATCAGCGGCAGGTACCCGTGGGTGGCGCAGCAGGTGATCACCTCAAGGTTGCCGGTCTCCTGGAAATGCTTGAAGGCGTTGACGAGGTTACGATGGTACTGGTGGACGAAGATATTGCGGGCCTCCCAGAAGCTGTCGTGATACATGTGGGCGAGCCCGTTGAACTGCGGCTCCCACTTCGTCCGTTCTATCTCTTTTGCGGAAAGTTCGATCAGCTTATCGAGGTGTTTGAGGTACTTGTTCTGCAGGTGGTCGTCCATCAGCATCGCCATCAGCGTCGGCGACAGCGATATGGTGAGCTTGTAATCGACCTTATCCCTCTCGAGGCCCTGCAGGACCTTTATGAGGGGAATATAGGTCTCGGTGATCGCTTCGAACAGCCAGTCCTCTTCGAGAAAGTCTTCGAATTCGGGATGGCGTACATACGGCAGGTGCGCGTGCAGGACGAGCGCAAGGTAACCTTTAGGCATAAACGGCTACTCTGTCCTTCTGGTGACGATCGGCGTTATCCGGCGTGTGTCGATGCCGTCGTTCGATGTCGCCTCGACAGGGATCACCTGTTTTCCGTCGGGCAGGGCATATCTGAAGCTGAACGTGCCGTCCGGCCTCAACGTTACCGGTTTGCCCTGCACGGTTACCTTCGCATCGGGCTCAGTGGCCCCGTAGACGATGAGCTCGCAGTTGACCACGAGCCAGAATTTCCTCTCGGCCGGCTTCCTGTAGAAGGACGCCCCGCTCGATATCCCGCCCGAAGAGATCTGCTCCTCGAGCCTTTTTTTGATCAGCTCCCTCACCTCGAGCGACCCCTTGCCGACGCCGAAGCCTCCGGAGAGCGAGAACATCTTCCAGTATTCCTCTTCGGGCGTCATCCACTCGGCGTCAAGCTGGTCCGACATGCCGAAGCGCGGCGTCTTGACGACGTTGGAACGCGCCAGAACGTGAAAGGCGCCCTTCTTCGTGACGATGCCGATATCGACGACCCACGCGCAGTCCGGCTTGCCGACGTTGATATACCAGTTCGTCGCCAGGCCCCGCAGGTCTATGTCGAAGAAAGCGCGGGCGTTCTTTCCGTTGAAGTTCACGTCGGTGACGTCATAGACTCTCAGCACCGACTTCGCCACGCTGTCGCCGGAGGATTCGATCCTGCGGACGGCCTCTTCTTCCTTATCGCGGCGTATTTCCCAGTAGGAGAATATCCACCACGGGTCCCTGACGAGGATGACGATCCTGTTGTCGCCGTACCCCGGCGGAAAACGGAATTCTTTTCTTTCCCTGATGCCCAGCGGTCTCTCTTCAACTGCCTTCTTTGTCATATGGATATCCTCCTGTCATGCCCTCAAGATCACGATCCGATCCTTCTTTAAGTCCTTACCGGGGATTACGCCTATTCTGCCTCCGGGGCTGTCGCCGCAGCCGGGGACGCCTGCCCGGTCGTCGGCGCCTCTTCCTTCTCGACCGTTATCACCTTCGCCGCGTTATTGCCGTCTTTGACCGTATAGGTCACGTCGGCCCAATCGCCCTTCCTGATATCGCTTAAAGAGCCTGCGTTCTCGATCTTGGAATCCTTGCCGGCCATGACCGTGGCTGTCTTTTCGCTGTCGGAGTCGTAATCGTAGTACTGGATCGCGATCGAGCCTGCGGCCGCATCTACAGACTGCACTTCACCGTAGATGGCTATCTCTTTTGCCTGCGGCGCTTCGGGGGCGGGTGCCGGTGCTTCGGCCGCGGCTGTCGCAAGCGGCACGGCCTTCTCTTCGATCTGGGCAAATACAGCGGCGTTGGATAACACAGCTATCAGCGCTACTACCAGGATAGTGAGATGATAAGCCTTCATGAGGTCCTCCTTGTAATTTAATGGGGCATACACTCTATCGCCTTTATACCAGATACAGGGGTTAAAGTCAAGTACTTCGGCAGGCTCAGTACAAGCACTTCGGCAGCTGCCGATTAAAGGCGTGTTACACGACCAACTTCCTGCCGTCTTTGGCGAATATCGGGAACGCGCCGAGACCGCGCTTCTGCAGCATATACTGCCAGGCGGCCCCCAGCACGCCGAACCCGTATACGACGCTCCGGGAAAAATTGATCGAAGACGACTCCTTCGCATAATTTGCCGGACAGGTGATCTCGGCGACATTGTAGCCGAAGTAGAACGCCTGCAGCAACATCTGGTTATCGAAGACGAAATCGTCCGAGTTCTCGAGGATCGGCAGCCGCAGCAGGGCGTCTCTCGAGAAGGCCCTGCAGCCTGTGTGATACTCGGACAGTTTCTGGCGTATCATATTATTCTCGACGAGCGTCAGCAGGCGGTTGGCAATGTACTTGTACACCGGCATGCCTCCCTCGAGAGCCTTGTTGCCGAGGATCCTTGAGCCGAGGACCACGTCGAACATCCCCGACGTTATCAGGGCGGCCATCGGCGTGATCAGCTTCGGGGGATACTGGTAATCCGGGTGGAGCATCACGACGACGTCTGCGCCGATTTTGAGAGCCTCCCGGTAGCAGGTCTTCTGGTTGGCGCCGTAGCCGAGGTTATTCTCGTGGGCGAAGACCTTGAGGCCAAGCGACCGCGCGACCTCGACGGTCCGGTCGTGCGACTTGTCATCGGTGAGTATTATGTCGTCGACTATGTCCCTGGGTATTTCGCCGCAGGTCCTGACGAGCGTCTTCTCGGCGTTGTACGCGGGCATCACGACCACTATTTTTTTTCCGTTTAGCATAGAGACCTTGCTATTCTCCCGAAAAATTAGGGACACGCCGCGTTCTCCAAGAACAACCGCACGTGCCCCTAAGCCATTTCCTGCGCCTGTGCCCTTTCGATCAGGGCTTGATGCTGTCCTGCAGGGCCTTGTTCTCCGCAACCAGCTTATCGTAAGCCGCTTTCAGCGATATCTTCTCGTCAAGGATCTTGTCGTATTCGGCCTTCAGCGCCGCCTTCTCGTTCGTGGCAGTCTCCAGCTTCGTGGCCGTCTCCATCTTCTCTGCCAGCAGATTATCGTACTCGGCCTTCAGCGCGTCCTTCGCCTTCATGGCCACGCCCACCTTCTCCTCGAGCGTTATCTTCTCGTTCAGCAGCGCCTCATACTTATCCTTCGAGACACCGCAGCCGAGGATAGCGCCAAGTGACGCCACCATGCATATGAGCCCTATCACCTTAAGATTAAATTTCATCGAAAATGTGCTCCTCCCTCAATTTGCTTATTGCCCGACCAGATACTTCTCAAGCGCCGCCCACGTCTTCGGGCCGACCTTGCCGTCGGCTTTCAAGCCGTTGGCTTTCTGGAAATCCAGGATGGCTTTCTTCGTCCTCGGGCCCATCTTTCCATCGATCGCGCCGGCATAGAGCCCCGCGTTCTTCAGCGCCGCCTGGATCTCCCTGGTCCTGTCCTGCGCAACTTGCGTGACTACGGCCAGCGGTGTCTGCGCGCCCTGCGGGACTGCTGCCGTTGGCGGGATCGTCTCCGACAGGGCGGTCTGCGCGGGCCCCACAACGGCCTGGGCGCTCATCTCGGCCTCGGTCATCGGGGCCGGTACCTCAGCGGTGGCTTCCAGATTCGGTTCCTCCGCCTTCTTCTCGACCTTGCCTTTGCATCCGAACACCGCGACCGACACTACGACCGTCACGATCAGGGATGCCACAAAAAATCTCTTATTCATCTCCTCCTCCTTTCCGGAAATTTTACGAATGAATACACAAAAAATATCATCGGAACGATTATACCGCCGCTGTGAGCGTTGTCAAGAGCTATCTATCGTGTACAGCGCAGAGCGCAGAGAGAGAATGGCCGCTCTATGATGGCCGCTATCCGCGCTGCTTTACGGTGCCGAACCGTGTCGTCATCACGGCCCCGAAGCCTGCGACCAGGAACAATATCTTCACGACCGCGCCGAGGACGGGCACGAACCCTGTCAGGTACAGTACCGCTATGCCGACGATCGCGCTGAAGAACGGTATCGTGAAGTGCTTGGTCGACTTGAATATCCTGCCCCCGATGAATACGGCCGCGGCAATATACCCGAGGATGAGCGCGAGCGCGACGAGAAGTATCTCGATCGGTATCAGGACGATCCCCGCGATGCTGATCGCCAGCAGGATCGCTATCGGCACTATCATGACCATCCAGAGGATCCCCCACAACAGCATCATGAAGAACGACTTCTGAAGCGCGCAGACGACCGTGCCCACGAGCTGCGGCACGAGCATCGCAAGGAGTATCGCCAGCCCGATAAATCCGAGCAGGGCGAGCGCGCCGAGCGCTGTACATACGGCGATCCACCCGCCGTGCATGATGAAGGCCATTATCGGGACAAAGACCGGCATATACACCTGCGTGATCTTGCCGGCCACGAAAGACGCCGGGTCCTGGAAGACCTTGCCGCCGAATACGATCACATCGCCGCCGACATATGAGTTTGGCTTCAGGAAGACGGCCCCCGCAACGACGATGACGCTATGCTCGACGCGGCCCAGGACCGTGACGTGGCCGTCGATGACGATGACGTCATTGACCGTCATGCCCCTCGATATTTCCATGTTCTTCCTCAGCTTGATGACGTCGGGTGCTTCTTCCGCGGCAGCCAGCGGCGCCGCGAGTATCGCGACAAGCACCGCGGCCGCAAGGATAGGCATAGCTTTCAGCATCGGATCCTCCTATGGAATACTCTTGATGAAACGCTCCATCCTCAGGAACGCCTCTTTCAGCTTATCGTACGCGGACGCGTATGATATCCTCAGGTAGCCCTCGCCGAGCGGGCCGAAAGCCGTGCCGGGGACGACCGCTACCTTCTCCTTCTTCAAAAGCCCGTTCGAGAAATCCATCGACGAAAGCCCCGTCTTCTTCACCGACGGGAACGCGTAGAAGGCACCCTCCGGCTTGTGGCACGGCAGGCCTATGTCGTTTAAGCGCGAGACGACGAACTCTCTCCTGCGCCTGTACTCGCGCTTCATCTCCTGCAGCGAGCGCTCCCCGTTCTTCAGCGCCTCCTGCGCGGCCATCTGCGAGATGATCGAAGCGCAGAGCATCGTGTACTGGTGTATCTTCGTCATGCCGGCGATCAGCTTCGCCGGCCCGCAGGCGTAGCCTATCCTCCAGCCGGTCATCGCGAACGACTTCGAGAAACCGTTCAGGTAGATGGTCCTCTCCTTCATCCGCGGCAGGGTCGCAAACGGCGTGTGATCGAAATCATAGGTGAGGTCGCAGTATATCTCGTCCGATATCATGATCAGGTCGCGCCTGGCGATCACGTCCGCTATCGATGTAAGCTCGCTCTTCGAATACGAGGCGCCGGTCGGGTTGTTCGGGTAGTTCAAAACAATCGCCCTCGTCTTCTTATCGCAGGACCTCCTGATATCTTCCGGCGTGACCTTGAAGCCGCTTTCGGGGCTCGTCTTCATGGAGACGGGCCTGCCGCCGCAGAGCATCGTGATCGGCCCGTACGATACGTACGCGGGTTCCGGGATCAGCACGCTCGAGCCCCTGTCGACCACGGCGCGCAGGGAAAGGTCGAACGCCTCGCTCACGCCGACGGTGATCAGTATCTCTTCCTCAGGATCATAGTCGAGGCCGTACTTGCGCTTCAGGTATTTCGATATCTCCCGGCGCAGCTCGATAAGGCCCTTGTTGGACGTGTACGAGGTGCAGCCTTCCTCGAGCGCATGGATCGCGCGCTCGCGGATATTCCACGGCGTCACGAAATCAGGCTCCCCGACGCCGAGCGAGATGACGTCCTTCATCCCGAGCACGAGGTCGAAGAAGACCCGTATGCCGGATGACGGCATATTTTCAACAATCTTGGATGTTCTCATATATCTTGCTCATTTTAACTCAAAAGGTAAAACGCAAAAGGTAAAAGCACAAGTCAAAACTCAAAACTTTCGCGTTTTTAATTGTAATTTTGCCTTTTTACTTTTGACTTTTGCGTTTACAAAGATATCGCCGGCCTCTTCGACCGCTCCGGCTGTTTTAAAATATCCCCGTCCTCTTTATATTTTTTCAGTATGAAATGCGTTACCGTCCCGCGCACGTTCTCCATCGGCGAAAGCTTCTCCGCAACGAAGTTGGAAACGGTGTGTATATCCCTGCCCTCGACCACGACGAGCAGGTCGTACGTGCCGGATATCAGGTAACAGCTCGATACCTCCGGGAACTGGTAGATGCGTTCCGCGAGGTGGTCGAACCCGAGGTTCTTTTGCGGAATGAGCTTCACTTCAATGAGCGCCCGCACGTCGGCGTGCTCTTGCCTGGCCATCTCTTTATTGATGATCGTCTTGTACCTGAGGATGATGCCGTCCTTCTCGAGCTTCGCTATGGCGCTCTTCACGGACTTCGGCGCCATGCCGGTCATCTTCGCTATCTCTTCCGGGCTCGTCCTCGCGTCTTTTTCCAGGATCTCCAGTATCTCGTTCATTTTTTCCTCCCATTGTTGAAAACAGGGTTTAGTAGTTCAGGGTTATAGGGTATAGTTACTCCTGTGACCCTACGCCCCTGAGACCCCAAAAAGGGCGCCTTCTTGATCCGAGGGCGCCCCTTTTCCAAACCGTTGACCGCCGACCGTCGACTATTTAGTACCGGCCCCCTCTTCAACCGCCGGCGCAGCAGGCGCCGCCGCAGCCGACTCGTACCTGTTCAAGAGCTCCCGCGTCTTCGGCCCGACGACGCCGTCTGCCTTGAGGCCGTTGGCGCTCTGGAAATCCCGGATTGCTTTTCTGGTGGCCTTGCCCTTGACGCCATCGACCTTGCCGTGATAGAACCCTGCATTGCTCAGGGCTGTCTGGATGTCTCTTACAGAGCCGGACGGCTTGCCTTCCCTCCGCAGCACGCTGATGTTTGACTTTTCCATCTTTACCGTGGAAGCCTTCAGCTCATCGAGCGCCGCGGCCTGCTCGGAGGTGGCCCTCTCCACGTCGGCCGTTTTTGACTCGACCCCCTCAACCCTGGATTCGAGCGTATCGACTCTCGTCTTTATTCCCGTGACCTCTTCCTGCACCTTCTTAGGCGTGCTGCTGCAGCCCGAGATGACGAACACAGCCACCAGCGCGACCAAACCGTACCAAAGTCCCCTGATCTTCATCCCTCTCCTCCTTAGAAATTGCTATATAAATATAGCCGCAAGTAATTTACATTAAAGTATACGGCACTTACGGGAAAAAAGCAAACAAATTTTATTAAATTCCTCAAATTCTGCCACTCGTATTGCTCACTCATATCCTTAAACCGCTTCTAGGGCGGCGTGTTACTTTTGGGCGCTCGCCTCCGCTTGTGT
Organism: uncultured Planctomycetia bacterium; assembly: GCA_964352425.1. GTDB lineage: Bacteria > Omnitrophota > Gorgyraeia > 2-01-FULL-45-10 > 2-01-FULL-45-10 > JAMWCX01. Next base: position 9,825 of record CAYGRZ010000011.1, on the reverse strand, counting down.
CATTCGCTCATAATTTTTTCATCCGCTAGGACGGCGGTGTACTTTTGCGGCTGCCTTCCGCTTGTCGTTCGCTCGGATCAGGCATCCTCGCTCACTGTCGTTAAAAACGCGATGGTGAAGCCTGTATCGCCATCCCTCGACAGGCTCGGGATGGCGTCCTGAGCGAAGTCGAAGGACGCCATAAGGTATCGCGTTTTTAAAGAGGTCGCTCCAGGCAGGCCGCAAAAGTTTCGCCGCCTGGAACACTCTCAAAAAATTATTCGCTCACTTCGTGAGGGCGGCACCTTTGCGCGCTTCGCATCCAAACAAGCCCTTGCGGCCTGGGTGCTGAGCGGGGCCTAAAAATTGCGAGCGGGCATGGATCCGCCGAAGCCAATCTCTCACCTACACATGCAACGGCGAAGGCGGAGAGCGAGCAATTTTTCGGAGTGAAATTTTCCTCGCCGGGGAAAATTTCACGTCCCCGCGAGGCACCCAGGTCGCAAGGGCTTGCTCAACTAATGCCGCGGCTACAAAAGTTTCGCCGCTTCCTTGACCGAGGCGCCTTCGTGCACGATCGAACGGATCGCCCTGATCATGCCGACCGCTCGCGGCGATTGCCAGATGTTGCGGCCCATGTCGACGCCCTTTGCCCCGGCCTGCATCGCCTTGTAGGCGAGCTCGAGGGCGTCCATCTCGGTATTGAGCTTCGGCCCGCCCGCGATGACTACCGGCACGGGGCAGGACTTGACGACCTTCTCAAAATTGTCGCAATAGTATGTCTTCACGACCTGCGCGCCGATCTCAGCGGCGATGCGGCAACACAGGCTCAAATATCGCGCGTCCCTCTTCTCGAGTTCCTTGCCGACCGCCGTGACCGCGAGGACCGGCATGCCGCAGCGCTGGCCTTCGTTCACGAGAGCGCCCAGGCACATCAGCGTCTGGTGTTCGTGCTCCGTCCCGATATATATGGAGAGCGCTACGCCGGAGGCGTTGAGGCGCAGCGCCTCTTCCATCGACGTGTGTATACCCTCGTTCGAAAGCGCCGGCCCGACGATCGAGTTGCCGCCCGAGACGCGCAGGATGAACGGCGTGTCGACAGCGGCGTCGACGCAATTGCGCAGGACGCCGCGGGTGAGCATCAGCGCGTCGGTGTACGGGATGAGCGGCCTTATCGTCTTCGCGGGCTCTTCGAGTTTGGAGACAGGTCCGAGAAAATATCCGTGGTCGATCGCCAGCCATACGGCGTTACCGTCTTCGGGTTTCATCAGACGCGACATCCTGTTTTTCATTCCCCAGTCCATCGTCATCACCTATTTTCCTTTCAGTCTTGCTTTCAATCCGTGCAGCTCTTCGGTCAGCTCTTTCGGCATCCTCGCGCCGAACTTTTCAAAGAAGACGGCGGCGTCGTCGGCTTCCTTCAGCCACTCCCCGGCGCTGACAGCGAAGAGCCGCTCGAGGTTCTCTTTCGAAATATTCAGTCCGCTCACATCAAAGTCGCTCATGCGCGGCAGGTTGCCTATCGGCGCCTCGAACGCGGCGACCCTGTTATTGACCCGGTCGATGATCCACTTGAAGACGCGGATGTTCTCGCCGAAGCCCGGCCAGATAAATTTACCGGCGTCATCGGTCCTGAACCAGTTGATCGAATATATCTTCGGCGGAGATTTAAGTGCCCTACCGACCGAAAGCCAATGCGCAAAATAGTCGCCCATATTGTATCCGCAGAACGGCAGCATCGCCATCGGGTCGCGCCGCAAGACACCTTCCTGATGGCTCGCCGCGGCCGTCGTCTCGGACCCCATGCGCGCGCCCATGAAAACGCCGTGAGTCCAGCTCCTCGACTCGGTGACGAGCGGGATCGTGTGTGTGCGCCTGCCGCCGAAGAGCATCGCGGAGATAGGCACGCCCTTCGGGTTGTCGAACTCTTTCGAAAGCATCGGGCACTGCGATATCGAGACCGTGAACCGCGAGTTCGGATGGGCCGCCTTCCGGCCGGAATGCGGGTCGTACATCTTGCCCTGCCAGTCGATGAGATGCGCGGGCCTTGAGCCGTCCATGCCTTCCCACCACGGCTCGTTCGTATCGGTATTGAGCGCGGTATTGGTGAAGAGCGTCGGGTAGAACGTGCCCTTGATGAGCGTGCGCATCATGTTGGGGTTCGTCTTCATCGACGTGCCGGGAGCCACGCCGAAGAGGCCCGCCTCGGGGTTTATCGCCCAGAGCCTGCCGTCGGGGCCGACGTTCAGCCACGCTATATCGTCGCCGAGCGTCCAGACCTTGTAGCCGGGCAGCGCCGACTCGAGCATCGCGAGGTTCGTCTTGCCGCAGGCGCTCGGAAGCGCGGCGGTAACGTAGGTGATGCTGCCCTGCGGGTCCTGGATACCCATGATGACCATATGCTCCGCAAGCCATCCTTCCTGCTTGCCGAGCCATGAGGCGATCCTCAAAGAAAAGCATTTTTTGCCTAAGAGCGCGTTGCCGCCGTAGCCGGAGCCGATCGACCAGACGAGGTGCTCGTCCGGGAAATGCATAATGAAGCGCTTCTCGGGATCGAAATCTCCGACGGAGTGTATGCCCTTCACGAAGTCCCCGCGGCTGCCGATCTTGGCGATGACGTCCTTCGACATACGCGTCATGATCCTCATGCTGACCGCGACATAGCTGACGTCGGTCAGCTGGATGCACGCCTTCGCGTACGGCGACTGCGGATGGCCCATCGTGTACGGCAGGACATACATCGTCCGGCCGCGCATACAGCCGTCCGAGAGCTTCGTCATAAGTGCTTTCGCCTCGGCCGGGGCCATCCAGTTATTGTTCGGACCGGCGGTATCCTTATCGGGATGGCAGACGAAGGTCAGGTGCTCGGTGCGCGCGACGTCCGTCGGATGGCTCTTGTGATAGAAGCTGTTGGGGAAAGTTTTGTGGTTGAGTTCCTGGAATATCGGCGTGCCGGCTATTCTTTCTTCTTTCATGCCGATCACGACCAGGCGGCGCGCTTCCTCTTCGGAACCGTCGCACCAGTAAATCTTGTCAGGCTTTGTCAGTTTCGCGACTTCGTCAACCCAGCGTTCAAGCGGTGTCGGCATATCATATCTCTTATTTCTGCGGCTCGATGATGACCTTTAACGAATCCTGCGCGTCGGCGACGAGCTTGAATCCCGCGGCCGTTTCGACGAGGGGTAATCGGTGCGTAATCATATCATAAACGTTGATTTTCCGCGAGCGAATTTTTTCAAGCGCCTCGACGTGGTCCTGCGGGCTTCCCGCGTATGAGCTCATCACGGTGATCTCGTTACGCCAGAAGATCTCGTTCGTCGGAACGGGCAGCGCCGCATCCTTGTCCGCCGCGGTGAAGATGAGCACCGTGCCGCCGCGCTCGACCGACCGCAGGCCCTGCTCGAACGCTTCTTTCGCGCCCGCGCAGATGATGACCAGCTCCGCCAGGCATCCGTCGTTTGCTTCCCTCAGCTTCTCCGGCGTATACGAGCCGGCATGCATCGCATGGTCCGCGCCGGCCTTCAGCGCCGCCGCGATCCGGTAGTCCGAGATGTCGGTGGCGATGACCCTCTTCGCGCCGCTGGACCTGGCGAGCTTGATATGGAGGAGCCCCGAGATGCCGCTTCCGACAACGAGGACCGACTTTCCCTTTTTGAAATTCGCCAGCCTCTGGCCGCGCAGGACGCAGGCGAGCGGCTCGACGAACGTCGCCTCCTCGAACGACACGCTCCTCGGGATCAGGAAGACGCCCTTCTCAACGTTTATCTTCGGGACGCGGATGAACTCGGAAAAGCCGCCCGGATCGAAATTGGTCTTTCGCAGTGTGTCGCAGACGGTCTCGTGGCCCTCGCGGCACCAGCGGCATTCGCCGCAGGGCACGTGGTGGGCGACGACGACCCTGTCGCCGGCCTTGTAGCTCCTGACGCGCTTGCCCGCCTCGACGACCGTGCCCGCTATCTCGTGGCCCAGGACGAGCGGGACCTTGTGGATGCGGTACCACTCCATCACGTCCGAGCCGCAGATGCCGCTCGCCTCGACGCGAACCAGGATCTCGCTCTCCCCCGCCGCCGGCTTCGCCATCTCCTGGAGCCGCACATCATCGTTCGCATAATACATCGCTACGCGCATCCGCTATTCCTTTATATTATATGCTTTTCGTAAGGGCCGACACGATCGAATCCCTGTCGCCCTGCATCCTGTCGGGAATATTGATCTCGTCGATACGGGTGACGCCCTTCGACTCGAGGACGACCCTGATATTATTGAAGCACTTCCTGACGCCGAGCCCGCTGCCCGAGGTCAGCAGGACGATCGCGCGCTTGCCGTGGAGGCCGTTCAACCTGTCGAGATACGTGTTCATCGCGGGCACCGGCGCGAACGCCCAGACCGGGCAGCCGATGACGACGAGATCGTACTGGCTCGCGTCATAATCGATCCCGTCCTCAAGCTCCGCCCTCTGCCTGGTGAAAGCCGCGCGGCACTGCGCGCCGAAACTCGTGATCTGCTGCCTGGGCTTCAGTCTCTGGACGACCACGAGGCCCTCTTCTTTCAGCTTGTCGGCCCACAGGTTCACGACTTTATCGGTATTGCCACTGAACGAATAATACGTCATCAATATATTCATCGGCATTCACCTCTTTTTCGTAAAAAAACAGGACGAATGTGAACTATATTAACAAATCCGGTCCGCCAATACAATAAAAATATTTGAATAGCATAGTCTTCCGACGCGTGAGGGTGCCACAAATGTTAAGTTATACAAATCTTAGATATTGTCCATTGTTTTTTCCGGTTTCTGTGATATACTTCAGGCGTACTCGAAAAAGGCGAACCCCATTCGTTAGAGATAGTGAGGTTTGCCGCATCAGATGAGAAATCTCTAACGGCTATTCCAAAATAAATAGGGGGTGCGTCATGAAAACAATGCATGGTATGAATAGGACGGTGGCGGGTGTCATAGTCTTTGTCTGTGTGTTGACTCAGGTCGCATATCCGCTAACGGGGGAAACATCAAATTTGGATAGCGCCAAAAAGATCGCAACGGGTGTGTCTGTGCAGCAGGCTGCTGCGGCCCAGCAGAACGCAGGAAATATTATCGATACTAAAAATGCGCTCGCTCAGGCAACGGCCCCGATTAATCCGGCGACAGCGCAGACTCAGCTGGCGCCCGATCCTGCCACCGGCATCCTTACGCTGCCGAACGGCCTGCAGATAAATATGAATCCGCATAATACCGGCTACTACACCTACCCCCCATCGGTTCAATTTTATGCATCGGGCAGGGTTATGAGCATAACCACTATCGCAGGCTCAACGCGGGTCTACGACCCCCGGTATGGCGCCTATTTTATGACGGCCACTACGATTATGGCATATGAATTTGCCGACGAGGACTATTACGTCACCTCGGCAGGCCGCATGGGAAGGCTCACGACTGAAACATCGATCGACGCATGGTCAGGCCGGGATACCCGCCGGTCTACCTACGAATATTGGGATGCGAGCGATAAGTTAAAAACGAAGAAAGTGTATTATGTCGGCGGCTATGGCCAGCCCGGTGGTGGCGGGCCGGCGGGGGGCGAAACCGTTCTGCTCAGCAGGACGGAATATACCATGGCTGGCGAGGCCTATTGCTATGCATTGACCGGCACCGGCACGTGGAGCCTGGTGTCAATAACGCTGACCGCGCCTGCGCTTGCGAGGCGGGAAGCAGCAGCGAAAGCGGCGCGGGAAGCAGCAGCGAGGCGGGAAGCAGCAGCGAAAGCGGCGCGGGAAGCAGCAGCGAAAGCGGCGCGGGAAGCAGCGCGAAGGCATCCTTGGTAGCGGCGTTGGTAAAGACCGCCTTGGACGGCGCGAAGAAGAGATAGTGAGTAAGGCGTCGGTAATAATCAGGTGGTGATATTATTGGGCTAAGTATTCCATTCCGGGCCTGACACTTTTTCAGGCCCGGAATTTTTTTATGTGATATACTAATGGGCACAAAGGAGGACCACTCATGAAGGCGATACGGATTGCACTCATACTTACCTTAGCGGCATTCATAGCAACGGCGTCGCACGCGGACAGCGCGAAGAGGACTGCGGTGCTCGCCGCAGTGCAGGGCTCAGTCGAGGTAAAACCTGCCATGGGCGAATGGGTGCCGGGCCGGGCCAGGACGGCGCTCGCCGAGGGCGACTTCATCAAGACGGGAAAGAATTCGTGGGCGCTCATCACTATTGGCGGCCCTGCAGAGACCGCTACCGTAGAATTGCGGGAGACGAGCAATATGGAGCTCAAGACGCTCACGGCCAACGAGAAGACCGGTATGTCGACGACGCTCCTTGATCTCTACGCGGGCGAGGTTATGGTCAAGGCGAGAGCGGCCGACGAGGACAAATCAATGTTCGAAGTGAAGACGCCCACGTCGATCGTGGCCGTCCAGGGCGGAAAGGCATCGTTCAGCGTCAAGGTCGACCAGATGGCGGAGTAACTCCTTCAATAGGTTCACGGTTTATCCTCAGATAAAATTGACACAAAAACCCCCGGACGCCTTAACGGCGCCGGGGCTGTGCTGCAAGGCGCTACCGCGCCCCCCCCTATTACTCTTTCGGCCTGCCCTGCTCACCGGCGTTCACGTGCATCGCTGCCATCGTGATGATGGCCTGCCTGACAAGATCCGGCGAATACATCGTAGTCATGAGTGACGGGCCGGGATTACTGAAGCCCGGAGAAGTATCGCGTTCAAATGTGCTGCTGTCGGTAAGGTTCCCGCCTCCGCCCTGCGCCGGCGGGACCACAGGAGAAGGGGCGATGATGGCCCAGTTCGTGTTGTTGCCGCTATCGAGCGAGCTCCGGGCGGTGATGAGCGCGGCGGCATTGTTCGAGTTCTGGAGGTCGACGTAGGAGACGCCGGCCGTGCCTGTCGGATTAATAATCCACTGGTCGAGACCCGCCCCGCCCGACCTTCTCAATTTCACGTAATTACCTGCCGCGCCCGTGAGCGTCAGCGCGCCGGTCACCGTCTGTGTCGTGCCTGACGCGAAATCAAGCTCCTTGCCCGCAGTGACACACTTCAAATTTTTGAAGTTACTGTCATTGCCCGATATCGTCGACACGCCCGCGCCGTTAAACTCGACGGTGGAAGTGCCGGCGTTGAAGGTGCCGCTATTGGCCCAGCTGCCCCCCACGGTGAAGTTCGACGCACCGGCGTTCATAGTACCGCCGATAGTCATTGAGCCGCCCGAGATGTTGCCGGCCACCGTCGTGATGCCGTTGTAGGACTGGGCGCCGCTTGTAGTCACGGCCTTGACGCCGATAGTGGTGCCGGCGAAGTCGATGGCGCTAAGCGGTGTGCCGGAGCCGATCGCCTGCGTAACGCTGATGGCCTGCGTGCCGGACCTGAGCGCAAGCGTATGGGCCCCGTCGACCGCGCCGGTTATCGTTATCGGCCCGTCCGTCCCTGCGGTATCCGTATTCATCGTCACATCCGCTTCCAATTTTACGGCTCCCACCAGGCGTACCTTATTGCCGACGGCGTTCGATGTCGTGATATCGCCATAGAGGTGGATCTCGCCTCCCGTGATATAAACGTCGTTCACCTCGTTGCCGCTGCCCACCGTCCCGATGAACGCGTTACCGCCGGCGCGCACGGTCAGGTCCTTGTCGGTCCCCACCCCGCGCACGACACCGAGGGAAACATCGCCGTTCGATGCGCGCGTATCGATGGTAACGCCGTTCTCCAGGTATGTAGTGCCCGTCGCGGTAAAACTCGAGCCGGCCAGCGTGCCGGTCAGGATGTCGTTATAGAGGTGTGTCTCGGTCCCGGTAAGGCTGACGGCGTTGATGTCGTCTCCGACGCCGCCGACGGAACCTATGAAGACATTGCCGGTGCCGGCATTCGCCGTCAGGTCCCTGCCCCCCGTACCGTGGACGTTGCCGAGCCCGATGGTGCCGTTGGCGGTCTTCACCAGGAAGTCAGCGCCGTTGTTGAGCGTAATGGTGCTGCCCCAGTTGGCAAGCTCGACGCTGCCGCCGGCCTTGACATTTTCGATAGTGATAGCCCCGCTGCCGCCTATTATGACAGGGACCGTATGGTTGATGATATTTCCGTTTGCTGCCGTAAGATTCCGCTGGAAGGTGATGGAGGTACCCAGCCACACGTCGAACGTATCAAATAACATCGCATCAATGTAATAATCATAGGTGTCGACGACCGAGGTGAGCCGCCCGCTGCCGTGCGTATTATCAAACACGACGGTGTCCCCCGCGCCAGGCAGCATACCCCCTCCGAGGCCGCTCCAGTTGCCGGCATTCGACCAGAGATCGTTCACCGCGCCGGTCCAATACGCCGTCGGGTCCCAGTTGACGCAGTTACCCCGGTTGGTCGATTCGACCATCATGATCTTGTCGGGACTGAGATTACACGAGTCTTCGACCCATGTGTAACTGATATCCCGCGCACCCTGCGGATCGATATTCCACCGCACACCCTGTTCGCTCGAGAGGAGCCGTATGTGCTCGGCGTAGGCACCGCGCAGCGTAAGGATCCCCGGGAATGTATAGGACCTGCCTGCCTCAAAATATATCTCGCGTCCCGGCGTCGTTGCCTCAAAATTATAGATCGTGACGTCGCCGTGGAAATAATACGGATCGGTGCCGACGAGCTCCGTCTTCGGCGCGTCATAGACCGATTTTTCAGCAACGACATCGGCCGTAAGCCTGACCGTGCCGTCCGCGCGGACGGTAAACGAGTCGGCGTTGACGTGGCCTTCGAGATTGACCGCCTTCGTAAATACTCCGGTCACCGACTCGGCGGACAATACGACGACACCGCTGCCGAGGATACCCGAATTCTTTATCGCGTCGGTGATGGGCCTGCCCTGGTGGTCGTAGATGGTGCTGGCGACCTTCTCCTCTATCGCCACCGAAATGAGCCCGTCACCTGACATTTCGAGCCGCACGGCATCGCCTGACGCTAAATGGACCTTGCCGATAGGCGCGACGATAGTCCCCTGATTCTCGACGGCGCCGGCAATGAGTACGCCGAAGCCGCCCTTCGAGATATTGATCGTGCCCGCGTTCAGGAGGAGAGCGTCCAGCTGGTCCTTCGAGATCTTCCTGAAGACGAGATTGCTGTTGATATAGTCCTGCGTGTTGATATCGCGCGTGGAGAGGACGATAGAGCCGACGTCGATCTTCGCGGTCGGCGCGACATAGATGCCTGCGGAGTTGACCAGGATGAAGAGGCCGTTACACTGCAGCATGCCGGCGAGCGTGCTCATATTGCCGCCCAGATCCCGGTTCAGGATGGAACTCGAGACATTCGGAAGCGTGATGACGACCGATTCATTCGCGGCGATATTGAAAGACGAATAGTTGATAACTGCCCTATCGGATGCATTGATCGTCATCGTGCTGCCGTTGACTTTGATGTCGGCGGTGCCGTTCTCGACCGTAGGGTCAGTGGGAAGCGGATATGCTACCTGCAGGGAAGCGAACATGAATGCGATCGCAAGCGAAAGGATCCTGTGCAATGCGTGTGATCTGAACATAAGCATCTTTCAGTATACCATAATCACCACATCTGACAATAGGTTCCGTATCTATATTTTATTTCACCTCACGTAAGCCGTCCGACCTCGTAGGTCGATCTACGAGGTCAAAAATGGCCTACTTAACCTCTCCGGTCCTCTCCGCCGTCTGGCCGGCGGTCAGGGTCTGGGCGTTCTTGTAGTCGGCGCCCTTGTCGGTGTAGCCGGCGACGACGACCCGGCCCTCAAAGACGATGACGACGGTGCGGTATTTGCCCGGCGCGTATTTCTTCTTCCAGAGCTCCTGGTCCTGGGCGACGATCTCCTCGGCATAGGC
>CAYGRZ010000010.1:0-38597 GCA_964352425.1 uncultured Planctomycetia bacterium | reverse complement strand
ACGACAAGCAATTCGGTGTAGTGTTTAAGGCGATTCGGCAGATCATGGAGCCGCCGCCGGCCCCGCCGAAACCGAAGATCGGGTTCCATACATAGTCAATTTACATAAGTTCAAATCTAACCAGGTTAGAAATACAAGTACAAGTACAAGAGTACAAGGGGTCAGACCCCACCCACCAGATTTGACCTCGTAGGTCGACCTACGAGGTCGACCTACGAGGTCGACATTTCTTTGCGTCCCATTTGTGTATCTCGACCCCCGCTGGCCGCATCGGCCGGCGGGGGCTTTTAATTTTAAATACTTTGCAATAATTTCTCCGGTTTTGGCATCTATATATATGGGAGCGCATTGTACGCTTCCATAGCATAAGGAGGGAAGTATGGGCGAATTGGTATTGCAGGAAGCTGTTGAGAGCAAGATCGTTATGCTTAGGGGGCATAGAGTTATGCTTAGCGTCCATCTGGCAAAGCTTTATGATGTGAGAGCAAAAGCGTTGATTCAAGCGGTTAAAAGGAATATCGAAAGGTTTCCGGAAGATTTCATGTTTCAACTGACGTGGAAAGAAGCAGACCTTTTAAGGTCACAGATTGTGACCTTAAAAGGTAATGACACAAAAAGGGGTTCGCATCTTAAGTATCTGCCCTATGCATTTACAGAGCAAGGCGTAGCCATGCTATCGACTGTGTTAAGCAGCAAACTGGCAATCCAGGTTAACATAGCCATAATGAGGGCGTTCGTAAAACTGAGACGTATTCTCGCAACCCATAAGGAGGTTGCTGACAAACTAAACGAGCATGAGCATAAACTAAATAAGCACGACGAGGACATCCTTATCATCTTTAAGGCGATTCGGCAGATCATGGAGCCGCCGCCGGCCCCGCCGAAACCGAAGATCGGGTTCCTCCATTGACAAAGTATACACCGTAGTGTATACTTTATTACGGAGGTGAAAATATGACTAAGAGCGTGACGTTAAAGAATCTGCGGCCGAGGCTTCCCCGGATAATAGACGAGGTCGATTCGAAGATGGACCGGTTTATTATCACGAAGAGGGGCAAACCCGTGGCGCTTATCATGTCGGTCGATGACTACGAAAGCCTGCTGGAAACACTCGACGTGCTTTCCGATACCGGGCTTATGAAAAAGATTAAGAAGGCGGAAGCGGATGTCAGGAGAGGCAATGTAAAGGCGCTCGATGCCGTCGAAAAGGAGCTCGGCATTGTATAAGACCGTCCTTACAAGGCAGGCGCAAAAAGACTATCTCTATCTCTATAAGGCCGACAGGCCCCTGTTCAACAGGATCAGGGCCGCGATCCTGTCTATTGCCGAAGACCCCGGCCAGGGGAAACCTCTCAAGCTCAATCTGAAGGGAAAATGGTCGTATCGTGTCGGGATGTATCGCATAATATATTCCATTGAACACGGCATTCTTACGGTGTATATATTGGACATTGGGCACAGGAGAGATATTTATAAATAGTTAAGGAATAGCCGCACAGGGCGTTTACAAATGGGGGCACATCCCGAAAGTCTAGTAATAGGGGTCAGGGGTCAGACCCCACCCCGGGGTCAGACCCCTTTTTCGCTTTTCGTGAAGTACCCACAGTATCAACAAAGAGAAAAGATAGCCCCAAAAGAGAAAGGGCTGCTACTAACGGCAGTATAAAACACGACATTTCTACTTTGGTAACTATACGACATTTCTATTTTGGCTTGACATCGGACCCCTTTTATATTGACCCGCCACAATCTTTATATTACAATGATTTCCTCGCATCGCTTCTCGCGGTAACTATTTAAGCGTAATCATATTATTATAATAGGCAAGTCCTCTAATGACCGACTTAGAGATAGCCCGGAAAGCAAAGACCAAGCCTATCGCGCAGATAGCAGCGCGCCTCGGCATCCCCGCCAAATACCTCGAACTCTACGGAAACTACAAGGCAAAGGTGTCCCTCGATATCCTCGGCAAGGCACAGCGCGGCCACGGTAAGTACATAGTCGTCACCGGTATAACTCCTACGCACCTCGGCGAAGGCAAGACCGTCACGACGATAGGCCTCTCGATGGCGTTACATAAGGCCGGCAAGAAGGCGGCGGCCTGCATCCGCCAGCCGTCCATAGGCCCCTTCTTCGGCGTCAAGGGCGGCGGCGCTGGCGGCGGCTACTCGCAGGTCCTGCCTCCGGAAGACATCAACCTGCACCTCACCGGCGACATCCACGCGGTGAGCCAGGCGCATAATCTCTGTGCGTCATTCCTCGACAACCATCTCTTCAGGGGCAACCGCCTCGGCATAGACAAGGACCGCATCTACTGGAGCCGCGCCGTCGACGTGAACGATCGGGCCCTGCGCAAAGTCAGGATCGCCCTGGGCGGCGGCGAATCCGGCGCCGAGCGCGATACCGGCTTCTGCATCACCGCGGCGAGCGAGGTCATGGCGATACTCGCACTGACCGATTCGCCGCAGGACCTGCGCCGGCGGCTCGGGCGCATCGTCGTCGCGCTGAGCAAAGATAAAAAACCTGTCACCGCCGAGGACCTGAAGGTCGCCGGATCGATGGCGCTCCTCCTCAGGGATGCCATACAACCGACGCTCGTCCAGACGATGGAGAATACGCCTGTCTTTATCCATACGGGGCCGTTCGCCAACATCACCCACGGCAACTCCTCCATCATCGCGGACCGCATCGCGCTCAGGCTCGCCGATTACGTGGTGACCGAGTCCGGCTTTGGCGCGGATTGCGGCCTCGAAAAGTTCGTGAATATCAAATGCAGGGCGAGCGGGCTTAAGCCCGACGCGGTCGTCCTCGTATGTTCGGTGCGCGCGCTTAAAGTACATTCCGGCATGTTCAGGATGGTGGTGGGTCGTCCCCTCGATAAGAATATTGAAAAGGAAAACGTCGACGCGGTCGAGCACGGCTGCGTGAACCTCGAGAAGCAGATAGCCAACGCCAGGCTCTACGGCGTGCCGTGCATCGTCGCGATCAACAGGTTCAGGACCGATTCCGACAGGGAAATACGCGCGATACGGCAGAAGGCGCTGGAGCACGGCGCGTTCGACTGCGTCGCCACCGAGTTCTACAGGTACGGTTCGAGGGGCGGGATGCCGCTGGCGCTGGCAGCGATAGAGGCGTGCCAGGGAAAATCAAATTTCAGGTTCCTGTATCCGCCCGACGTTTCGATACAGCAGAAGATAGAGACGATAGCCAGGTCGGTCTACGGCGCAAGGTGCGTCCATTATGAGCCGCAGGCCGAAGAGAATATCGCGCTCTTCCAGAAACTCGGTTTCGGCAGGCTGCCCATATGCATGGCCAAGACGCACCTCTCGCTGTCGCACGACCCCAGCTTAAAAGGCGCTCCGAAGAATTTTGTCCTCCCGGTACGGGACGTCAGGCCCTCCGTCGGCGCCGGATTCCTGTACGCGCTCTGCGGCGCGATACAGACGATGCCGAGCCTGCCTGCGCATCCTCACGGCGAGGCCATAGACGTGGACATGAAAGGGAGGATGCGATATGTACATAGATAGTCCCCTGAAGGCGTATCTTGATGACCTGGCCGCGAAGAAGTCCGCCCCGGGCGGTGGGAGCGCCGCGGCGCTCACCGCCTCGATCGGCACGTCGCTCATGTCGATGGTCGCCAACTACACCGTCGGAAAGCCCGAATACAAGGGCGTCGAGGCGAAGGTGGCCGGCATCCTCGAAAAGGTCCGCGCCTTCGATGCGGAACTCAGGGTCCTCATCGACGAGGACGTCGCGGCGTACCAGAAGCTCTCAGACGGCCTCAAGGCCGCCGCCGACGACGCGGCGAAGGACGAGCTCTACAAGGACGCTATAGCCCCGCCGTTCATGGTCTGCGAGATAACGGCGAAGTGCCTGAAGCTCTGCAAGGAGCTGGCCGAGGCCGGGAACAGGAACCTTATCACCGACACCGCGATAGCGGCGATACTGCTCGAGAGCGCTTTCCTGTCGGCGAAGTTCAATGTCTACATAAACCTCGGATGCATAAAGGATACCGACTACATCAGCAAGATCCATCACGTCCTGGCGCCGCTCGAAGGCCAGATGCCGAAACTGAAGGAAGAGATAGTGGAGATCTGCGAAGACGCGATAAAGTAAGGAAAATAAAAAATGCCTGCATTGCTGGAAGGTAAGCCCATAGCGGAGAAGATAAAAGCGAAGTTAGTGGTGGAGATCGCGGCATTAAAGGCAAAATACGGCAAAACGCCGAAGCTCGTCGCCGTCCAGATAGGCGAGAACGCCTCGTCGGCCGTCTATATCAAAAATCAGAAGAAGGCGGCCGACTCTCTCGGCATCGGATATGAATTGAAGACTGTCCCCGCCGGCGCCTCCCAGGTGGAGCTCGAGAAGCTGATAAGGGCCTTAAACGCGGATGCAACGGTTGCCGCCGTCATCCTGCAGCTTCCCGTCCCGGGCCAGATTGACGCCAGGTCGCTGGCCGGCGCGATATCGCCGGACAAGGACGCCGAGGGCATGCATCCGCAGAATCTCGGCAAATTACTGCTCGGAAAATTTACCGTCGGCCCCTGCACTGCGATGGCGGTGATGGAGCTGCTGGGATCCGCGAACGTGGACCTGTACGGCAGGGAGGCCGTCGTCGTCGGCCACTCCGAGATCGTCGGGAAGCCGCTTGCGCTGATGCTGCTAAGTAAGTTCGTCACGACCACCGTCTGCCACATAGCGACGGGCCAGCGCGGGCTCTTGCCTGAGCACGTGAAGCGCGCTGAAATTTTGGTCGTCGCCGTCGGCAAGGCCGGTATTGTGAAAGGCGACTGGGTCAGGCCCGGTGCGATCGTGATAGATGTCGGCATCAACCGCGTCGGCGACAAGATCGTCGGTGACGTTGAGTTTGAAGCCGCGGCGGCAAAGGCGTCGTATATCACGCCGGTCCCCGGCGGGGTGGGGCCGCTTACGACCGCGATACTTATGAGGAATACGGTCGAGCTGTTTAAGGCGCAGGTCAAAGGATAGGCCGCGATGAGCCTTTGCGATAAGATAGAAGCCGGTACATTCGTCATCACCAGCGAGATAGGCCCTCCGAAGGGAACCGATATCCGGGAGATCCTCGATGACGCCGCGGCCCTCAAGGGCAGGGTCGACGCGATAAATGTGACCGATCTGCAGAGCTCGGTCATGAGGATGGGTTCCCTTGCGGTATGCCATCTGTTGATAGAAAAAGGCATCGAGCCGGTATTCCAGCTGACGTGCCGCGACCGGAACCGCCTGGCGCTCCAGTCGGATCTCTTATCCGCGGCTGCGCTCGGCATCGAGAACGTCGTGATCCTTACGGGCGATTATCCGACGCTGGGCGACCATCCCGAGGCGAAGCCCGTCTTCGACCTTGGCAGCATCGAGCTTCTCGAGGTCGCGAGAAATCTGCAGGCGGGCACCGACATGAAGGGTAATCCATTGAAAGGCGCGCCGAAGTTCTGTGTGGGCGCGGTCGTCAACCCCGGCGCCGATCCGCTCGAACCCGAGATACTTAAGATGGAGAGGAAAATAGCGTCGGGCGCGCGTTTTTTCCAGACGCAGGCGGTCTTTGACGTCGCGCAGTTCGCCAGGTTTATAGACGGCACGAAACATCTGAAGACGACGATACTCGCCGGCGTCCTACTCCTGAAGTCTGCCGGCATGGCGCGTTTCATGAACAAGAATGTCGCCGGCATCTCGGTCCCCGATGCTTTCATCAGCGAGATGGACTCTGCCAAAGACAAGTCGGCCGCGTCGATAGCTATCGCCGCGCGGCTGATCAGGGAGCTTAAACCGCTGTGCCGGGGGATCCACATCATGCCGATAGGATGGAATAAGAAGGTGCCGCTCGTGTTGGATGCGGCGGGATTATTGTAACGCGGACATTAGTTAAAGAACAAAGTACAGAGAATAAAGGACAAACAGAGAACAAGGTGAAATGGTAAGATTAACGCATATCCGTGTTTGTTCTCTTGACTTTGTCTGTACTTTGTACTTTGTTTTTTGTACTTTACCATCAACAAGATAGGGGAAAGGGTATGGCGAAAGTGGCTACGGAAATCACTGCGAAAGATGTTGCATCACTGATCGTGAAGGGCGCGAGAACAGTCGCGGGCCTGGCCGACGGATATCTGGCGAAGGCGATCAAGGAGAAGGGCGAGGGCCGGAAGGTGGGATTCCCCGAGACGGCGTTCTATCTGCCGCTGGCGAACGCGCTCCTTGGCGCAGAGGTAAAGACGCTTGGCGACGCGAAGAAGGTGCTCGAGACCGCGAAGACGCTCCTGCCGAGCGTGCCCGACGAGACGAAGTGGGATACGTTCCTCAAGGACGCGCTGAACGCCGGCGTTACGACGATACTCTCCGCCGAGATACTGCAGGCGCTACGCTACCTCTACGGCGAAGAGCCGCAAGTCGACTGCCCGGGATTCTTATCCGATACCATCTTGAGGGCGCTCGGCATACAGCTCGTCGACGGCAGGATGAACGGCATCGCCGTCGTGCTCGGCAAGGCCCCGGACGCGAAGACGGCCGTCGAGATCGTCCGCGGCCTTCAGAAACGCAACATCCTCACGCTCGTCGGAGATTCGGTCGGCGGAGTGAGCATCATCGACCAGCTGAAAGAGGGCGGCCTCCACATGGGGCTCGAAAGCTACGTCGTGCCGTTCGGCCGCGATACCGCCTCCGTCGTCTACGTGCTCAATTTCGCGATCCGCGCGGCGCTCACGTTCGGAGGCATCAAGGCCGGCAACGCGGCCGCGTGCGTCGATTACGTCAGGAACAGGGTGCCGGCGTTCGTGATCCTGCTCGGCGGCGTCGACGAGATCAAGGCCGCGGCAGGAGGCGGCGCGCTGGCCGCAGGCGTTCCCATCATTACGGACCTCGACTTACCGGAGATAAAAGTCCCCGGTGTCTGCGCCCACGAGGAGTGCCTGGTCGTCGAGAAAGACCACAAAAAAATAGTCCAGAAGGCGATCGAGACGCGCGGTATCAGGGTGAAGATCGCCGAGATACCGATACCGGTCCCGTTCTCCGCCGCGTTCGAGGGCGAGCGCGTCAGGAAGGCCGACATGTACGCGCAGTTCGGCGGCAAGTACTCGACGGCGTTCGAGTACCTGCGGATGAAGAAGATGGACGAGATCGAGGACGGCAGGGTAACGGTCATCGGCCCCGAGATCGACGCGATGAAGGAAGGCGAGAGCTACCCGCTCGGCATCCTCGTCGAGGTTGCCGGCCGCAAGATGGTAACCGACTTTGAACCGATACTCGAGCGGCAGATACATAAGTTCCTCAATTACGCGATGGGCATATTCCACATGGGCCAGCGCGACATGTGCTGGGTCCGCATTTCAAAAGACGCCCGCACAGCCGGTTTCAAGATCCGCCATTTCGGCGATATCCTCGCCGCGAAACTGCACGACGAGTACGGCGCGATCGTTGACAAGGTCCAGGTCACCATCTGCACGACCCAGGCCGATGTGGAGAAGCTCCTTCCCGAGGCCAGGAAAGTCTACGAGTCGCGCGATAACCGCATCGCCGGCATGACCGATGAATCGGTCGACACCTTCTACAGCTGCACGCTCTGCCAGTCGTTCGCGCCCGACCATGTATGCGTGGTGAGCCCCGAGAGGCTGGGCCTCTGCGGCGCGTATTCGTGGCTCGACGCGAGGGCGGCCCACGAGATCACGCCGACCGGAGGCAACCAGCCGATACAGAAGGGCAGCGTTCTCGATGCCGTCAAGGGCATCTGGCAGGGAGTAAACGATTTCGTGACGGAGAGCTCCCACCGGCACACGACCGAGATGGCCGCGTATTCGATCATGGAATCGCCGATGACCTCCTGCGGCTGCTTCGAGTGCATCGTCGCGATCGTGCCCGAGGCGAACGGCGTCATGGTTGTGAACCGCGAGTACGCGGGCGAGACGCCCGCCGGCATGAAGTTCACCACACTCGCAAGCTCCGTCGGCGGCGGCGCGCAGATGCCCGGCTTCCTGGGCGTCGGGCGTCTCTACGTGGTATCGAAGAAATTTATCTCGGCCGATGGGGGCTTAAAGAGGATCGTCTGGATGCCGAAGGAGCTGAAAGACTCTCTCGCCGACAGGCTTAAGGCCCGCTGCAAGGAGATCGGGGCGCCGGACCTCTTCGACAAGATCGCCGACGAGACGGTCGCCGCCGATGCCGCTGCGCTCGTTACGTATCTCGAGAAGGTCGGCCACCCGGCGCTTAAGCTACCGCCGATGATGTAGAGGGGGAAATTTTTCGGCTCTTCAGGGCGTTTACTTTCGGAAGGTGCCTTCGCTCGTCGTCCTTCGACAGAGCTCAGGACGACCCTGAGCCTGCCGAAGGGTCGTTCGCTCGGATTAGGCATCCTCGCTCACTGTCGTTAAAAACGCGATGGTGAAGCCTGTATCGCCAAGAGGAATCGCGTTTTTAAAGATTCGCTTCGGCACGCATCCGAAAGTTCCGCCACTGGAATGAGCCGAAAAATTTCTGTGAGGGTATGGGCGGCGAGACTTTTGGGCGCCTCGCCGCGGCGACTCTTCAAAATTTTTGATTCCTTTTGGCGATACAGCCAGGACAATGAAACCTGTCCATAATTAGCTGATAATCCGGGTTCATTGGCCCCGCCTGCCAGAATGTGTTTTCATGCAGTCGGGCAGGCATCAAAATTTTTTCACAGCAGATTCGCATGCCCAATGCGAATCTGCGACAAGCGGAGGCGAGTGCCCAAAAGTAAGTGCCGCCCTAATAACGATTAAAAAAATGAGAGAAACTTCCATACTACTGGTCCTAACATGCCTGATCGCGGCTGCGATCGCGCCGTGCGCGCTCGCCGCCGACAAGAAGTTTGAGGTGGGCGTCGACAAGCCGAAGGTGTCGATAGGCGAGAAGGCGCAGCTCGGCCTCTCGTTCTACGGCACGCAGTCGATGCCCGCCCCCGACCTCGGCGCTATCGACGGGCTCGACGTCCGTTACATCGGCCCGTCGACGATGATGACCGTCCTGAACGGGCAGGTCTCGAGCTCCATTACGCACATGTATTCTGTCCAACCGCTTAAGATAGGCAAGTTCCAGCTCGGCCCCTTCGCGTTCAAATTCAAAGGTGACAGCTACACGTCCAACATGGTATTTCTGGAAGCCGTCGAAGAGCGAGTGGTTCCGATGGCGCAGGCTGCTGGAAAACAGACGGTCGAGGGGCTCGGCCTTTCCGACAGGCTGTTCGTGACGCTCTACACCGACAAGCCCGCCGCGTACGTCAACGAGCTGATACCCGTTACGGTGAAGTTCTACGTCAACAGGCTCAATGTGAGCGATATCCAGCTGCCGACATTCATCCAGGAGGGTTTCTCGAAGGTCGAGTTCAAGGAGCCGCGGCAGTTCCGCGAGCGCCTGGGCGGCATCGTGTACGACGTCCTCGAGTTCAAGACCGCGATCTTCGGGATGAGGCCCGGCGCCTACCGCCTCGGGCCGGCGAAGATCAAGTGCACCGTCATGGCGGTCAAAAGGCTGCCCGGGCCCGGCATGAGGGATGATTTTTTCGGCACCGATTCTTTCGGAGACTCCTTCCGCGACGATTTCTTCACGCGCTTCGAGCGTTACCCGATGGAGCTTCAGTCGAAGGATCTCCAGATCGTGATATCGCAGCTGCCTGCGGACGGCCGCCCGGCCGACTTCACCGGCGCCGTCGGCGACTATCAGTTCATATATACCGCGAGCCCCACGAACCTGAAGGTCGGCGACCCCGTGACGGTGCGCATGGATGTCAACGGCACCGGCAACTTCAACACGGTGCTGATCCCGAAGCTGGACACCACGGCGGGATTCAGGACATACGAGCCGCAGGTGAAGACCGACGAGAACCACAAGGGTTTCACGCAGGTCCTCATCCCGGAGAACGACCAGATCACGCAGATACCGAAGGCCGGCTTCACCTATTTCGACCCTGCCGCGCGGCAGTACAAGACGATTACTCAGGGGCCGATCGCGGTCAAGGTGGAAAAGGGTAGGGACGAGGCGCCTGCGCAGGTGGTCGGGCCGTCGATGGCCTCACCGGTTCCCGCGAAAGCCGACGGCGAGCTCGGCCGCGACATCATCTATATTAAGGAGTCGCCGGGCGCGTGGCTCAGGAAAGGGCAGATCTTTTTCAGAGGCAGGGTCTTTTGCAGCCTTATAATAGTTCCGCTTCTCTTCCTCATAGGGCTGTACGTCCTCGAACAGCGCCGCGTCCGCTTCAGGAGCGACACGGTCTATGCCGGCCGTATTCTCGCTCTCAAGTCTTCGAAAAAAGGCTTCAGGGACCTCAAGCGCCAGCTCAAAGGCGCCGACCAGAAGGCGTTTTATGAAACGCTCTTCAAGGCGATGCAGGACTACCTCGGCTACAGGCTCAGCATCCCGCCCGCGGGTATAACCTCCGATGTCGTTGAGCGGACCCTCGCCGACAAGGGCGTCGACATGGATATCCTTAGGAAGGTGAAGAATCTTTTCAATACCTGTGACAGGGCGAGATTTGCATACCTCCACGAGGAGGATTACAAAAGACAAGACGACGTAAAGGAGCTCGGAGAGATAGTCAGGTACTTCGAGCGCAAGAGGGTATGAAAAAATATATCACCATAGCGGTGCTCATCGTTATCGCAGTCTGCCAGGCAGGATTGTGCGCGGACCAGAAGAAGGCCGACCCAAGCCAGCTCTTCTACAACGCCAACCGCAGTTACGAAAAGCGTGACTACGTCAAGGCCGTTGAGGACTACGTCGCGATACTCGACATGGCCCTCGAGAACGGCAACCTCTACTATAATATAGGTAACGGGTTCCTGAAACTGGGCAAGGTCGGGTATGCCATCCTGTGCTATGAAAAGGCCAGGAGGCTGATGCCGCAGGACAGCGACCTGAAGGCCAACCTCGCCTACGCCAGGTCGCAGGTGGAGGCCCCCGCAATGGCCGTCCCTCAGGAGAATATCGTCCTGAAGGGGATCAAGAGGCTTTTCGAGGACTTCAGCCTGAACATGATAGCGCTGGCCGCCCTCGTCCTTTACCTTGCCGTGATCCTGATCGCGTCATTTCTTATAATGAGCCCCGCCGTACGGCGGTTCCGGTTTTTCTCCCTGCTCGCCGTCGCGGTCTTCCTCGCCAGCCTCGTCGGATTCGGCGTCAGGTACTATGACGAGGAGATCCTGAAGCACGGCATCGTGGTCCAGCGGGAGGTCGAGTGCAAATATGAGCCGATCGATAAGTCGACGACCTATTACAGGCTGCAGGAGGGTAACGACGTTCTGGTGATGAAGACGCGGGACGGCTGGCGGCAGATCAGGCGCCTGGATGGCAAGATAGGGTGGGTCAAAAAGGAGGCGGTTGAGGAGATTTAGCTATTTTTTTTTAAAAAACTTGACATAACGGGCTTTTTTGCTATAATAAGGAACCTAAATTTTCATAACACTAATACTCATTATATAAGCATAATTGATGAGTTTTATAGGGAATAACTCTGATAAGGGGTTTTTTTGTATTTTCTCGCGATTTTTTTTTGCTAAATGCCCGTCGGAGATGCAGTTTCAGGAGGTCGGACAGCCGCTCACGCCCAAAATGCTAAAGTGGCTGCAGTAGCTCAGTCGGTAGAGTACGTCCTTGGTAAGGACGAGGTCATCGGTTCAATCCCGATCTGCAGCTCCATTATTTATAATAGATAGTCGAGACGGATAAAATAGGGTGATAAATCGGGGGAGGTAAGTCATGGCAAAGGAAGCGTTTGTAAGGAATAAGCCTCACGTCAATATCGGAACGATCGGCCACATCGACCACGGCAAGACGACGCTGACCGCGGCGATCCTCGCCACGCTTGCCAGGAAGGGCAAGGCCACGGTTAAGTCATACGCCGATATCGCCAAAGGCGGCACCGTGCGCGATGAGACCAAGACTGTCACGATCGCGGTGGCCCACGTCGAGTACGAGACCGATAACCGCCACTATGCCCACATCGACTGCCCGGGCCACGCCGACTATATCAAGAACATGATCACCGGCGCCGCCCAGATGGACGGGGCGATCCTCGTCGTCTCTGCCGTTGACGGCCCGATGCCCCAGACCAGGGAGCACATCCTGCTGGCCAGGCAGGTCAACGTCCCGTCGATCGTCGTCTTCCTGAATAAGGTCGACCTCGTCGAAGATAAAGAGCTCGTCGACTTGGTCGAGCTCGAGGTCAGGGAACTCTTAACCAAGTACGGATTCCCGGGCGACAAAACCCCGGTCATCAAGGGCAGCGCCCTGAAAGCGATGGTCGCCCCCGGCGACGCCGAGGCCACCAGGTCCATCATGGAGCTGATGGCCGCCGCCGATGCGTTCATCCCCCAGCCCAAGCGTGATATCGACAAGCCGTTCCTGATGCCGATCGAAGACGTCTTCTCGATCACCGGCCGCGGCACCGTCGGCACCGGCAGGGTCGAGCGCGGCCAGGTCAAGGTCGGCGAAGAGATCGAGATCGTCGGTATCAAGGCCACCAAGAAGTCGGTCGTGACCGGCGTCGAGATGTTCAGAAAGCTTCTCGATTCAGGGCAGGCCGGCGACAACATCGGCGTGCTCTTAAGGGGTATCGAAAAGACCGACCTTGAGCGCGGCCAGGTGCTGGCCAAGCCCGGTTCGATCACCCCGCACACCAAGTTCAAGGCAGAGGTCTACATATTGAGCAAAGAGGAAGGCGGCCGCCACACCCCGTTCTTTAACGGCTACCGTCCCCAGTTTTACTTCCGTACCACCGACGTGACCGGCGTGGTGACGCTGCCGCAGGGCGTCGAGATGGTCATGCCCGGCGATAACGTCGGGTTCGAAGTGGTGCTGATAACCCCGATCGCCATGGAAAAAGAGCTTCGCTTCGCTATCCGCGAAGGCGGCCACACCGTAGGCGCGGGCGTCGTAACCGAAGTGATCGAGTAGAGAGATGCAAGAGCAGATTACGTTTGAATGTACCAAATGCAAGAACAGGAACTATTCAACAACGAAGAACAAGAAGCAAAACCCTGATAAGCTCGAACTGAGCAAGTTTTGTATGACGTGCAGGAAGCATACCGTACATAAGGAGATAAAATAACAAAGGCGTCCGCCGTGCGAAGCGGGCGTGGGCTCTTGGTTTAAAGGCAACAGTCTTAGATCTTGCCGGGTAGAGTCGGGAAGGAACTGGAGAGGCCAGTAGCTCCAATTGGTAGAGCGGCGGTCTCCAAAGCCGCGTGTTGGGGGTTCGAGTCCCTCCTGGCCTGCCAAATTTGCCGGTCCTGAAAATGCGGCTACCCTTCGACAGGCTCAGGGTGGGTGTCCTGTGCTTCGACGGTGCTCAGCACGGTTCGAAGCACGGTGAGTACATCGAACCGAGCCTGTCGAAGGACCCACTGCCGTAAGGTAAAGGATCAGGCGCACAGTAGCATATCCCGCGAGCGTCGACTGATTTGAGCGGTAATGACCTGGATAGTCAAAGCTGCAAAATTCCGGGCGAGGACAGTTTTTCTAAAAATATGGCACACAAGTTTACAGGATTCTTTAAAGACATAAAATTAGAGATGTCCAAGGTATCGTGGCCGAATAAGGACGAGCTGATAGGCTCCACGACCATCGTGCTGATATCGCTGGGGATCCTCTCGCTCTTCATCGGCGTCTGCGACGTCGCGCTTTCGAAGATCGTGAACATAATAATGGCAAAGCTCTAGCATGTCGAAACACTGGTACGTCATACACACACAGACCGGATACGAAGACAGGGTGAAGAAGGCCCTCGAGAGCAAGGTGAAGGCCGGGCTCGCGAAGGATAACATAACCCAGGTGCTCGTGCCGATCGAGCAGGTTTCAGAGGTAAAGGCAGGCAAGAAGAGGATCTCGCAGCGCAAGTTCTTCCCGGGCTATCTCTTAGTCGAGATGGAGCTGACCGACGAGACCTGGTATCTGATAAAGAGCACCTCGGGCGTTACGGGATTCGTCGGCGCCGGCTCGAAGCCGCTTCCGCTCAACGAGGCCGAGATCGATGCGATATTGAAGCAGGCGAAAGAGGCGAAGGAGAAGCCGACGCCGAAGATCGTCTTCGAGAAGGGCGAGAGCGTGAGGGTCAATGACGGCCCGTTCACGAACTTTAACGGTAACATAGAGGAAGTCAACCTCACCAAGGGCAAGATCAAAGTGATGATATCGATCTTCGGAAGGGCCACACCGGTCGAACTCGAAACGTGGCAGGTGGAGAAGGTATAGTGGAGAACCCCCTCGGCTGCTCCTGCTCGTCGCAGCCTCGGGATGAATTTCGCACCATAGAAAACTAGGACAAAATTCAATGGCAAAGAAAGTAAAAGCGGTTATTAAATTATACTGTCCGGCAGGCGCTGCGAATCCCGCGCCCCCGGTAGGGCCGGCGCTCGGCCAGCACGGCCTCAACATCATGGAATTCTGCAAGCAGTTCAACGCCAAGACGCAGGGGCAGGACGGGCTCACGCTTCCCGTCGTCATAACGGCGTACGAGGACAGGTCGTTCACCTTTATCATCAAGAGCCCCCCGTGCTCGGTCCTGCTGAAGAGGGCCTGCGGCGTGGCGAAGGCGAGCGGCGTACCGAACAAGGAAAAAGTCGGCAAGGTCACGATGGAACAGGTCAAAGAGATCGCGAAGACGAAAATGAAGGACCTGAACACCGAGGATATCGCAAAGGCCGTCGAGATAATCAAGGGCACCGCCCGCAGCATGGGTATAGAGGTAGAGAGATAGTTTTAAGTAAAAAGTAAAGAGTAAAAAGTAAAAAAGAGACAATTCGAAAGACGGGACGATGAAGAAATTGACGAAGAGATTAAAGACGGTCCAGACGCTCGTCGACAAGACGAAAGTCTACAGCCTGAAGGACGCCATCGCGATCCTCAAGATGGCGCCGAAGATGAAGTTCGATGAGACGGTTGAGATAGCGGCAAAGCTCACGGTCGACCCGAAGCAGAGCCAGAACGTCTCGATCCGCGGCACGGTAACGCTCCCGCACGGCACCGGCAAGAAGGTGTGTGTCGCCGTGTTCTGCAAGGGCGAGGAGGAGAGGAAGGCCAGGGACGCCGGCGCCGATTTTGTGGGCGCGGAAGACCTGATCGCGAAGGTCCAGGGCGGCTGGTCTGGCTTCGATGTCGCCGTCGCGACGCCCGAGATGATGAGGGACATGGCGAAGCTCGGTAAGATACTCGGTCCCCGCGGCCTGATGCCGAACCCGAAGTCGGGAACGGTCACGACGGATACGGCCAAGACCATTAAAGAGGTCAAGGCGGGTAAGATAGAATTTAAGATGGACAAGCAGGCCGGCATACACGCGCCGCTCGGCAAGCTCTCATTCAAGGAAGACGCGCTCTACGCGAACGCGATGTCGCTCATAGACGCAATCATGGGCGCAAGCCCCGGCGGCATGAGGGGTGCTCATGTGAAGACACTGTATATATCAACCACGATGGGGCCCGGCGTGAAGCTTGACCTGTCCGAATTCAGGAAATAATACCATGGCAAAGCAGGAAAAATTCGCGAAACTCTGTAAAGAAAAGATGGTCGATGAGATCGTCTCGCGCATCAACGATCACCCCGATTTCGTTATCACCAGCTATATGGGTTCATCGGTCGCCGATCTCGAGAACTTAAGGAAGAGCCTGAAGAAGTCGTCGTCCAACTACCTGGTCGTGAAGAACTCGATACTGAAGGTCGTCTTCGATAAGCTGAAGCTCTCGGAGGAGTCGTCAAAGATCGAAAGCGGCATGGGCATCTCGTTCAGCGGCAGCGACATCATCGCGACCTGCAAGGCGCTTGCCACGTTCGCGAGCACGCATGTCAAGTTCAAGATAAAGGGCGCGATCGTCGACGGCAAGCCGTGTGCCGCCGAGAAGGTCAAGGTCCTGGCGAGCCTGCCGTCCAAAGAGGTGCTGCTGTCCCAGGTCCTTGCCGGCATGAAGTCGCCGATAACCGGTTTTGCCAATGTGTTGAGCGGGGTCTTAAGGAAGTTCGTATACGTGGTCGACGCGATAAAGTCGTCAAAATCGGCGCCGGCCGCCGCGGCGGACGCTGCAGCGCCGGCTCCGGAAGCCAAGGCTAACGCCTGAATATAATACAGAAAAAGGAGAGGGTAAAATGGAAGCGAAAGTCGAGTTAACGGAAAAGATGAAGAGCGTGATGGAAACGATCGAAAAGATGACCGTCATGGAGCTTGCGGACCTGGTAAAGGCGCTGGAAGATAAGTTCGGCGTCACCGCCGCCGCTCCTGTCGCGGTCGCCGCCGCAGGCGCGGGTGCAGCGCCGGCAGCCGCCGCAGAGGAGAAGACGTCGTTTACGGTGGTCCTCGTAAACGCGGGCGCCAGCAAGATCCAGGTCATCAAAGAGCTCAGGACCCTGACGAGCCTCGGCCTCAAAGAAGCCAAGGACCTCGTTGACGCAGCGCCGAAGACTATTAAGGAAGGCGCCACGAAGGAAGAGGCCGACAAGATGAAGAAGGCGCTCGAAGCTCAGGGCGCGAAGATCGAGCTGAAGTAAAGTAAAAAGTAAAGAGTAAAAGACGTTTCCATTGCTCCGTACGCTGAGGGAGTGTTATATAAGGGAATAAAATGGCAAAACGTAAAAGTTACGCGAAGACAGAAGAATGCTACAGGCTTCCGAACCTGCTTGACGTCCAGCTCAAGTCGTATGCGGAATTCCTGCAGGCCGGCGTCGCGAAGACCAAGCGCGAAAACAAGGGGCTGGAGTCCGCCTTCAGAGAGGTGTTCCCCATAGAGTCACCCGACGGTGAATATAAGCTGGAATACCTGAGCTATTCCATAGGCAAACCCAAGTACGATATCATCGAATGCAAGAAGCGCGGCGTCAGCTTCGCCGGGTCACTTCGTGTAATGATCAGGCTGAAATCCAAGAAAGAGACCAAGGAGCAGGAAGTATACCTGGGCGACATCCCCCTCATGACCGACACCGGCACCTTCATCGTGAACGGCGATGAACGGGTCGTCGTCAGCCAGCTTCACCGTTCGCCGGGCATATCCTTTGAGTCCGAGCCCCACCCGACCGGCAAGAAGATATTCTCGGCCAGGGTCATCCCGTACCGCGGGGCGTGGGTCGAGTTCGAATTTGACATCAACGACGTCCTCTATGTCTATGTCGACCGCCGCAGGAAGTTCGTGGCGACGGAGCTCATGCGCGTCTTCGGCCACGAGACCGACGAATCGATACTGAAGGCTCTCTGCGGCGTCGAAGCCCATGAACTGACGCGGTCGGCGCAGCTCGAGAAGCTGGAAGGCACGGTGCTGGCCAAGGACGCTGTCGACAAGGAGTCGAACGTCATCATAGCCGAACGGCTCGAGAAGATCACGAAAGATATCGCGGGCAGGATATGGGCATCGACCGTCAGGCGCGTCGATGTGCTCGTCAGCCCGATCCCCGAGGTCATAGCCACGCTGAAGAAGGACAACACCAGAAGTAAGGTCGAGGCGATGCTGGACATCTGCAGGAAGCTCAGGCCCGGCGACCCCCCGACACCCGAATCGGCAGCGAACCTGATAGAGCGGCTCTTCTTTGACGTAAAGAGGTACGACCTCGGCGCGGTAGGCCGTTACATGCTGAACCGCAAACTCGATATGAAGGTTTCGCTGGAAGAGAAGCTGGTCACCCCTGCGACGCTGATACAGGTGATCCTGAAGCTGATCGCCGTGAAGAACGGCCAGGGCGCGACCGATGACATCGACCACCTCGGCAACAGGCGCGTGCGCTGCTCGGGAGAGCTGCTCTTGAACCAGATCAGGATAGGCCTCGCCAGGGTCGACCGCTCGTGCAGGGAGAGGATGAACATCTACGACCTGTCCAACGTGATGCCGCATAACCTTATTAATTCGAAACTCATCTCAGGCGTCATCAGGGACTTTTTCGGAAGGAGCCAGCTTTCGCAGTTCCTCGACCAGACCAACCCCCTGGCCGAGATGACGCACAAGCGGCGCGTCAGCGCGCTCGGCCCCGGAGGTTTGAACAGGGAGCGGGCGGGATTCGAGGTCCGCGACGTCCACTACTCGCATTACGGACGCGTCTGCCCGATCGAGACGCCTGAGGGCCCGAACATAGGCCTGATAGCGTCATTGAGCACGTATTCAAGGATCAACGAACACGGCTTCATAGAGACGCCGTACCGCAAGGTAGAAAGCGGCAAGGTCACGGAGAAGATCGACTACCTGTCGGCCGACGTCGAAGACTTGTACACGATTGCGCAGGCGAACGCCAAACTTGACGCCAGGGGCAACTTTACCGAGGAGAAGGTCTTCTGCCGCTTCAAGGACGACTTCCTCAAGGCGAGCCCGAAGGACATCCAGTATATGGACGTCTCCCCGCGGCAGCTGGTCAGCGTCGCCGCGAGCCTGATACCGTTCCTCGAGCACGATGACGCGAACCGCGCGCTGATGGGTTCGAACATGCAGCGCCAGGCTGTGCCGCTGCTCGAGACTGAGTCTCCGCTCATCGGCACCGGCATGGAATACAGGACCGCCAAGGATTCGGGCGCCGTCGAAGTGGCGAAGAACGCCGGCACGGTCACGAGCGTCGACTCGGGCGAGATAACCGTCAGCGGAAAGACATACAAGCTCAAGAAGTTCGAACGGTCGAACGCCAACACCTGCGTCAACCAGCGGCCGCTCGTCAACCTCGGCGACAAGGTCAAGGAAGGCCAGGTCATCGCCGACGGCCCGGGGACCAAGGACGGGGAGCTTGCCCTCGGCAAGAACGTTCTCGTCGCTTTCATGCCGTGGCGCGGCTATAACTTTGAAGACGCGATCCTGCTGAACGAGAAGCTGGTCGCCGAGGACAAATACACGTCGGTCCATATAGAGGAATTCGAGCTGGAGGCCCGCGATACGCGGCTGGGCAATGAAGAGATCACCCGTGACATACCGAACGTCGGCGAGGAGATGCTGAAGGATCTTGACGAGGGCGGCATCATACGGATCGGCGCGCAGGTCGAGCCGGGCGACATTCTCATCGGCAAGGTGACGCCGAAGTCCGAGACCGAACTTTCGCCGGAAGAGAAACTGCTCAGGGCGATATTCGGCGAGAAGGCCGGGGATGTCAGGGATTCGTCGCTCATTGCCTCGCCGGGCGTCGATGGTATCGTCGTCGATGTCAGGGTCTTCTCGAGGCGCGACGCGCGCTCGAAGACCAAAGAGGAACGGACGAAAGAGAATAAGGAGATCAAGGTCCTCGAAGAGACGTTCGGGGCCCAGATCGATAAGATAAAAGAGGAGAAATACCGCAAGCTCCATAAGCTGCTCGTGGGGCAGAAGCTCGCCGCAGGCATCCTCGACCAGGAATCGGGCAGAGCGCTGATGTCGCAGGGCAGGACCGTCCGCGTGAAGGACTTGAAGAAGATCGTCGAAAAGGGCGACCTGGAGAATATAAAGCTGAACAATCCCGACGCGGAGCAGGAGATATCGCGGATCACGCGGCTCCTGGACGGACAGATCGAGGAGCTCAGTTTCGAGCTGGATAGGGAGATCGAGCGGGTCAAGCGGGGCGACGAGCTTCCGCCCGGTGTCCTGAAGAAGGTCAAGGTCTACGTCGCCAGCAAGAAGAAGATATCGGTCGGGGACAAGATGGCGGGCCGCCACGGTAACAAGGGCGTCGTCGCGAAGATACTGCCGGAAGAGGACATGCCGTTCCTTAAGGACGGAACCCCGGTCCAGATTGTATTGAACCCGCTCGGCGTGCCGAGCCGTATGAACGTCGGGCAGATACTCGAGACGCATCTCGGCTGGGCGGCCAAGGTGCTCGGGTTCCAGGTATCGAGCCCCGTCTTTGACGGCGCGTCCGAGGCGGAGATAAAGGAAGAGATGAAGAAGGCGGGGCTACCGACCGAAGGCAAAGTGACCGTCTACGACGGCTTCACCGGGAGGCCGTTCGACCAGAAGGTGACGGTCGGCTACATCTATATGCTGAAGCTTGCGCACCTTGTTGATGATAAGATACACGCCCGTTCAATCGGGCCGTACTCGCTGGTCACGCAGCAGCCGCTCGGCGGCAAGGCGCAGTTCGGAGGCCAGCGGTTCGGCGAAATGGAAGTGTGGGCCCTCGAGGCGTACGGAGCGGCGTTCACGCTGCAGGAGCTCATGACGGTCAAATCGGACGACGTCCTCGGGAGGACGAAGATATACGAAGCGATCGTGAAGGGCGACAACAAACTCCAGCCGGGGACCCCGGAATCGTTCAACGTTTTGGTGAAAGAATTACAGAGCCTCTGCCTCGATATAAAGATGGAAAAGAGAGCCGTCGAAGAGAAGGGTACGTAAGATGATAGACGAAGTCACCCCCTTTAACGCTATAACGATACGGATCGCTTCGCCGCAGATCATACGCGGCTGGTCGAAAGGCGAGGTCAAGAAGCCGGAGACGATCAACTACCGTACGCTGAAGCCGGAAAAAGACGGCCTCTTCTGCGAGCGCATCTTCGGGCCGACGAAGGACTACGAGTGCAATTGCGGAAAATACAAAAGGATAAAGCATAAGGGCATCACCTGCGACCGCTGCGGCGTCGAGGTGACGCGGTCGAGCGTGCGCCGCGAGAGGATGGGCCATATAGAGCTCGCCTGCCCGGTATCGCATGTCTGGTTCTTCAAGGTAATGCCGTCGAGGATGGGCGCGCTCTTGGGCATCACCGGGCGTGACCTCGAGAAGGTCATATATTACGAGGAATACATCGTCATCGATCCGGGTGAGACGTCGCTGAAGAAGATGGACCTGCTTTCGGAAGAGCGGTACAGAGAATACAGGGACAAGTTCGGCCAGAAGTTCACCGCGAAGATGGGCGCCGAGGCGGTCAAAGACCTGCTCAGAGAAATAGACCTCGACAAGATGGCAGCGAAGCTGAAGAAGGAGCTGAAGGATTCGAAATCGGAGACTTCGCAGAAGAAGGCGGCGAAGCTTTTGAGGATAGCCGAGGCCTTCAAGGGCTCCGGCAACAAACCGGAGTGGATGATACTCGACGTGCTGCCGGTGATACCTCCGGACTTACGGCCGCTCGTCCCGCTGGACGGAGGAAGGTTCGCGACGTCGGACTTAAACGACCTCTACAGGCGCGTCATCAACAGGAACAACCGCTTAAAGAAACTGATCGAGCTGAAAGCCCCCGAGATCATCATACGGAACGAAAAGCGGATGCTGCAGGAGGCGGTCGACGCGCTGTTCGACAACGGCCGCCACGGCAAAGCGGTCCTCGGCCCCGGCAACAGGCCGCTCAAGTCGCTGTCCGATATGTTAAAAGGCAAACAGGGCCGGTTCAGGCAGAACCTGCTCGGCAAGCGCGTCGATTATTCCGGTAGATCCGTTATCGTCGTCGGGCCGGAGCTCAAGCTGAACGAGTGCGGCCTGCCGAAGAAGATGGCCCTCGAACTCTACGAGCCTTTCATCATCAAGAAGCTAAAGGAAAAAGGCTTTGTCCATACGATCAAGAGCGCGAAGAAGATGGTCGAGAAGGCGAAGCTCGAAGTGTGGGATATCCTCGACGAAGTCATCAAAGACCATCCGGTCATGCTGAACCGCGCTCCGACGCTGCACAGGCTCGGTATCCAGGCGTTCCAGCCCGTCCTGATAGAGGGTAACGCGATCAGGATACATCCTCTCGTCTGCTCGGCGTTCAACGCCGACTTTGACGGCGACCAGATGGCGGTCCACGTGCCGCTCTCGATCGAAGCGCAGGTGGAGTGCAAGCTGCTGATGCTCGCGACCAACAACATATTCTCGCCCGCTGACGGACGGCCGATCACGAGCCCCACGCAGGATATCGTGCTCGGATGCTACTACATAACGAAAGAGAAGCCCGGCGACAAGGGCGAGGGCAAATATTTCTCGTCGCCCGCGGAAGTCGTCGTCGCGTACAATGACGATGAGGTGGGCATGCACGCGAAGATCAAAGTCGACATACGCGGCACGCTCATCGAGACGACGGTCGGCAGGGTGCTCTTCAACCTGCAGCTTCCGGAAGGCGTCGATTTCGTGAACGATACGATGTCGAAGTCGAAGCTCTCGAAGGCGATCCACGGGATCTACAAGATCAAAGGCCACCACGCCGTTATAAAACTCCTCGACAGCCTGAAGCGGCTCGGGTTCGAAGAGGCGACGAAGGCGGGGCTTTCGATCTCGATCGACGACCTGCAGATCCCCGGCAAGAAGGACGAATATCTGAAGCGCACGAAGCTCGACGTCGACCACGTCGACGACCAGTACAAGAAGGGCTTGATCACCGACCGGGAGCGCTACAACAAGATCATAGACCTCTGGACGCACACGACCGAAGACGTCTCCGACTTGATATTCCAGGAGCTTGATTCGTTCAACCCGATATTCATGATGGCGGATTCCGGCGCCAGGGGCTCGAAGCTGCAGATCAGGCAGCTGGCAGGCATGAGAGGCCTTATGGCCAAGCCGTCGGGCGAGATCATCGAGACGCCGATCACCGCGAATTTCCGCGAGGGGCTGACGGTGCTCGAGTACTTCATATCGACGCACGGCGCCAGGAAGGGGCTGGCCGATACGGCGCTCAAAACCGCCGATTCCGGGTACCTTACCAGAAGGCTCGTCGATGTCGCGCAGGATGTGATCATTAGCGAGGACGATTGCGGGACGGTGAACGGCATATTGATAAGCGCGATCATCGAGGGCGACGAGACGGTCGTCAGGCTTTCCGAGAGGATCATCGGGCGGGTCGCGCTTGACAACATAGCCGACATCATCACCGATACCGTGCTCATCGAGGCCGGCACCGAGATAACGGAAGAGAAGGCGAAGCAGATCGAAGAGATCGGCATCGAGAAGATAAAGATACGGAGCGTCCTTACCTGCGAATCCGAGCACGGCGTCTGCGCCAAGTGCTACGGCCGCAATCTCGCCACCGGCAGGATGGTCGAGCTCGGCGAGGCGGTCGGGATCATCGCGGCGCAGTCGATCGGCGAGCCCGGGACGCAGCTGACGATGAGAACATTCCATATCGGCGGTACCGCGTCGAGGATCGTCGAGCAGTCTTACATCGAATCGAAGTATAAGGGCGCGGCAAAGTACCACAACCTTAAGGTGGTCGAGACGAAGAAGGAAGGCGAGCACGTCGTATTGAACCGCAACGGCCAGATCAGTATCAATGACCCTGAAGGCAGGGAGCTCGAGCGCCATAACGTGCCTCACGGGGCGATGTTGCGGGCAAAGGAAGGCGACACGATCGACGCCGGGACGGTATTCGTCAAATGGGACCCCTATACGGTGCCGATATTGACCGAAGTCACCGGGAAGGTGAAGTACGAGGATATCAAAGAAGGCGTCACGATGAAGGAAGAGCTCGACCCCGAGACGAAGCTGAAGAACAGGGTCATCGTGGAGCACAAGGGCGATTACCACCCCGAGCTGCTCATCATGAACAAAGACGACGAAGTGCTGGCGATATATCCGATACCGGCCGGCGCCCACATAATGATCCATGACGGCAAGTCCGTTACCGCCGGCGAGATCCTGGCAAAGACGCCCAGGGTCATCACGAAGACCAAGGATATCACGGGCGGATTGCCCAGGGTCGCTGAGCTCTTTGAGGCCCGCAGGCCGAAGGACCCGGCGATCATAAGCGAGATAGACGGCATCGTCGAGTTCGGTGAGTCCAAGAAGGGACAGAAGCGCGTCGTCATCAAATCGGCGACCGGCATGAAGAAAGAATACCTTATCCCGCACGGCAAGCACCTGAACGTATATAAGGGAGACAAGGTCTACTCCGGCGAGCAGCTCGTTGACGGGCCGGTCGTCCTGCAGGATATATTGAGGGTCTCGGGCGACAAGAAGCTGCAGGAATACCTCGTCAATGAAGTCCAGGAAGTCTACAGGCTCCAGGGCGTCAATATCAACGATAAGCACATAGAG
This sequence comes from uncultured Planctomycetia bacterium, assembly GCA_964352425.1. Taxonomy (GTDB): domain Bacteria; phylum Omnitrophota; class Gorgyraeia; order 2-01-FULL-45-10; family 2-01-FULL-45-10; genus JAMWCX01. Next base: position 14,722 of record CAYGRZ010000010.1, on the reverse strand, counting down.
ACGATCGTCAGGCAGATGCTGCGCAAGATGAAGATCAAGGACTCCGGCGACACGGCCTTTTTGATCGGGCAGCAGGTCGACAAGGGCGTCTACCTCCAGGAGAATAAGAGGGTGGTCAAGAAAAAGGGCAAGCCCGCGAGCGCCGACCCGGTCCTGCTCGGTATTACGAAGGCGTCTTTAAGCACGGAGAGCTTCATCTCCGCGGCGAGCTTCCAGGAGACGACGCGCGTCCTGACTGAGGCCGCGACCAGCGGCAAGACGGACCTGCTGCGGGGCTTGAAAGAGAATATCATCACGGGGCACCTTATACCGGCCGGCACGGGGTTCGCGACACACAGGAACATATCGATAGTCAAGCATGTGCTTGAAGGCTCGAAGAAAGAAGGCCCCGCCAGGAAAGAGAGGACGGAAGCCGTTGAGGAGAAAACGTAACTAAGGGACGACAATGCCGACGATAAACCAGATCATACGATTAGGAAGAGAAAAGTTCAAGAACCGGTCCAAGTCACCGGCCCTCAGGGGCTGCCCCCAGAGGCGGGGCGTCTGCCTGCAGGTCAGGACGCAGACACCGAAGAAGCCGAACTCCGCTTTGAGAAAAGTCGCGAGGGTGAGGCTGACCAACCACATTGAGGTCACTTCGTACATCCCCGGCGTCGGGCATAATCTGCAGGAGCACTCGATCGTCCTGGTCAGGGGCGGCAGGGTCAAGGACTTGCCGGGCGTCAGGTATCATATCGTCAGAGGCGTGCTGGATACGGCCGGCGTCGTCGACAGGAAGAAATCGCGGTCGAAGTACGGCGCGAAGCGCCCGAAGGAAAAGGTTGCGGCGAAAGGAGCATAAGGCGGGGGGCTATGAGAAGAAGAAGGGCTGAAAAGAGAGAAGTTATACCGGATCCTAAATATAAGAGCGCGGTCGTCGCGCGGTTCATCAACGCGATAATGACCCAGGGCAAGAAGTCGAAGGCTGAGAAGATCGTCTACAGGTCGTTCGACATACTTGCGCAGAAGACGGGCAAGCCGGCGCTCGAGGTGTTCCAGAAAGCGCTCGATAACGCCAGGCCGCTCCTTGAAATCAAGCCCAGGAGGATCGGCGGAGCCACGTATCAGGTGCCGATAGATGTGAAGTCCGAACGGGGCATAGCGATAGCGATGCGATGGCTGAGGAATTTTGCGCGCACCAAGAAGGGCAAGCCGATGGAGATCAAGCTTGCCGATGAGTTGATGGAAGCGTATAACGGGCAGGGTTCGGCCGTGAAGAAGAAGGACGACACCCACAAGATGGCCGAGGCGAACAAGGCGTTTGCACACTACAGATGGTAGTAAGAAAGTCCAAAGATCAAAGTTCAAAGTCCAAAATTTAAAGATCAAAGTTCAAAGTTTGATGACAAAATTGAGATATGACGGAAACATTAACGATAGATAAGATTGAGATGGAAAAAGACGCCCGTCTGGAAAATATCAGGAATATCGGTATAATCGCCCATATCGACGCGGGCAAGACGACGACGACCGAGAGGATCCTCTATTTCACCGGCAGGGTCTATAAGATCGGCACGGTCGACGAGGGCACGGCGGTGATGGACTGGATGGTCCAGGAGCAGGAGCGCGGCATCACGATAACGAGCGCGGCGACGACGTCGTTCTGGAAGGACAAGAATATCAACATCATAGATACGCCCGGTCACGTCGATTTCACGGTCGAGGTCGAGCGCTCGCTCAAAGTGCTCGACGGCGCGGTCATCGTATTGTGCGCGGTCGGCGGGGTCCAGCCGCAGTCAGAGACGGTGTGGCGCCAGGCCGACAAGTACAGCGTGCCGAGGATAGCTTTCATCAACAAGATGGACAGGACCGGCGCCGACTTCTTCAAGGTCGTTGACCAGATACGCGAGAGGCTGGGGGGCAATCCGATACCGGTGCAGATACCGATCGGCTCAGAGTCCAATTTCCTCGGCGTCATCGACCTGGTCGCGATGAAGGCGATAATCTACAAAGGCGACGAGGGCACGTCAGGATTCGATGTCGTGGATATCCCGGGCGACCTCAGGGAGACGGCAAGCCACTACCGGCATAACCTCATAGAGAAGCTCGGCGAGGTCGATGAAGTCGTTGAAGAAAAATATATACACGAGAAGGGCGTCTACCCTGACGAGATCAGTGCGGTCATACGGCGGGCCGTCATATCGGGCAGGATGATACCGGTCCTCTGCGGCGCCTCCGCGAAGAACAAAGGGGTCCAGCCGCTCCTCGACGCGATTACGGATTATCTGCCGTCCCCTCTGGATATAGTGCCCAGGAAAGGCATCAACCCCGATACCGAACAGGAAGAGGTGAGACAGGTGTCAGCGGAAGAGAAGCTGTGCGGGCTGGTCTTCAAGATCAAGGCGGATCCGTTCGTCGGCAAGCTCGCGTACGCCAGGATCTACTCCGGGACGCTGAAGCCGGGCGAATACGTGTACAATTCCGTCAAGGGGACCAGGGAGCGCATAGGCAAGATCCTCAAGATGCACGCGAACAAACAGGAGATAGTCGACCAGGCGCTGGCAGGCGATATCGTCGCGCTGGTGGGACTCAAGGACACGACGACGGGCGAGACGATATGCGATGAAGACTACCCGATCATCCTTGAATCGATGCACTTCCCCGAGCCGGTCATATCGATGGCGATCGAGCCGAAGACGAAGGCCGACCAGGAGAAGCTGGGCATGGCGCTGCACAGGCTGTGCGAAGAGGACCCGACGTTCAGGGTCAGGTACGACAAGGAGACGGGCCAGACCATCATAAGCGGGATGGGCGAGCTGCACCTCGAGATCATCATCGACAGGATGCTGAGAGAATTCAATGTCGCGGCCAGCGTCGATAAGCCGCAGGTCGCATACAAAGAGACGATAACGCGGCAGTCGAGGGCGGTAGGCAAGTTTATACAGCAGTCGGGCGGCAGGGGCCAGTACGGGCACGTCGTGATGGATGTCGGCCCCGGACAAAAGGGCACGGGCGTCGTATTTGAGTCGAAGATCATCGGCGGCTCGATACCGAAAGAGTACATCTCCTCGGTCAAGGAGGGCGTGGTCGAGGCGGCGCAGAGCGGCTGCCTTGCCGGTTACCCCGTGACCGATATCGACGTGAAGCTCGTTGACGGTTCGTACCACGAGGTCGATTCGTCTGATCTGGCGTTCCATATGGCCGGCGTGATAGGCTTAAACGACGGCCTGAAGAACGGCGCCTCGGTGCTGCTGGAGCCGATCATGAACCTCGAGGTCATCACGCCTGAGAATTACATGGGCGACGTGATCGGGGACTTAAGCTCGCGCAGGGTGAAGATAGAAGCGATAACCGACAGGGCGAATACGAAGATCATCAGGGGCTTGGCACCGCTCTCCGAGATGTTCGGGTACGCTACAAGTGTAAGAAGCTTGACTCAGGGAAGAGCATCATATACAATGGAGCCTTCATTCTACCAGGAAGTGCCAAGGAATATAGCCGAAAAGATCGTAGAACTGAGCGGAAGAGTAAAGGGATAAAAGGAGATAAGTCATGGCAAAGGAAGCGTTTGTAAGGAACAAGCCTCACGTCAATATCGGAACGATCGGCCACATCGACCACGGCAAGACGACGCTGACCGCGGCGATCCTCGCCACGCTTGCCAGGAAGGGCAAGGCCACGGTTAAGTCATACGCCGATATCGCCAAAGGCGGCACCGTGCGCGATGAGACCAAGACTGTCACGATCGCGGTGGCCCACGTCGAGTACGAGACCGATAACCGCCACTATGCCCACATCGACTGCCCGGGCCACGCCGACTATATCAAGAACATGATCACCGGCGCCGCCCAGATGGACGGGGCGATCCTCGTCGTCTCTGCCGTTGACGGCCCGATGCCCCAGACCAGGGAGCACATCCTGCTGGCCAGGCAGGTCAACGTCCCGTCGATCGTCGTCTTCCTGAATAAGGTCGACCTCGTCGAAGATAAAGAGCTCGTCGACTTGGTCGAGCTCGAGGTCAGGGAACTCTTAACCAAGTACGGATTCCCGGGCGACAAAACCCCGGTCATCAAGGGCAGCGCCCTGAAAGCGATGGTCGCCCCCGGCGACGCCGAGGCCACCAGGTCCATCATGGAGCTGATGGCCGCCGCCGATGCGTTCATCCCCCAGCCCAAGCGTGATATCGACAAGCCGTTCCTGATGCCGATCGAAGACGTCTTCTCGATCACCGGCCGCGGCACCGTCGGCACCGGCAGGGTCGAGCGCGGCCAGGTCAAGGTCGGCGAAGAGATCGAGATCGTCGGTATCAAGGCCACCAAGAAGTCGGTCGTGACCGGCGTCGAGATGTTCAGAAAGCTTCTCGATTCAGGGCAGGCCGGCGACAACATCGGCGTGCTCTTAAGGGGTATCGAAAAGACCGACCTTGAGCGCGGCCAGGTGCTGGCCAAGCCCGGTTCGATCACCCCGCACACCAAGTTCAAGGCAGAGGTCTACATATTGAGCAAAGAGGAAGGCGGCCGCCACACCCCGTTCTTTAACGGCTACCGTCCCCAGTTTTACTTCCGTACCACCGACGTGACCGGCGTGGTGACGCTGCCGCAGGGCGTCGAGATGGTCATGCCCGGCGATAACGTCGGGTTCGAAGTGGTGCTGATAACCCCGATCGCCATGGAAAAAGAGCTTCGCTTCGCTATCCGCGAAGGCGGCCACACCGTAGGCGCGGGCGTCGTAACCGAAGTGATCGAGTAGAGAGATGGCACAGCAAGAAATGCAGAAGATCAGGATAAAACTGATGGCCTACGACCACCGGCTGCTCGACGTGTCGACCGAAGAGATCGTCGACACCGCGAAGCGAACCGGCGCGACCGTCATCGGACCGATACCGCTGCCCACGCAGCGGGAGATATTTACGGTGCTGAGGGGGCCGCACGTCGACAAGAAATCGAGAGAGCAGTTCCAGATAAAGACACATAAACGCATCCTGGACATCGTGAGCCCGACATCGAAGACGATCGACGCGCTCAAGAAGCTGGATCTTCCGGCCGGCGTCTATGTGGAGATAAAATAGTCGACAGTCAATAGTCGATAGTCAATAGTTTTTTAGCGGGAAACTTATAGGAAAGACGATGCTAGGAATTCTGGGTAAAAAGATCGGGATGACGAATATATTCGACGAAGCGGGGAAGAACGTCCCCGTCACCGTCATCGAGGCCGGACCGTGTTACGTCCTGCAGGTGAAGACCAAGGCCAGCGACGGGTATAACGCCATACAGATGGGCTTCTGCGAAAAGAGGGAGAAGGTGACCCGCAGCGTCGATAAGGCCCGCTTCAAGAAGGCCGGCACGCCGTTCTTAAGGTTCGTCAAAGAGATCAGGGTTAAAGATACCGCGCCGTACAAGCCAGGGCAGGCGATCACGGCGGATATATTCGCGAAAGGCGATTTCCTGGACGTCGTCGGGACGTCGATAGGTAAAGGGTTCCAGGGCGGCGTGAAGCGGTGGGGATGGAAGGGCGGCCACGCGGGCCACGGTTCGATGTTCGGCCGCGTCGTAGGGTCCATCCAGTCGGGCGCCAGGCTCGGCCGCGTCACGAAAGGCCACCACATGCCGGGGCATCTGGGCGTCGACAGGATAACGATTCAGAACCTCGAGATAATCGACGTCGACAAAGACAAGAATATCATCATTGTCAGAGGCTCCGTACCCGGCCACAAGAACGGCTTCATCATGCTGAAAGAGGCGCTCAAACGCCCCAAGGGGTATGTGAGAAAGATGGTAGTTGTCCAGGGTAAGAAGAAGAGCGTGAAGACTGCGATGAAGAAGTAGGCAACGACCCCGCACCTTCTGATCGGTGCGGGATTACGATAAGAAGGTGCGGGGTATGGAAAAGAAAAGCGTAAGAAAAGAGACGAAGGCAAGGATCCCGAAGGTAAGGGCGACGCCGAAAGGCGAGTTCAAGGCAGCGGTCCCGGTCTACGACCTGAAGGGTAAAGAGATCGAGACCTTCCAACTCGACAAGGAGCTGTTTACCGGCAAGGTGAATAAGGGCGCGCTCCACCAGGCGGTCCTGATGTACAGCGCCAACGCCAGGCAGGGAAATGCCTCGACGAAGACGCGCGGCGACGTTTCCGGCGGCGGCAAGAAGCCGTTCAGGCAGAAGGGGACCGGCAGGGCGCGCGCGGGTTCGACCCGTTCTCCGCTCTGGAGGCACGGCGGCAGCATCTTCGGACCGCACCCGAGGTATTACGGGTACACGATGCCGAAACAGATAAAGCGCCTCGCGTTCCTCTCGAGCATCAATTCGAAGCTGAACGACAACAAGATGATGGGCTTAGTCTCGGTGACCGTGGCGGAGCCGAAGACCAAGGCATTCAAGGCCATAGTCGACGCATTGAAGCTGGAAGGGAAGTCCCTCTTCGTCACCGAGAACATGGATGAGAAGGTGCTGAGGGCGTCGAGAAACCTGGTCGGGGTCCTGGTCAGAAATCTCAAGGACTTCAATACGATGGATGTGCTGCGCTGCGATAACCTCATCATGTCAAAGACGGCGCTGCAGAAACTCCCGGAGAGGTTCAGGTAATATGAAGGATCCGCACGATATAGTCAAGGGGATGATCAGGACCGAAAAGGGTTCTGTGATGCTGCGCTTAAACAAGTACCTCTTCTGGGTCGACATGGCCGCGAACAAGATCGAGGTGAAGAAGGCCATCGAGGACATGTACAAGGTCAAGGTCGAGGGCGTGAACACCGTGATGATGCGCGGCAAATTGAAGAGGGTCAGGTACGCCGTCGGCAAGACGTCGGACTGGAAGAAGGCGATCGTGACGCTTGAGGCCGGAAGCAAGATAGACATCGCGTAGTGGAGAGATCCCTCGGCTGCTTCTTTTCGTCGCAGCCTCGGGATGAATTTCGCGCCAAAGAAAACTAGGACAAAATTCATGGGAATAAAAAGATTCAGACCAACGACGAGCGGATTGAGGCATGCGGCCATATCGGACTTCGCCGAGATTACGAAGGATTGGCCCGAAAAGGCGCTTCTCGTCCCGCGCAAGCGGACGGGCGGGCGCAATAACCGCGGCAGGGTGACGTCAAGGCATCGCGGCGGCGGACACAAGAAGATGACCCGCATCATAGATTTCAAGCGCGATAAGCTCGACATGACGGCGAAGGTCGTCGCGATCGAGTATGATCCTAACCGTTCGGCGCGGCTCGCGCTGCTCCGGTACCAGGACGGGGAGAAACGCTATATCGTGGCGCCGGCCGGCCTCAATGTGAACGATGAGGTCGTATCGAGCACGGCCGCGGAGATCAAGGTCGGCAACGCGACGCAGATATCCAATATACCGGCCGGTATTCCGATACACAACGTCGAGATGAAGAGAGGGTCGGGATCGACGATAGCGCGCTCGGCCGGGAACTCGTGCGTGATTATGTCGAAGGAAGGCGATTACGCCCAGGTGAAGCTGCCCAGCGGCGAGATACGGCTGATCGGCATCCACTGCATGGCGACGATCGGCCAGGTCGGCAACATCGAACACGAGACGATTTCGGTAGGAAAAGCAGGCCGCTCGAGATGGATGGGCATCAGGCCGTATTCGAGAGGTGTGGCGATGAACCCGCATGACCATCCGATGGGCGGCGGCGAGGGTAAGGCGAGCGGCGGGCTGCCGAGATCACCGTGGGGGCAGTACGCGAAGGGATTGAAGACGAGGAAGTCGAAATCATCCGATAAGTACATAGTCAAGAGAAGAAAATGATGCTAAGTAAAAAGTCAAAACGCAAAAGGCAAAACTGCAATTCAAAACTTAAAAGTTTTAAGTTTTACCTCGAACTTTTACCTTTTGACTTTTGCTTTTTGAATTAGAGTAGATATCGCGGAGGAAAAATGTCAAGGTCAACGAAAAAAGGCCCGTTTATCGACGAGAAGCTGCTGATCAAGGTGCAGAAGGCGGCGATGGCCGGAGACAAGAAGCCTATAAAGACATGGTCGAGAAGGTCCACCATCACCCCGGATTTCGTGGGGATCACCCTGTCGGTCCATAACGGCAGGAAGTTCCTGCCCGTGTACGTGACCGAGAACATGGTCGGCCATAAAGTCGGCGAGTTCGCGCCAACGAGGACGTTCAGGAAGCACGGCGCGGCTACCGAGGTATCGATGGATAAGACATAACATGATAGCGAAAGCCACATTACGTTACGTTCGGATATCGCCGCGCAAGGTGCGGCCGGTCATACCACTGGTCAAGGGCAAGCGCGCCCAGGACGCGATAGCGATCCTGTATAGCGTGAAGAAGAAGGCGTCGCAATACCTGATAGACCTGATCGAGTCCGCGATGGCCAACTCGAAACGCCTGCCCGGGATCGATGTCGCGAACCTGTTCGTATCGAATATCATCGCCAACGGCGGGCCGCAGATGAAACGCTTCAGGGCGGCTTCGATGGGCAGGGCCGGTACGATACGCAAACGCACCAGCCATATCACGGTTGAGCTGGATGAGATCACCAAAAGCCGGACGCCGGCGAAAGAGGGCGTCTCTACCAATGCGAAGAAGGCCAAAGACGTCCATGATAAAGAGAAGGCTGTCCACGCCGCAAAAACCAGAAAGAGCGTAGCTCAAAAAAGAACCGGTTAAACACGAAAGCAAGAAGGGCGCCCCTCGATAGGGGTCGGGACGAGAGGAGCACAATGGGTCAGAAAGTTCATCCGTACGGTTTCAGGGTCGGTTACATCTATGACTGGAAGTCCCGCTGGTTCGCGAAGAAGGCGGATTATCCGAAACAGTTCCTGCAGGACGTAAAGATAAAGAAATACATCAAGAAGGCCCTGGCGACGGCGGCCGTATCGAAGATAGAGGTGGAGCGGGCGAGCGAGAAGGTGCGGATCCTGATATTTTCAGCCAGGCCCGGCATCATAATCGGGCGCCGCGGCACCGAGATAGAGAAGTTGAAGGAAGAGCTCCAGTCGATGGCCGGCAAAGAGGTCGTGATCGACATAAAAGAGATAAAGAACCCCAACATCGACGCGCAGCTCGTTTCCGAGAACATAGCGTTCCAGATCGAGAAGAGGATACCGCACAAGCGCGCGATGAAGAAAGCTATCCAGAGCGCGCTCGACAACGGCGCCCGCGGCGCCAAGATCATCTGCGGGGGCAGGCTGGGCGGCTCTGAAATAGCCAGGCGCGAAAGCTACAGGAAAGGCTCGATACCGGCCCAGACGCTCAGGGCCGATATAGATTACGGATTCGCCGAGGCGCTTACGACGTACGGGCTGATCGGCGTAAAGGTGTGGATCTATAAGGGTGATAGGATCCTGGATAAGGCCAGGGACGAGGCGCCGGAAGAGAAGAGGCACAGCCTGTAGCGCTTACGTTCGTTGTACGCCGAGTGATTGACGAAAGCAGAATGCGAAAAGGGTACACATGGGAATGATGCCCAAGAGGGTAAAATTCAGGAAGTCGCAGCGCGGCAGGCGCCTCGGTACCTCATACCGGGGATCGACGCTCTCTTTCGGGGAGTTCGGGCTGAAGGCGCTTGAGAACTCGTATTTCACGGACAGACAGATAGAAGCCGCGAGAGTCGCGCTGATGAGGAACCTGAAGGGCGGCGGCAAGGTCTGGATAAGAGTATTCCCGGACAAGCCGATCACCAAGAAGCCCGCGGAAACGAGGATGGGTAAAGGCAAGGGCGATCCGAGCCACTGGGTGGCCGTGGTAAGAAAAGGCAAGATACTGTTCGAGATGGGCGGCATCCCGCTCGAGATCGCGCGGGAATCGTTGAGGGTGGCCGCGCACAAGATACCGCTCAGGACTAAATTCGTCGCCAGAGGTATGCACTCATGATCTCCGCGAACGAGCTGAGGAACATGACATCGGACGAGATACGGCAGAAGGTGGATGCCCTGAAGAAGGAGCTGTACGGCCTGCGGACAGAGGCGAAGGCAGGCAGGATCGAGAAGCCGCACAAGATAAAGATCGTCAGGAAAGACATCGCGAGATGCGAGACCGTTTTGAAGGAGAAGGTGAATGTCAAACAAGGATAGGGGCAGCCGCAAGGAGAAGACCGGCGTAGTGGTCAGCGACAAGATGGACAAGACGATCACGGTAAGGGTCGACTGGGTCGCCCACCATTCCGTCTATAAGAAGATAATGAGAAGGGCGACCAAGTTCAAAGCCCATGACGAGAGCCGGAGCGCGAAAGTCGGCGATACCGTCAGGATCCAGGAGACGAGGCCGCTGTCCAAGACGAAGCGCTGGAGACTGGTCGAGATAATCAAAAAGGCGAGCATCCCGGCCGCGCAACCTGCGGCCGAAGAAGCTTGAGCCGGCGAAAAAGTAGGGTATTCCCATGGTAAGGATGCGCAGTATTCTTGATGTCGCCGATAATACCGGTGCCAGGAAGGCATCGATGATAGGCGTGCTCGGCAGGGGCAACAGGCGCTACGCCGATGTCGGTGATATTATCACCTGCAATGTGAAAGAGGCATCGCCGGACGCGATCGTCAAGAACCACGAAGTCGTCAAAGGCGTCATCGTGCGCACCGCGTTTCCGCTGACCAGGCCCGACGGCACGAGGCTCAGGTTCGACAGGAACGCAGTGGTCATCATAGACGACCAGAAGAACCCCAGAGGCACGAGGATATTCGGGCCGGTGGCCAGAGAGCTGCGAGACAAGAACTTCATGAAGATCATTTCACTGGCGCCGGAAGTACTGTGACCCCTCGAACGCTCCGTTTTGTCGCGTTCTCGGGATGAAATTCGCACCATAGAAAACTGTGACAAATTTCAAAGGCAGATATGAAAAAGATAAAGAAGAATGATGTCGTATACGTGTTAGCCGGGCGGGACAAAGGCAAGACGGGCAAGGTTTTCAGGGTCATGGGCAAGGAAGACAGGGCTCTCGTCGAAGGCGTCAATTACGTAAAGAAGCACACCCGCAGGACGACCCAGGACCAGCAGGGCGGGATCGTGCAGAAGGAAAGCCCGATACACCTCTCGAATCTCGCGCTCTTCTGCAAGACGTGCTCGAAGCCCAGCCGCGTAGCCATCAATGTCCTGGCTGACGGGACAAGGTCAAGATCCTGCAAACGATGCAAAGAGGTGATATAAGCCATGAGTACACCAGCCGTTGTTACGCCGAGATTGCTGGAACGGTACAGGACAGATATATCCTCTGAGATGATGAAGCTGTTTAATTTCACCAACAAGCTCCAGGTGCCGAAGCTCAAGAAGATCGTCTTGAACGTCGGGCTTGGCGAGGCGACCCAGGATATAAAGCAGCTCGAGGCCGCGCAGAGTGAGCTGGCCATGATAACGGGCCAGAAAGCGGTCGTGACGAAGGCGAAAAAGGCGATAGCGAATTTCAAGATCCGGAAGGGCTCGCCCATCGGATGCAAGGTCACCCTGAGAAGGGCGATGATGTACGAGTTCCTCGACCGCCTCATAGCGGTGGCGATACCGAGGATACGGGACTTCAGGGGCCTTTCGCCCGACTCTTTTGACAAGGGCGGCAGCTATTCGTTCGGCCTGAACGAGCAGGTCATATTCCCCGAGGTGGATGTCGACAAGGTGATGAAACCCCATGGCATGGACATTACGATAGTAACATCCGCAAAGACGGCGAAAGAGGCGTACGAGCTCTTGAGGCTCATGGGCATGCCGTTCGCGAAAAAAACAATAACAGGAGACGGTAGGACATAATGGCGAAGACGTCGCTGATAGTAAAACAAACGAGGCCGCAAAAGTTCAAGGTCAGGCGCTACAACCGCTGCAAGCTCTGCGGAAGGCCGCGCGGATATATGCGCAGGTTCCAGGTCTGCAGGATATGCTTCAGGGAACTGGCTTCCCGTGGTGAGATCCCCGGTGTTGTGAAGGCGAGCTGGTAGTATGGTAAGTCAAAAGTCAAAAGTAAAAAGTAAAAACTTAGGTGTCACTGCGTGACCGTGGACGTCTAGGCCCGAAGGGCACATCGCTTTTACCTTTTGCATTTTGAGTTTTTACTTAAAAAGCGTAGTACAGCAGGAGAAAATATGGCGGTCACAGATCCGATAGCTGATATGTTGACGGTGATCAGGAACGCGAGCTCCGCGAAGAAAGATATTGTGGAGGCCAGGAATTCGGTCCTTTCGGAAGGCATCCTGAAGATATTAAAGCGCGAAGGTTTCGTGTCGAATTACAAGATAATCAAGGACAACAAGCAGGGCATTCTCCGGATTTACCTTAAATATCTGAAGAGCGGTACGCCCGCCATCCTCGGCCTGAAGAAGATATCGAAGTCGGGCCTGCGGGTATACAAGAAGGCAGACGAGCTTCCGAAAGTGTACGGCGGCCTGGGCCTGGCGATCGTCTCTACCTCGAAGGGGCTGCTGACGGATGACGAGGCGCGCGATAAGAAGGTCGGCGGCGAAGTCCTCTGCTACGCATGGTGAGGTAATATATGTCAAGGATAGGGAAAAAACCGATAGCTATACCGGGCGGTGTGAAGATCGCTGTCAGCGCCGATAACACGATCACCGTTGAAGGCAAGGGCGGGACGCTTACCTATAAGGCGCCGGCCGGCTTCACAATCGAGGCCAGGGACAACACGTTTTCCGTGGCGAGGCCTTCGGATTCGAAGCAGGACAAGTCGACGCACGGGCTGATCAGGAGCCTCGTCAACAACATGATCATCGGCGTTACCGATGGTTACAAGAAAGAGCTCGAGATAACCGGCGTTGGTTTTAAGGCCGCGGTGCAGGGCAAGGTGCTGAACTTAAGCCTCAGCTACTCGCATCCGATAAATTATACCATACCGGAAGGCGTCACCGTCGAGACACCGAAGCCGAATATCATAGTGATAAAAGGCGCCGACAAGGCAAAGGTCGGAGAGGCGGCGGCCGAGATACGGGATTTTTACAGGCCCGAGCCGTATAAGGGGAAAGGGATCAGATACTCGGGCGAGCAGGTTCGCCGCAAGGCCGGTAAGGCGGTTGCGGGCGCCGGCGCAGGCACGGGCGGAAAATAACCCTTCGACCCCTCGATAAACTCGGGGTCGATGGTGAGCATTGTCGAACCATCGACAGGCTCAGGGTTTATGCTGAGAGCGTCGAAGCATAAGGGCGGGGCACTATCATTATGAAAAGCTGGATCAAGATAGAGGGCCGCGAGAGGCGGCATAAGATAATACGGCAGAAGGTGGCCGGCACGAGCCGGAGGCCAAGGCTGAGTGTGCGCAGGAGCCTGAACCATATGTACGCGCAGGTCATAGACGATGTCGCAGGCAAGACACTGGTGGCGCTGTCGACGCTTTCACCCGATGTGATGGAGAAGGTAAAGATGTGCGCCGGCAACGTCAAGGGCGCAAGCCTTCTCGGCACCGCGCTTGCGGAGGCCTGCAAGAAGAGCGGTGTGACGAGGGTGGTATTCGACCGTTCAGGGTACCTTTATCATGGCCGCGTCAAGGCGCTGGCCGAGGCTGCGCGCAAGGGCGGCCTGCAATTTTAATACGCAAAAGCGCAAAGAGCCCTGCCTGACCGGCAGGCAGGCGCAAAAAGCGCGAAAAGAATATAATAAACGAGGGATAAAAATTGGCAAAACCCGAAGACAGCAAAAACGAAAATGAGAATAAAGAGGCAGTGAAAGACCAGGGTGCGGGTCCCGCGCACAGCGCGCCCTCGCAGGAAAAGGCAGCCGAACAGGCTTCCGCAGCCGCGGCACCGGCAGCGGCGGCGCCGGCCGAAGCGCCGCGCCAGCAGGGCTTTAGATCCAGGAGGCCCGGCGGCCAGCGCGGAGGGCAGAGGTCACACAGGCGTGATTCGCGCACGGCCGAAGACGAAGGCCTTATCGAGAAGGTCGTAAGCATAAAGCGCGTCGCGAAGGTTGTGAAGGGCGGGCGCAGGTTCTCGTTCAACGCGCTTGTTGTCGCCGGAGATGGTAAGGGCAACGTCGGGCTTGGGTTCGGCAAGGCCAATGAAGTAGCCGATGCCATAAGGAAAGGGCTTGCCGACGCAAAGAAGAATTTCTTTAAGATACCGATGCGGGGGACGAGCATACCGCACGAGATCATCGGGCACTACAAGGCAGCGCGGGTATTGATGAAACCCGCCAACGAAGGTACGGGCGTCATCGCCGGCGGCGCCGTCAGGGCTATCTGCGAAGCGGGCGGCGTGAAGGACATATTGACGAAGAGCCTCGGGTCCGCCAACGCGCTCAATGTGCTGAAGGCCGCGGTCGTGGGCTTAAAGCAGCTGAGGCTTGAGAGGTCGGTACGAAGAGAAGAGGAAGCGAAGAGTGAAATTTAATGAGATAGGCGCTCCGCGAGGGGCTAACAGGACGACGAAGAGGCGCGGGAGGGGCTCCGGCTCGGGGCACGGCAAGACATCATGCCGCGGCCGCAAAGGCGCGAAGAAACGTTCAGGAAGGACGACGCGTCCGGGGTTCGAAGGCGGGCAGATGCCGCTGATGAGGCGCATCCCGAAACGCGGCTTCAACTCGATGTTCAGGGATGCCTACCAGGTGGTGAACGTGCGGCAGCTGAACAGGTTCGACGCCAATTCGACGGTAGGGCCGGCCGAGCTTAAGAAGGCCGGGCTTATCGGAAGCGTTAAGGAACCGATCAAGATACTGGGGACCGGCAAGCTCGAGAAGATATTGACCGTAAAAGCCCATAAGGCGTCCGGCAGCGCCAGGAAATTGATAGAGGCCGCCGGGGCAAAGCTCGAATTTTTAAAAAAATAGTATTGAGTCGTGCGTATTGAGTATTGCGTAAAT
>CAYGRZ010000009.1:31950-38931 GCA_964352425.1 uncultured Planctomycetia bacterium | reverse complement strand
AACTGAAGAGGCCTCTATATTTACCCCATCCCGCGTCTGCGCGCCTCAGGCTGGACCGAGCGTCACCCGCAAGATTTTCGCCTGCCTGTGAGGAAGTGACCCCAAAAGTTCCGCCATCTCAGCGTTGTCGAAAATATCTCACAGCCTCTCTTCTAGAAATTTTTCTGCTTCTGGGCGCATAAAAAAATGGAAGCTATTCGCATTTAACCCAGGCCGCAAGGGCTTGGTCAATAAGCGAAGGCGAGCGCCCAGACGTTTCATTACGAGACAAGCCGAAAAATTTCATTATCCCTTTTCCTTGACAGAGTGGTGGGCGTAGTGTATACTTAGTACCAGAAAGTGGTATAAAGTGGAGCAAAGGGGAGGAGAGCGAGAGAGATGTTTTACGGTGAATATGAACATTCCATAGACAAAAAGGGCCGCCTTATCGTACCTTCGAAGTTCAGGGAATCCTTCAAGGAATACGATATCGAAAAATTGTATATCACGAGGGGCCTGGATAAGTGTCTCTTCATGTTCACCGAGAACGAGTGGAAAACCCAGGAATCGAAATTCAAATCCGTTTCGTTCACGAAATCCGAAGCCAGAAAATTCAACAGGATGTATTTCGCGGGCGCTATCCAGATAGAGTGCGACAAGCAGGGCAGGATCCTGATACCGAAATATCTGAAAGATTACGCCGGCATCCGGCGCGACGTGATGATCATAGGCGTCTCGAACAGGATAGAGGTATGGGCCAAGGAGTCTTGGCAGGACTATTATAATAATTCCAAAGAATCCTTCGAGGACATCGCCGAACGGCTGATGACTCAGGAGGAAGGAGGGTAGCATGGCCACCAGATACATGAGGTCTGCCGAAAAACCGAAGACCTACGCGGTGGGCATCGATACGATTCTCGAGAGGCTCAAGAAGGTGCGCGCGCTTAACTGCAATCCTTCTGATGTGGGCCTGGACGGGTACGTGTGGAAGAGCTTCTTCTTCACGAACTCCAGGCACAGTATAGTGACAAAGCTCTTCTAGGCTGCTGGGGCGACAGCTCGTGCACCAGCCGGTAATGCTTCAGGAAGCGATAAGCTCTTTAAATTTAAAGCCGGGCTATACAGTATTGGACGCGACCATCGGCGGCGGTGGCCATTCCATTCAGATCCTTAAGAGGATCCAGCCCGGCGGACTACTGATCGGCATCGATGCTGACGCATCGGCCGTAACGATAGCGCAGGATACGCTGAAAGATTATTCGGCATCCTGCATCCTGGTCCACGCGAACTTCAGGGACCTCGACAAGATCTTTGCCGAAAAAAGTATTTCTTCGCTGAACGCGGCGCTGTTCGATGTAGGCGTGTCGTCGTTCCAGCTCGATGACCCCGCCAGGGGGTTCAGCCTCCAGCAGGATGGCGCGCTCGACATGCGGATGAACCGCGAGCTCGCCTCCAGCGCGTACGATATCGTCAACCGCCTGAGGGAACAGGAGCTCGCCGGCATACTGGAAAAGTTCGGCGAGGAACGCTATCACAGGAGGATCGCGCGGGCGATCGTGGATGCCCGTTCGCGGCAGCCGATCGTCACGACGTTCGAACTGAAGAACGTGATACACAGGGCGGTCGGCCACCTGTACAGGAAGCAGAAGATAGACGCGGCCACCAGGACCTTCCAGGCTATCCGGATCGCGGTGAACGACGAACTTGGCGCGCTGGAAGAGGGGATACAGAAGGCTGTCGCGAAGCTCGCCCCTGGCGGCAGGATATGCGTCATCGCGTTCCATTCATTGGAAGACAGGATAGTGAAGAATTCCTTCAGGCAGTTTTCCGCATCCGGCGCTCTGAAGATCATAACAAAGAAACCATTGAGGCCATCGGACGCTGAAACGGTCATGAATCCGCGCTCCAGAAGCGCGCGTTTCAGGGTGGCAGAAAAGATATAAACCGGGATACCTATGAGATCATTTAAGCCGATCACAGTGATACTGGCCGCCACAGTGGTGGCGCTACTGTACGTCCACCAGCAGGTCGAGCTGGTAAAGATCAGCTATGCCATAGGATGCAAAGAGAAGAAGCTGGAGGACATCCTTGACCAGCATGAGGGGTTGGGGTATAATATCGGCAACCTTGAGGCACCGTGCCGCCTGGAAGAGGCTCTCCTTGCGCAGCGGATCGAGGTGGCGTTCCCGAAACAGGCTAATGTCGTGAGGACGGCGAGCTTACGGCCGGCCGGAAGAATGAGACAGCTCCATGCGATGGCCACAAAGACTTCCGGAGCATTCGGAATATTCGATTTTTTAAGTCCGAGGGCAGAGGCTCAGACTCACGAAAAATAGATACACTTCCGGCGCTTGGCGTGCGGGCTGAGCCTGAGAAGGATATTTTTCAGTGTAAGGATTTTCTCAATTCGTGCACAGCGGAATCTTCAGGGCGCGACAGTTATCAGTCTTTCTTTTTTTTCTCCTATCACTCACCTTATTGGTAGCACGCCTCTTCTATCTCCAGGTACTACAGAGTAACTTCTATTACAAAATAGCCAACGAACAGCACATCGTATCCACGGAGATCCAGCCGAAGCGGGGGACCATATTCGACAGGAACATGCAGGTCCTCGCCGTCAACATCAGCACCGATTCGGTGTTTGCCAATCCCCGCATCGTGAAGGATAAGCAGAAGGTAGCGCGCGCGATGGCGCCGATCCTGGGCGTCAGCGAAAGCTATATTCTCGAGCGGTTGTCGCGCGATAAGGGATTCATCTGGATCAAGAGAAGGATACCGGTCGCCGACTCTAAAAAGATAAAGGCGCTGAATATCGAGGGGATAGACATGATCGAGGAGTCGAAAAGGGTCTATCCGAACAGGACGCTCGCCTGCCATGCGCTCGGCGCGGTCAACATAGATAATTTCGGCCTCGAGGGCGTCGAGCTGTGCTACAATAAATTCCTGAAGGGTGAGAGCGGCTGGCTCATCTCGACACAGGACGCCAAACGGAAACTGCTCGAGTCCTACCAGTTCGAGTCCATCCCGCCGAAGAACGGCCTGAACCTCGTTCTCACGATCGACGAGGTGATACAGTCGATCGCGGAGCGGGAGCTCTACAAGTCGTACAAAAAGTTCAATGCGAAGGCCGCGTCGATCGTCGTGATGGATCCGCGCACCGGAGCGGTCCTGGCGCTGGCGAACCTGCCCAACTTTGACTTAAACGACCTGAATAAACGGCAGATCGAATCGATACGGGACCGCGCGGTAAACGATTTCTTCGAGCCGGGGTCGGTCTTCAAGGTCATCACGGCAAGCGCGCTGCTGCAGGAGAACCTCGTCAAACTGAACGACACGTTCTTTTGCGAGAACGGCGAGTGGAAGATCGGCAGGAAGGTGCTCCACGACGTCCACCCGTACGGCACGCTGACCTTCAAAGAGGTGATCGAGAAGTCCTCCAATATCGGCACGGTCAAGGCGGCGAGGGCCCTCACGCCGGCCACAATGTACGCATACATCAAGGAGTTCGGCTTTCTTGACAAGACGGGCATCGACCTGCCTGGCGAAGTCGTGGGGTTGAACCGGCCGCCTGAGAAATGGTCGAAGGTGAGTATGAACGCGATACCGATGGGCCAGGAGGTCACGGTGACGGCGCTGCAGTTGGCGTGCGCGATATCGGTCGTGGCGAACAACGGTTACTATGTCAGGCCGCGCGTGGTCAAGGCGATCGTCGATGAGAACGGTCAGATGGTGAAGGAGTTCCCGCCGGTCATCGCCCGCAAGGTGTTGTCGCCTGAAGCGGCGGCCACGATGAGGTATATTTTGAACGGCGTCATAGAGAACGGAACGGGCAAGAAGGCGCGGGTCGAGGATCTCAAGGTCGGCGGCAAGACCGGCACCAGCCAGAAGATAGAGAACGGCACGTATTCCCACAGCAAATTCATAGGCTCGTTTATCGGGTTTGCGCCGATGGACAGGGCGATGCTCGCCGTCGCGGTCTGCATGGACGAACCGCACCCCGTCTATTACGGCGGTGACGTCGCGGCGCCGGTATTCAAGAGTGTCGTGGACGAATCGATCAAGTACCTGAATGTGAAAGGCTTAAAGGCCATTTAGATATGCGTATACGGGATATCCTGAAAGGTATACGGTTTAAGGCCCGTCGCGATGCGGCCGGTCTCGACGTGCAGCATGTGACGGACGACTCGCGCGCCGTTTCGCCAGGCGGTCTTTTTGTCGCGGCCAGAGGATACGCGCAGGATGGGTATGCGTTCATAGGCGCCGCGATAGAAGAGGGCGCCGGCGCCGTTATCGCCGAGAAAGATTTTGACGCGCCTGCTGGAGTTACGAAGATACTTGTATCTGACACGAGAGGCGCAATGCCGGTTATAGCCGATAATTTTTACGGCCATCCGTCGCGCGCATTGAAGGTCGCCGGCATTACCGGCACGAACGGCAAGACGACGATCACCTATCTTATCGAGAGTATCATTAAGGCCGCAGGCGGCGAACCGGGGGTGATAGGCACCATCAATTATCGGCATAAGGGCGTTGTTATCGCGGCCAAAAACACGACGCCGGGTCCGCTCGAGCTTCAGTCGATGCTCGCCGGGATGAAGGATGGCGGCGTCAGCCATGTCGTGATGGAGGTCTCGAGCCACTCGTTGGACCAGGGCAGGGTCGACCGGATCTCGTTCGATGTCGGGATATTCACGAATATAACGAGCGACCACCTCGATTACCACAAAACGAAAGCCGGGTACTTCAAGGCGAAGAAGCGCCTCTTCGACCATTTAAAAGATAAGGGCGTCGCGGTATTGAACAGGGATGATAAGAAGGTCGCGTCGCTCGAGAGGATTTTGAAGAAGAGAGTGGTCACCTACGGCGTGAAGGACAGCGCCGATGTCAGGGCGGTCGATGTGTCGCTGTCGATGGGCGGGACGGACTTTACCGTGAAGACGCCGAAAGGCTCTTTCGCGGTCAGGGCCGGACTGATCGGCATGCACAACGTCTCAAATATACTCGCCGCGATAGCGGCAGCCATCTCGCTGGGCATCGGCAGGGACGCGATCATAAAAGGCGTGGAGTCGGTCACGGCCGTGCCGGGCAGGCTCGAGGCGGTCGATGCCGGGCAGCCGTTCAAGGTATTCGTGGATTTTGCGCATACCGAAGATGCGCTCTTCAATATCCTGAGCCTTTTGAGGGACGTCGCCGAACGGCGTATCGTGACCGTCTTCGGATGCGGCGGGAACAGGGACAGGACGAAACGGCCGCGGATGGGGAAGGTGGCGTGCAGGTTTTCCGATCACGTGATCATAACCTCGGATAACCCTCGGTTCGAAGAGCCGCAGGCGATAGTCGAAGAGATCGAGCGCGGGGTGAAGGGCGAATTCTCGAACTACGATATCGTCGTGGACAGAAAAGAGGCGATCTCGAAGGCGCTGGCGCTGGCCCGCAAGGACGATATCATCGTCATCGCGGGTAAGGGGCACGAGAGTTACCAGATAGTGAAGGATACCGTGATGCCGTTCGATGACCGCGAAGTGGCGTTGGGGGTACTGAGGGCAAAGGTATGACCCCGCACCTTCTTGGTGGGGGTGGGGGGGGGAGAGATAATTACTCTGGTGTATGTTGATTAAGGAAGGTGCGGGGTGAAAGTAGCAGATATTCTAAAAATAACGGACGGGAAACTGTTATCGGGCGCTCCCGGGCAGGACGTGGACCTGTCGACGGTCTCGACCGATTCGAGGGAAATCAAAAAGGGAGAGTTCTTCCTGGCGCTGAGCGGGCCTTTCTTTTGCGGGACCGACTATGCGGCAGCCGCGTTCGGCAAGGGTGCCTCAGGCGCTCTCGTGGAACGCCCGATTATGGCCGGCGGTAAAAGGAAGCCGGTGATCCTGGTAAAAGATTCGACGAAAGCGCTCCAGGCGATAGCGGCCTGGCACCGCGCGAAATTCCCGATACCGATTGTCTGTATTACCGGCTCAAACGGCAAGACGACGACAAAAGACATGGCCTCACATATCCTCTCGGCGAAATATAATGTCCTGAAAAACGAAGGGACGAGGAACAACCATATCGGCGTCCCGCAGACGCTGCTGAAGCTGGGCAAGTCCCATGACGTATGCGTGCTTGAGCTCGGCACGAACCACAAAGGCGAGATCAGGGCGCTGGCGGCTATCGCGAGGCCGGACATCGCCGTGATAACCAATATCGGGCCTTCGCATCTCGAGTTCCTCGGGGATCTCGAAGGCGTGTATAATGAGAAGAGGCAGCTGCTGGACCTGCTGGGCGCGCGCGGGCTTGCCGTGCTGAACGGCGATGACGAATTCCTGCTTAATATAGACGGGCCGAAGGCGGTCACATACGGCCTGAGCGCATCCAACGACCTGGCGGCGGACATCCTTTCGGTCGATCGGGACAGGATCGCGTTTTCTGTCAACGGAAGGGCAGAATTCCGCTTGAACCTGCTCGGCACTCACAATGTCTATAATGCGCTTGCGGCCATCGCCGTGGCATCGATACTCGGCGTCGGCATGAAGGCGGCGCGGGAAGCCCTTGCGGGATACAGGCCGTCCTCGATGAGGCTCGGCCGGCTGACGGTCAACGGCCTTGAGATCATAAATGATTCCTATAATTCGAACCCTCTCTCGATGCGGATGGCCCTCGAGGCGATTAGGCAGTATCCGGCCAGAGCCCGATGGGTCGTCAGCGGCGATATGCTGGAACTCGGCAGTGACGCGCCGCGTTTCCACGAGATGGTCGGAAAGCTTATCGCCGCTTCCGCCGTGGAAGGGCTCGTGACGTTCGGCGAGCTTTCGAAGCATACGTTGTCGGCCGCGATGAGGGGCGGCATGGATGCCCGATCCCTGTGGCACTGCGCGTCGCATGATGAGATCGCCGGGATACTGAAGAGAGTCACGAAGGAAGGCGATATCGTGCTGGTGAAGGGCTCGCGCAGCATGAAGATGGAAAGCGTCATAGAGAAACTGCAGAGCGAAGGGCTAAGAGCGAAGGGCTAAG
>CAYGRZ010000009.1:0-31850 GCA_964352425.1 uncultured Planctomycetia bacterium | reverse complement strand
AAGGGCTAAGAGCGAAGGGCTAAGAGCGAAGGGCTAAGAGCTAAGAGCTAAGGGCTAAGAGCTAAGAGCGAAGGGCTAAGAGCTAAGAGCGAAGGGCTAAGGGCTAAGAGCTAAGAGCAAAGGGCTAAGGAAGATGCTGTATTACCTGTTATATCCGCTGAGGGATCTCTGGTTCGGGTTCAACGTGTTCAAATATATAACCTTCAGGGCCGCGATGGCCGCCCTGACCGCGTTCCTCTTATCCGTGATACTCGGCCCGCTCGTCATTAACTGGCTTAAGAAGATAAAGTTCGGCCAGCACATCAGGAAGGAACACGTCGAATCGATCCACGGCCTGCACGCGCACAAGGAAGGAACGCCCACGATGGGCGGCCTCCTGATAATAATGGCGATAACCGTCTCGACGTTCCTGTGGGCGGAGATCGCTAACCGGTACGTCCTGATAACGCTCGCCGCGTTCCTGTGGCTGGGAGCCGTGGGCTTTGCCGACGACTACATAAAGATTGTGAAGAAGAGGAACCTGGGGCTGAAGGCCGGCACGAAGCTGCTGTGCCAGGCAGCACTCGGCGCGGCGTTGGCCGCGTACATAATGTTCTTCGCGCCGATACCGACCGAGCTGGCCGTCCCGTTCACGAAGCATTTAGTGCTGAACCTCGGGCTCTTTTATATATTGTTCGTGATCATCGTGGTAACGAGTGCGTCGAACGCGGTGAACCTGACCGACGGTCTTGACGGGCTCGCGATCGGCTGCACGATCGTATCGGCGATCGCGTACGCGATCTTAAGCTATATCGCCGGCAATTTCAAGGTCAGCGATTACCTGAACGTCTTCTACCTGGAAGGCTCCGGAGAGCTCACGGTCTTTTGCGCGGCGATGATAGGCGCGGGGCTCGGGTTCCTCTGGTTCAACTCATATCCGGCGACCGTCTTTATGGGCGACACGGGGTCGCTGGCGCTCGGCGGCGCGCTCGGCGTCGTTGCGGTCTTCATCAAGAAGGAGCTGCTCCTTTTTTTCGTCGGGGGGATATTCGTCATAGAGGCGCTCTCGGTGGTGCTGCAGGTGGCTTATTTCAAGCTTTCGAAGAAGAGGCTGTTCCTGATGTCGCCGATCCACCACCATTTTCAATTATTGGGATGGTCTGAGTCGAAGATAACGATACGGTTCTGGATAGTCGCGATCGCGCTGGCGATGTTCAGCCTGGCGACGTTGAAACTTCAATAGGCGGAGGCACAATGGATCTGAAAGGTAAGCGGGTGACGGTGATCGGGCTGGGAAATAGCGGCGCAAACGCGGCGTTCCTGCTTAAAGACAAGGGTGCAACTGTCTTCGCGACCGACGCGGGCAATACGCCGCGCTTAAAAAAGACGAAGCTTGAGCTTGAGGCGAAAGGTATCGAGGTCGAGATCGGCAAGCATACCGAGGCGTTCGTGAAGGGTAGCGACCTGGTGGTCGTGAGCCCCGGCGTCGAGGATTCGTCGCCGGCGATGAAATGGGCCGTGAAGGCCGGCATCCCCGTCATCGGCGAGATGGAGCTCGGCTACCGGTTCTGCAAGGGTAAAATAATAGCCATCACCGGCACGAACGGCAAGTCGACGGTAACGACGCTGACAGGCGAGATCCTGAAGGCCGGCGGCATGAAGACGGTGGTCTGCGGTAACATCGGGAATTCACTCTGCGGCGAGGTGTCGAAGATAAAAGAGGATACCTGGGTCGTCCTCGAGGTGAGCTCCGCCCAGCTCGAGAGGATACAGGATTTCAGGCCCCATATAGCGTTGATATTGAACATCACCGATGACCACATGGACCGATACAGGGATTTCTACGAATACTTCACTTACAAACTGAAGGTCTTCGCGAACCAGACGAAGGACGACATCCTGATACTGAATTATGACGCCGAAAACCTGAGGCGCCTGAAAGGCCTGGCAGGGTCGAAGGTCATATTCTACGGCAAGGACAGGAAGGTGACCAGCGGCTATGCCGTAGCGGCCTATGTCAACGATGAGTGGGTGTGCTGCAGTTACGGGCAGGGCGAGAAAGAGATCATCCCGGTCGAAAGTATAAAGCTGAAAGGCGTACATAATCTCGAGAACGTCCTGGCGTGTTCGCTGGTGGCGATGATAGCCGGCGTCAGGGAGAACGCGGTCAGGGAAGCGGTAAAGAGCTTTTCGGGCCTCGAGCACAGGTTCGAGACGGTCGACAAGCTCGAGGGCGTCGAGTATATCAATGATTCGAAGGGCACGACGGTCGATTCGGCGAAGCGGGCGCTCGAATCGTGCGACAGGCCGGTCGTCCTGATAGCGGGCGGCAAGGACAAGCACAGCGATTACAGCCTCATCAGGGACGCCGTGAAGAGCAAGGCCGAGCATGTCGTGCTGATAGGCGAAGCGGCAGGCGCGATAAGAAAGGCCTTAAAAGATATCGTCGAGACGCATGACGCCAAAGATATGGCGGAGGCGGTCGAGATGAGCCACGCTCTCGCGAAAGACGGCTGGATCGTGCTTCTTTCGCCGATGTGTTCGAGTTTTGACATGTTCAAGAATTATGAAGAGCGCGGCGGCGCGTTCAAAGAGGCCGTGCAGAAGCTGAAGAACTCGCTTGCGCGGGTGAAGGCTCAAGGGTGAGAAGCGTACGGATATCGTTATTCACGATCGTCGCGATACTCGTCTGTGTCGGGATCGTCATGATCTATTCGGCGAGCGCCATCTATGCCTTCAGCACCATGGGCGACAGCCTCTACTACCTGAAGAGGCACCTGGTCTACCTGGCCATCGGTATCGGGCTGATGTTTTTTGCCATGTCGCTGGACACCAACGGGTTGAGAGGGCTTTCGAAGCCATTGATGATCCTGTCGGTGCTGCTGCTGGTCCTCGTGCTCGTGCCGCATATCGGCAAAGAGACTTCGGGCGCCCGGCGCTGGTTTAAAATGGGGCCGGTCAATTTCCAGCCGTCGGAGCTCGCAAAGATAGCGCTGCTGGTCTATATCGCAGACATGATATCGAGGAAGAAAGAGCTGATCAAGAGTTTCATCCACGGTTATGTGCCCGCGATGCTCGCCCTCGGCGTGATGGTAGGGCTGATACTGCTGGAACCGGACCTCGGCACCGCCGTAACGCTTTCGGTCATCACGGTGATGATGCTTTTCATCAGCGGCACCAGGGTTTCATATATCACGGCATCGGTGCTGGCGAGCCTTCCGGTCCTGTACGTGCTTCTCTTCAGGGTGTCGTACAGGCGCAAGCGGCTGATGATATTCCTGAACCCGTGGTCGGACAGGAGGGGCACGGGCTTCCAGATAATCCAGTCCTTCATAGCGCTGGGATCGGGCGGCATCTTCGGCGTGGGGCTCGGCATGTCGCGCCAGAAGCTGTTCTACCTGCCGGCGTCGCATACAGACTTCATATTCTCGATCATAGGGGAGGAACTCGGGTTCCTGGGCACCGCCTCCATCGTCATATTGTTCATCCTGTTCACATGGGAAGGGATGAAGATCGTCTTCAAGGCTCCGGGAACGTTCGAGCGGCTCCTGAGCTTTGGCATCGTGTCGTTAATATCGCTCGAGGCGATCATCAACATAGGCGTTACGGCGGGGGCGCTGCCGACGAAAGGGCTGCCGCTGCCGTTCATAAGTTACGGCGGAAGCGGGCTTATATTCCACCTGATGGCGGTTGGACTTTTGCTCAACATATCAAGAAGCTGCGAGACCGTTAAATGAAAGTACTGATAGCTGCCGGAGGCTCCGGCGGGCACATATTCCCGGCCATTTCGCTGGGCCGCGCGCTGAAGTCCCGGCGCAAAGACGTCGAGCTCCTGTTCATCGGGAGTGACACGGCGCTCGACAAGAGGATATTTGAGAAAGAGGGCGTCGCCTTTTCGTTATTATCCGCAAATAAGCTTCCGTACAGGCCGTCGTTTGCGCTCGTCCCGTTCTTTTTGCGGCTCTTTCTCGATACGGTGAAGTCGTTCTCGAGGATCCTTTCGTACAAACCCGATGTCATCGTCGGGTTCGGGGGCTATGTATCCTTTCCCGCGATATTTGCCGGCCGCATGGTGCGCGTGCCGGCCATCGTGCACGAGCAGAACGTTGTGCCGGGCAGGGCGAACAGGGTCCTGTTCAGGCTCGCGAACAGGATTGCATTGAGCTTCGAAGATACCAGGGCCTGGCTGGGCGGCGACATACGTAAGGCCGTCGTGACCGGAAACCCCATCAGGACCGAGATGTTCAGGGACGACCGGCCCTGGGGCATCAAGAAGTTCGGTTTTGACGCAAATAAATTTACCGTGCTCGTTATAGGAGGGAGCCAGGGGTCGCACGCGCTGAACAAGACATTCATCGACGCGCTGTTCAATCTGGCCGATAAGCCGAGAAGATCGCTGCAGGTCATACATATAACGGGCGTCAGGGATTACGAATGGGCCGCCAGCGCCTACGAGGAGACGGGAATCGAGTACAGGATCCACTCGTTCGTCGACAGGATAGAGGAGGCGTACAGCGCCTCGGACCTCGTCGTGACGCGGTCGGGCGCATCGGCGCTGTTCGAGCTCGCGTTCCTCGGAAAGCCGATGATACTCGTGCCGTACCCGTTCGCGATGAGCCATCAGAAGGAGAACGCCGTCGCCTTTTCGAAAAACGGCGCGGCGGTCGAGATAGATGAGAAGGACCTGTCGGCAGACAGGTTCCGGGACGTTCTCGTAGAATTTTTCAATGACCGGAAGAAACTCAAGGCGCTCGGCGAGGCCGCGCGGCGCATGGCCGTTCCGGGCGCGTCTGAGATCCTGGCGCGGGAAGTGGCGGGGCTTGCCGGATCGTAGGATTATGATCGATACGAAGAAGAATATACATTTTGTGGGCGTCGGCGGTATAGGCATGAGCGCGATCGCGCAGGTCCTTCTCGAGATGGGCCATAACGTGTCGGGCTCCGACGTCGAGCAGAGCCACATCACGAAGAGGCTGGAGGCGATAGGCGGCAGGATGTTCGAAGGGCACGCCGCGGCGAACCTCCCCAAGGACGCGGATATCCTCGTCTACTCCTCATCTATCGCAAAGGATAATCCGGAGATGAAAGCGGCCGCCAGGCGCAAAGTGAAGGTGATCCACCGCGCGCAGATGCTGGCGCATATTTTCAACGCGAAGAAGGGGATAGCGGTGGCAGGCACCCACGGCAAGACGACGACCACGTCGATTATAGCGGTGATGCTCGAGAACGCCGGCCTGGATCCGACCGCGCTGATAGGAGGAGAGGTCAGCCGGTTCAACGGCAATGCCAAGGTCGGCGAAGGCGCGTACGCGGTCGCCGAGGCGGACGAGAGCGACAGCTCCTTCCTGCATCTGAAGCCGCTGCATGCGGTGATAACGAACATAGAGATGGAGCACCTCGACCATTTCAAATCCCTGGAGCATCTCCATAGGTCGTTCCGCTCATTTCTGGATAACCTGAAGCCCGGCGGAACGGTCTTCTACAACATCGAAGACCTGAATACGCGGATCGTCCTGAAGGGCTACCGGCGCCGTCGCGAGAGCTTCGGTTTCTCGAAGGCCGCCGACATGCATCCTGCCGATATCAGGATGGACGGCTTTAACACGACGTTCAAGTGTGTGTACAGAAACAACGTGCTGGGCACGGTGAACCTGATGATACCGGGCAGGCACAATATACTGAATGCGATGGCCGCTATCCTCGTCGGCTTGAAGATGGGCTTAAGCTTCAAGGAGATAACGCGCGCGATACGTGATTTCGACGGCGCGAAGAGGCGCTTCCAGCTCCGCGCTGACGCCGACGGTGTTATGCTGATCGATGACTATGCCCACCACCCGACGGAGATCCGTGCGGTACTCGACGCCTGCCGCAACTGGATGGGCAGGCGCGTGATCGCGATATTCCAGCCGCACCGGTACACGCGGACCCAGTTCCTCGCCGATGAGTTCGGCAGGTGCTTTAGCGGCGTCGACAAGCTGATATTGACCGATATTTACGCGGCGAGCGAAAAGGAGATCGAAGGCGTTTCGATAAAGAACATCTACGACAGGGTGAAGATGAATGGCCTTGACGATGTCATGGTGCTTGAGAAGGGCAAAATACCGGAATACGTGATGCGGATCAAGAAGAAGGGCGACATGATCCTTGTCCTCGGCGCGGGCGACATAAAAGAGGTTGCGAACAGGCTCGCAGAGATGATGACGAAGGGGTCTTTGCCGGAGCTGAAATATTCATCAAACAAGAATCTGGTAGCCCAGCTGAAGAGATCGGTGCGGGGCAAGGTCAGGCTGGGCGAGCCGCTTTCACGGCATACCTCACTCAGAATCGGCGGCAACACACAGATATGGGTCGAGCCTGCCGATATCGCTGACCTCAAGAGAGTGCTTGCCTTCGTGAAGGCCAACAGGATCCCGATGTTTATCATCGGGAACGGATCGAATGTGCTCGCCAGCGACAGCGGGTTTGACGGGATTGTGATCCATCTCGGCGCGAGCGCATTCAGCCGGATCGCACTCCGGGGCACGGACGTGCATGTCGGGGCGGGTTTGGGCCTGTCGAGACTCGTCAGGATCTCCTGTGAGAAGGCGTTGGCGGGCCTCGAGTCGCTCGTCGGCATACCCGGCACGGTCGGCGGCGCGGTGTACATGAACGCGGGCGGTTACAATAACCCGATGTACAGGAATATCGGCGAGGTCGTCTCGTCGGTGAAGGTGATGGACTATAACGGCGCCGTAAAGGTGATCAGGAAAAATGACCTGAAGCTCGGATATCGTTCGTCGAATCTCGATAAATACATTTTACTGGAGGCGTCGCTCAAGCTGGAGAAGGGCGACCGCGAAAGTCTCCTGGCATCGTGCGGCAAGTTCATGAGGATAAAGAGGGAGAAGCAGGTCCTCAACAAGCCGAACGCCGGCTGTTTCTTCAAGAACCCGGACAACTTCCAGTTCACCTGCGGACAGATGATAGACATGCTGAAGCTGAAGGGTACGTCGGTCGGCGGGGCCCAGATATCCGCCAAGCACGCGAACTTCATCATCAACAGGGGCGGCGCGACCTGCAGCGACGTCCTTAAACTGGTCGCATTTATAAAGGACAGCGTGAAAAAGAATTACGGGATCGACCTCGAACTCGAGGTGAAGCTGCTATGAAAGCGCCGAAAAACGGTCTCGGCAGGGTCGGGATACTGGCCGGCGGGCCTTCGAACGAACGGGAGATAAGCCTCAGGTCCGGGAAGGCGGTCCATCGCGCGCTCGTCGGAGAGGGCGTCGACGCAGTTTTGCTCGAGGTCGGCAGTGATATTCAGGATATGATCAAGCGCAGCCGGATCGACGTGGTGTTTATCGCGCTGCACGGCAGGTTCGGCGAGGACGGCACGGTTCAGAAGATACTGGAAGACCTCGATATGCCGTACACGGGTTCGGGCGTCGAGGCCTCGCGGCTCGCGCTCGACAAGATTGCCTCAAAGCAGGTATTCGAGGGTGCGATGATACCGGTGCCGAGGTACGTTGCCTTCGAGAAAGACCGGCTCGACGAGCGCGAGGCGTGCGCGCTCGGTTTTCCCATGGTCGTGAAGCCGCACCTTGAGGGTTCGAGTATTGGCCTGTCCGTTGTCAGGGAAAAGAGTGCGCTCGCGCCTGCATTGAAGAAGGCTTTTGAGTACGGCGATAGGGCGCTCGTGGAGGAATATATCGACGGCAGGGAACTTACGGTCGGGATCGTGGACGACGTGCCGCTGCCGGTGATCGAGATAGTAACGAAGGCGAAGATATACGATTACAGCGCGAAGTACAGCGACCCCGAGACGAAATATCTCGTCCCGGCGCCCATAAGCGCCGACGAATCATTGAAGGCCCGCGAGCTGGGCCTGCGCGCGCACAAGGCGCTCGGTTGCAGGTGTTTCTCAAGGATAGACATGATGATGGATCCGCGCGGCGCGCTGTTCGTGCTGGAGGCGAACACGATCCCCGGCATGACGGAGCGCAGTCTTCTCCCGAAAGCGGCCGGCGCGAAGGGCTTGAATTTTGGCGCGTTATGTATTACGTTGGTCAAGGACGCATTACAAAGGCGCCCCGTACCTTCGATATGTAAGGTGCGGGATTTGAAAGAAGGTGCGGGGTGAGGAAGCAGAAGAAGATGAAGGCTCCGGGCCCCGGCGATGGCTTCAAAGAGGCGATGCTGCCCATGGTCATGAGCGCTGCCGTTATCATTATTTTCATAGTGGTCGCGTCAGTCTGCGTGAAGGCTTTTCTCTACAGGTCTGATTACTTCAGATTAAGGGCGGTGGAGACAAAGGCGGCGTTCCTGGATCAGCGGATATCCCTGATGATCAGCAACCAGGTGCTCAGCGCCCACAAGGCAAGGAACGTCTTTAAGATCAATCTCAAATATATCGCCCAGTCGATCCAGGGCCTTTACGGCGACGTGAAGGATGTCGTTGTCAGGATCGCGCTTCCCGACAAGCTTATCGTAACCCTGAAGCTCAGGAAGCCTGTAGCGCTCGTGCGGAACGCAAAATATTATCCTATCGACGAAGAAGGGGTCGTGTTGCCGGGCATGGGCAGGGTCGAAGCCCTGAAGGACCTGCCGATAATAGAGGGTGTCGATATGAGATACGTCAGCAGGAGAGGGGCGCCGGTGAATCTAAAGCTCGCCCTTGAGCTGTTGAAGGATATCAAAGCCGCGCGTTTTATGAACGCGTACGGCATCGCTACGATAACCGCGTCCGATCCGGGAAACCTGTTGTTCTATCTGAAGAACGGCGTCGAGATAAGGATGGGCGGGGAGAACTTCGGGGAAAGGCTGGAGATGCTGGGGAAGACGCTGAGGGATCCCAGGCTGGTGCTGGATAAGATAAAATACATAGACGTGCGGTTCAAGGACGTCTACATAGGCCCGAAATGATAAAAAAGCCATACACGATCACAGGTCTCGATATCGGTTCCTCAAAGGTGGCAGGCGTCACCGCGCGCTCGCGTAAGGACGGCACATTCGAGGTGATAGCGCAGGCCAGCGCGCCTTCAAAGGGGGTCGTGAGGGGCATGCTGGTGGACTTGAACGCCGTGGTCGGATCGGTATCGAAGGTATTCGATAAGCTGGGCGAGAAGACGTCCAAAAATACGGGCGAGATCTATGTCAATATAAGCGGCGAAGACGTCAAGGGCTCGAGGTCGACCGGCATGATACCGCTGGCGCTGCGCGGCAGGGAGGTCGTGAAGACCGATATCGACCGGTGCATCAACGTGGCAAGCACCATACACCTGCCGTTCGACAGGGAGATCATTCACAGGATAGTCCAGGACTTCTCGATCGACGACCAGCCGTGGATCAAGAAACCGCTGGGGCTGTACGCCTCCAGGCTCGCCTGTGAGGTGTTCGTGATCACCGCGAATATCAATCATATTCAGAGCATATCGAAATGCGTCAACGACGCCGGCCGCGACGTGAAGGGGATAGTCTTCACGGGCATGGCGGACGGGGCGAGCCTCCTCGAGAAAGAGCAGAAGGATGCGGGTGTCGTCCTCGCCGATATGGGAAGCTCGATCACAGAGCTGTCGATATTCTCGGGCGGGTCTTTTGCCGCTTTTGATATGCTGCCGATAGGCTCGCAGGACTTGAGCGGCGATTTCAGGGAGAATGTCGCGTTCAGGAGCCTCTACACCTCCATCGATTCAAGGATCAAGGAGTTCTCCAGGGCCCATGGCAAGATCGCTTCGATCGTGCTGGCCGGCGGCCTGGCCTTCACCGACGGCATCATCGAGTTCCTCGAAGAGAAGCTCGCCTATCCCATCAAGATGGGCATCCCCAAGGATGTCAGGGGCGATGTCTCAAGCCTCGACAGCGTGCGTCTCTCGACCGCGATAGGGCTCGCCAGGTACGCGTGCGAAAAGAAGGCGGCCGAAGATGCCGGCATCGGCAAGCGCCTCTCCGAAAAGGTCGTCGACCTCTTCAACAATTATTTCTAAGCTTCGCAGGCGGCGAGACTTTTGGGCAGTCTCGCCACATGCCTAATGTGGCGAGACGACAAGCGGAGGCGAGTGCCCGAAAGTCCCGCCGCTCGGGTAGCGAACAAAGATTATGAGCGAATGGCCTGATAGTGGTATAATACTCCCGCGCATATGGGTGCCAAACGTTACAAAATTATCTACGAGGACGACTCCCTTATAGTCGTCAACAAGCCCTCCGGAATGCTCGTGATCCCGACTCCGAAGAAAGAGATGGATACCCTGACCGACCTGCTGAACGAGGACCTCGATTCGCGCGGTATCGCGGTGAACGCCTACCCGTGCCACAGGCTGGACCGGGAGACCTCCGGGCTCATCATCTACGCCAAAGGCAAGGCGATCCAGGCCGGCATGATGGAGGCCTTCCGCACAAGGAGCGTCAGGAAGACCTATATCGCGTTTGTCCACGGCGCGGTGAAAAAAGACTTTGATACCATAGCAACTTCCATCTATAATAGGAATAAGGGCAAAGCCGAGAGCGCCGTCACGAAGTACAGGGTCCTCGAACGGCGCAGGGACTTCAGCGTTCTCGAGGTAGAGCCGGTGACGGGCAGGACCAACCAGATACGCATACACCTGAAGGCAATAGGCCACCCGCTCGTGGGCGAGAGCCTGTACGTATTCAGGAAAGATTATGATCTTAAGTTCAAGAGGGTAGCGCTCCACGCCGCGCGCGTTGAGTTTGATCATCCGGACACCGGGGAGAAACGTATGTTCGATGTGCCGCTTCCGGATGATATGGCCAGTTTTTTACGAACCACCTCGGCCTGCAGGGGGCGAGGGCCGGGGCAGGAGAACCACTAACGCCTGCCCGACGAAGGCGGGGCGAACGACGAACACGTTGTTCATAGGAGGAATGTATGAGCGGAATCTTTGGAGTCGCATCGAAGAGCGATTGCGTCAGGGACCTTTTTTACGGCACCGACTATCATTCGCACCTCGGGACGGAGTTCGGGGGACTGGCCGTCCTCGGCGATACATTTTCGCGCCAGATACATAATATAAGCCAGACGCAGTTCAAGTCGAAGTTCTACGAAGATTCGAGGCACATGAAGGGCAATTCGGGCATCGGCGTGATAAGCGCGTTCGACGAGCAGCCGATATATCTCAGCTCAAAATACGGGCCGTTCTGCATCGTCACGAACGGCTTCATAGAGAATGCCGGAGAGCTGGCCGCCGCGCTTTTGCGCAGGGGCGGCTCGTTCAGCGAGGTCACGAAGGGCTCCGTCAACATCACGGAGCTCATTGCCAAACTTATAGTCGAGGGTACCAACCTCGTCGACGGCATCGAGAAGATGTTCGCCCTGATAGAGGGCTCATGCTCGCTTCTCCTGCTGAATAAGGACGGCATATACGCCGCGCGCGACCGGTTCGGGTACACGCCGCTGATCATCGGCAAGAAGAAGGATGCCTGGGCGGTCACCTCCGAGACGGCTGCCTTCCCGAATAACGGCTACGAGACGGTCAAGGACATAGCTCCCGGCGAGGTGGTCCTGATAAGCGAGAACGGCCCCGCCCAGAAGAGGCCGCAGAATACCACCGAGCAGATATGCACGTTCCTCTGGATATACACGGGTTTCCCCGCCTCGACCTATGAGGGCGTAAATACCGAGACGGTCAGGGAAAGGTCGGGCGCATATCTAGCGAAGCGCGACGGGGATATAGGTATAGACCTCGTCGCCGGGGTTCCGGATTCGGGCACCGGGCATGCGATCGGTTACGCGATGGAGTCGGGCAAGCCGTACCGGCGGCCGCTCGTGAAGTACACGCCCGGCTACGGCAGGAGCTACACGCCGCCGTCGCAGGAGACGCGCGACCTGATAGCGACGATGAAGCTCATAGCCATCAAGGCGATAATAGAGGGCAAGCGCATAGTCCTCTGCGAGGATTCGATCGTGCGGGGCACACAGCTCAAGAATTTCGCGATCAAGAAGCTCTGGGACGCCGGCGCACAAGAGATACACGTCAGGCCCGCCTGCCCGCCGCTGATGTTCCCGTGCAGGTTCAACCTCTCGACCAGGAGCATACACGAGCTTGCCGCCCGCAGGGCGATAAAAAGCCTCGAGGGCCATGATCTCGAAGGCGTATCGGAATACGTGGATGACGCGTCGCCGAAATACAGGAAGATGGTAGAGTGGATAGCCAACGATATCGGCGTCACCACGCTGCGGTACCAGACCGTCGATGATATGGTCAGGGCGATAGGGCTTCCGAGGGAAAAACTGTGCCTGTACTGCTGGACCGGCGAGTGCCCGCAGGGCAAGGCCTGCCCTTCGAAGTGTGCCGCGCAAGACAGGGTCAGGCAGACAGCGTAAACGATAGAGGAAGAAGATGGCAAAGGGCGCACATCTTTCGAACGAAGGTTACGAGAAGCTGCGCAGAGAGCTGGAGCGGCTGAAGACCGTGAAGAGAAAACAGCTGTCGAAGGCTATCGGCGAGGCTCGCGCCCACGGGGATATAAGCGAGAACGCCGAGTACGAGGCCGCCAAAGAGGCGCAGGGCCTGAATGAGAAGAGGATATCGGAGCTTGAACACAAGCTCGCCACCGCGCAGATCATCGATGAGGAGAGGATGTCCAGGGACGAGGTCCTTATCGGCGCGACGGTGAAGCTCGAAGATGTAGATTCGGGCGAAGATCTGGAGTACACGCTGGTAGCCGAAGAAGAGGCCGATTATTCCCAGGGCAAGATATCGGTCACCTCCCCGGTCGGAAGCGGACTGCTGAACCACAAGGAAGGCCAGACGGTGGAGATAAAAGTCCCGGCCGGCATATTGAAGTATAAAGTATTGAAGATATCGAGATGAGGACAAAGGTATTGAAGGGCCTTAAAAAGGCTTTCAATATATCCCCGGACGAGATGAAAAGGATCATCAGGGACTTTCATCTCGAGATGGAGAGGGGGCTCTCCGGCAGGAAGAGTTCCCTGAAGATGCTTCCCGCCTACGTCGACAGGCCGACCGGCCGCGAGACCGGCTCCTTTATCGCCCTTGACCTCGGCGGCACTAATTTCCGGGTCCTCGAGTTGCTGCTCAAAGGTAACGGCAGGATGGCAGTGCCTGCTGTCATGAAATTCGCACTCAAGAAACAGCATATCACAAAGAGCGCAAACGTCCTGTTCGGTTTTCTGGCGTCATCCGTAAAGACATTTCTCCATGCAACAAAGCACGCCTCCGCAAAACGCTTAAATCTCGGCTTCACCTTCTCATTCCCGATAAACCAGAGCGCCATCGCGGCCGGCACGCTCGTTACCTGGACCAAGGGCTTTGAGGCAAGAGGGGTGATCGGCCATGATGTCGTATCGCTCCTGAAGCAGGCTCTCGCCGGAGAGGGACTGTTGCAGATCGACGTCACCGCGCTTGCGAACGATACCGTCGGGACGCTCATGGCGAGAAGCTACGGTGATCCCCGGTGCGATATGGGCGTCATCATTGGCACTGGCACCAATGCGTGTTATTTCGAGAAGATATCGAAGATTAAGAAGTGGAAAGGGGCCGCTGCGCGAAGCGGTGAGATGATTATCAATATCGAGTGGGGCAACTTCAATAAGCTTAAGACCACACGTTACGACAGGCAGCTCGACAGAGCGTCAGACAATCCGAAACGCCAGATCCTCGAAAAGATGGTTTCCGGGATGTACCTGGGCGAGGTCGTGCGGCTTGTCCTGAAGGACCTCATCAGGAGAAAAGCGCTTTTCCATGGCAGCGTCCCGCGCCGGCTGGATAAGATGGGAGCATTGAAGTCGGAATATGTGTCGGTCATAGAGAGCGATCGCTCGGCTTCGTTATCCGGAGTGGGCTCAGTCCTCCGCCAAGCCGGGATCAGGCGCTCAACGACGGAGGACAGAAGGCTCGTCAAAGACGTGTGCGCTATAGTCTCAGGCCGCGCCGCGCGCATCAGCGCGGCGGCAGTCGCGGGCGTTGTCACGAAGATGGACGCCGGCCTGGCAAAAAGCCACACGGTCGCTTTCGACGGCAGCGTCTTCGAAAAACATCCGCGGTTTTCGGCAAACATGAAGAATGCCTTCCGGGAGATATTCGGACACAAGGCAGCGCATATCAGCCCGGTATTGTCCAAGGACGGTTCTGGCAAAGGCGCCGCGATCATAGCCGCGGTCGCCGCCGGAAGAGAGAGAAGATGATGAAATCAAACGGCAGGAAAATTGATCCCGTAGCGTTACTCAAGCGCATCGAGTATCTGATGGGTGTCTCCAGGATAGGCCTCGACGTAATCGACTCAAAATATAATATCCGGTACATCGATCCTGCCTGGAAAAAGGTGTATGGCGAACCGGCCGGAAAGAAATGTTTTCAATATTTCATGGGAAGAAAGAGCGTCTGCCCCGGTTGCGGGATTACCAAGGCCCTTAAGACAAGGAAGATAACCATCACCCAAGAGAAACTGGTCAGGGAAGGCAACAGGCCCATAGAGGTCACGACGATACCCTTTAAAGACGAGCACGGCGAATGGCTCGTTGCCGAAACGAACGTCGACATCTCCCGAATAAAACGCGCGGAAGACGCGCTGCGTGAAAGCGAGGGCAGGTACCGGATGCTCTTCGAGAAAAGCAATGACGCTTATATGGTGGCGGATCCGCGGACGAGACGGTTTGTCGATTGCAACGCCAAGGCGGAAGAGCTGACCGGTTATTCGCGGCGGCAACTCCTATCCATGCGCGTCAGCCAGCTTCACCCTAAAGAAGAAGCATCAGGGGTGATGAAAACTTTTCGAAAAATGGCAACCGAAAAATCATTATTTTACGAAACAATAATAATGCGGAGAGACGGCAGCACAAGAAGGGTAGAGATCAGTGCGGTGTTACTTACAATCGCCAGCAAGAAGTGCCTCTTGGGCGTTTTCAGGGACGTCACCGAGCGCAAGAAGACCGATGAGGCGCTGCGCCAGAGCGAAGAGCGCTACAACGCGCTATCAGAATCCGCGCAGGACGCTATCTTCATAGTCGACAGACAGTACCGCTACGTTTACATGAACTCATATTGCGCCAAGACGGTTGGGCGGAAGAGATCCGATGCCGTAGGGCGGCACATGAAAGAAATATTCCAGCCTGGTGCTGCAGCAGTGGCTATGAGGAATAATAAAAAAGTGTTCATGTCAGGCAAGCCCCTTTTTATTACGGAGAAGTTAAAGCTTCCTGTCGGCGAGCGCTGGCTTGATTCCCGTCTTGCTCCTATCAAGGACGCTCACGGCGAGACCATATATGTAGCCGGTATAGCGCGCGATATCACGCTCATCAAGAAAGCTGAGGAGGTGCTTAAGAGGGACAGGGATGAGCTCGATAGGCTCGCCAGAAAGAGGAGCGAGGAGCTCCTGGTCGCCCAGGATCAGCTCATGAAATCGAAGCGCCTCTCCGAAATAGGGCTTCTGGCCGCTACCATCGCGCACGAGCTGCGCAGCCCGCTGGCGGCCATACGGACGGCCGCCTTCAACATACAGAAGAAATCGGGCGATCCGGTGCTCGAAAGCCACCTCGCGAATATCGATAAGAAAGTGCTGGAATCCGACCAGATCATAAAAAACCTGCTCCATTATTCCCATATAAAGGCGCCGCAATATGAGAAGATCGACCCGTGCCTGATACTTGAGGATTGCATAGCGCTTTCAAAAGAGGTGTTCCGCGGCTACGACGTTAAAGTCCGGAAGAAGTTTGCGTGCAGGAAGAAGCCCTTTCTTGAAGCTGATCCGGTGCAGATCAGGGAGGTGTTTAACAACATCCTGAACAATGCCTATGAATCTTTCCCGAAAAAGAAGGGCAGGATACAAATACGGGCATGGCTGGAGCGCGGTATGTTTTTTAAGGCCAGCTTCAAAGATAATGGTGAGGGCATCGATGCCGAAGACCTCAAGCGGATCGCGGAACCTTTCTTTACCACGAAGACAGGGGGCATGGGGCTCGGTCTCACCCTCTGCCGTCAGATAGTCGATCTCCATAACGGAAAATTAGAGATCACCAGCACAAAAGGCAAGGGGGCTGCCTTGACAGTCATCCTGCCGCTCGACCGCACCGTCGTCAGGGCCGGGCAGTAGAAAAAAGTCAGAAAAAAGTGGAATCAGCCAATTTACTATTCTCCAGGACAGGTGTATACTTTAAATGGGAAGAGGGAAAGAGGGCCTTATGGCTGAAAAAAAAATATTGATAGTAGATGACGATAAGGAATTCCTGGATGAGCTGAAAGAGACGCTCGTCCTGACCGGTTACGATGTAACCGGCATCACCGACGGCATGTCCGCGGTAAAGGCGGCGCGTGTCGGTAAGCCCGATATTATCATTCTTGACCTCCGCATGCACGCGATGAGCGGCTTCGAGGTGGCTGACAAGCTGAAGGGCTTGCCCGAAACGTCCCGTATACCGGTGATCGCGATGACCGGCTACTATACGCTGAAAGAGCACGCGTGGCTGATGAATTTCTGCGGCATCAGGCGCTGCCTGAAGAAACCGTTCAGCCCGCTCGATGTCATAACTGAAATTGAAAAGGTTCTGAATGAATCCCACGACGGTAAGCCCCGTTAGAAAGGACGGGGCTTTCTAACGGGGTAAATAGCGGATTTTTAGCGAAGAGGGGGAGGTGAGAAGATATGGCAAGGACCAGCAATGCGATGAAGACGGGATCTTCGAAGGGGCAGGATCTTTCCGAGATGATCCGTAAGAAAGCGTATGAGCTTTACGAGAAGAGAGGCAAAAAGCCGGGGCATTCGATGAATGACTGGCTGGAAGCCGAAAGGATCGTACGGCAGAAGGCGTTCTAAAGAGTCTGTGGCGAGTCCCACCAAAGGGCGGCTCGATTTTTTCCTTAAGCCGGGTCACCGGCAGGTAAAAAAGGCCGTCCTTTTTTATTTTACATGGTATAATAGTATACCGTAGATATATATGAAAAAGACTACCGTGCAAAAAGCGGCCGAGGAAATAAAAGTCCTCAAGGCAAGGATCAAAGAGCTCGAAGAGCTTAAGTCCGGGAAGGCCCGTGCCGAGGAAGAGCTGAAGAGGGAAGAGAGTTTTCTCGCGTCCGTCTTTTTCAGTATCCAGGACGGCATAAGCGTCCTCGATACGGACATGAGGATAGTCATGGTAAACCCCACGATGGAGCAGTGGTATGCGCACGCGATGCCTGTGGTAGGGAAGAAGTGTTATGAAGCCTACCACAGCCGCACAACCCCCTGCGAGGTGTGCCCGACACGCCGGACACTGAATGAAGGAGGCGCGGCACGCGAGATCGTCCCGAGGCGGGGTAAAGACGGCGCTGTGACCGGCTGGTTTGACCTCTACAGTTTCCCCCTCCTCGACGCGAAGACAAAAAAGCCCATCGGCGCCATCGAATACGCGCGCGATATCACCGAGCGCAAGGCTGCTGAGGAAGAGCTTGGGGAGACGCTGATGAGGTTCGTGGCGGTCATCGAGCGTATCGATGAGGGGATTACGCTCTCCGACGCGAAAGGCCATTTCATCATATACAACTCCAAGATGGGCGAGCTTACCGGATATACGATGCAGGAGGCGAACAATGACCGCGATTTTCTGGACGTCCTCTTCCCCGATCCCAAAGAGCGGCGAAAGGCAAAAGAGAGGCTGGGCGAGGTCATAAAGTCGGGCGGCGTATACGAGGTCGAGGCGACCGTGCGCGCGAAGGATGGGACGGACAAAACGCTCCTCATATCGACGGTACTCATGCGCCGGAGAAGAGAGGATATGTTCCTGAGCGTGTACCGCGATATCACCAAGTTCAAGAAGATGGACGAGCTCAAAGACGAGTTCATCGGGACCGTTTCCCACGAACTGCGCTCTCCGCTTTCCATCGTCAAAGAGGGCATTAGTCTCGTACTCGATGAGATACCGGGGAAGATCAATGAACAGCAGGCCAAGGTCCTCACGGGCGCGAAAGTAAATGCCGAGCGCCTCATCCGCATCATAAACGACCTTCTCGACATATCGAAGATCGAGGCCGGCATGCTCGAGATCCGCAAGGACACGGTCGATCTTGCGGAGATCCTGAAGCAGACGATAACCGCATTCGGGAAAAAGGCGAAGAATAAGAACATCGAATTGAAGACGGATTTTCCTGAAGGCGGGATCCGGGTGTACGCCGATGCGGACCGGGTGGTCCAGGTCGTCACGAACCTTCTGGGTAACGCCATCAAATTCACGAGCCGGGGATATATCGAGATATCGGCGCGGGAAGGCCGGGACGCGGTCGAGTGCGCGGTATCCGATACCGGCATAGGCATCTCAAAGGATAACATCCCGAAGCTCTTCGGGAAGTTCCAGCAGTTCGAGAGGCCCGAGTCGGGCGAGAAGGGCACCGGCCTCGGACTTTCAATAGCGCGGAAGATCGTGGAGATGCATGGCGGCACGATAACTGTCGATAGCCAAGCCGGCAAAGGGACGAAGGTCACGTTCACTGTGCCAAAAAAAAGATAAAGAAGGGGGCGCCTCATGGGCAAGAAAAAGATACTCGTGGTGGATGATGAACTGGAATTCGTGAATATGATCAAGCTGCGGCTCGAAGCGAACGATTACGAGGTCATGACTGCTTCTGACGGCAAAGAGGCATTGGACAAGGTAAAGAAACACACACCGGACGCGGTCCTTCTCGACATTCTGCTGCCCGGGATGAACGGCCTCGAGGTCCTCAAGAAGATACGGAGCGACCATAAGAACCTGCCGGTCTTCATCATAACCGCGTTCTCGAGCGCCGAGCGCTTCGAGCTGGCGAACAAGTTCAATGCCTCGGGCTTCATCGTCAAGACCGAGGACCTCAAAAAAGAGGTCGATAATATAACGAACATCATGCGGCTCGCGGGTAAGTTCAAAGGATAGCCCTTCCTATACCGGCCTGCGTACCGGCCCGCCCCTTCACCGGCCCAAGGCACCGCTATAGAGGAATAATGTCAAAAAAAGTTTTAATTAAAACGTTCTGCTGACGATTGGTTGCGCCTGTACAGGACGACATTGAGGTTCCCCAAAGAGCTTTTTGAGCGCGACCTGTATAGTGGTAGTAAAATAAATATAACCGAAGGCGCCGTTCGCGCGCCTCTCATACATAAAGACAGCTGATCGCGCCTCTATCCCTCATAAAATACCTCACTTTCCACCTCCCATAATTTACCTCAAAAAACAAAAGCTAAAAAAACTTAGTGCACATGTTCCTTACCTAAAGCATGGCGGTTAGGCAGAAAAAAGCTTGCTATCTTTACATTGACTTAACATAATCATGTGGTATAATTTATACATAATATGTTAGCAAAAGGAAAATTAGGATATGCCTTGTTTATTAAAGCCACAGCGGCCACTGTGGCTTTTTTGTTACTTTTTAATGATATTTCATT
Organism: uncultured Planctomycetia bacterium; assembly: GCA_964352425.1. GTDB lineage: Bacteria > Omnitrophota > Gorgyraeia > 2-01-FULL-45-10 > 2-01-FULL-45-10 > JAMWCX01. The sequence continues at coordinate 12,533 of CAYGRZ010000009.1, read as the reverse complement.
TGCTTTTACCGACCGCCTGAACGAATCGCTAAATCCTCATAATACCACCACTCTCGCCGCAGAATCCAGGCTCAAGCCATTCTTCGAGAAGCACGGATTGGACTTCCAGAATATTTTCACCGTACTGTATGCCGCGGGAAAACTGAAGGATCATATTATGTCCGGAAGCCTGAGGGAGAGCCATATCATGAATCTGAATAAGCTATTCCCCAGCGGCGCGGTAAAGATCGATACGGATATTAAGCAAGGCAGCCTGAGGTCCGGAAGGGTCTATAATTATGCCGTATTTAATTTTACGAAAGAGAAGAAGGCGATCAACGCGCTGTTCATTAAAGACTATGACAAGCTTACCGATGATGAGCTGGCGGAACTGAGGATCAGGAAGGACGAGGCGCATCATCTCGATCATCCGGGCATGGAAGGGGTATGGTTTGTTAATCCCGTAGGCGCCGAGGTGTCCCAAAACATGTTCGCCGAACCTTCGCGTGGTCAAGAAGTTATAGCGAAGGCGGATAGGGCGCCTGCTGGTACGCAAAGTGAGCTCTCGAAAGGTCCCGAGATCCTCGATACGAAGGAACATGATGGGGCCTATGCATGGGTGAAGGACAGGGTTGCTTCGGGCACATGGCCGAACGACTGCCTCCTTATTAATTTCGATTACCATCACGACGTCTTCAATGGCTCGAAGGACCTGGGTCCCGGCAACTGGGTTGATTTCCTGCAGAAAGAGAAGCTTATAGGCGCGTACTGCTGGGCCTACGCCGATGAGGAGTATTCGGCGTGTCCCGGTCATGTGGATCACCTCTCCAATAAAACGGCCGATCTGCCCGATACGGATAAGCCGGTCATCGTGACGATCGATCTCGACTATCTCATCCCTGTCAAGAAGAACCCGCCGTCGAAGGAAGAGTTGGACGCCGAAATAAGTCGCATTGTTTCCGCCTTGACCGACAAGGGATACGATATAAAAGGTGTTCATATCAGCAGATCTCCGATGTACATCCATTCCAGGCTTGAAGAATATGTTGCGAAGCGTCTCGTGGCAGAGATCTCTAGCGCGCTCGATCGCCGCGAAGCGCATAATACGGCTGAAGAAAAATTCAATCGCCAGCAGGAGCGCATCTTCAGGGACGGCGGCGACGGCGGGGAGGCGATGCGAGATGATATGGCCGAGCCGGCTAGCGCTCTTTCGGCCGTGTCGCTGCTCGTTAATGCTTTTAAGGAAAGAAGTTTAGTCCGTTATCTGAAACGGCATTCAAATACCATAACGACGCAGAAGTTTTTAAGTTTTGTTCTGCGCATGAAGCCCGAAGACGGTACATTGCATTGGGCGGATTTTGGGTCCGGTAGCGGGGGCTACCTAAGGCAGATAGGGCCGTTGTGCGATGAAGCGCGCGTAAAGAGGACCCTCGGGCTTGAGCTGATCAATGTTGAATATGAGCCGTTGCCTGAATGGGCAGATCCGAAAAAGTCGGGCGTAAAAAGGGCCCATGCCCGCGAGGGGGAGAACTGGGATTTTGAAGGCGCTCGGTCTTTTGCCGAAAGGCACGAGGGCCGGATGGACGTGGTGTCCGCGAACTCTCCGTACCCGCAGGATCTTCAGGTATTTTTGGAAGTGGCGGCAAAGACCCTCCGCCCGGGAGGCGTGTTGCTGGTCAGGCCTGATTTTGTTGAGAACGTAAATTTGCAGAAGATAAAGAAGAGGATGGAACTTGAGGGCTTCGAAGAAGTTTTAATAATAAGCCTGAAGGATTATCCGCAGACCGGATCCTATCCTGCTTCGCTCCGTACAGACTCTGCTATGGTAGTGCTGGGAATAAAGCCCCGGGAAAAGAGGGGCGACAGCAGCGAGCGGCATATGACTGCGGACGACTTCGAGAAGGCGCTCGATGAATACTGGAAAGGCAGCCTGGCGATCTGCGCTCTCGATAAGGACGGCACGGTGGGCTCGGAGCTGAGCGCCTGGAACGAGGATAAGGTATCGGTAATAGCAGGCGTCCCGATGAAGTGGCGGCTCTCGGCGAAATATCTGCGCTGTGGCGAGCTCTTCTTCATCCCGCCGCGATTTTACCGGGACATCCCGGCCCGCCTGCGCGAGGCGGGTACAGGCAGGATCATCGTGGCCGAGATGAGAGCGCACACGGCCCGCACGGGTTTTTGGATCGATCACTATCCTTTTACATTATTCACCATAATGGCGATGCAGAGCCGGCCGGGCCTTTTCAAAGACAAGGTCGTGCTCGATATCGGGGCGGGTACGGGGCTCTTGTCGCTTGTCGCGGCGAAATTCGGCGCGCGAAAGGTCATCGGCATAGAGATGGACGCCGGGCTTGCCGCGGATGCGAAGCGCAACGTCGCGGCGAACGGCCTTGCCAACGTCGAGATAAGGCGCGGCGATGCGAGGGAGCTCAGGCAGGAGGATTGTCCGGACGCGCAGGTCGCCATAGCGAACCTCTCCGGCAAGGACGCGCTGCCGATCGGAGCGGGCAAGGCGCCTCTTCACACCGAAGTGATGCGCAGGATCCCTTCGCTCGAGCATTATATAGCCGCGGGGGCAGAGCACTTCAACCCGTTCAATAAGAGCGACGGTTCGACGACGATGGGGACGATATTAAAGCGCGCGATCACTGAAGAGGGCATCGTCTTCGATGAGATTAATATCGATTCGTTCGGCATCTTTATACTGCATAACCCGTTCCATGTGCCGGCGAAAGCAGGAGTGGCAGTAGGTGACAGTCACCAAAGGGGACAGCCATCTTCGCAGGCTGAGGGCGAAGGGCTGAGGGCTGAGGGCGTAGCGCAGAGCGCAGGGCGCATGGCGCAGGGCGAGAAGGCCCGCCTGACCGTCGCGAGTTCTCAGGCAGTCGGGCAGGCAGAAGAGCGCAGGGTGTCCCCAAATAGGACGTCTGCTGAAACTAGAGTTGTGCTCGGTCTACTGGCGGCAGTTACCTGGATCGGCGCACTCAGTGCGGTGTTGCCGGCGCCCGGCTACGGCGCAGAGAGCGCGGCGTACGCCGGAGCATACGGCGCCGACACGATATCGTCGCAAGAGGCCGGACGTCAGGCATCGGCATATGTGAACGCGCCCGGCAAGACGCATGACGATATCGACAACGCGTTGCGGAAGATACGCGAGAAGGCTGTGCCCGTCGGCGATATCATCGCTCTGCTCGTCGAAGAGCAGGGTGTCGCGATCCCGCCGTCGGACGCCGACTATGTCCTGTGGAAGAATTTCATACACGCGCTCAATATGAGCGACTGGACCAGTGCCTCAAAATTCCTGTTCGGCTCCGGCCTCTTCGGCCGCGTGAAGCCCGCGTACAACGACCGGTTCGTCAGCACGCTCTTCGGATGTATGTACAAGGTATACACAGTGACCGCATCTATAACCCAGGACGAGGAGTCGAGGCAGAAGGGGGCGCTGGTGACATACTACTATGGCACGGTCCCGGTCATCGTCATCGATGAAAAGAAGCTGAAGAACTACCCCCGGCAGTTCAAGGCGGCGCGCGAGTACAACGAATGGATGCAGAGCAGCAAGCCGGCCCTCTTCTTCTCGCATCTGGAGACATTGAATCAACTCTATCGTCCTCCCGCGAGAACAGCGGCGGGAGCACCCTTGCGCGCAGGGCAGGGGCATAACGCGACCTATGCGCACGCGAAGTCCGACCTCCGGAACCCGGAGCTCTTCAGGCCCGGCAGGAAGAAGATCCTGATCAATTATGACCCGCATGTTGACCTGGGGACACCGTTCGTGGGGACCAATAATCCGTTACCGCTTTTAAGCCGGATGCGGACGCCCGAAGAACTGGCGCAGGCCGCGAATGCGATCGATATCGGGGGCTGGATATTGCCGCTCTTCCATGAAGGCCTCCTCGACAATGGTACGAGTCCCGCCGAGATGATCTGGGTGCTGCCTGCCGAGGCGTTCCGGTCGGCATCGGTGGATCCGGCCGCGGTGTTCGGTGACTATGCCTTTGAAGTCGTCCTGTCGCCCGATGGCAGCAAGCTCAGCGCGAAAGATTTCCGCATGTGCGATCCGGCGGACGCCGCCCGGCAGAACCGCGGCAATACGGTCATCCTCCACATAATGGACGTTGACGATCCCGGCGCGATCGCGAAGAAGTTAGGCGAGGCAGACGCCTTCCTCAGCGTGGATTCGGATTTCGCGGGTACGACACTGGGCAGCGGCACGGGCCGTCCATACGAGGCGTTCCACCTTGGCCAGGCAGGGATATACGCGCCGTTCTATCCTCTCCGGGGGACGGCCGGGGAAGAGGCCAGGCACAACCAGCTCATCGGCAGGGTAGGCGAATTGTACCGGCTCTGCGCGGATAATATCAGGTCAGTGTCGATCGCCTATTCGCCGAACTACACCGTCGATGAGGAGAGGCGCAGGCCCGTTGCCAGGCTGGTAACGTCGCTTACGGGCGATGACCTGAACGGACAGCCGGCATGGGTGCGCGATGAGGCCGACCGCATCAGACCGCCGGAAAGGTCGTACAGGGGCCTGGCAATATCGCTCGGCGTGGCCGGAGTCGGTATCCTCGCAGCGCTCATCGCCGCCTTCAAGCTCTGGCGCAGGAAAGCGGATGGAGAAAAAGGTGAAAAAGGTGACAGTCACAAAAAGGGACAGGCATCTTCGCAGGCTGAGGGCTTAGCGCAGAGCGCAGGGCGGACGGCGCAGGGCGCAAAGCGCACAGCGAAAAACGCGGAGGGCGGTAATGGGACGTCTGTAGCGCTGCCGGTGGATCCGCGCCTCGAGCCCCGCGGCGACGGGATGGATGTGCCGGAGGAATGGGCCGAGCGGCGGGATGCGATACCGGGGGCGAAGGCTGAGGGCCAAGGGCTGAGGGCTGAGGATGGGATACCTGCTGAATCTGCCGAGGAAGCGGATGAGCGCGCATTCCGCTTGACGGGGACCGATGGCGAGCGGACATGGCAGGACTGGAGAGACCGAGAAACGGTCGCGATGATGAAGGCCACCGGCCTTGCGGCGGGGCAGAAGGTATTGAGCGTGGGCCCCGGAGAACAGACGGCGCATCTTCTCTATGCATCGATAAAAGGCGCGAGGGTGGACGTTAACCAGCCGCCATATTACGATGTCGGTTTTAACAACAATCCATACGTTATACCACATCTCAAAATGCTGAATGATAAACTGAATAAAATAGATGATACGGATGCGAAAAAGAATATCCGTCCCACGGCTTTCCCCAAACCGATCCAGGAAGCCGGCGTGCCGTCATCGGAATATGATTACGTCGTGCTCCCGCAGGTGCTCGACGCGCCTAATGCCAATGATCGTGAAATAGCCGCTGAAGCTCTCCGCGTTGTCAAAGACGGCGGCATAATAATCATGAGCACGTTCGGGGGTATAGGATTCAGGAAAGCGAAGAGGATCCTGAATGAGCTGAGCAGATCCATGTTCGGGACAGAGATCATCGAGGTAGCTGCGCACGGCCCAGACCCCATCATCGCCCTGCGGGTGAGCAAGGGCATGTCTGCCGTTGTGGAAAATAGGGACAGCGCCCTTTTACCGGCGGCGCCGGCAGCCGTGCCGCGCTGGCAGGACCAGTCCGGGAGCATGGAGACGCACTCGGACGGCATATCGCCGGAGGATTTGGGGGCGCCGAAGCCGCCGAAGAAAAATGAACCTGGCCCGGTTATAACCGCTGCTCCGGAGAGAGCGAACATTGACTGGGAAAAGGTTGAGGAGAATGCCGGTCGGATGATAGAGTCTCCGGAAAGAGTATGGCCGGACAACCTGCCGGAACATATAGAGCGTGCGCGCGCCATGCTCCGCGCCCTCGGGGTTGGAAAGCAGACGCGAGCGGTTTCCATAGGTCCCGGACCGACGGCGCAGATCAACCTGCTAATGGGCTATTACATGCGCCATCAAAATATACCCTGGGAGGGGCTCCTGGTCTCCATGGGGGCGGCGGTTACCGTATTCGAGCCCAATGATCGCTACAACAGCGGCTGGCAGGAGATAGTTCCGGGGTTGAAGGGAATAGCAGGCCGCCTGGAAGTGAAACCCTTGAGCGGAGCCTATTTTGAAAGAAGCGATATCTCCGATGATTCAACCGATATAGTAATTATGCTCGGCATCTTGAGCGATCATTCGATCGATGATGATATTAAGAAACGGCTTATCTTAAAGGCGGCAAGGGCCCTGCATCAGGGCGGATGTATGGTCATCGGCTGGTACGCTCTCCACCATGAATATTATAAAGATCTTGAGGATTTTGAGGCCGCGGAGCGCAATAGAACTGATGGTTATCTGGAATGGCTGAGGTCCGAGGGGTACGCGCTCGATCCTGTTTCGGAGGGTTCGGAGCCGACGATCACCGGCCACAGATGGGTTGCTTATAAGGTGACAAAAGAAGAAACAGGTAACAGTCACAAAAAGGGACAGGCATCTTCGCAGGCTCCCGCGCTTGATCCGCGGGCCGAGCGGCGGGATGCGATACCGGGGGCGAAGGCTGAGGGCCAAGGGCTGAGGGCTGAGGATGGGATACCTGCTGAATCTGCCGAGGAAGCGGATGAGCGCGCATTCCGCTTGACGGGGACCGATGGCGAGCGGACATGGCAGGACTGGAGAGACCGAGAAACGGTCGCGATGATGAAGGCCACCGGCCTTGCGGCGGGGCAGAAGGTATTGAGCGTGGGCCCCGGAGAACAGACGGCGCATCTTCTCTATGCATCGATAAAAGGCGCGAGGGTGGACGTTAACCAGCCGCCATATTACGATGTCGGTTTTAACAACAATCCATACGTTATACCACATCTCAAAATGCTGAATGATAAACTGAATAAAATAGATGATACGGATGCGAAAAAGAATATCCGTCCCACGGCTTTCCCCAAACCGATCCAGGAAGCCGGCGTGCCGTCATCGGAATATGATTACGTCGTGCTCCCGCAGGTGCTCGACGCGCCTAATGCCAATGATCGTGAAATAGCCGCTGAAGCTCTCCGCGTTGTCAAAGACGGCGGCATAATAATCATGAGCACGTTCGGGGGTATAGGATTCAGGAAAGCGAAGAGGATCCTGAATGAGCTGAGCAGATCCATGTTCGGGACAGAGATCATCGAGGTAGCTGCGCACGGCCCAGACCCCATCATCGCCCTGCGGGTGAGCAAGGGCATGTCTGCCGTTGTGGAAAATAGGGACAGCGCCCTTTTACCGGCGGCGCCGGCGGATATGGGGGAAGGGGTAAGGGCGAAGGCGGAAGCACCCTTTATCGTGGATATCCGCACGAACAAATTCCAGGGGCCGGGAACGCCTCATTTCTCCGAGATCCCGGGGAATAACAGGACCCGGTACGGATACGGCGACGCGCGGCCGGAACCCGGCCCCATTTCGAACTATACCGATGAAGAACTTCAGACGATCGCGTCATTAGCAACGCATCTTTTAGACATCCGGCAGCTGGAAAGGGACGCGGTCTATGAAATCGAAGGGTACGACTCGCAATTCATCTGTATCGCAGAACACTCCGGCGACTTTAACGTCTTCCGGCACAAATGGCGTGACGGCAGGCAGTGCGCCGTTCTCGTATCCAAGCCGGTCACTACTGATGGCGCTGGCGACATGATCGGATACTACCACACCGGGTACTCACAGGCCGATATCTTTTCGGCGATCAACCCGGGCGGCAGCCGCAAGAACCTGCCCCGGGTCTATGGGGAATACAAATTCAATGACAAGGGCAGGCCGATCGTCGTCCTCATCATGGATATTCTGCCGAAGGGGCTGCCGATGGATACGGCGCTGGCGGCCGGCGTCTTCGACAGCTGGACACTCAAACAGAAGGGCCGGCTGGCCCTCTCCATAGCCAGGACGATAGCATATCTGCACGAGAAGGACGTCATCCATTGTGATATCAAGCCGCACCACGTCTGGATGCCGCTCGGCCTTTTGCGCGATCCCCGAACCCTGGAAAGTAATCCGCCGGTGATATTCGACTATTCGCTCGCCATATTCGCCAAAGACCGCGATAGGGACAATTTTTACGGCGGAACGGCCGGATTTACCGTGCCTCTGCATATGCAGACGAAAGAGTTCTCAAAAAGCTTTGCCAAGGACAGGTTCGATCTGGGTGTGATCATCGCGCTCCTCTTCGGCGTCAAGAACGTCCACGAATACCTGGTCGATCCGGATAATCCCAGGGTCGACCTGAGCGAAAAGGTGATCATACTCCATCCGTCGAAAGACAAGACATCCTACCAGGCAAAATTGTTAAGGTTGCGCGGTTTGCTGAGAAACGCCGTCCACGGCAACGGTATCCTGACGGACGGCCAGAAGGCAGTCCTCGTGTCTCTTTTAGACCCGCTTCCCGGCCCGGCCACGCAGCTCAACACCCGGAGCGATCCGGAGCAGGCGATGCTGATCGGGATAGAGAGGCAGTTCGTTTCCAATGCGAAGAGCCCGGTATCGGGATTGCGCCTCAAGGATGGGACGATATTGCGGCTGCCCGGCAAGAAAAGCCACCCTTACGAACAGGGCGATGCGCGAGACCGCGTTTCGACACAGCGCCTGAAAGAGCTGGTAGATGACCTGAGCCTTCATACGAGCAAGAAGCGCATGCGCCTGACCGGCGAAATGTCCGGGCGCGCGATTACCGAATCGAAAACCGTCAGAGGGGACGATTGGCTTGAGACTGCCCCCGATGACACCGCTTCCGACGACCTCGGCCCGCACCCGCGCGGCGGAGGTATGGATGCGCCCGAGGAGGCCATCGAGCGGGCGGAGGCGCTGAGGAAGCTGGCCGCGGAGCGCCTGCCTGGCCGGCAGGCAGGCATAGCGCAGGGTGTAAACCAAAAGACCCGGACAGGTGTGGGTTCGCAATTAGAACCGTCTCTGGCTGGTATGGCCCCGAAAGCACCCTTTATCGTGGATATCCGCTCCGGAGAAAAAGTAAAGTGTGTCATAACCGAACGCCTTGTCGGCCGTACCAAAGAGCTGGCGTTGGCGGTGGGCGGCCTGGCTGTCGGCAGGGTCAAGTTCGGAGACCCGGCGGATTATGAGGAAGAATACTACGCCTATCCCGGCAAGGACAATGCGCTGGTGATCGAAGAGGTATTTGTCGAGCCCCGCTACCGCGTGAAATACGGCAAGTATCGAGGCGCAAGCCTGAGGCTCATGCAGGCCGCGGCTGTCTATAGCAAAAGAAAAGCAAACGGGTCGTTCTACGCGGAAGCCTGCGAAGAAAGACTCTGGAAGGCGGTGTCATTCTTTGACTCCCTGCGGCGATTCGGATTGAAGAAAAAAGAGTTGCCCGGCGGCCATACTTTCTATTATCTGGAGGAGGCTTCATCGTCCTCTTTTGCCGATGCCGTTGAAAACGAACTGAATATGGATGCCCGGGCGGCGGAAAAGCCGGATGCTGCGACGGCTGAACCCGCGCATGCAGCAGCCAAAGCCGACCTGTCCGCCGAAGCCTCTCAGGGTCTGAGTGCTGCAGCGAAGACGGAAACCACCGGAATCCACACCGAGAATCTCAACTACACCCCGACCATTCCCGACAAAACAATACTATGCCACATAGTTGCAGATTCGATACTTCCCGCCGGGCAGAGGAATATGTTGAAGGCGCTTGAGCAGGATATGCGGGATGAGAAATACGGCGAGAAGGTGGTCTCGCTCTCAGTCGCAGATTCGGCCTCGCCGGAAGAGTTTATGAAAGAATTGGAAAGGATCAAAGCGCGGGAGGAAGCCAGGTATCCGGGCTATAAGGTCCAATTTGACGTCGCCTGCCCAGGACAAGGGCTTGTAGAAAAGGTCCAGAAGCAAGGCATGCAGGCGCTGGCCTTCGAAAAAGAGGGAGACGGCGATATAGTCCAGGTCGAGGGGGTCATACTCGCTTTACGGGCCCTTGGCACAGGCAGCATAAACAACCTTCTCAATGTCTATAAATTTCTCACAGGCAGAGAGCTGGCGCCAGGCACGAACGACATCAACGAACTGGCCCGGATGATGCTCTTCGTCCTGCCCGTCAGGAAGCTGGACGCCAACAGGATCGGTACGATGAACAGGCTCATAGAAGAGAACATCAAGTCCGCGGCGTAAAAAGGGGACAGCGCCCTTTTTCATTGAACGAATTTTACATTTTTGTTATCATATTGTCATGCCCCGTAGCGCAAGAATAGTAGCGGTAGGCTTTCCGCACCATATTACCCAAAGAGGCAATTTCCAACAGAATATCTTTGAAGACAATGGAGATAAAGAAAGATATCTCCATTGGATTCAAGAATATGCCGACAGATACAAGCTTTCTATTATGGCATATTGTTTAATGCCGAATCATACTCACTTTATCGCAATTCCCCACAAGAACGATTCTCTGGCAAGAGCATTCAACGCCGCGCATATGCGCTACGCTCAGTATGCAAATAAAAAAATGAAACGCAACGGCCATCTATGGCAGGGGCGGTTTTTCTCATGTGTTTTGAGCGATGAGCATCTTGTTGCCGCCGCCCGTTATATAGAAAGGAATCCCGTGAGGGCGAAGTTGGTCGATAAGCCATGGCAATGGAAATGGTCTAGCGCCGCTGCGCATACGAAAAAGGGGATATCGGCAATACGGTTAAGCGATTTTTTTAACATTATAGGCATGGACGCCGCCGAATGGGAAAAATGCATAAGTTCAGGCGAAGAAGAAAAGGCTTTGCAGGCGATCAAGAAGCATACCCTAGCCGGCAGGCCGCTTGGGAGCGAAGAGTTCCTGAAGAAACTGGGGGAGAGATTGCAGGTAAAATTCCCTCTCTTAGATAGAGGAAGGCCCAGGAAAAACAGTGGAAAAGAATAAAAAGGGCGCTGTCCCCTTTTTCCCTTTTTCTTAAGGGTGGCCTACAGTTGCGGATAACTTTATGAAGAGAGTGTATATAAGGACCTTCGGCTGACGATTGGGTGCACCTGTACAGGACGGCTCTTAGGTTCCTCAAAGAGCTTTTCGAGCGCGACCTGTATAGTAGCAGTGAAATAAATACTACCGAAGGCACCACTCCTACGCCTCCACATACGAAAGACAGCTGATCGCTGTCTTTTTTTATTTATTATGTACCTATTGACAATACAACCAATTGGTTGTATACTTTACATGGAGGATAAATGGCTTGGCTAAATTGACATCTTATTATTATCTTACCGAATCGAACAAAGCGCCGGCAAAGGAATTTATAGATTCCCTTGATTTTAAGACACAGAGAAAGTTTTTCTTTGTAAAAGAGCTATTGGAAGAATTCGGCCATCGCTTGCCGTTTCCGCATGCAAAGTACATCGGAAACGATATATTCGAGTTACGGTTCAGGGGTAAAGAAGGGGAGATCAGGGTGCTGTATTTCTTCTTTCACCAGGACAAGGTGATATTCACCAACGGCTTTATCAAGAAAACCGGCAAAACGCTGAAGCGGGAAATAGAGACCGCTAACCAGCGGAGAAGTGAATTTCTAAGCAGGCAATAAGGAGGCGATCGATATGAGACTGCAAAAAGTTGACGAACATATAAAAGAGAAACTCAAAGACCCTTATTTTAAGGAGCTTTACGAGCTCGAGGAACAGAAGCTTAATATCGTAAAGCGTATTATACACTATCGCGTAAAACACGGCCTTAGCCAGAATGACCTGGCCAGGAAAGCAGGAGTTACCCAGCAGCACATCTCCAAGATTGAGAACGGCGAATTCAGCAATATCGCTACGCTTGAAAAAGTGCTGCTCTTTATAGGCCTTACGGTGAGAATGAGCGTGATCCCTCTGCGCCATACTATAAAACAGCGCATAGACCGGATAACGCACTCCCGAAGAGCGCAGTTCGCATAAGCGCGATACTAGTTGATATTGTAGCGAAGGCAGGCTGGTTTCGGCCTGCCTTCGCATTTGATCAGGTCTTCTAAGAAATTTTTCCTCCTGTCATCCAAAACACCAAAAACTGCCCAATACCTTTGGAAGGAGGATCGATTAATGCTGGATAGGTTGGCCAGAAGTGGTACAATAAATTTATCGTGGGATGGCTCTAACAGTTGCAGATTGAGAAAATGGGAGGTTTCTATGGAAAATTTAAAAAAAAGATGCAAGTTCCGAAGAACAAGAGAGATTTGACAGGGTATTAGAAATATTACTTAAAGCGGACTTGATGCAGCTCGATGAAATCATAAGCAAAAAGTTAAGGAAAGAACAGAGAATAGATAGTCAGGTAGAAAGCCATGATAAAAAAATCTTTCGCAGGCATATCAAATCATCAGTCGAAAGATATAATATGACTCAGGCGGCAAGAATATTAGGAGTTCACCAACAAGCTTTATATTACTGGATCAAGAAAGACTGGCTTACGCCGAAACGGGATTATAGGGGATATCCGGTTTTTACAGTTTTAGACATAAAGAAGCTGATAAAATGGAAAAATATGATACAATAACTATGTTTAAGTAAATAATTTCATCGGTTTTTACAGTTTTAGACACTTGGACCTAAATTCATAACGCATTATCATGAAAGAAGATAGAAAAAGAGTCTTCATCAGGACGTTTGG
>CAYGRZ010000008.1:0-42021 GCA_964352425.1 uncultured Planctomycetia bacterium | reverse complement strand
CTTTGCTAGAAACAGGACATTTTTGCCTTGCTATAACAGGCTAGTCCAAATTCGTTGACTTTTACCACCCTTTGTGCTATTTTATGCTGTCCATTTGCTTATGATAGCCGACAATCTTCAATCCGTAACGCGTAGAATAGCAATGGCTTGCGAAAAATGCGGCAGGCCTGCTGAGAGCGTTCAGCTCGTCTGTGTCACCAAGGAAGCTACCCCCGAGCAGATGCAGGAAGCCAGCGATGCAGGGGTGGCTATCTTCGGCGAGAACAGGGTGCAGGATGCCGTCATTAAGTACAGGGCGATCGGTGATGCCGCCGCGTGGCATCTCGTCGGGCACCTGCAGACGAACAAGGTTAAGGACGCCGTCAGGATATTTTCGCTGATACACTCGGTCGACAGCCTGCGCCTTGCCGAAGCGATCGATAAGGAAGCCGGCAAAATAGGCAAGATCCAGGATATATTGATCCAGGTGAACACATCGGGCGAGAAGACGAAATTCGGCATCGCCGCGGAGGCTCTTACCGGCCTTATCTTAAAGATCACGGCGCTCTGCCGTAATATCAATATGAAAGGGTTGATGACGATCGCGCCCGAAACCGGTGCCCCGGAATCGGTCCGGCCTTGCTTCAGGGAACTGCGGGAACTTCGCGACAGCGTGAATACGATACTGAACAAGAACTACACGATACTCTCGATGGGCATGACAGGCGATTTCGAGGCCGCGATCATGGAGGGCTCGACCATGGTGAGGATAGGCAGGGCGATATTTAATGAATAAAAAGATCGGGATCATGGGCTGCGGCAACATGGGCGAGGCTCTTCTGTGCCGCCTGTCCGATGTGATGGAGAAGAGCACCACGCTCATGGTCAGCGAGACAGACACCGCCAGGCGGGACACCATCCAGGCAAAATACAAGATAATCGTCGGGATCGATAATAATTATCTCGTCAAATATTCCGACGTGATCATACTCGCGGTGAAACCGCAGGACCTCGAGAAGGTCCTGAAGCAGGAGGTCTGCTGCGGTATGTCCGCTGAGAAGCTTCTCATCTCTATCGCGGCCGGCATTACGACAAAGCATATCGAAAAAGCGGTCGGTAAAGATATCCCTGTCGTGAGGGCGATGCCTAATTTTCCGGCCATCATAGGGGAGGCGATCACCTCGATAAGCGCCGGCAGCGCCGCCACGAGGGAGCACCTGGGGATCGCCCGTTACATATTCTCGACGATAGGCGACGTGGTGGAGGTCGATGAAAAACTGGTAGACGCGGTCACCGCGATAAGCGGAAGCGGGCCCGCGTACTTTTTCTATATGATCGAGGCGCTGACCGAGGCCGCGAAGAAGCTGGGGCTCGACAGCGAGACGGCCGCGAAGCTGGTGCTGAAGACGGCGCTGGGTAGCGCGAAGGTATTGAACGCGCTGAAGGAAGATCCGGCCCAGTTGAGACGGCGCGTCACGTCGAAAGGCGGGACGACCGAGGCCGCGCTCAATGTCTTCGAAAAGAAGCATTTTAAGAAGATCATCGCGATCGCGGCCGCCGCCGCGTGCACACGCTCCAAAGAGCTCTCGAAAGGATAGCCATGTTCGTAATGGGTAATCTCATATATGCCGTCGCGACGATACTTGACTACCTGCTCACGATCGTCAACTGGCTGATCATCATCAGGGCGCTCCTGAGCTGGGTGAACCCCGACCCGTATAATCCGGTCGTCGGGTTCCTGTACAAGACGACCGAGCCGATGCTCGCGCCGTTCAGGCGGCTGGCGCCTGCGCATACGATCGGGATAGATTTTTCGCCGATATTCGCGCTCATATGCGTCTGGTTCCTGAAATTGTTCCTGGTCAGGACGCTGGTCGGTATCGCGATGAGAATGGGTTAAGGGCGGATCATGAAAGGAAAGGTTATGACAGGCAAGATAGGGATAATCGGCGGAAGCGGTTTTTATGAGATGGAAGGCATGAGGAAGCTAAAGTCGGTGAAGGTGGCGACCCCGTTCGGCAGGCCTTCGGACGATTTCGTGACCGGCGCCCTTGAGGGGCGGGAGGTCGTCTTCCTGGCGCGCCACGGCAAGGGGCATCACATACTGCCCGGCGAGATCAACTACCGCGCAAACATCTGGGGCATGAAGAAGCTCGGCGTCGACCGGATCATCTCGATTTCCGCCTGCGGAAGCCTGCGGAAGGATATTAAGCCTCTCGATATCGTTGTACCCGACCAGTATGTCGACCGGACCAACCAGGCGCGCCGGATGACGTTCTTCGGGGACGGCATCGTCGCGCACGTCGCGTTCGCCGATCCCGTCTGCGGCCACCTCTCGAAAGTCCTTTATGAGACAGGGCGCTCGCTCGGCGTATCGATGCACCAGGCCGGCACGTACATCAATATGGAAGGGCCGCAGTTCTCGACGAGGGCGGAGTCGGAGCTCTACCGGTCGTGGGGAATGGACATCATCGCGATGAGCAATATGGCGGAGGCGAAACTCGCGCGCGAGGCCGAGATCTGTTTTGCCACACTCGCCTGCGTAACCGATTACGACTGCTGGTACCTCGAGGCCGATACGGAGTCGGTCACGATCGAGCTCATCATCCAGAACCTCACGAAGAACGTCGATAACGCGAAGAATATCGTCAGGCACGCCCTGCGCGAGCTTAAGTCCGACCGGCCGTGCGCGTGCCGCTCGGCGCTCAAGGACGCGATCATCACGAACCCGAAGGCCATCCCGGCGAAGACGAAGAAGAGACTGGAACTGATCATAGGAAAGTATATTAGATAGGGCCATAGGGTTTAGTAGTTAGGGTTTAGGAAAAAACCTACGACCCTACGACCCTAAGACCCTAAGACCCTACGACCCTAAACTATGGACTATAAAAATACACTGAACCTGCCGAAGACCGGTTTCCCGATGAAGGCGGACCTGCCCAACAGGGAGCCGAAGATACTGGCCCGCTGGGAAGAGACGGACCTCTACGGAAAGATACGGTCGAAGTCAAAAGGCAAGGCGAAATTCATCCTGCACGACGGTCCGCCGTACGCCAACGGCTCTATCCACATGGGCCACGCGCTGAACAAGATCCTGAAGGACATCGTCATCCGTTACAGGACGATGCGCGGTTTCGATTCGGCGTATGTGCCGGGCTGGGACTGCCACGGCCTGCCGGTCGAGCACCAGCTCTTCAAAGAACTTAAACTTACGAAGTACGATATCGACCAGGTGCAGTTCCGCAAGTATGCGCACGATTACGCGATGAAGTATGTCGACATCCAGCGCCGGGAGTTCAAGCGGCTCGGCATCATGGGCTACTGGGGCTCTCCTTACATCACGCTCGCCAGGGACTACGAGGCCGAGATCGTCAGGTCGTTCGGCAAGCTGGTCGAGAAGGGTTATATCTATAAGGACCTGAAGCCGGTCAACTGGTGCGCGACCTGCGAAACGGCGCTCGCCGAAGCCGAGGTCGAGTACGAGGATAAGACATCTCCGTCGATATACGTCAAATTTGAATTGACCGGGATTTTGCCCAATACGCAATACCCAATACCCAATACCCATTTTATCATCTGGACGACGACGCCGTGGACGCTGGTCGCCAACGTGGCCATAGCGGTCCATCCGGACTTCGAGTACGCTCTTGTGGAGGCCGGCGACGGCCCGTTCAGCGGCGAGCGGTTCATCCTGGCCAGGGAGCTCGTTGCCAGGGTCGCCGAAGAGACAGGTATTAAGAATTACACGATCATGAAGACCTTCAGAGGGAAAGACCTGGAAGGCCTCGAGGCGCGCCACCCGTTCATCGAGAGGTCGGCCGCCGTCGTGCTTGCTCCATACGTGACGATCGAAGACGGCACCGGCTGCGTCCACACCGCGCCCGGCCACGGCCAGGAAGACTATTTGACCGGCAAGCGGTATAAGCTTCCGACGGTCATGCCGGTCGACGGCAAGGGAAAGTTCGACGCTACGGCCGGCGAGTTCAGCGGCATGAAGGTCTATGACGCCGACAGGGCGATCATCGAGAAGCTGGCCTCGCTCGGGAAGCTTGTAAGGCAGGGCGAGGTCAGGCATTCCTATCCGCACTGCTGGCGCTGCAAGAAGCCTATTCTTTTCCGCGCGACCGACCAGTATTTCCTGAAGATAGACCATCTGCGGCTGCGCGACAATATGCTCGCCGCGATCCAATCGAAGATACAATGGATACCCGCGGGCGGCCAGGCGCGCATCTCGGCGATGGTCAAGTACAGGCCCGACTGGTGCCTTTCGCGGCAGCGTTACTGGGGCGTCCCGATCATAGCTTTCTATTGTAAGGGCTGCAAAGAGGTCCTTCTCGACGCCGCCGTCATAGCGCATGTCGCGTCGCTCATCGAGAAGAGCGGCGCCGATATCTGGTTCCAGAGCGACGAAAAAGATCTCCTGCCGAAATCGACGAAGTGCGCGAAGTGCGGGGCCTCTGCGTTCATGAAGGAGACCGATATTATCGATGTCTGGTTCGACTCAGGCATCAGCCACCAGGCGGTGCTGAAGAAAAGAGCCGAACTCGATTACCCGTGCGAACTCTATCTGGAAGGGTCGGACCAGCACAGGGGCTGGTTCCAGTCGGCGCTGATCACCGGCATGGCGATCGACGGTTTCCCGCCGTATAAGAACGTGCTCACTCACGGCTTCGTCGTGGACGGCGAGGGCAAAAAGATGTCGAAGTCGCTCGGCAACGTGATCACGCCGGAGCAGGTGATGAAGAAATACGGCGCCGACATCCTGCGGCTGTGGGTCGCGTCGAGCGATTATGCGGAGGACGTGAGGCTTTCGGACGAGATCCTGACGAGGCTGGCCGATGCGTACCGGAAGATACGGAATACCTACAAGTACCTGCTGAGCAACCTCTACGACTTCGACCCGGCAAAAGATGCGGTCGAGCACACCCGGATGCTCGAGATCGACAGGTGGGTGCTCTCGAGGCTCTCGAGTATCATCAAGGACGCCGAGTCGCATTACGGATCGTTCGCGTTCCATAAGGTCTACAGGGACGTCTACACCTTCTGCGTCTACGAAGTCTCGTCGGTCTATCTCGATATACTGAAGGACAGGATGTACACGTTTAAGGCCGATTCGCTTGAGCGCAGGTCCGGCCAGACGGCGATGTTCGAACTCTGCTCGGCGCTTCTGAAGGTGATGGCGCCGGTGCTTGCCGTAACGACGGAGGAGGCATGGGGCTACGTCAGTTTCAGCGGCAGGTCAGATTCGATACACCTCGAGGAGTGGCCGGACGCCAATTACAAGGCGTGGCATGACGGCGCCCTCGACGAGAAGTGGGGCCGCCTGATTGCGGTCAGGGAGGCCGTCCTGAAGAAGCTGGAAGAGAAGCGCTCGTCGGGCGAGATAGGGTCGGGCCTTGAGGCAAAGGTAATCATCGCCTCCGCCGAAGATAAATATAAAAAGTTGTTGACTGATAACAAGGATGGATTAAGATATCTGTTTATAGTGTCACAGGTGGAAGTCGCCGACGCGCCCCGGAACGGGGGCGATGTCGGGCAGGCGCTGCCCGTCGCGATATACGTTGAAAAGGCGGCAGGTCGGAAGTGCCAGAGGTGCTGGAACTACAGCGAACAGGTCGGTAAGGACACGAACCATCCGACGCTCTGCGAACGATGCGTACAAGCGGTCTGAAAAGGAGAATGCATATCATGGCAAAGGCGAAAAGCAGGACGAAGGCGATAAAGAAGGCGGCGAAGGCACCGAAAGCGGCGGCTGCGTCACCGAAAGCGGTCAAGGTGGAGAGGATGCCGAAGTCCGAACTGAAAGTATACCAGCAGATACTGCTGAAGGAGCGGGAGAAGGTCGGCGGCGACCTTTCGCACATAGCCCAGAATACACTGAATAAATCACCGCGCGAGCTCTCCGGCGATCTTTCCGGGTACTCGTACCACATGGCCGACATGGCGAGCGACGACTACGAGAGGGACTTTTCGCTCGGCAGGGCAAGCGACGAGCAGAAGGTGCTCTTCCTGATCGACGAGGCGATCAAGCGCGTCACGGACGGGACCTACGGCAGCTGCCTCCAGTGCGGTAAGCTGATACCCAAAAAAAGGCTCAAAGTCCTGCCGTACGCCGAGACGTGCATAGACTGCCAGAAGAAAACAGAGATTTGATGATCTGCCGCTCCGGCCGGGGGTGGGTCTTTCTTGCCGCGGCTTTGGTCTTCATCGCGGACCGCCTCACAAAGTATGTCATAGTCAACAGCCTCTCCGCGGCAGAGTCGATAAGGGTCATCCCCGGCATTTTCCACGTTACACTGGTCCTTAATAACGGCGCCGCCTTCGGCATATTCAGGAACATGGGCGTAGCGTTCATCCTGATGACGTTCGTGGCGGTGGTGCTGATCCTGCTCTACGTCCTGAGATCGAAAGCGATGAGCGCGCCCCTTGCGGCCGCTTTCGGGCTTATTCTCGGCGGGGCCCTGGGAAATCTTGTCGACAGGATAAAATTCGGCTACGTGATCGATTTTCTCGATTTCCGCGTCTGGCCCGTCTTCAACATAGCCGATTCGGCGATCACGATCGGCGCGGCGATATTGGTATTAAACATTTTTTTAAATGTCAAATGTCAAAGCACGAATGACAAGGATCCGTAGCGCAGCAGGTGTCAACATCATGGCCAACATGTTAGAGAACAAAGTACAGAGAACAGAGAACAAACAAAGTCAAGAGTACAAAATCGAAAAATGCTATTTTGACTCTGTTCTTTTGACTCCGTCTGTTCTCTGTTCTTTGTAATCTGTTCTTTTTCACCGGTTTTAATATTATCTGAATTTCGTCATTTGTCATTGGAAGTATCATGCATCCCATCTTATTTAAGATAGGCCCTCTCAACATCTATTCCTACGGCGTCATGGTCGCGCTCGGCTTCGCGATCGCGGCCGCGTTTATCTACAGGCGCGCCCCGGTGTACAACCTCGACGGCAATATGGTGGTCGATTACACTATTATAATCCTTGTGTCCGGCGTCGCCGGAGCGAGACTCTTCTATGTGCTTCTGAACATCGGCTATTACACCGCCAACCCTTTCGAGATCGTCAATCTTTCGAAGGGGGGCCTCGTCTGGTACGGCGGCTTCATCGGCGCGCTGGCCGCGTCGGCCTGGTTCGTCAGGGCGAGGAAACTGGACTTCTGGGCGGTGTCTGACCTCGTGGCTCCATACCTGGCGCTTGCGCAGGCGCTGGGCAGGGTCGGCTGCTTCCTGAACGGATGCTGTTACGGCAAGGTCGCGCCCGCCGGCGCGTGGGCCGTGGCATTCCCGCAGGACGGGACCTTGCGTTATCCGTCGCAGGTGTATTCAGCCATCGGCCTACTCGGCATTTTTGTGCTATTGAGGCTGTGGCAGGACAGGAGGCGCTTTACCGGCGAGATATTCCTGGGGTACTGCATGCTGTATGCCGGCAAGCGCTTCGCGATCGAATTTTTCCGCGGCGACAATCCCCGGATCTTCGCGTCTCTTACCATGTCGCAGGCG
This sequence comes from uncultured Planctomycetia bacterium, assembly GCA_964352425.1. Classification (GTDB taxonomy): domain Bacteria; phylum Omnitrophota; class Gorgyraeia; order 2-01-FULL-45-10; family 2-01-FULL-45-10; genus JAMWCX01. Next base: position 34,529 of record CAYGRZ010000008.1, on the reverse strand, counting down.
ATAAGCATCGTGATCTTTACGGCCGCTGCGGCCGTATTTATATCGAGGTCAAACAGGTGGAAGAAAGAGATATCTTCAGGATCGAAGTAACGGACGCGGACAGGGGCAAGAGGGTCGACAAGTTCCTTGCCGAGAAGCTGCGTGACCGTTTTTCACGCGCGTTCCTCCAGCGCCTGATCCGCGACAGGAACGTGCTCATCAGCGGCGAGCCGCGCAAGTCCAACGACGCGGTAAAGCCGGGCGAGTACGTCGATGTCGTGGTGGCCGCCCCGGTCGAGTCCGACATCATGGCCGAATCGATCCCATTGAAGATCGTCTACGAGGATAAGGACCTGCTGATCGTGAACAAGTCGGCCGACATGGTCGTCCATCCCGCCCCCGGCAACTACAGCGGCACGCTCGTCAACGCGCTGCTGGCCCATTGCAAAAAAAAGCTATCCGGCATAGGCGGCGTCAGGAAGCCGGGCATCGTCCACCGCCTCGACAAGGGGACGTCGGGGCTTCTGGTCGTCGCGAAGACCGATCGCGCTCATCGGCTCCTGGCCGCGCAGTTCAAGGCCAGGACGGCAAAGCGGGTCTATCTGGCTATCGTCAAGGGCGTCGTCCAGTTCGATAACGGCGTCATCGAGGCGCCGCTTGCGCGGGACAGGACGGACCGCAGGAAGATGGCCGTCGATTTCGACGAAGAGCGCTCGAAGTTCGCCGTTACCCGCTATCACGTGCTCGAGCGTTTCAGGGACGCCACACTGGTCGAGGTGACCCTCGGCACGGGCCGGACCCACCAGGTGAGGGTTCATATGGCCCATATCGGCTATCCCGTGATGGGCGACGTGACCTACGGCACGCGGGACGGCCTGAAGCGGCCGATGCTGCACGCCATGACGATAGGGTTCATCCACCCGTCCACTGAAAAATTCGTGGAGTTCACAAGCTCGCTGCCGCGCGATATGCAGGACGTTATAAAGAAAAAAAGGGTTTAGGGTCATAGGGTTTAGGGTCATAGGGTTTAGGGTCATGGGGGGCTTTGCTCTACCCTTGACCCGTGCCCCTCGACCCTGTTACAATATACACTATGCGATCAACGACCATCCAGCCGGTAAAGAAACTTTCGGGGACGATCACTATTCCCGGCGACAAGTCAATCTCGCACAGGGCGGTCATGCTCGGCGCGATAGCCGAAGGAAGAACGGCCGCGCGCGGTGTCCTCGAGTGTGATGACTGCGATTATACGATACGCGCGTTCAGGGCGATGGGCGTGGGGATCTCGAAAAAAAATGACACGACTTTCATCGACGGAGCCGGCCTTAAGGGGCTCAAAAAACCGGCCGGTCCGGTCGATCTCGGCGAGTCCGGTACGAGCATGCGCATCCTTGCCGGGATACTGGCGGGCCAGGATTTTGATACGGTCCTTAAGGGGGAGGCGTCGCTTACGAAGAGGCCGATGACGAGGATCATCGAACCGCTGTCGCTGATGGGCGCCGATATCCGGGCTGCGCAGGGCGGTTTCCCGCCGCTCGAGATAAAAGGCGGCACGCTTAAGGCCGTTCAGTACATGATGCCCGTCGCCAGCGCGCAGGTCAAATCCGCAATACTATTCGCCGGCCTGTATGCGGACGGCGTCACGACCGTCGAAGAGAAGATCAAGTCGCGCGACCACACCGAACGGATGATGAAGTATTTCGGCGCGGACCTCACCGATGAGGGTCTCAGGGTCCGGGTGAAAGGCGGCGGGAAGTTGAGCTCAAAGACGCTGGAGATCCCCGGAGATATATCGAGCGCGAGCTTCTTCATGGTCGGCGCGTCTATCCTGAAAGGTTCCCGGGTCAGGATGAAGAGGGTCAGTACCAATCCGACGAGGGCCGGCATCCTGAACATAATGTCCAGGATGGGCGCGAAGATAAGGATAGTGAACAGGACCGACGCGTTCGAGCCGTACGCGGATATCGAAGTAGAATCCGGCCCGACCAGAGGGATCGTGATCGGCGAGGATGAGATACCCTCAATCATAGACGAGCTCCCGATCATCTTCGTGCTGGCGGCGTTCTCAAAGGGAAGGACTGTGATCAAAGGCGCCGAAGAGTTACGGGTCAAAGAGACCGACAGGATAGATTCGATGAAGGAGAACCTCGCCCAGATGGGAGCGGCCATCGACGTCAGCGCCGATGAGATAGTGATCGATGGCGGCGCGCCGCTCAAAGGGGCCGGCCTGAACAGCTTCGGCGACCACCGGACATGCATGGCCATGGCCGTGGCGGCGTTAGCCGCTGACGGGAAGAGCGAGATCGACGGTATCGAATGCGTGACTAAGTCGTTCCCCGGATTTTTCGACGTTCTGGATTCGCTGCAAAAATTATGATGACCTGGCCCGACGACCATCTGGTCCGCTTTATCAACGGGACACTGGCAAACCCGGCCTTTGATGTCCTGATGCCGGTCATGAGCTGGCTGGGATCCGGCGGGGCGATCTTCATCCTCGCGGTGCTGATCATTATCCTGAGCAGGCAGGAGAAGAAGATGCGCGGCGTTCTTCTGCTGGCAGGGCTCACTCTCGTGTATTATTCCACGGATCTCCTGAAAGATTTTTGCGCCAGGCCCCGGCCTTTCATCGCCATCCCCGGCCTGCGCGTGCTCGAGTCGGCCGGCAGGAGCTTTTCTATGCCTTCCGGCCATGCGGCGACCGCCTTCATGGCGGCAACGCTCTTGTCCGGGTTCTTCGGCAGGTACGCGGCATGGTTCGCGTACGCCGCCCTGGTCGCATTTTCGAGGGTCTATGTGGGTGTCCACTATGTGTCGGATGTCGCTGTCGGGGCGCTCGTCGGTGTCATGATAGGCCTTATACTTGCGTGGATCGGGAGGTCCTCGCATATAAGCTAATTATAATTGACAATAAGCGCGTTTTTTGTTACTATCGCATGACAAGGAGACGGTATGAATATTAAAGGACTATGGCGCCTCGGCAACAAAATATATAATGATACCCTCGGCATGTTCTCCAACGATATGGGAATAGACCTCGGCACCGCCACCACGCTCGTATACCTGAAGAACCAGGGAATAGTCCTGTGCGAACCATCGGTCGTCGCCGTCCAGGCGGGCACCACCAGCGTCATCGCCGTCGGCGAAGAGGCCAAGAGGATGCTCGGCAGGACGCCCGGCAATATCGTCGCGATCCGTCCGATGAGGCACGGCGTCATAACCGATTTCGAGATCTCCGAAGCGATGCTCCGGTATTTCATCAAGAAGGTCAATAAGTCGAAGCCGCTGGTGCGGCCCCGCATCGTCATAGCGATACCCTCGGGCATCACCGAAGTCGAGAAGCGCGCGGTCAAGGATTCGGCCCTGCACGCGGGCGCCAGGGAGGTCTTCATGATCGAAGAGCCGATGGCGGCGGCGATCGGGGTCGGGCTTCCGATCCAGGAGCCCTCCGGCAACATGATCATCGATATAGGCGGCGGCACCACCGAAATGGCCGTCATATCGCTCGCCGGCGTCGTTTTTTCCAAGTCGGTACGGGTCGGCGGCGACGAGCTCGACGAAGCGATCATCAATTACATAAAGAAGAACTACAACCTGATGATAGGCGAGAGGACCGCCGAAGAGATAAAGATCAAGATCGGTTCGGTCTACCCGCTCGAGGAAGAGCTGAAGATGGACGTCAAGGGCCGCGATCTCGTGGCCGGGCTCCCGAAGACGGTGTCGATAACGAGCGAAGAGATACGGGAAGCGATGTCCGAGCCTATCGCGCAGATACTCGAAGCGGTGCGCATCACGCTCGAGAGGACCCCGCCCGAGCTTTCGTCGGACCTTATCGAGAAGGGTATCGTGCTCGCCGGCGGCGGCTCGCTGCTGCGGGGCATCGACAAGCTTATCTCGGAAGAGACCGGGCTGCCGGTCCATCTCTCCGAGGACCCGATGACCGCGGTCGCGCTCGGCACCGGAAAGGTTTTAAGCGAGATAAAGTATCTGAGGAAGGTGACGGTTTCCCCGCGTCTCGAACGATAAACGGCAGATGTGCGCACCCAAAAGCATACACTATTCAAAGCCCTCATAGTAGCGGTAATCCTCGCGTTCCTCCTGATCAATTCCAAGACCATCTCAAGTCCCCTGCGCTCGGCGCTTTCCGACGCGAGCAGCCTGCCGCTTAAATGCCTGCACGGCGTCCAGGCCGGCCTCAAGAAGATACTGCCGTTCGCCTCGCTGAGGGAAGAGAACCGCCTCCTGCGCGAAAGGATAGAGCTTTTGAGCCGGCGGGTCGAGGAGGCAAAGTTTTTCAGGGACGAGAACGAGCGGCTTAAGAGTATCCTGGAATTTAAAAAAACGGTCCCGTTCACCACGGCCAGCGCGCAGGTGATCGGCAGGGACCCGACGAACTGGTCCAACGCGCTCATCATCGACAAGGGCTTCTCCGGCGGCGTGCGGCAGAACAGGGCCGTCCTCTCGACGATGGGGCTGGTGGGCAGGGTGCTCGAGGTCGGGAGGTTATCGGCCAGGGTCCTGCTCGTCACCGACCCGAACTCGAAGGTCGGCGTGCTCATCCAGCGTAACCGCCAGGGGGGGATACTCATCGGCCGGCCTGACGGGACCTGTAAGATGATATACATCGCGCTCGATTCCGACGTGAAGAAGGGTGACCGCATCATCACGGCCGGTTTCGGCACCGTCTTTCCGAAGGGGATACTGGTCGGCGAGGTCGTCGAGGCGGGCAAGGAGCCGGGCAGGTTATACAAGTATGCCATCGTAAGGACGTCTCAGGACATGTCCAGGCTGGAAGAGGTCCTGTGTATAAAATAGGGCGGGCCAATATCTACTTTATACTGGTGCTGGCGCTTACCGTCCATCTGACCGTGCTCGGCCACATCAGGATATTCGGCGCCACGCCGGACCTGATGCTCGCCTGCGTGATATTCTTCGGCCTGTTCCTGGGAAGCGCCGCGGGCCTCGAGTCCGGGATCGTGTCCGGCGCGCTGAAGGATGTCTTTGCGCTCGATTTTTTCGGCATCAATATGTTTGTCTTCGCCGTCATGGGCCTTCTGGCGGGGAGCCTGAGCGCCAATTTTTCCAAAGAGTCAAAGAGGATCCGCGCGCTCCTGGTCATGGTCCTCACCGCAGCGTCAATGGTGCTCCATTTTATCTTCGCTTCCGTCTTTTCACAGCCACCCGTACTCGGCTTCACGGAATATCTCGCCTCCTCCGTCCTGCCGGTGAGCCTCTATACTGCCCTCATATCGATCCCGATCTATGTCAAGCTGGTGAACATGTATCGGATGGGGGAGTCGGAAGAATATATATGAGAGATCGTGCCCTCGCCGCGATCATGTCCGCGCTCTTTATCCTGCTCGCGACGGGTCTCTTCTACAACCAGATCCTGCGGTACGGGTACTATTCCCGCCTTTCGAGGAACAACTCGATAAGGGTTATACCGATCGACGGGCCGCGCGGCAATATCTTTGACCGCGCCGGCCGGCCGCTCGTTACCAACCGTCTTTCGTTCGATGTGGCGATAGTGTACCAGGAGATAGGCGATCGCAAGGCCCTGGCGCGCCTGTTGAACGATGTGCTCGGCATGTCGGGCGAGGAGATTATGGAAGCCCTCGAGAAGGCCGCGGCCAGGTCATACGCGCCGGTCGTGATCGCCGCGGATATCAGTAGGGAGGATGCGCTCGCGCTCGAGGAGGCGAGTTTCGATACCGGCGGGCTTGTCATCGAGACGAGGGCGAAGCGCGATTATATTTACAGGATGTTCGGCAGCCACCTGTTCGGGTACCTGGGCGAGATAACCGCTGACGAACTCGAGGCCCTGAAAGAGTACGGGTACCGGATAAAGGACCTAATCGGCAGGGACGGCGTCGAAAAGTATTATGAGCGGTACCTCAGGGGCAGTGACGGCGGCACGCAGGTCGAGGTCGACAGCCGCGGCCGCCAGATGCGCGTACTCGGCGTCAAGGAGCCGGCCTCAGGCCAGGACCTGTACCTGACCATCGATGCTTCACTGCAGCTTACGGCGGACAAGCTGCTCGGCGACCACAAAGGCGCCATTGTGGTTATGGACCCGCGGAGCGGCGAGGTCCTGGCGCTCGCCAGCCATCCGTCGTTCGACCCGAACGTATTCGTCAGGCCCGATACGTCCGAAGAGCGCCTGAGGTTGTTGAACGATAGGTCGGGCCGGCCGATGTCGAACAGGGCGATATCGGGCGTCTATGCGCCGGGCTCGGTCTTCAAGATAGTCACGGCCTCAGCGGCGCTCGAGAACAGGAAGATCAGCCGGTACTCGCGCTTTTTCTGCGGCGGCTCGTTCAGGCTGGGCAACGCCACGTTCGACTGCTGGAAACAGGAGGGACACGGTTGGCAGACCATCACCGACGCGCTGATGAACTCCTGCAACGTCTATTTTTACAACACAGGCAAGGTCCTCGGCGTCGACCAGCTCGAGGCTTACACGTGGCTCTTCGGGTTCGGCAAGAGTGCCGGCATAGACCTGCCGGATGAGGTAAAAGGGATAGTGCCGGGCAGGGCATGGAAAAAGGCCCGCGGGAAAGGCGCCTGGTATGAAGGGGAGACGCTCAATTACGCCATAGGCCAGGGGTATCTGCTCGTCACACCTCTCCAGGTGCTCGACATGGCGGCCGTGATGGCGAATAAGGGCAGGCTGGTCAGGCCCCATATCGTCAAACGGATAGGCGCTGCCGAAGTGCCGGCCGATACACCGAAGGACATCGGCCTCGGCGCCGGCACGGTGCGCGAGGTGCGCGACGGCCTCTTTGAGGTCATCAATAACGAGAACGGCACCGGCAGGCGCGCGAAGATCGAGGGCGCTGCGATCGCGGGAAAGACCGGCACCGCGCAGAACCCGCAGGGGCGCACGCACGCGTGGTTCTGCGGGTTCGCGCCGTTCGCCGACCCGAAGATATGCCTCGTCGTCTTCCTGGAACACGGGGGCAAGGGTGGCCTCGAGCCGGCCGAGATAGCGCGCGGCATATTCGAAGAGGCGAAACGCAAAGGGTATTTGTAAATAGTCAACAGTCCATAGTCCATAGTCGGTAGTCAGTAGTTGGTGGGCGGAAAAATGATAATAGACAATAAGAGACGCAAAGAGTTTGACGGTATCCTGCTCGGGATAGTGCTCGTCATATTCCTGATAGGTATCCTCGCTATTTACAGCGCGACGCAGGCGAAGAACCTGCCGCTTGCGGAGAGTTATGTCGCGCGGCAGGCGACATGGCTTGCCATCGGCCTCGTATTCCTCGTCGTGACGACGAAGATATCGTACCAGAAGTTCATCGACCTCTCGTATATCCTCTACATGGTCAATATCGTCCTGCTCGTCCTCGTCCTGGTCCTCGGCCACGTCAGGCTCGGCGCGCAGCGGTGGTTCACGATAGGAAATTTCGCGTTCCAGCCTTCGGAGTTCATGAAACTCGCCCTCGTCCTGGCGCTCGCGGCATACGTCGGCCAGAGGAAGGGCGCGATGGATTCACTCGGCAGCCTCGTGGTACCGTGTATCGTAGTCTTCGTGCCTTTCACGCTCGTCCTGATGCAGCCGGACCTCGGGACCGCGCTCTTACTGATCCCGATATTCATTTCGATCATCTTCGTCGGCGGCGCCAGGCTGAAATACATCATCTGGATGATAGCCTTCGGCATTATGAGCACGCCCTTTCTCTGGCATGCGCTGCGCGACTACCAGAAGCAGCGGCTGCTGGTCTTCATCAATCCGAACATCGATCCGCTCGGCGCCGGTTACACGATCATACAGTCGAAGATCGCGATCGGTTCGGGCGGGATCCTGGGAAAGGGATGGCTGAACGGCACACAGAACCAGCTCAATTTCATCCCGGAGCGCCACACCGATTTCATATTCTCCGTGATAGGCGAGGAGTGGGGGTTCTTCGGGGCCCTTGCGCTCGTCCTCTTGTATTACCTGATCATCCAGAGGGCGTTTAATATCGCGAACCTGACGAGCGACCGGTACGGCAAGTGCATCGCGACCGGTGTGGCGGTCCTCCTGAGCCTGCAGGTCATAATAAATATTGCGATGACGATGGGGATGATGCCGGTCGTGGGTATTCCGCTTCCGCTCGTCAGTTACGGCGGGTCGAGCCTGCTGGCGACGCTGGTGGCGATCGGGCTCTTGCTGAATGTGGGGATGCGAAGATCGACATTTTAGTTGAGCAAGCCCTTGCGGCCGGGGTGCTTCGCGTGAACGCTCGCCCGGCCCCAGCGTGGCCGGGCTTCGCTCGGTAAAAGCCGCTCGCTCTTTTTGGCATGAAATTTAACACGGGCCAAAAAACCATGCCCGCTCGCGGCTTTTAACGTCCCGCTCAGCACCCCGGCCTCCGGGCTTGGGGAATAGCGGCGGTCGCAAAGGCGCTGCCCACTATGGGCGAGCGAATGGTTTTAAGAGTTGTCCAGGCGGCGAGACTTTTGGGCGCCTCGCCGGAGCGACTCCTTGGCGATACAGCACGGTCAATGAAACTGCTCAATAGTTATCCACAGCGTAGGTCACCCTTAAGGGTGACCTACATATAATAGTGATACGTGGCAGGTTCATTGGCCCCGCCTGCCAGAATGTGTTTTCATGCGGTCGGGCAGGCATCAAAATTTGTTCACAGCGCATGTGCATGCCTAATGCGAATCTGCGACCCTTCGGTAGTACTCAAGGTCGTCCTGAGCGAAGTCGAAGGACGACAAGCGAAGGCGAGCGCCCGAAAGTAACACGCCGCCCTAGTGACGAATCTAAAATATGAGCGAATATGAAACTTTCTGATTTCAATTACGAGCTGCCCAAAGAGCTGATCGCACAGTATCCGGTTAAAGAGCGCGAGAAGTGCAGGCTCATGGTGCTGAACCGCGCCGCGCATACCGTCGAACACAAGACGTTCGAGGATGTCGTTGGGTATTTTAAGCCCGGCGACTGTCTCGTCCTGAACGACACGAAGGTCATCCCCGCGCGGCTCTTCGGCAAGCGCGCGACCGGCGGCAAGGTCGAGCTATTTCTGCTGGAGGTCAAAGACCCGGTGAGCGAGGCGCTCGTGCGGCCATCATCGCGGCTCAAGGAAGGCGAGAGGATCGTTCTCGAATCGGGCGATGAGGCAGAGGTGCTCGGCCGAGGTCCGGTCGGAAGATTTGTTCGTTTCGCGCGGCCCGTCCGTGATATTGTAAGAGATACGGGCCACGTGCCGCTTCCGCCATATATTGACAGATCGGACGACGATGCCGACGAATATGATTACCAGACCGTGTATGGAACGAAGGAAGGAGCGACCGCGAGCCCGACGGCGGGGCTCCATTTCACGCACGAGCTACTCGAGAAGATAAGGGCGAAGGGCGTCCATATCGCATATGTCACACTTCACACGAATTACGGGACGTTCGCGCCGGTGAAGGCTGAGGATATCGAAGAGCATACGATGCACCAGGAGTATTTCGAGTTGCCCTCGGAGACCGAAAGGCTCCTCATCCATACGAAGGAAGCGGGCGGCGCGATATTCGCGGTCGGGACGACGACGACGCGCGTGCTCGAGCATTGCGCGTCGCGGATACGCAATGCCTTCGAGCCGGAAGCCGCGAAGGCGAGTTCGGGACATACGGATCTCTTTATCTATCCCGGATATAAGTTCAAGATTGTCGACCACCTGATCACGAATTTCCACCTGCCGAAATCGACGCTCCTGATCCTGGTCTCGGCATTCGCAGGGCACGATTTCATCAAAGGCGCGTACCGCCAGGCGATCGAGGCCCAGTATAGATTTTTCAGCTACGGCGACGCGATGTTGATATTGTAAATTTTTCGGCTTCTCCCAGGGCGTTTACTTTTGGGCACTCGCCTTTTTAATTGAGCAAGCCCTTGCGGCCTGGGTGGGATGCGGGAAGCACAGAAAAATTACGCCACTGGCGGAGCAGAAAAATCGTTGGGGTGGGGAGTTGGGCGGCGTACACAGGTGCCGCCACAGACGGACCCGTAAAAATTGATTTCCTCGAGGCATACTACAGGGAAAGGGCTGAGTTAAAGATGTTCAAGCTCATACATAAAGACAAGAGCTCGAGCGCGCGGATCGGCGTGCTCACGACCGCGCATGGCGAGATCAACACCCCCGTATTCATGCCGGTCGGTACGCAGGGGACCGTGAAGGCGATCTCCGATGCCGAGCTTAAAGATATCGGCGCCGAGATCATCCTCGGCAACACCTATCATCTCTATCTGCGGCCCGGCCTCGATATCATACGGAAGGCGGGCGGGCTTCATGCGTTCATGGGCTGGGACTTACCCATACTGACCGATAGCGGCGGGTATCAGGTCTTCAGCCTCGCTACCTTACGCAAGCTCTCCGACAACGGCGCGGAATTCTCATCACACATCGACGGCTCGAAGCACGTCCTGACGCCGGAGAAAGTGATAGAGATACAGCAGGTCCTGGGCAGCGACATCATGATGGTGTTCGACGAGTGCGTCCATTATCCGGCTGCGCGCGATTACGTGGAGCAGTCATTGGCGCTTACGACTGGATGGGCAAGGCGTTCGAGAAACTTTTTTGACGAACGACGAACGACGCCTGCCCGCCGAGGCGATAGCGAAGGCGGGAGCGACGGTCGTCAGCTTCTCTTCGGCATCGTCCAGGGAAGCACCTACCTCGACCTGCGAAGAAAAGCGGTCGAGGACCTGCTGGCAATAGGATTCGACGGCTACGCCATCGGCGGGGTGAGCGTCGGCGAGCCGCAGGGCCTTATCTACGAGATCGCCGAACACACGGCCTCACTCCTTCCGGAAGACAGGCCGCGGTATCTGATGGGTGTCGGCATGCCGCCCGATATACTGGAGGCGATCGCGCGCGGCTGCGACATGTTCGACTGCGTCGTCCCGACCAGGAACGGCCGCAACGGCCAGGCATTCACGGCAGCCGGGGACCTGCAGCTGCGGAACGCCGTCTACAAGGAGGATTTCCGCCCGATAGACGAGTCATGCGACTGTTTTGCCTGTAAGCACCACACGCGCGCGTATATCAGGCACCTCTTCAACACAGAGGAGCTCTTGGGCTTGCGCCTTGTATCATTGCATAATCTGCGCTTTTATGTTAGACTTATACAATTATCGCGGGAAGCCATCAGGCAGGACCGCTTTAAAGTATTCAAAGACGATTTTGTCAAAAATTACAACAAGGAGAGATAAATGGGCCAGTCAGGAAATCCGTTGATGAGTTTTTTACCTATTATCTTGATATTTGTAGTGTTCTATTTCCTGTTGATCAGGCCGCAGAAGAAGACGCAGGACGACCATAAGAAGATGATAGCCGCATTGAAGAAGAATGACGAGGTCGTCACGGCCGGCGGCATCCACGGCACGATCGCGAACGTCAAAGACGCGACCGTCACGCTGAAGGTCGACGATAACGTCAAGATCGAGGTCCAGAAGTCGAGCATCGCTTCGGTCAGAAGAAAAGCTTCGGGATAAAAAGGGTTTAGGGTCATAGGGTTTAGGGTCAAGGATTATTAAGGATAACAAGGAGACCAGGAATGAACAGGAATCTTCAGTGGAAGGTGCTCGCAATAGTGCTTCTTATGATCGCATGCGTCTGGATGATATATCCGCCGTTCACGGTCAAGGACAAGGACGGCAAGGTCGTCCAGAAGGGCAAGATAAACCTCGGCCTTGACCTGCAGGGCGGCATGCATGTCGTCCTGAAGGTCGACACGTCAAAGCTTGCGGTCGACGCGCGCAAAGACGCCATCGACAGGGCGATGGAAGTCATACGCAACCGCGTCGACCAGTTCGGCGTCGGCGAAATGTCGATCCAGAGGCAGGGCAGGGAGAGCATTATCGTCCAACTGCCGGGTGTCACCGACAGGGAGAGGGCTCTCGATATAATCGGGAAGACGGCGCACCTTGAATTCAAACTTGTATCCGACAACGTCGAGGACCTCAAGAAGGCTATCAGCAACGAAGCGGTCGAAGGGTACGAAGTAAGATATCTGGAAGGCGAGCGCGGCGGGCGCGAGCCGCTTCTCATTGCGAAAGACGCGAGCCTTACCGGCGACCTGCTGGTGAACGCGAAGACTGAATTTAGCTCACGCGGTTTCGGCGAGCCATACGTTTCACTTACGTTAAATGCCAAGGGCGCGGAGATCTTCAGCAACGTCACGGCCACGAATGTCGGCAAACGCCTGGCGATAGTCCTCGACGGTAAGGTCGTATCGGCGCCCGTCATACGCGAGGCGATCCCGTCGGGCCAGGCGCAGATAAGCGGAAATTTCTCAGTGAACGAAGCGAACGACCTTTCGGTCATATTACGCGCCGGCGCGCTGCCGGCGCCCGTTATCGTGGAAGAGGAGAGGACTGTCGGTCCGCTCCTCGGAGCCGATTCTATTAAGAGCGGCCTGCGCGCGACCCTCATCGGAGCGGCTCTCGTATTTATCTTCATGGTCGTCTATTACAGGCTTGCGGGCGCGATCGCCTGTATCGCGCTCATACTTAACTTGCTCATGATCCTCGCGTGCCTGGCGCTCTTCAAGGGTACGCTGACGCTGCCCGGTATCGCGGGTTTGATCTTAACCATCGGCATGTCGGTCGACGCCAACGTCTTAATCTACGAAAGGATACGCGAAGAGCTGAAGCTGGGGAAATCCCTGCGCGCCGCGATAGCCGCCGGATTCCACAGGGCATTCTCGGCGATCCTTGACTCCAACGTGACGACGATAGTCGCGGCCGCGCTCATATTCAAGTTTGGCTCAGGCCCGATCCGCGGTTTTGCCGTCACGCTGACGATAGGTCTCCTCGCGAACCTCTTCACCGCGGTATGGTGCACGCGCGTCATATTTGAGCTCTTGTGCGAACAGTTTGACCTGGCGAAACTCAAATTCATGCAGCTTATCCCCGAGACGAAGATCGATTTCATCGGCAAGAGGAAGATCTGCTATGCCGTCTCGGCCGTTGTCATCATCGCCGGCCTTACCGTCTTCTTCATGAGAGGCGAGCGGAATTTCGGCGTAGACTTCTCGGGCGGGACGCTGCAGCAATACATGTTCGAAAAACCGGTACGGGTGGATGATATCAGGGCCATCCTGAAGGACATGGGGATGGGCAGCGCATCAATTCAGCAATACGGTGATCCGAAAGAAGTCATCATCAGGACACAGGAGGATGTCTCCAGAAAGCTGAGCGCGCAGTTCAAGGACAAATATAAGGACAACGCGTTCCAGATACTCAAGATCGAGACCGTCGGGCCTGCCGTGGGTAAGAACCTGCGCCAGAACGCGCTGATAAGCCTGCTCCTCGGGCTTCTGGGCATCCTCATCTATGTCATGTTCAGGTTCAACTTGAAATACGGTATCGCCGGCGTCGTCGCGCTCTTCCACGACGTCTTCATCGCCGTCGGCGCGCTTGCCATCACGGGCAGGCAGTTCGACCTCACGATCGTCGCGGCGCTCCTTACCATCGCCGGTTACTCGATCAACGATACGATCGTCATCTACGACAGGATACGCGAGAACCTGCGCCTCGTGAAGAAGGGTTCATTGGCCGACATCGTGAACTTAAGCGTCAACCAGACGCTCGGGAGGACTATTCTCACCACCGGCGTCACGATGCTCGTCGTCATCGCGCTCTTGCTCTTCGGCGGCGAGGTATTGAACAACTTCGCGTTCTGCCTCTGCGTCGGGTTCATCTCGGGAGTCTATTCGACGGTCTATATCGCCAGCCCCCTCATATTGTCGTGGCATAAGAAGGCCGTCCATAAAAAATAGAGGCCGCGTAATGCCGCAGCATACAGGATACCAGCACGCCGAGAAGGGCTCGATCGTAAGCCTCGTCACGAACGGTGTGCTCTTCGTCTTCAAGATATTCGCCGGCATCGTCGGCAATTCAAACGCGATGATAGCCGACGCCCTCGATACCCTCGGCGATGCGATGACCTCGACGGGCATGCTCATCGGGTTCAAGATCGCGAAGCGCCCGCCGGACGCCGATCATCCCTACGGCCACGGCAAGGCCGAATCCATCATTGCGAAGCTGCTGGCCATCTTCCTGATAGTCCTGGGTGTGCAGATGGCGATCAGGTCGGTTCACGTGCTCGCCTCTCATAGCATATACATACCCGGTAAGATCGCCCTGATCGCTGCCGTGGTATCTATAGTGGTGAAGCTCGGGCTCTTCCAGTATACCAGTGTCCTCGGCAAAAATATATCTTCGACCGCGATGACCGTGTATTCCTGGAACATCGCCACCGACGCCTTCGCGTCAACGGCGGCATTGATAGGCATAGCCGGGGCGCGTATGGGGTTTCCGCTTCTCGACCCGATAGCGGCGTTCATACTGTCGCTCTTAGTCATCAAAACCGGTTTCGAAGGTTTCCACAAGGCGTACGATGAACTGATGGACGGCGCGCCGGCGCAGGCGACGATCGACGGCATAAAGAAGATCACGCTCACGCATAAAGATGTGAAGGCGATAAAAGATATCAAGGTGCGGAAGATGGGCCTCGACCTCATCATAGACATGACGATAGCAGTGCGCAAAGACATGACGGTCGAGAAAGGCCACATGGTCACCGACGTCGTCAGGGATGATATACTGAAGAAAGTCGCCACCGCGAAAGAAGTCTTTATCCACGTAGAGCCGTTTTAGAGCCGGTCGGCTGATGTGAGCCGGTGGCTCGTTGCTAGCCACTAGTGGCTAGCAAAAAGTAGCTGTAGCCACCACTTAAGTGGTGGCTACAGATTGGGATCTATAGGATATGCGTAAGATCTGGAGAATCAGGGACTCAAACCCTTCCGTGCAGGATCACCTCGCCTCCGCGCTCAACATATCGAAAGTCACCGCCCAGCTCCTGGCGAACCGCGGCGCCCACGACGCCGAAAGCGCGTCGAAGTTCATCGGCTGTTCCCTTGCGGCCTGCCACGACCCGTTCCTCTTGAAGGGCATGGATAAGGCCGTCGCCAGGATAAAGAAGGCGATCGCCGCCAAAGAGCGCATCCTCATCTACGGCGATTACGACGTCGACGGCATGACCAGCGTAACGCTCGTCTACTCCGCCTTGAAAGGCCTCGGCGGGAATATCGAGACCTATATCCCGAACCGCATCGAGGAAGGCTATGGCCTCAACCTCGCCGCCATAAAGAGGGCCCACAAAGACAATGTCAGGCTCATCATCACCGTCGACTGCGGCATAACATCCTTCAAAGAGATAGAGCACGCGAACGCCGCCGGCATCGACGTCATCGTCACGGACCACCACGAGATCCTCGAAGGGCGCATCCCGCCGGCCCTGGCCGTCATAAACCCGCTGCAACCGGGCTGTGCGTATCCGTTCAAGCACCTGGCGGGCGTCGGCCTGGCATACAAGCTGGTCAAAGGCCTCTATGAAGGCACGCCGAACTTCGCAGAAGATTATCTCGACCTCGTGAGCCTGGGCACCGTCGCCGATATCGCGCCGCTCCTCGGCGAGAACAGGATATTGACCAAGCACGGCCTGAGCGAACTGAACAGGCGCGGCCGCACGGGCCTGAAGGCGCTGATGGAAGCTTCCGGCCTGAGCGGCAAAGACATCTCGAGCGGCCACATCGGTTTCGTGCTGGGCCCGAGGATAAACGCGATGGGCCGCGTCGGCTCGCCGCAGAAGGCGATCGACCTGCTCTTAAGCGAGAACGCGGAAGAGTCTCTCGTCCTGGCGAAGGCCCTGAATACCGAGAACCGTAACCGCCAGAAGATAGAAGCGAAGATCCTCGACGAGGCGCTCTCCAAAGTGGAGCGCGAGGTGAACTTCAAGCACCACCGCGTGATCGTGCTGGCGAGCGAAAACTGGCATCCCGGCGTCATCGGCATCGTCGCCTCGCGCATCGCCGACAGGTTCTACCGGCCGGCCATCCTTGTATCGCTGGACGGCAAGCTCGGCAAGGGCTCCGGCCGCTCGATCGAGAACTTCCACCTCTTCGAGTATCTGCACAGATGCAAGGATACACTTGTCGGATTCGGCGGCCATGAAGCCGCCTGCGGCGTGACGATAGAGAAGGACAGGATCGCCGAGTTCCGGGACATGATCAACGCCGAAGCGGCCAAGGACGTCGATGAGAGCATCTTCAGCGAAAAGCTCGATATAGAGATGGACATCCCTTTAAACATGCTCAGCGAGTCACTCATCGGAGAGATAGAGAGCCTCTCACCGTTCGGCACTGAGAATCCGCGCCCCATTCTTGCCTCCCGCAACCTTATCGTAAAGGACGGGCCCCGCCAGATAGGCAAGTCCGGCTTCAAGATATGGGTCACCGATAACCGCGTCACCTGTGAAGCCATCAGCTTCGGCAGGGATAACCTCGACATCCCCAAGACAGGCTCCTCCGTAGATATCGCCTACACGCCATCCATCAATAACTGGCAGGGTGTGCAATCAATCCAACTCGAACTTCTGGATGTAAAATAATTAGGCTATAAAAAAGTAATATTTAATCGCTTGACGATTCACTGTTCGTCGTGTAGACTTATAGCTAGAGAAGAAGGGTCATTTTTTTTGACGCCTATTTAAAAACTTTTAAAATGTTTCACAACCCACGGAGGAAAATAAAATGAAGACGAAAATTCCGGGCCTGGCGATATTGGCGATAGCGTCAATATTCGTTTCGACATCTCTGTTTGCGCAGGATGCACTGATACTTTCTGATGAGACCACGGCTACTCCCTATGACGTCCTCAGAAAAAGCGTTCTATCCGGTCCGTCACCGATAACGCTGACCTTAAGAGCTCAACCCACAAGGCCGACAGGCGCGATGACGTCTTACGGGGTGACTAGTCCGACCAAGATGGCGCTGTCGTCCCCGATGCAGGATCCGTTCGCGATAAGGAAAGCGGTAGATACGGCAAGGAACGACCTGATCGCAAGGCTCAGGGTCCCGATAACCAATATTAAAGTATTGTCGGCTCTGCCGGGCAGGGCCGGCGAATATATGGTCGTGCTGGGCCGTGATCTGCCGATGACGATGCTTGAAACGACGGCCGGCCAGATCACGCCGCAGCCGTACGGAAAGTATACCTATATTATTAAACCCACCGGATATAGAGTCGGCTCCACTGAGTATATTGTAGATTCGGTCGGGTATTTTGACGGAAGCTATGATCGTTATGACTATCAACCGGTCGAGTCATATTGGGGGACGATACTCAAGATAGCGGACATCACCCAGTATGATGGTACCGGCCAGCTCAAGGCCGTGGTCAGCTACCTTATTAATGGATATCCGGATGACCGTATTCAACACGTGACCCATTATGAAATCCTGAACGGCGCCGCAACGGTAAAGTACGTCGATGAATATCAGTATTATATAGAGGAGATGATGCCGGGACAACAGGTAGCGACAAGTGTGATCAGGGTAAACCGGTTTGAAGGAGAGGTCCGCATTCCGGAGTCCGAGCCGCTGTGCGTATTCCTATATAGAGGCCAGCGCGGCCAGGAAAGGCTCGAAAGCTGCGCCTTCGCGGACGGCACCCGCATTACCTATAGTAATGACCTTGCCCAGGCTGTCTACAGTCCGAGTTCGAGTGTGCCCATCATGACGTTCAGATACCTCGATGGGAATGGCCAGCCGACAGTATTCAATATAGCCACGACAGTCGTCTATTATTCTGACGGCAGGCTTCCTGTGGCATACCCGGGTCTTGTCGATCCTGTTGGCATTGTCATAGAATATCGCAACGGTGAGCTTATAAGGAAGGCCGGGGAGAAGATTAAGGAGCACGAGACGAACATCGCTTCAGTCAACGACACACAAGCTCAGGAGATCGCCCTGGCCAAAGAGTTCGCGAAGCTTAATACTGCATATGAGAGCCTCCTTGCCCGGCTTCCCGAAGGCAGCCCGTTCACACATCTTGTCTTCGCGTTACCCACCCTGGCTATTCCCGTGCAACAAGCTATATATAGATCCAATGCCGAAATATCCATCCTTAAAGCCGCAATAGATACCAATGACTACGGGACCATATCCGCACACCTTGGCCTTAGCATTCCCGAGGTGGACGCGGCGCTTCGAGGATTGGGCTTGTTCATAGGCCTGTACACTAAATATTCGGGACAGCTTGGCGATGCGATATCCGCCATCAACGTCTATGTGGAGATGTGGAATAAAGTAAAAGAGACCGCCGTAAAAGACCTTGCCGCGCGCCTCAGGGTAGCGGAAGGCGAGATAAAAGTGCTGAAGGTCAATGGCAGCGATAACATCTACACCGTAACGCTCGAGCGGCCTATGGGAGATATCCGTCCGCTCGCAGCGGGAGTACAGGGTCAGGTTACACCCCAGCCGTACGGTACCTATACCTATACTATACGCGCTATGGGTTACAATAACCCACCGATTGGCATGGTGCCGTCTCTTCTATACATTGTGGAAAAGGTCGAGTATTTTGACGGTTCCTATGATTTGTATAAGTACAGACAAAATCCAGCCGAAACCGGACCCGAATATCTTGGCATCGAAAGGATAGAGCAGTATGATAGAGACGGCAACCATAAAGCGACCGTAAGCTACCTTGATAAAGAAGGCAGGCCTAAAGATCGCATACAGGCCATAACCCATTACGAGACTATGGCTGACGGTACCCAGCGGATAAAGTACGTCGACGAATACCGCTATCTGGCGACCACCTCGGTCGGTCCTAATGGCCAGGTTACTATCTGGGCTATAAGCGTAAAGCGCTACGAAGGTGAAGTCCGAATTCCAGAGGCAGAGCCGATCTGCGTATTCACATATCGAGGCGATGTCGAAGGCCAGGAGAGGCTTGTCAGGTGTGACTTTAATGACGGGACCTATATTACCTATATAAATGACCTTGCAAACGAAGTCCGTGACAAAGACGGTAAGCTCCTCATGAGCTTCAGGCACCATTACGACAATGATCTAGGCGGGATCACGGAGACCAAAGTCACATATCCTGACGGGAGCGAAAAGATATATCAGGGACTTGCTGATCCGGTTGATATCGTGGTCCAGTTCACCGGCGGGCGCGACAGCGCCGTAAGATACCTCAAAGACAACTTCAACCCCGACTCATACACCCTTGATTCATGGACGATGGTAAACGGCGCTCCGTCCTTCATCTTCAAGTTCGCTGACGGCTCAGGGATACGGATCATAGTGAATCCCGCCACAGGAGTGCCAAGCTCGTCAAAGAACGACGGCGCCATCCTGGCTGTCCTCGAGGCGCGCAAGGCCATCGCCGCCAATATGGGTGCGGACATGAGTCTCGTGCATGTGAATGGCATGCCCTCCGTCATTAGTGAAAAGATACTCCCGTCAATACCTGGGCAGGGCAATAGGGTATCAACCTATACTGTCACGGCCCAGCTGAATAATATCACCATCACCATGGAGTGCGTTGTGAATGAAGTTTACAGGGACATGCCGTCGTATGGCGTCGAATATCGTGTTGAAACGATGACGCTCAGGTCATTAATTAACAACACCACCCGCACCGACCTGCTCCTGAACGCCAATAACTACGTTCGAGATGTTCTGGGCCAGGGCGGATCGCCGCTTCAGGGCTGGTCTGTCGCGGGTGGGGAGATAGCATTTGCCTATGGGCTTGCCGACGGGACGTCGACTACCGTATACGTCAACGTGGCCACGGGCCGGGCGTGGGATCCCAAGAATGAGGCCCTGAGGCTCGCGCGCGAGGACTTTGCGATGAGGAACGGCCTCGACCCGAACGACCCGAGCATTATCGTTGAATACTGGGGAAACAGCGACGGTGTCGAGTGGGTACACGCGTTCCTGCCGGACTGGAGCGTTGAGATAACATTCGGTTACGCTGTTGTCGCCGGTAAGGTAGTGATGCCGTCCAGCTATGGTTCAGGCATAGACCCGGCAGGCAATACGGTCTATATAGAAACGCAATCCAGCTTCGATCAGCAAGGGGTGCTGACAGCTCAGGAGGCATATATCAATATCGTCAACCCTGTCGGCGCACCGGCAGGCAGCCTTTTTGTACAGTATGATGTGGGTGCTGAAGGTACTATCATGGCCACGCGTGTATATGATCAGGCCGGGAACGAACTGCCTGAGCTCGGCGGTGAAGGATTTATTGATCCGAAAAACATCGCGGCACTGTTTATGGGCGTGCCTGGTGATGCGGATCTTGTTCTGAAGACGCAGGCGCGCGATCGTCTTGCCAAAGACCTTACCGTTGATCCGAGCTCGATAAGGGTCGTCATGGTGGAAGATATGCCGCATCAGGGAGGCGCGCCAGCCCCCGGAGTGATGCATAGGCTTGTGAGCTTGGAATATAACGGGGAGATGTATTATGTCACTGCTTCGAGGGCGATAACATACCCGCCGGTAGGATGGACCGATATCAGTCAGGTCTCGCCACAAGATAATTTAATGGGCGCATTACAGTCGCGGGAATTCCTCGCCGGCAGCATTGGCACTGATTTGGGTTCAATACAGATCATCAACTTTTATGACACGACACATCCTAATATAGTAGGGATACGAACTATGGTTACAGAACTGCAATATGGAGGTTCTACCTACTTTATTCAGTCAGGCATAGGCGTTTTTCCGGGCGCTCAATGGAGCGGTTTTGTCTATGCAACGCCGCTTGGCGTCAAACGTATAGAATACGACAAGAACGCACCTATAACTATACAGCCTGTGTTGCAGCTCGATGCAGATGGCAATCTGGTCAAGTCCACTGCCACAGTTCCGGCGATCGAGACGCCTGTAGCTCCGACCTCTGCGCCAGCCGCACAGGCGGTTATTAATGTCGATCTGGCCGGGACTATGGGTGTTACTGAAACAGTCGCAACCAATGTGTCAGAGGTGCCGGCAGGTGTTACGACTACTGGTCAGCCAGCCGAAAAGCAGAAGCAGATTATAAAACAGCGAGACTAAAATATCGCCAGCTCGATCAACAATAAGACGCTTTCCGATTACATCCGGAGAGCGTCTTTTTTGTTTTAGTTGCGAAAGACAGTCGTTGAGGATATAATACAGGCGAGCGCAAATATTATATGACAACGAGACGCCTGATAATCACCCTGCTTCTGTTATCCGCTTTTGTCGCGCCCCAAAGCCGCGCTGGAGATAGTTATAAGGCCGTTCCCCGCGTCGCAAGCTACTGGAACAAAGTAAAAGACAAAATAGTCCAATGCGTCCTCTGCCCGAGGAAGTGCGTCCTTGACGTAGGGCAGAGGGGAGTCTGCACGGTCCGCATCAATAAGGACGGCATCCTCTACACGCTCGGCTACGGCAATCCCGTCGCCGTCCACGTCGATCCGATCGAGAAGAAGCCCTTCTTCCACGTCTATCCCGGCGCTACTGCATTCTCCATTGCTACCGCCGGCTGCAACATGCGCTGCCTCTTCTGCCAGAACTGGCAGATATCGCAGGCGCGGCCCGACGAAGTTGCCGCCTATGACATGCCCCCCGAAAAGGTAGTCGAGGAAGCGATCAAGGCGGGCTCGCCCTTCATCGTGTATACCTACACAGAACCGACCGTCTTCTACGAATACATGTTCGACACCGCTCGCCAAGCCCGCGCGAAGGGCCTGAAGAACGGCATGCATACCTGCGGCTATATCAACCCCGAGCCGCTCAAAGAGCTGCTCAAATACATGGACGCCGTGAATGTCGACCTCAAGAGCTTCAGCCCCGAATTTTACAGGAAGATGAACGCGCTTGCCGAACTCCAGCCTGTCCTCGATACGTTGAAGACGATACGGCAGGCGGGCGTGTGGCTCGAGATCACCAATCTCATCATACCCGGCCGGAATGACGACCCGAAAGAGATCCGCGCGATGTGCCAGTGGATAAAGGACAATCTCGGTGACGATGTGCCGCTCCACTTCAGCCGCTTTATGCCGGCATTCAGATTGCAGAACCTCCCGCCGACGCCCGTTGAGAAACTCGACGAGGCATACACGATCGCCAAGGATGTCGGGCTCAAATACGTCTATATCGGCAACGTCCCCGGTAACCCGCATGAGAACACGTATTGTCCCAACTGCGGGAAGCTCCTTATCGAGCGGCTCGGCTACATGGTCCGTCCCGCCGGCATCAGGAACGGGAAATGCGCTTACTGCGGATATACGATAGCCGGCGTCTGGGGAAATAAATAACGATGCTCAATACTGCCATAACTCACATTCAGGTCTTCGGCATAGGTTTCAGTTTCGGCATAGCCGGCCCCTGCTTTCTCGTCTGCACGCCGATCCTCGTCACCTATATTCTCGGCAGGAGAGAAGCGCCTGCCCGGACCGCCATCGATATAACGGTATTCCTCTTCGGCAGGCTCTTTGCGTATATCATACTCGGTGCCCTTGCCGGTTTGTCGGGCGCAGCGTTCAGGCACGTGGCGGAATCGAGCGTTGGCTCTATATTGCGGCCGCTCGGCGGCATTATCAGTATCCTGCTGGGACTCGTCGTCCTCGTCCGCAAGGAAGAAGTGGCGTGCGCCTGCAAAATGGGGCATAACAAGGTCTATGATTTCGGTAGCCTGCTGGTACTCGGCTTCCTGATAGGAATAAGCCCCTGTCCGCCGCTTATCGCGCTTCTCCTGGAGATCGCGATGATGTCGCACAGCGCCTTTGAGGGCGCCTCCTATGCGTTCTCGTTCGGCCTCGGTACGTTCCTCTCCGGCCTCATCGTGATCGGTGCGCTTGCAGGTATCCTGCGCGGTATAGTCCAGAAGCTCATCAGGTCGAAAGGTATCGCTCTCTTCTTCAGGGTCGCCTGTGCGCTGCTCCTGATACTCCTGGGCGCCGGGCTGCTCCTGGGGCTATATGGGACGTAGATGAAGAAAGCCGTAATATTTTCCATTTTTCTCGTCGGTTTCATCGCGATGTCCTCGCAGATAGTCCTCGTGCGGGAGCTCCTCGTCGTATTCTACGGTAATGAATTGTCGGTGGCGTTCATCCTGGCGGGATGGCTGGTCGCCGGCGCGATAGGAAGCGCGCTTCTGGGCGCTCTCGCCGACAGGATACGGTCAAAGGCCGCGGCGTTTTCGCTCTGCCTGCTTGGCCTGGCGGCGCTCCTGCCGCTCAACATCGTGCTGATCCGTTCGATAAAGGCCGTTCTCGGCGTGAACCCGGGCCAGACGATACCGCTCTTCCCAGTCGTGGTGTCCGGTTTTCTCGTCTTCGCGCCTACGTGTATCGTCCTGGGCTTCATGTTCGTCCTCGGATGCCGCATATATGAGACCAGGTCGGATCTGGGCGCCGTGAAGGCAGGCGCGGTCTATGTGCTCGAGGCCCTCGGAAGCGCCGCCGGCGGGCTCGTCACCGGTTTTGTGCTCGTGCGCTTCCTCGGTTCGATGCAGATATTGGCCATCCTCAGTTTTTTGGCGATGGCCTCGGCGTTCATCCTTCTGTTGCTGTCGAAAGAGACACCCGCGCGTTCCCGTCTTCTCGTCCTCGCCTCTGCGATGGCGCTCTGCGACATCATCGCCTTTTTATGCGGCGGGTGGTCCGCCCTCGACAGGTACCTCGCCGAAAGGCAGTGGCCCGGTTATGAGTTCATCGCCTCGCAGAATTCGATCTACGGCAATATTACGGTATTAAAAAACGGCGCACAGTTCTCATTCTTCGACAACGGCCTTCATCTCTATACCGTACCGGATAAGCAGTCTTCGGAGGAGGCGGTCCACTTCGCGCTCCTCGAGCACCCGGCGCCGAAAAGCGTGCTGCTGATCGGCGGCGGCACCGGCGGGCTGGTGGGGGAGCTTTTGAAGCATCCCGTCGAAAAGATCGATTACGTCGAGTTCGATCCTCTCATAGTAAAGATGGCCCGCCGTCACCTTCCCCGCGAGTACATTAGGCCGCTGGATGACAGGCGGGTGTCCGTGATACCGGGTGACGGCAGGTATTTCATGAGGAAGGCCGGCCGGAAATATGATGTCATCATCATCAGCCTGGGCGATCCGTATACGGCGCAGCTGAACAGGTTTTACACGGCCGAGTTCTTCGCCGAGGCCAGGCAGGCGCTGCGCCGGGGCGGGGTTCTATCGCTAGGCCTTGGCTCCTCTGAAACTTACATAAGCGGCGATCTTGGAGCGTTCCTGCGGTCGGTGTACGCGACACTGAAGACGGCCTTCGGAGACGTCAGGATACTACCCGGCGAGACGGCGTTTTTTCTCGCCTCCAATACGCGCGGCCTTCTTACCTATGATTACAGGATCCTGATGGACAGGGCCAGGCTGAGGGCGCTCGATATAAAATATGTGCGGGAGTATTACCTTGTATCGAGGCTCTCCCCCGAAAAGATAGCCTACACCGAAAATATTATTTCGGCCCCGGGCCCAGCCGCCGTTAACAGGGACTTTCGCCCGATCTCATACTATTACGATATAGTCTTCTGGACGACACGCTTTAAGGATTCGCTCTTCAGTAGCGCCCTGAAGGCGGTGACGGAAAAGATGATATGGTCGGCAGCCGCTTTGATGTGCGCCATCATAGTCCTGTGGGGGCTCGCCGGCCCGCGCGCATCCAGGCCGTTTAAGACGGCAGCGATGTCCGCGATCATTGCCAACGGGTTCAGCCAGATGGCATTCCAGATCGTCGTATTGCTCTCCTTCCAGATACTGTACGGATACCTCTTTTACAAATTGGGTTTGATACTGACCGCGTTCATGGCGGGCATCGCTTTGGGGGGCTCTTACGCGACGAGGATGGTCCGGAGGGCCGCGAACCCGTCGGGCGCCGTGCTCTCCGCGCAAGCCTGTCTGGTCCTGTATCCTCTACTGCTGCCGGTGATATTCAAGAAGCTTGCAAGCTCCGGCTCAAACATAGTATCATGGACCGGGGCTAACGTGGTATTCGCGCTGCTGCCGCTCGCGGCAGGTTTCATAGGCGGGTTCCTGTTTCCTGCCGTGAACAGGATACGCCTCGACCCGGGCGCTCGTCTCGGGCGCGTGACAGGCTTGACCTACGGCGCGGACCTTGCCGGCTCATGCCTGGGAGCCCTTTTGACGGGTGCCTTCCTTATACCTATTATAGGTATACCGGGTACCTGCAGTGTCGTGGCGATGCTGAACGGCGCTGTGCTTGTGGTATTATTTTTTAGTCGTAAACCGTATGCAGTAGGGCACACTTAAGTGTGCCCTACAGAGGCTTACTGATAGGACAATATGAACTTGAACGTATTTCTGGCAAAGAGCGGTGTGTGTTCGCGCAGGGATGCCACCGTCCTGGTGAAGGAGGGCAAGGTCACCGTAAACGGCAGGCATGTCCTGGAACCGTGGTATAAGGTCACGGACGGGGACGCGATAAAGGTGAAGGGGAAGCTGCTTAGGCCCGAAAAGAACGTCTATATCATGTTCAATAAACCGAAGGGCGTGACGACGACCCTTGAGGACAGGTTCGCCGAATCGAAGGTGGTCGACTTCATCCCGAAGAATTTCGGCAGGGTATATCCCGTGGGGAGGCTCGACAAGCCCTCGCGCGGCCTCATCATCCTTACCAACGACGGCGACCTGTGCTACCGCATGACCCATCCGAAGTTCGAAATTGAGAAAGAATATTCAGTCACGGTCAAGGGGCGCCTCGACGGCGGCGTCCTCGGCCGGCTCAAGCGCGGAGTGCGCGACGGGGAAGATATCCTGAGGGTGAAGTCCGCTTACATAGAGCACGCCGATGACTCGAAGTCCAGGATTAAGGTCATTGCGTGCGAAGGCAAGAAGCGCCACCTGCGCAGGCTCTTCGAGGACATCGGGTTCGAGGTGCTGGACCTGGCGCGCGTGAGGATAGGGCTCTTGAGCCTGGGTAATCTTAAAGAGGGCCATTTCAAGGTTATCGAAAGGAAAACGATATACGCGGCGGTATCAGGGGAGGAAGAGGTATGAGCCGGAAGGTGCTGGTGATAGACGATGAGTTCGATTTTGTCGACGCGATACGGATGAGGCTGGAGGCCAACGGCTATCAGGTGGTGGCCGCGCACAACGGCAGTGAGGGTATGGAAAAGGCGAGGGCGGAGCTGCCGGCCCTAATCCTACTCGACCTTGTGATGCCGAAGTCGAACGGGTTCGAAACGCTTTCGAAGTTGAAATCAGACCCGAAGGTTTCCCACATACCGGTCGTCATCATCTCCGCCAAGTCCGACACGGAATATGTCTTTGACGCAGGACGGCTGGGGGCCGATGATTTTATAATAAAGCCGGTGAGTATGGAGGGCGTGCTGGACCTGGTCCGCAAATACGTTCCGTAGCCGTAGCGCTCGAAAAATATTTCACTCCGGGCCTTGACAGGTCTTTTTTTTGATGGTATAGTTAATAGTGTAAACATTTAAGAGTATAAACAATAAAGGAGATTAACAATGCCGCAGCCCAGCCTCTCCGAATTCGCCGACAGGGTAAGCGAGCTGATGCCCTTCATCATGAAAGAGTTCATGAAATCTCAGGCGACCGAGTTCTATAAGCTGAAGATGACGATGCCGCAGTTCTTCGTTCTTGAGTTCCTCAACAGGCTCGGCGAGTGTAAGATGAGCGACATGGCCAGACACCTGAATGTCACGACGGCCGCGATGACCGGCGTGGTGCAGAGGCTCGTCCGCGACGGGTACGTCCTGCGGTCCAGCGACCCGAAGGACAGGCGCATCGTCAGGATAAAGCCTACGGCAAAGGGGTCGAAGATGGTGCGGGGTATGATCCAAAAGCGCAAGGAGATATCGGTCAGGATATTCGGTATGATCTCGCAGGAAGAGCGCGAACAGTACCTGAACATACTGACGCATTTAAAGGAGCATCTCAAGGATTAAGGGAAAGCCCCATGAATATCAGGAATGTCATAGCGATACTGCTGGTCTTTTTTTTGGCCGCGGCCGCAAGCGCCCGCGCGCAGGAAGGCCCTGCCTTTGACAAGGGCGCGTACATCGCTTCGATGGAAAGCCGCAAGATCCTCAAGATAGCCATGGTCGATTGCGTCGCGATGGCGCTGAAGAAAAATTCCGAGATACAGATAATGAGCATCGTCCCGAAGATAGCCGACGCCAATGTGAAGACTCAATACGGCAAGTTCGACCCCATGCTCTCGTTCGATTATCTTATGGAAGACGATACCGATAACAGCGACAGGCCCCTCTTTGGGCCGAACCCTACCAAGGTGCGGACCAATACCATAAATTTCGGGTATGACCAGACGCTGATAAGCGGCACGAAGCTCTCTGTCGATTTCGATACGCTGAGGACGCGCTCGAATTACGACCAATACTTCCAGTCCATCAATCCCACGTTCGATTCATTCGCGGCGGTGACGGTGACGCAGCCGCTCATGAAGGGGTTCGGCTTTACGGTGACCCAGGCGGATTTCCTGATCGCGAAGAACAATAAGCTCAAATCCGTTCAGGATTTCACGCAGGAAGTGATAAGGACCCTTACCGACGTGAAGAAGGCATATTATGATTTTCAGTACAGCCAGGAGCAGTACAAGACGGCTGTCGTCTCGCTGAAGAGGGTCGAGGACCTCTACGCGATCAATAAGGAAAAATACGCCAAGGGGCTCGCCTCCAACGTCGACCTGCTCCAGTCGGAGTCTGAAGTAGCGCGCTTCGAGCAGGCGGTCGCCGCGGCCGAGGGCGTCATGAAGCTTGCCGAGGATAACCTGAAATTCATCACCAATCTTGTCAACGACGAAGAGCTCTGGAACGCCGATATAGTGCTTCTCGACATCATCGCGTATGAACAGAAGAAGGCCGATATCATCGATTCGCTCGACAAGGCGTTTGGCCACAGGCCCGACTACGAGGCCGCGAAGATAGATCTCAAGAACAAGGATATCACCGTCATATACAACAAGAACGGCATGCTCCCCATCGTGGACCTCGTCGGCAGCTACGGCTTCAACGGCCTTGCGAAGAACTTCGAAAAGGACATGGGCGTCCTCGGCGGCGGCCAGTACCAGGACTGGTCGATCGGTGTCAGCGTCAAGGTCCCGCTCGGCAACGACGATGCGAAGGGAAAATACCAGAAGTCGAGGCTCGAGAAGCAGCAGGCGCTCCTGGCCTTCAAGAGGCTCGAGCAGAAAATACTGCTGGAGGTACGCAACGCCGTCCGGGACGTCGAGATCAGATACAGGATGCTCGAGGCAAGCGTCAAGATAAAAGAGGCGGAGGCCAGGAATTACGAGGCGCAATCCGAGCGGTTCAAGGCCGGGCTGGTGTCGACGCACGACATCATCGATTATCAGGAGAAGCTCGCCCGGGCCGAGGTCAATTACGCCGGCAGCGCCATAGACTACAACAAGGCAATTGTGGAGCTGGCGAAGGCCGAAGGCATGACGCTGGCGTATGACAATATCAAGATGGAGTAGGAGGCGTTCATGCAGAAAATATTTATGTACTTTACATGTATCCTGATCGCCGCGACCCTGACGGCCGGCTGCGGCAAGGAGGCCGCAAAGAAAGAAAAGGCCGACGAGGCCATACCGGTCAAGATCATGAAGGTCGGGCTCCACGATGTCTCCAAGGGGCTCGAGTATGTCGGAAACATCAAAGGACAGGATGAAGCGATCGTCTATCCGAAAGTGACCGGCAAGATAGCGGAGAAGGTCAAGGAAGAGGGAAGCGCAGTCGCCAAGGGCGACGTCATCGCGTATATAGACAGGGACGAGGTGGGGTTAAAGTTCGAGAAGGCACCTGTCGAAAGCCCGCTCGCCGGTACCGTCGGCCGCATCTATGTGGACCTTGGCTCGAACGTCACCATAACGACGCCGATAGCGCTCGTTGCCGATATGGCTAAAGCGGAGATAGACCTCGATATCCCGGAAAGCTATTTGCCGAAGATACGGACGGGCCAAAAGGCGATCATACAGGTAGACGCGTATCCGGGCGAGGATTTCGCCGGTAACGTTACGAGGATAAGCCCTGTCGTAGACCTGCAGACCCGCACGGCTCCTATAGAGATCCTCATAGAGAACGCCGACCGCCGATTGCAGTCGGGGATGTTCGCGAAGGTCGATCTTATTATAGAAGAGCAGAGGAGTAATCCGGTCATTCTCAAGGAGGCTGTTATCGGCAGGATGCCCCCCGTGTATGTATACGTGATAGAGGGTGGACGAGCCTATCTGCGGCCGGTGACGCTCGGAACCCGCAAGGGAGCGTATGTCGAGGTGTCCGAGGGGCTTAAAGAGGGTGACGCGGTCGTCATCATGGGGCAGCAGAAATTGAAGGACGGCGCGATGGTGGCTGCAGAGGAATAAATAATGAATCTACCCGAATTCGGCGTTAAAAAACCCATAACCAACCTGATGATCTTCTCATCGATCATCATCATCGCCTTTTACAGCCTCACAAGGCTCGGCATTGATCTCATGCCCGAGATAGAGCCGCCTGCCATTACGGTCATCGCGCAGTATCCGGGCGCGAGCTCCGAAGACGTCGAGACCCGCGTCACCGAGCCGCTCGAGAACCAGCTGGCGACGACGCCCGGCGTCGAGAAGATAACATCAAAGTCGAGAGAGGGCGTCTGTGTCGTTACCCTGAAATTCGTCTGGGGCACGAACCTCGACGAGGCCTCGAACGATATCCGCGACCGCATCGAGCTTTCCAAGCGTTTCCTGCCGGACATACCGGAAGAGATGGACAACCCCTTCATATTCAAGTTCAATACCGCGATGATACCGATCGTCTTTTTGGGGATATCCGCTGATCAGAGCTATCCGGAGCTCTACGACACGATCGATAAGCGCGTGGGAGATCCGCTCAGGCAGATCCCCGGCGTCGGGACGGTCCAGCTCATGGGCGGGCTTGAACGGCAGGTCAACGTCTGGATCGACAGGAAAAAGCTCGAGGGATACGGGTTCTCCATACTCGATATCAAAAACGCCATCAAGCGCGAGAACGTCACGCAGCCCGTCGGCAACATAAAGACGGGGCTTACCGACTATCTCCTGCGGTTGCCCGGCGAGTTCACCAGCCCCGAGGAGATGAACCTTGTCATCCTGGGCAAGCGGGACAATAAGTACGTCTATCTCAAGGATGTCGCGAAGGTTGAGGATAGCTACAGAGAGGTGGCCACTATCCTCAGGTTCGACCGGAAGCCCGCCCTCATGATGATGGTCCAGAAGCAGACGGGCACGAACACCGTCCAGGTCGCCGACCTTGTAAAAAAGAAGCTCTCGCAGATAGAAAAGACGCTCCCTTCCGACGTGAAGATGAAGATACTCTTCGATACATCCCAGGATGTCATCAACTCGCTCAATTCGCTGAAAGAGTCGCTGGGGCAGGGTATCATCGGCGTCATACTTGTCGTCTGGTTCTTCCTGCGGCAGTTCCTGCCGAGCCTCATCATAGCGCTCACCATCCCGTTCTCGCTCCTTATCGCCTTTATCTACCTCTTCCTGTCAGGCAAGACGATCAACACGATAAGCCTCTCATCGCTTGCGATAGCCTGCGGCATGGTCGTCGATAACGCGATCGTCGTCGTCGATAATGTCTACCGCCATCTCGAGCGGGGCCAGCGGCCGCAGGAAGCGGCCATCTTCGGCACATCGGAGATGTTCCTTGCGATATCGGCTACGACGCTCACGACCGTCGTCGTTTTCCTGCCGATGCTTCTCATTCCCGGCGTCATCGGTATCATGTTCGGCGAGCTGGCTATGGTGATCACCGTGACGCTCCTGGCGTCATGTTTTACCGCCGCCACCTTCAGCCCGATGCTCTGCGCCAAATGGATGAGGCCGTCGCCGCAGGGTGTCAAGCGCCCGGGATTCATGCAGGGCTTCTACGATACCTCCGAACGCTGGTTCAGGAGCTGGGAAGAGGCGTACGGGAGGGCGCTCGCATGGTGTCTTGAGCATAAGAAGACGGTCATCATCGGATTTACCGCTCTGTTCATCGCCAGCCTCTTCCTTTTCAAATTCGTCGGTAATGAGTTCATCCCCGAGGAGGATACGGGTGACATCAGGATCACCATAGATATGGCGCTCGGTACGAGGGTCGAGGAGTCGGATAAGGTCGCGAAGCGCGTCGAGGATATCCTGGATACAGAGATCCCCGAAAAGATGCTCTCGTACGTACGAAGCGGTGAGTCGGGCCGCGGTACGGGCAGGGTCATGGGCGGGTCGTCCGGATCGCATGTCGTCGTGGCGGGTGCCAAACTCCCGCCGAAGAACAAGCGGAAGAGGTCGGTATTCGAAGCAGGGCAGAAAGTCAGGCACCAGATACGCAAGATCCCCGGCGTGCTGAAGGTCGACGTTTCGACGGGTAACCCGATCGGAAGGATGATCACCGGCATGGGCGGCAAGGCGATACAGGTCGAGGTGATAGGCCATTCCTTCGCCGAGACCGACATCGTCGCCAATAAGATACAGGATATGATGGGGAAGATCCCCGGCGCGGTCGATGCCGGCATATCGAGGGAGATAGATCGCCCCGAACTGACGATAAAGGTTGACCGTGAAAAGGCGGCCGTGATGGGGATCGACATGAGCACGATCGCCGAAACCGCCAAGACTTTTATCGAAGGAGCGACGGCGGCGCGGTACCGCGAAAAAGGCGAGACGTACGACATATACGTGCGGCTTGAGGAATCGTCGCGCGCAAAGCCCGAGGATATAGAGGACCTCTTTATCGTCTCCCCGACAAGCGGGGAGCAGGTGAAGCTCGGCAACATAGCGAAAGTCGTCGAGGTGACCGGCCCGGTCTCGATCGAGCGCCAGAACAGGGAAAGGGTGGTAACGGTCTCATGCAATGCGTTCAAGCGCTCACCGGGTAAGATCATCGAGGACCTGAAGCGCCAGATGGCGACGATAGCGATGCCGCCCGACATCATGATCAATTTCGGCGGTGAGGCCGAAGAACAGGTGAAGGCGTTCAGGGACCTCTTGCTTTTGCTCATCCTCGGCATTATACTCGTATATATGGTCATGGCGGCGCAGTTCGAGTCGCTTCTCGACCCGCTCATCATCATGTTCGCGGTGCCGTTCACCTTCACCGGCGTCATATTCAGTTTAGTGCTGACCGGAACGACGCTGAGCGTCATGTCGTTCCTCGGCGTCGTCATGCTCATGGGTATCGTCGTCGATAACGCCATAGTTTTGATAAGCTATATTGCGCTGCTGCGCGACAGGGGATATTCGATGCTCGAGGCGGTGACGCTGGGCGGTAAGAACCGCTTAAGGCCGGTTCTCATGACGACCATAACCACGCTCGTAGGGCTCGCGCCGCTCGCGTTCTCCGCGGGTGAGGGTTCCGAGTCCTGGAGGCCACTCGGCATCACGATGCTCGGCGGGCTCTCCGTAGCGACGTTCGTGACGATGCTCTTCGTCCCGACGCTGTATGCCGTCGTCGAGTCGAGGGTCAGGAAGAACGGGAAAAAGATGAAACACGGAGGTGCCGCGTGAAGATGGTCATGATAAATTACAATGAAGCGATCGATGATGAGGTCATGGAAACCCTGGGCTGCTGCGCGCTTAAGAACTACACGAAACTTACCAGGATCTACGGCAAGGGCACGACATCCGGCACGCATCTGGGCAATGATATCTGGCCGGGCCTCAACAATATTCTGTATGTCGCCTGCAAAGACGACGAGGCGAAGCAGCTTCTGTCATGCGTGAAGGACATGCGAAAGAGTCTCGGTAAAGAAGGCGTCAAGGCGTTCGTGTGGGCTCTGGAGGAAGCGACGTAGTCAGTCGACAGTCGGGAGTCGACAGAAAGGAAGGGGATGAAGATAAAGACGTTCAAGATAAAGAACAGGACGGGATACGCGGCTATCTGCTGCGAACATATCACCGAAGGCAAGACGCGCGATATTGCGCTCGCAAGGATGGCGAAGGCGCTGAAGCGCAGGAAGAAGTCACGGTAGGTTAGAATTAGGATACGCCCCGCCCCTGAACTTACGGGCGGGGCTTCCCTTAATGCAGAATTTGATAAATAATCAAAATAAGATTGACAAAAAGCTAACATTCTGTTAAGATCGCACCTGCCAAACAGGAGGTGCGATATGCACGGCAGGGCCGCAGCATTTTTATTCACGATGCTTTTACTCATCACGGTGAGGGCCTATCCGCAGGAGCTCTACGCCGCAAAAGACGGCTCGATACGCAATGTCGACAGCCGCGCGATGATAGCGGACAAAGGCACTCTATATCTGGCGACCCGTTTTGAGGTCTATGCGGCAGGGGACGCTCAGGACAGGTGGCGGCCGGTATTCTCGCTTCCATCGGGCGAGAACGAGATCACCTCTATCGGCCGCAGCTCAGGGGGCGTGTTGATAGGCACGAAGAGGGGTATCTATATGTCGGGTGACGCGGGAAAGACCTGGCGAAATGTCTTCCGGACGATCCTGCCTGAGAAGAGCAACATACTGTCGATAGAGGTGTCGCGCCGTGATCCGAAAAAGGCCATGATAGGCACCGGGAAAGGCGTATTCTTAAGCGATGATGGCGGCGCGAGGTGGCGCAATATCAGCGGGATCCTCAAAAACAGGCGCATCGGGTGCATCGCCATTGATAGCGGATATATCTATGCGGGCTCCGATGACGGGCTCTATATCAGTAAGGACAGCCCGTATGCGTGGGAAAAGATATATGGCGATCCGTCCGGCGTCGGCGGCCCCGATGAGATCGCCGATGAATCGGGCGACTCTGTTGAAGCCGAGGAAACTTTAGTCGGCGGGATCGCCTGCATCGCAATCAAGGGTAAGCGTCTTTTTGCCGGGGCCGGTAAGAGGATCGTCTATTCTGATGATCGCGGGAAGGCTTGGGCGCGAGTATCGACGGACGGACTCGCCGGCAGCGTGAAGTGTATCCTCGTATCGGCAGGCACGGACAGGCTGCACTGCGCCACGTCGAAGGGCGTCTACGCGTTCTTGCCTGAGAAGAAGAAGTGGTCCGAGCTTTACAGGGGATTTGAAAAGACACTGAGCGTGAACAGCTTGGTGTATGCCTCAGCCGACGAGGCGTCATTGTGGGCGCTCACGGAAAAGGGGCTGTACAGGCTGGAGAGCGGCAACTTTATCGAAAACCAATACATCGATGTCGAGAAGAACTTGAAATCGCTTGAGATCGTTTACAATAGCGAGCCAGACATCGGCGAATTGCAGCGGGCGGCGCTGCGCTTTAATGAGGTCGATCCCGAAAAGATAAAGAAGTGGAGAAGCGAGGCGCGGCTCAAGGCGCTTGTGCCGAAGGTGAGTGTCGGGTTCGATAACAGCCGCTCCAACTCGTATGAGATATATACGAGCGCGACGAAAGATTATGTCGTGGGCGGCCCGGATGATATATCCGAAGGTATCGACGTATCCGTGTCGTGGGATCTTGGCAATATGATATGGTCCGACGACCAGACAAATATCGATGTCCGTTCGAGGCTCACGACGCAGCTGAGAAACGATATCCTCGATGACCTGCGAAGGGTGTATTTTGAGCGCAAGCGGCTCCAGTTCGAGTCGGTGGCCTTCCCGCCGAAAGATATGAAGGCTCGTTTCGAGAAGCAGCTCAGGATACAGGAGTTGACACAGGCGATCGATGATCTCACGGGGAACTATTTGTCGGAGCACGTCAAGAGAAGTCCAGAGTCAACAGTCCACAGTCGATGTAACAGCTCAGTTTCAGAACCACCAC